>NZ_JBGCCL010000002.1:0-594488 GCF_041262505.1 Streptacidiphilus sp. MAP5-3
CAATGATCACGAAGCCCGTGCCTGTACTGCTATCCACACCGGGTCGGCCGCTACCCGAACACACCGCACAACCACGGAACTTGAAGTCGCCCTGGGTGCACAGTGCGGTCGGGAACGTAAGTGGCTGTTCAACGCCGCTGCGTTTAGCGTGGCGAGCGGGATGCAAGCCCGCCTTCCATGATCGATATTTCGGTGTGGAGGGTGTACTTCTGCCCGGTTTCCGGGTGCTTGCCGGTGTTCTTGACGTACTTGCTGGCGCTCTTGAGGCTGCGGGCCTTGAGTCGTTGACGTCGGCGTGCGAGTAGGAGGTTGTCCAGCAGCGCGTGGCCGATCGCTCCGACCAGGCGGGCAGGCCCGTGTGGCAGCACACCGGTGGCGGTGGTGACCTGGCCGCGCGCTGAGTGGAGGGCGACGGTGAAGCTGAGCCGGTCCATGTCCAGGCCCGGCCGGTCGGACGCCGCGTCTGCGGCGGTGCGGATCAGCGCCTGGTAGACGGCCAGCAGGCCCCAGACCTCCTGCTCCAGGTCCGCAGGGTGGCCGGAACGCAGGACCCGACCGTCCAGCAGGACGGCTTTCAAGCTCGCGTAGGCGGTCTCCGCCTGCCAACGCTCGTGGTAGAGGGCCACGAGCCGGCTCGCCGGATAGAGCTCGGGGTCAGTCAGACTGGTGAGCGTCCTCCAGGGTCACGGTAATCCACGCCTCGATCACGCGGACGGTCAGCATCTCGTAGCCGCGCCCCGCCCGGTAGGAGCCGGACAGTCGGCTGAGGTAGGAGCCGTCCGGCAGGCGCTGCCCGATGGTCGGGTGCCAGCCGGCGGTAGACCGCACTAGGAAGTGAGCGCCGGTGGCGTGGACGTCTCGCAGGAACGCGACCGCGTCGAAGGCGGCGTCCGCGAGCAGAAGCATGCGGGCGCCGAGACGGTTCAGCAGCCGTGTGGCGTAGACGAGTTCGCCATCGGCCTCGGGTCCGAACGCGGCGGCAATCACGGCGCGGGTACCTGTTTCGACCAGGGTGATCAGCCGCAGTACGGGATAGGCGAACTCGTACTGCGGGCCGTGCCGCTTGGTGAAGCGGGCGGTGACCGGCTCACGGTCGGGCAGGCGCAGGCTGGTGCCGTCCACCGCGACCGTCCGCATCCCGCACCACCAGGCACCTGGCCGGTCCGTCCAGGCCACCGCCCCCGCCAACGCCTCGAACACGAGCCGCAACGGCTCCGGCCCCAGCCGCCTGCGGGCCCGCGACAGCGAAGAGCTGTGCGGGCGCACCGGCACCAGCGAGCCCAGGCCCGCAGTGAGCTTGTCCCACACCGCCCGGCTCGCCTCCAACGCCGCATCCACCAGCGCGAAGTCCACGATCTGGGTCAACTCGCCCAGATGCCCCGGCGCGAACACCCCCGCCGCTACCGCGACCACCCGCCTGATGACAGACTTCTCCCGCAACGGGACCCCTGACCTTGATCGACTTTCTTCGCCGATCGTTGATCTACAGGGGTCCCGTTGCCTCGTGCAAGCCCTTGACCAGCCCGCTTGCGGCATAACGCAACGGCGTTGAAGTGGCTGTTGGCTTTCCGATCTTCAGGAGTGTCGGTCGAACGGGTCCCGTTCGGGCTGTCGGCCGCGGACCCGGCCTTCCACGCAGTCCGGAGGCGCCTGACTGGACCATGTGCGCCGTGTGGGCATGCGTGGTGCTCGCGGATCCCGCGACTCCCCGTTCAGTTCCAGCGCGGCAGCCGAAAGCCTTGCCTCAGTTGCGCTCGGGGATCCTAGCCTGATTCGCGTCGCCTTCCCACCCCAGGACGAAGACCATGTCCGGGCGGTCCTCTTGGAAAACGTCCGACGGATGGGCTGCGACGTGCTCTCCCACGCCACACTGTTCAGGACCCCGTAGAACGTCGCCGCCCTCATCGACGCCCCCGACGACACGGTCAAGCGGATCCGGCACGGCGGTCGCGCCGGTGCCTGGCTGACACCGGCCAGCGACGTCCACTCACCGATCAGCGCCGCGAACGCGCGGATTCTCGGCAAGGTCGTCGTCTTCCTGGGGAAGGTGTGGCCCGAACAGCGAGAACGCGGTCGGCTGATCCTTGCGTCTGTTGCTGGACGGGTTCGGCGGGCCGTGTCCTTCCCTGCCGGTGGATCGTTTGGTCTTGTACGTGCTGCGGGCGTAGGAGGTGTCGGTGGAGGTGTGCAATGTCCGCCACGGGTACGGCCGGCGGGAGGTTCTGTGCGGGGTGGACCTGGTGCTGCCTCCCGGTGCGTTGACCGGTGTGGTGGGGGAGAACGGCGCCGGCAAGTCCACCCTGTTACGGATTCTGAGTGGCGAGCTGCGTCCGGACGGCGGGGCGGTGCGTCATCGCGGCAGGCTCGGCTACTGCCCTCAGCAGGCGGTTCTCAATGATGCCTTCACTGTCCGTCAGCACCTGGAGTTCTTCCGCACCGCCTACGGCCTGCGGAACCTGTGCCGAGCCGAAGAACTCATGGATGTGCTGGGTCTGACTGCCTACGCAGGCGTACGCACCGGTGTGCTCAGTGGCGGGACGCGGCAGAAGGTCAACCTCACGCTCGCGCTGATGCACGACCCGCAGGTGCTTCTGCTGGACGAGCCCTACCAGGGCTTCGACTGGGAGACGTACCTGCGGTTCTGGGAGCTGGTCACCCGGCTGCGGGAGGCCGGTCGAGCGGTACTGGTGGTGTCCCACCTGGCGCACGACGCCGAGCGCCTGGACCGGCTGTTCCATCTCCGTGGGGGCGTCCTGCACGAGGGCGCGGAGGCGCGCGCGTGAATCGCACCGGTCCGGGTCGCGGGGCCTGGCGTCACCTGGCCACCGCCATCCGCTTCGCGCTGATCGAGCACGGCCGCAACCGGTTCGCCATGGTGCTGGTCGCGGTGTTCGTCCCCATCTGGATCAGCCTCGCGCATCTGGTGGTCACGCCCGGTTGGGTCCAGATCCGGCTTCGCGCGACCGGCGAGGTGCTTCGCGCGGGCGGCGACGAGCTGACCCAGATCAGCGGCGCATTGAACGCCGCCACGCTCATCGTCGGCTTCATGATGTTCGCCGCGACGTTCGCCTCCGGCGACTTCGACCGCCGGCTGACCATGGCCGGGTATCCGCGGATCCATCTGCTGCTGGCCAAGGTCACCGCCCTCGTCCTGGCCTCGCTCGCGGTCGCCGCCTACGCCACCGTCGTCATCTGCCTGTATTGGAGCCCCCAGCGGCCCTGGCTCCTGGCGGTGGGAATGTTCTGCGCGGCCATGACCTACGGCGCCTTCGGCGTCACCCTCGGAGCCCTGCTCAAGAAGGAGGTCGAGGGCATGTTCACCATCGTGATGATCAGCATCATCGACCTCACCGTGCAGAACCCCATCGCCAACCCGGTCGCGGACAACCGGCTCACCGACTACCTGCCCTCCTACGGAGCCATGCAGGCGAGCACCGCGGCCGGCTTCTCCTCCACCGTCCCGTTCACCGATCTCGCCCTCCAACTGGTGTGGTTCACGGGCGCAGCGCTCCTGGCTTTCCTCGTCTTCGACCGCCGCACCCGCAGCGCTCTACCGGCGGCACCGGCCTGCGCCTCGGTGACGGTGGGCTGATCATGATGCACGCCGAGAACGGCATCGCGATCGACGTGCTGGTGGAGCAGGCGCTCGCCGCCGGGCACACCGACCCGCGCTACCACGGCGAGGTGCGCCGCGAGCTGCTGGAGGCCGAGGCCACCCACCGGGCGATCCAGCTCGCCCGGGTCGCAGGTGCGCCGCTCTACGTCGTGCACGTCTCGTGCGAGCAGGCCGTGGCCGAGGTGGCGCAGGCGCGCGATCTCGGGCTCAACGTCTTCGGTGAGACGTGCCCGCAGTACCTCTTCCTGTCGACGGACAACATGGCCGAGCCGGGGTTCGAGGGCGCCAAGTACGTGTGCAGCACGCCGCTGCGGCCGAAGGAGCACCAGGCGGCGCTGTGGCGCGGGCTGCGCACCAACGACCTCTCGGTCGTCTCCACGCACCACTGTCCGTTCTGCTTCGTCGGGCAGAAGGAGCTCGGCCGCGGGGACTTCTCGAAGATCCCCAACGGCCTGCCCGGCGTGGAGAACCGGATGGACCTGCTGCACCAGGCCGTGCTCGACGGCCACATCTCGCGTCGCCGCTGGATCGAGCTGGCCTGCGCCACGCCCGCGCGGATGTTCGGCCTCTACCCGCGCAAGGGCACCATCGCGCCGGGCTCGGACGCCGACATCGTGGTCTTCGACCCGCACGATCGGTATGTGATGTCGGCCGCGACCCATCACATGAACGTCGACTACTCGGCGTACGAGGGCCGGCAGATGACCGGGCGGGCGCGCACGGTGATCTCGCGCGGCACGCCCGTCGTCGACGCGGGCTGCTACGTCGGCCACACCGGTCACGGCACCTTCCTGCCGCGCAGCACCTCCCAGTACCTGATCTGAGCCCTGAGTACGTGGAAAGGCACCGCATGGACATCGGCCTCGTGCTCCAGACCGACCCTCCGGCCCGTCTGCTCGTCGAGCGGATGAAGCGGGCCGAGGCGGCCGGGTTCACCCACGGCTGGACGTTCGACTCCTGCGTGCTCTGGCAGGAGCCGTTCGTGATCTACAGTCAGATCCTCGCGCAGACCGAACGGTTGACGGTCGGGCCCATGGTCACCAACCCGGTCACCCGCACCTGGGAGGTCACCGCCTCGCTCTTCGCGACGCTGAACGACATGTTCGGCAACCGCACCGTCTGCGGCATCGGCCGTGGCGACTCCGCCCAGCGGGTCGCCGGACGCAAGCCGGCCACGCTCGACCGTCTCTCGCACGCCATGCACGTCATCAAGGAGCTGGCGGAGGGCCGGGAGGCCGAGGTCGACGGCACGGTGATGCAGATCCCGTGGATCACCGGCGAGCCGGTGCTGCCGATCTGGATGGGCGCGTACGGGCCGAAGGCGCTGGAGTTGACCGGCCGTCAGGCTGACGGTTTCATCCTCCAGTTGGCCGACCCGTTCCTGACGCAGTGGATGGTCAAGGCGGTGCGCTCCGCGGCCGAGCGGGCCGGACGCGATCCGGGGTCCGTCACCGTCTGCGTCGCCGCCCCGGCGTACGTGACCGACGGCAGCGAGGAGCAGCTCGCGCACGCGCGTGAGCAGTGCAGGTGGTTCGGTGGCATGGTCGGCAACCACGTCGCCGACCTGGTCTCCCGGTACGGCGAGCACTCCGGCATGGTGCCGGACGCGCTCACCGACTACATCAAGGAGCGCCAGGGCTACGACTACTCCCACCACGGCCGGGCCGGGAACCCGGACACGGCCTTCGTCCCGGATGAGATCGTGGACCGCTTCTGCCTGATCGGACCGGTTTCCGCGCAGCTGGAGAAGCTGGAGCAGCTGCGGTCCCTCGGCGTGGACCAGTTCGCGATCTACGCCATGCACGACGCCGTCGAGCCGACCATCGACGCCTACGGCGAGCACATCATCCCCGTCCTGAAAGGCTGAACCACAACACACCAGAGGTGGTGCCCGGTGTCCTCGTCCTCGGCAACTCCCGCACCCTCCATATCCTCGTCCGACCTGATCGCCACGCAGACCGCTTTCCCCGACGGCCGGGTCGCCCTGGCCGACGGGGTGGTCCTGGACGATCCGCGCTTCGCCAACGGCGACCTCGCCCCCGTCCCCCTCGCGCGCCGCACCTGGCGCACCTACAACTACCTTGCCCTGTGGGTCGGCATGGCCCACTGCATCCCCTCGTGGACGCTGGCCTCCGGGCTGGTGGCGCTCGGCATGGACTGGAAGCAGGCCGTGCTGACCATCGCGCTGGCGAATGTGATCGTGCTGGTGCCGATGCTGCTGACCGGCCATGCCGGGACGAAGTACGGCATCCCGTTCCCGGTGTTCGCGCGGGCCTCGTTCGGCGTCCGTGGCGCGAACCTGCCGGCGCTGGTGCGGGCGGCGGTGGCGTGCTGCTGGTTCGGCATCCAGACCTGGATCGGCGGGGAGGGCATCTACCTGCTGGCCGGGAAGGTGCTGGGCAACCGATGGTTGACGGTAGGTCAGATCTCTGGGACGCCGTGGACGCAGTGGCTGTCGTTCCTGGTGTTCTGGCTGATCGAGATCGCGGTGATCACGCGCGGGATGGAGACGCTGCGGCGGGTGGAGAACTGGGCCGCGCCGCTGGTGATCGTCGGCTCCCTGGTGCTGCTCGGCTTCATGGTGTCGAAGGCGGGCGGCGTGGGCCCGCTGCTGGACCAGCCCTCGCAGCTGGGGTGGGGGAGCGGCTTCTGGAAGGTGTTCTTCCCCGCGCTGATGGGGATGATCGGCTTCTGGTCGACACTGTCGTTGAACATCCCGGACTTCACGCGTTTCGGGGGCAGTCAGCGGGCGCAGCTGTGGGGCCAGACGCTGGGGCTGCCGACGACGATGACGTTGTTCGCGGTGCTGTCGGTGCTTGTGACGTCGGGTTCGCAGGCGGTGTACGGGGAGCCGGTCTGGGACCCGATCGCGCTGAGCGCGAGGATGAGCAATGTGGTGGGGGCGCTGTTCGCCCTGCTGATCGTGATGGTGGCGACGCTGTCGGTGAACATCGCCGCGAACGTCGTCTCGCCGGCGTACGACCTGTCGAACCTGGTGCCCCGGTTCGTCAACTTCCGTAGAGGCGCGCTGATCACGGGCGTGGTCGGAATCGTGATCATGCCGTGGAAGCTGATCGCGAACCCGCACGTCTACATCTTCACCTGGCTGGGGGTGGTCGGCGGCCTGCTCGGAACGGTGGCCGGCATCCTGATCGCCGACTACTGGTTCGTCCGTCGCACCCGCCTGGCCCTCGCGGAGCTGTACCGGAGAGACGGCCGCTACTGGTACACGGGCGGCTGGAACCTGCGGGCGGTGCTGGCCTTCGTCGTGGGCGGCCTGCTGGCGATCGGCGGCTCGTACTCGACTGTGGTGAAGGGCGTGAAGCAGGGCCCGTTCCCGGCCGACGGAGTCATCCCCCTGCTGAAGCCGCTGGCCGACTACGGCTGGGCCGTCGGCCTGGCCTCGGCGTTCGTCGTCTACGCTGCCCTCAGCCTGGGGCAGCGCCGGACCGACTGACACGCCGTCCCACCGACCCCGCAGCCGCCCTGCCTCGCCGTCAGGACGGCTGCGGCCCACCTGGCGGCACCCACGGAGCACGACAGGTAGCGCACTTGATCCCCAGTCAAGTGCGTTGACCGTCTTGCTGGTTGGCCACCTGTTCGACGGGCTCCGAGCTGGTGGCCAACTATGTTGGGCTTTAGGATAGTTGGGCTATGCGCGTGGCTCTCCTGCCTTGTGTGAGCTGACGGAGCCCAGGTGTTACCTCGATCATGTATGTCCAGGTCTGTCCATGCGCGCTCAATCGCGCTCGTGCTGTCTGGTCCCAAAGTGGTCCCAGGGGGCTGAAGCCGGATCCTCAGTGGGATTCGCGCGCACCTGGGATACGTCCACGCACGCGCGACTCCAGTCCAGTCCGCCTGGCCGTGTTGAGTTCCGCGAGCAGTTTCCGATGGAGCTGGTCGAAGACCCCTGCATCCTGCCATCGCCCCAGACGCCTCCAGCAGGTCTGCCCGGGGCCGACGCCCAGCTCCAACGGCAACTGCAGTCACGGATCCCGGTGTAGAGCCCAAAGAGGACGCCCTGCAGGGGGCCAGGGGGGCGGCATCGGCTCGATGATCGCCCACAACTCGTCGTCCACGACCCACGGCTCGACGCTCACGTCCTCACGAACGGCCCAGCCGTCACACCGGTTACGGCTGACCTGCACCAACCCGCAAGATCGTGTTACGAGCTCTACGGAAGTTCGTAGGCGTGGGCGCGGATCGCCGCGCAGGCCTTGCAGTCGCCGATGAAGCGGAGCGCGGAGTAGCCGTCGGCTTGTTCCCGTTCGTGCCGCCACAGTGCTCGGAACTCGCCGCAGGGGCACTGTCGTTGAGCGAGGTCGGCCAGGGCGGCGGTCTCGGTGGTGAAGCCGGTGACGGTGGGTGGCCATTCGAAGGCGTCGGGGTCGGGCTGGGTGCCGATGTAGTCGGTGGCGACCTCGTTGTCGTACTCCCAGGGGTTCTCGCGCCGGTGGCGCTCGCGCCGCAGCCGGGCCGCTGGGTGGCTGCCCTTGGCGTGGCAGACCCCGCAGCGTCCGGGGCCGGCGTTGCTCGCGGCGCACCAGCACTTCCTGCCGCCGCTCAGCCGTGCCTGGCCGCCGCATTCGTTGCACACGGTCCAGCCGTTGCACTCGTGGCAGAGCACACCGTCGGCGAGGCTGTACGTGGCTTGGGGTTGCTGCCAGCCCCGCTCCGGGTGGTCGAACACCACCGGGGTTGCCGCCAGAAGGGTGAGCAGTCGCGAGCCGCAGCCGGTGTCCAGGCGGAGGGTGCAGCCCTCGCGCTGCGCCCGGACGTGGCCGCCCCAGCGCCGGGTCTCCCAGCCGCCCGCGGCGAGCGCGTCCGCCGCGGCCTCCGGGGCGGGCGCTGGCAGCTCCAACCCGGCCAGGCAGAGGCGCTGCCAGCCCACCTGTTCCCGGTCCAGCTGCACCGTGTCGCACCACTCCCGTGCAACGACCGCCGGTTGACCCGGCGTCAGTATGGCCACGGCCGACTGCACGTCGCCGCGCAACCGCTCCTCGGACCCGGTCTCCATGACATCCCCCGTTCACGCCCCGGAAGCCGGGACGGTTTCAGGTTACGCCGTCGCGTCGCCAGGTCTGCGGCCTCCACGGTCAGGGCCCGAACGGGCCATGGCTTTCGCGCATTCCGCTGTATCGGCCCCTCGCTGGGCCGTTGGTGGTGGCCGCCCGTGCGACGCGACCGGCGGTCTGTCCTCGCTCTGGTCTGAAGGTAGGGCAGTTGGTTCCGGGTGCGAGGATGGTCTGCCCTCGCCCACCTCATAACCCTCGCTGGCCAGCCGTTCCTCGTTCGCCTGTGCGGCGCACGCCCCCTACCGTCGGTCGACTGCGTCACTCCAAAACGGGTCAGCCGTCTCCCTGGGTGTGGCGAGCAGCGCCTCGAAATCCTCAGGTTCAGGTGATTCGACAACGAAGAGGTTTCCGTCAGGATCGGCGAGTTCGACCCACCCGCAGCCCCACCCGTTGTGGTACGGGGCCGGGGGAGTGGGTGCGGCCGGCCGGTCGTGTAGCCGGTCGGCCGCACGCCGCTGGGGTTACAGGGCTTTGGTGAGGCGGTTGGTGAGGAGGCGCGTGAAGCGGGCGGGGTCGGGCAGGTCGCCGCCTTCGGCGAGCAGCGCGCTGCCGTGGACGAGTTCGGCGGTCTCCGCGAGCGCGGGGTCGTCGGGGTTGGCCTGGTGGGCCTGTTGCAGGGCGGTGATGAGGGGGTGGGTGGGGTTGAGTTCGAGGATGCGCTTGACGGTGGGCAGTTCCTGGCCCATGGCGCGGTACATCTTCTCCAGGGTGGGGGTCAGGTCGTGGGCCTCGCCGACCAGACAGGCGGCGGAGGTGGTCAGCCGGGTGGAGAGGCGGACCTGCTTCACATGGTCGGTCAGGCTGGTCTGCAGCCAGGCCAGCAGGGCGGCGTAGTCCTGCTCTTGCTGGGCCTTGGCCGCCTTCGCGTCCTCCTCGTCTGCGGTGTCGTTGTCGAGGTCGACCTGGCCCTTGGCGATGGACTGGAAGCGGTGGCCGTCGAAGGCGGGGATCTGGTCGGTCCAGACCTCGTCGACGGGGTCGGTGAGGATGAGGACCTCGTAGCCCTTGGCGGTGAAGGCCTCCATGTGCGGGGAGTTCTCGACCATGGCGCGGTTCTCGCCCGTCAGGTAGAAGATCGTGTTCTGGCCGTCCTTCATCCGCGCCACGTACTCGCGCAGCGTGGTCGTCTCGGCCGGGTCGTGGGTGGAGTGCGCGGAGACCAGCTCCAGGAGGGTGTCGGCGTTGTCGCGGTCCTCGATCAGGCCTTCCTTGATGACCCGGCCGAACTGCTCCCACAGCGTCGCGTAGGCGTCGGTGCGGGTGGCCTGCATGCTCTTGATGGCGGCGAGGACCTTCTTGACGAGGCGTCGGCGCACGGCGGTGATCTGCCGGTCGTGCTGGAGGATCTCGCGGGAGACGTTGAGGGACAGGTCGTGGGCATCGACGACGCCCTTGACGAAGCGCAGGTAGTTCGGCATCAGCGCGTCGCAGTCGTCCATGATGAACACGCGCTTGACGTACAGCTGCACACCGCGCTTGGTGTCGCGGGAGAACAGGTCGAACGGAGCGTGGGCGGGCAGGAACAGCAGCGCCTCGTACTCGAAGGTGCCCTCGGCGCGCATGTGGATGGTCTCGGCCGGGGGCTGCCAGTCGTGGCTGATCTGCTGGTAGAACTCGCTGTACTCGGCCTCGGCCACCTCACTGCGCGGCCGGGCCCACAGGGCCTTCATCGAGTTCAGGGTCTCCGGCCCGCCTGCGGTCGTGCCGTCGGCGCCGGTGTCCGTGTCGGCGGTGTCGGTGGGTTCGGTGGCCATGCGGATGGGCCAGCGGATGAAGTCCGAGTACTGCTTGACGATCTGGCGGATCTTCCAGGTGGCGAGGTAGTCGCCGAGTCCGTCCTCGCTGTCCTCGGCCTTGAGGTGGAGGGTGACCGCGGTGCCGACCGGCAGACCTTCGGCCTCGGCGATCGTGTAGGTGCCTTCGCCGTCGGACTCCCACAGCGTGCCCTGGTCGGTGCCGGCGCGGCGGGTGTGCAGGGTGACCTTGTCGGCGACCATGAACGCGGAGTAGAAGCCGACGCCGAACTGCCCGATCAGGTGCTGGGCCGCGTCCGCGTCCTTGGCTTCCTTGATCTTGGCCAGCAGGGAGGCGGTGCCGGACTTGGCGATGGTGCCGATCAGGTCGACGACGTCGTCGCGGGTCATGCCGATGCCGTTGTCCCGCACCGTCAGGGTGCGCGTCTCCTTGTCGACCTCCAGGGTGACGTGCAGGTCGGAGGTGTCGACGCCGAGGCCGGTGTCGGTGTCGGTGAGGGATTCCAGGCGGAGCTTGTCGAGGGCGTCGGAGGCGTTGGAGATCAGCTCGCGCAGGAAGATGTCCTTGTTCGAGTAGATCGAGTGAATCACCAGCTGCAGCAGCTGGCGGGTCTCCGCCTGGAACTCCAGCGTCTCGGTCGTGGCGGCCACGGAACGTGTCTCCTTCGTGCAACGGGTGGACAGGGTGCGGGTCGGGTCAAGTAGCGAGATTCGGGCGGCGCCGCCACCCAGGGGCTGAACCGTTCGGCCCCCAGTGGCGCCCGGCCCATGGGTGTTCAGACGTGGCTGAGGGGTCTGTAGGGCTGCTCGGGTTTGGTGCGGCCGGGGCGGGACGTGCCGTAGCAGGACAGGAACAGCTTCCAGCCGTCACGGCATTCCAGCGTGGCGCCGTAGCGGACCGCAGGCGGGTTCGGGCGGACGCTGTACCGGTCGGCGCGAACTACTCCGCCGGACGGATCGTCCGCGCCGGCAGCGGTGGCGACCAGGGCCTGCTCGACGTGGGCCACCGGGACCGAGGATCCCGTCAGGTCCGGTATCTCCTCGGCACTGAAGCCTTCGTCGGTGGTGGGAGCCGGTCCGCTCGCTCCGGTTATGGACCACCACACCTGCCCGCCGTCGGTGAGGGTGACGGTCAGTCCGTAGGGGCTGTCGTCGTCACGCTTGCCGGCGTCGGTGATGCCGGGGACGGTGGGGGCGCGCTCGATGAGCAGCTGTTGGAGATCGGCTGGAGTCATGGGCGTCGGAGAGGTCGGGGACAGCAGGGCCGTCACGGATCAGGGTGTTACGGGGGCCGTCAAGTGCAGGTGGCCGTGGCGGTCATGGGCCCGGTGGGGTGCGGCGCTGCCGGTCGCTGTGGGCGCGCAGCTGGTCGGTGCGGGCGGTGAGTTCGTCCAGACGACCCGCGATTTTCGGGTGGGCCGCTTCGAGATGGGGTCGGGTTTCGGCGAGGGGCGCCAGCAGGCGGGCGGGGTCGTTGTCGCCGAGGGCGTCCAGGAGACGTTCCATGGCCGGGACCGCGCTGGTGGTGAGGTCCTCCAGGGCGCCGATCTGACCGGCCAGGCGGCGCAGGTCGGCGGCATTGTCGCGGGCCCAGCCGGTCACCGCGCGGTCGGCGGCGCGCTGGTCGCGGGCGGCCTGGACGCGCTGCTCACCAGTGCTGCCCGCCGTGGTGCCCGCAGCCTGGTCCGGGCGCAGGCGCAGGTAGCGGCGTTCGGCGGCTTGGCGGCTTTGAACACCGAGGGGTTCGGCGAGATCGGCCCAGGTGGCCCCCGCGGTGCGGGCGGTCTCGATCAGGCTGGTCTCCCAGCCGGCGAGTTCCTCGCGGACGTGCCGCAGCAGCATCAGCGCCGCCAGGGCCTGCCGGGGGTCGTCCTGGTCGGCAGCCTCGCGGGGTGCGTGGCGAGCCGTGCGGGCGGCGGCGTCCATCATCCCCAGCGCGGAAGCGGCGGCCATGAAGGAAACCGGCCCCGCCTCGCCGGTGTGATCGTGCGCGTCCATGATGGTCACTCTTTCGCTGACGGCGTGTTTGTCATCGTCTGGACGACATGCTACAACGGTTTCCGTTCGCACCGCACCGGTGCGACACAGCGAGAAAGCCCTTGGACCGGAGGTGTCCGACGATGTTCATGCGCACTGCGGTGACCCGCCAGGTGAACCCCACGGTCCGACAGGACCGGCCGGGTTCCGGGTCCCAGCTGGCACCGATCCCGGTGGACGCCTGGCGCGACGGCGACCGGTATGTCATCGCGCTCGACCTGCCCGGCGTCCCGGCCGACGCGGTGGACGTGGAGGTGGCCGGCCGGCTGGTGACGGTACGTGCGGAGCGCCGCCCCACCGGGCGGAGTCAGGCTGCGCGCACCGAGGCCGGTGAGCGGCGGCACGGGGTGTTCGCCCGCCGGATCGAACTGGCCGACACCCTGGACGCCGACCGCCTGGAGGCCGGCCTGCACGACGGCGTCCTGACCTTGACCGTGCCGGTGGCGGGGGCGGTCAAGCCCCGCAAGATCACCGTCCAGGGCGCCGAGGGCACGCGGCCCCGCCCCCGGCAGGATGCCGCGGCCCCCGCTGCGGCGTGACCACCCGGGCCGCGACGCCCCCGGCCGGCGCTGCGCGGCACCCCGCCCCCGATGGCCCGGCTGCTGAAGGCCACACTCATGTCCTGTTCACCCACCCACGCGTAACCACGTCCCAATGTCGTCCATCAAGCGACATTCAAAGCTTGTCACTTTATGGACGACGTGTTATCACGGGATGTGTGAGCGCGTCGATGTTGCCACTGGATTCGACGAGGAGGCTCGACGATGTTGATGCGCACTGACCCCTTCCGCGAGCTGGACCGGATCACCCAGCAGATGTTCGGCACCACCGGCACGTGGTCGCGCCCGTCCGCGATGCCCATGGACGCCTGGCGCGACGGCGACACGTTCTACGTGCAGTTCGACCTTCCCGGCATCAGCCCGGACGCGATCGACCTGGACGTCGAGAAGAACGTGCTGACCGTCAAGGCCGAACGCCGCCCCACGCAGCGCGGCGACAACGCCGAGGTCCAGGTCTCCGAGCGGCCGCTCGGGGTGTTCTCCCGGCAGCTGTTCCTCGGCGACACCCTCGACACCGACAAGATCAGCGCCGCCTACGAGGCCGGAGTGCTCACCCTCACCATCCCGGTCGCCGAGACCGCCAAACCCCGCAAGATCCAGATCAGCGGCGGCAGCGACCGCAAGGAACTCCAGGCCTGACCTTGGCCCTCAGGCCTGGACGCGGGAAAGGGAGAACGGCCGTGCGGGCGGAACCTTCCCCCGGACGCCCGCACGGCAACTCCGACACCGCAACCGGGCATCCCACGACTCCAGGCCCACACCCTCGGGCCTGGTGCCCCGAAAGGAAACGGTGTCGCGCGGACACACACATCCCCCGGTCTGTCCGCGCGACACCCCGACCCCTCTGCGAGGCCGGCACCATGACCTGGCAGACGAAGACCGACCCGACTGTGGACGAGGCCTTCTGGGACCTCGTCTGGTCCGACCCCGACCTCCTGGCGGCCGACCTGCACGACCTGGCCGAAGAAGACCTCCTGCTCCCACCATCCGACCGCACCCCGCCCAGCGGTCGCTCGGCGCCAACACCGCGAGCTCCTGGCCGACCTGCCCCGGATGGCTCCCCGCGGCGGCTGCCGCTCTCGCGCGCGGTGACCACCGCAGCGTCGGGGAAGGTTCGCAGTCCGCCGCACACCCCGGAACGGTGCCGGCACACCCGCTGAGGATGACAAAGGACGGCAGGCGACCAGGGAACCGGGCTGGGACGCGGTCGAGGACGCGCGCCGGGTACTCGGGCTGCCGTTGGGCGCCGACCTGGAGCAGGTCACGCGTGCCTACCGTGTACTCGCCCGCGCCTGGCACCCGGACACCAGCCCCGATCCGGCCTCCCCGGCCCGGACTGCCGAGGTCCTGGCCGCCTACCGCCTCCTGAGACGCGAGGCCCAGAATGGTTCCCGGCCACAGGACCCGGGCCGGTCACCGGCCCCGGCAGCACCCAGACCGATGCGACAGCCGACGCGACCGCGCGGCGCCACCGTGGTGGCCGGCCCGGTCCGCGTCCACAACCTGCCCGCAGAGTGAAGCGCCACCGCGCCCCGCCGGCAGGTCACCGACCCCGCCAGCCACCGCCCCGAGCGCCACCACGCACCGATGCTCGGCGCCCACGCCCACCGCCCACCCCTCCAGCCCGGCCCGCCCACCCCTACCAGCTGGTACACCACCCCACCGCAGCAGCCCGCACCAGACCGGAGTCCGTCATGACCGGCGCCCGCAGCCCGCACCAGGCCGCAGCGGCAGCGACCGAGCAGATCCGCAGCCTCGGCGAAATCACCGCCCGGCCCGGCTGCTTCCCCTACCCCATCGACGCCCACCACACCCTCGGCGCCCTCGCCGGGATGCTCGAACAGCTCCCGCTGACCCTCCACCAGACCGCCGCGGCGATCAACGCCATACCCGACCAGCACCTCGCCGTCCTGGACGACCCGCCCATCCCCTCACGGGTGCAGGCCGTCGTGGCCACCGAACTGGGCCTGGCCATCGCCGCCCTCGAAGAAGCCGCCACACACCTGCGCAGAGCCCAGCACACCACCGCCGAACTCCTCTACACCGGCCCCATGCCCGGACCGTGACACCGCAGCGGACACACCCAGCATCACCCGGACGGGTGGAGCACGGGTCCTCGCGCGCGCGGTGACGGCGTCCCGCGGCAACCAGACGGCATGATCATCATCGGGCCGACGGTCACCCGCCAACTTTGGGCGATCACGGCAACCAGGGAAGGGAGGCCTGGCAGTGATCGCGATAGTCGATGTCCGGGAGTTGGCGCATGCACGACGTGGTGGACCGCGACGGCAAGAAGATCGGCACGCTGGAGTCCGTCTATGTGGACACCGCCACCGACGAGCCCAGCTTCGGCACCGTCACCGTGGGCCTGCCCACCAGGCACCGCCTGGTCTTCGTGCCACTGGACGGCGCGCTGGTCGGCCCGGGCTACCTGAAGGTCGCCTTCGCCAAGTCCCAGGTCAAGGACGCGCCAGCGATCGACACCGACGGGGTACTGCCCGCCGAACAGGAACCGGCGGTCTTCGCCCACTACGAACTGCCCTACACGCCCGGCGAGGGCGGCGAACGCCGCCTCGCCCGACGCTGACCAAGCACCACAGGGAAGGCCCAAGCCATGGTCCTCGTACTGCTGCTCATCCTGGCCGCCGTCGCGCTCGGCATTATCGGCGCGGTCGCCAAGGGCCTGTTCTACCTGCTCATCATCGGCGTGGTCGTCTTCCTCGCCGCGCTGCTCCTGGGCGGACTCAAAGTCCGCGGCGGCGCGCGGCGTCCCAGCCGCTGACCACCGCCCCCGCAGCGTCCGGGCCGTCACCGGCCTGCACCAGGCCGGTGACGGCCCGGTGGACGGCACGCTCCTCCACAACGTATTCGCCAGGACCCGGGCCAACGGGATCACCGGACGGCCCCGGGTCCTGGCGTACGGTCACTGGTCGGAGTAGCTGAGGTCTCCGACAGTCCAGCTGTTGATGTCGGCGATACGGATGCGGTACATGCCGCCGGTATGGGGCAGCCCGTAGCTGCCCTGCAGGATGCGCGCCAGGTGCAGGTGCAGGTGGGTCGGCCGTCCGCTCTGGTCCAGGTCGGCGGCGTGCTGCGCCTCGGCGGCGGCGAAGGGCGCAGAGAACGGCTTGAGGTGTTCCGATGCTTCGAGGACCTCGGCGACGCGCTCGCGCCACAGGCTTTCCGGGGCCAGCCTGCCGGTGATGACGGCGCCGGGCACGACCACGGTGAGGGGCATCTGGTTGCTGTGCTCGGACTCCACCATCGCGGCGATGTCGGCGAGCAGCCCATCGGGTTTCGACATGACGCCAGATTATTGCGCCGCACCGGCACTCTTCACAGGACCCCGTGCCGGCTTCGTGGTCGCCCCGGCGATCGTGGCGCGGACACCAGATCCCCGGCCTGCCGGCACGTGCAACTCCCGCGCCGAGGCTCTGCGCGCGGGGCCTGTTCACGGCGGCAGTCCCTCGCGTGAGCCGTTGCCCACCGAGCCAAACCAAGGTTCCGGCCGCTCCCGCTCCCGCTCCCGCTCCCGCTCCCGCTCCCGCTCCCGCTCCGAGCACAAGACCGTGCGGTCCTGCTGGCATGCGCCCGCGTGCGCCCGCGCGGCAGGAAGTTAGCTCTCCCCAGGGCAATGCAAAATCTATGCTCGCTGGAGTAGACATTGCCCTCGTCGGCGGTTAGTGTTTCTCTCGTAGTCAGCAGTCGATGAGACCCGCCAGACATGAACTGGCGGTCCGCAGGACAGCAGTTTTCGCACGACGGTCCGGCAGCAGAGCCCCGAAGCCGAGCAAGCGCAGGAAGGGCGACGGAGCTGGCTGCCGGACCGGGCGGCCCGCGGTTCTCAAAGGGGCCGCCGCCTCTGCAGTACGGAAGTGCCAGCAGTCACAAGAACACAGCAGGGAACCCAGCAAAGGCGCCAGGACTGCGGGCGCGCGTGCTGGCCGGCACGACCAGCAGTACGCAGTTTCCCCGTCAGCTATCAGATGAACGAAGGAGGGCGCAGGCGCCATCAGGATCGCCCGGCCGGTGAACACGCGCCCGGGCGGATACCGCAGACCCCAAGGCAAGGACGGTGGTTTCCGGTCACGCTTACGCGATCCCCGCACGCCCCATCCCCCCGGGCGGTGCGGAAGAACAGGACCGGCTCCGGCCGGTAGATGGTGTTGTTTCCCTTCGGGGCCCCGGGCCGACACAGGTCCCGGGGCCCCTCGACGCGTTCTCGCGAGAACCAGAGAGGTGCAGTGACTCCCACGCCCAGTCCCGACACAGCCCACACGTTCGACGACGACGACTACCCGGCCTACACCATGGGCCGCGCCGCCGAGATGACCGGTACCACCCCCGGATTCCTACGAGCGCTCGGCGAACACCGCCTGATCACCCCACTGCGCTCCGAGGGCGGCCACCGCCGTTACTCCCGCTACCAACTGCGCCTGGCCATGCGCGCCCGCGATCTGGTCAACCAGGGCACCGCCGTCGAGGCCGCCTGCCGCATCGTCATCCTCGAAGACCAACTCGAAGAAGCCCTACGCATCAACGAACAACTGCGCCGCGCCGACTCCGGGCAGGAGCCCACCGCCGACACCTAGGGTCCAAGCCCGGGGCGTCCTGCGCCCCGGGGCCCTGGCGGGCTCGTCCTGTCCCGGCCGTCGGTTTGGGGTGTGCAGGGAACGAGCCCGGCGGCAAGACCGCACGGGCGAGGTCGCCGTCCGTAGCCCCGCTACGGGCAGGCGCAACCGGCAACGGCCGGTGTGGGAATGATTCACCACACCCACGCGAAGCCGGCCCCGGACGTCCGGGGCCGACCCGCAGCGCCGGATGTGCGTTCCTTGTCCACCGATCGCTGGGGTCGTCACCCTGGGGAAGCCTCGTCCCCGCAGTGCGCCGCCGGGATGAGCCCGACCAAGGCGACAGGGAGCCGCCCGCTGTCTCGGGACTGGGAGGTCACGGGCGGGCGATCGAAAAGACCAGGTCCTGTGCCCAGGTCCGGCTGAAGTCAGAGCTTGAACATCCCCGCATACGGCTCGTAGATGCGTTCCTGCTGCGATCCGAAGTCGACGAGCACCGCACCGTCGCTCTCGACGCCGATGGCCCGGCCGAGGCCGAAGCTGTCATGGGTGACCCGGTCACCCAGGGCGAACCGTTTGAGGGGTGCCTCGACCTTGGCCTTGAAGGGACTGGTGGGCAGGGGCCGCCGGACTGCTGCTGATTTTCTCATTGGCTCCAGTATGTGCCGGAATCCCTGAAAAGGCAGTCCCCTGGGAGCTGAATTCGGCGGCGCGCGATGGCCGTCCGGGGTTCGAACCGCCGGGGCGCCAGTGTCGGCGACACCTGTCCCAGATCCAGCCGTGTCACGCTTCCGGGAGCCGCCGCCAAGCGGACCACGGGGGCGGCCATGTGCTCAACCATCGGGCTGTCACGGCGTGTTGGCGGGGCCGGAGGCCTGGTGGGTGGTGGGCGCGGAGACGTCCTCCCGGAACTGGGGGTGAAATATCCGGGCAGGGCCGGCCGGGGCCTGCTAGGATCTCATCAGTTGCAGTAGTGGTTCCCATGAACTTTGTGTGCGCCTGCTGATGTTTGCAGGCGCATTTTTGTTTCCCGGTCTTTTCGGGTGGGTGCTCATCGCGGCGACTCGAAGCCCGCGCCGTGCGCGCTTCGGACAGCCCCTTGAAGGAGATTGTTTTATGGCTAATGGCACTGTGAAGTGGTTCAACGCGGAAAAGGGCTTCGGCTTCATCGAGCAGGACGGCGGCGGCCCGGACGTCTTCGCCCACTACTCGAACATCAACGCCAACGGCTTCCGTGAGCTGCTCGAGGGCCAGAAGGTCGAGTTCGATGTCGCGCAGGGCCAGAAGGGCCCGCAGGCCGAGAACATTCGTCCGCTGTAGTTTTTCTGCCGAGGCACCCGCCCAGCAGCGAGGGGTCCGCACCGCGTACATGCCCGGTGCGGGCCCCTCGGCATTGCGCCACGACCCATGTCCGGCCGTTCAGGCCCTTGGTCCCGCAAACCGCTCCCGCGAACGCACAGCGTCCAGTCCGACGCACGGCGCCCCCACCACGACGTCGCACGTTCGAGGTTTCTCGCTCCCGCCCCTTTTCGGTGAGCGCCGACAGTAGGTGACGTGCCGCGCGGCGGTACCGTCCACGCTCCACCCGCCACATTCTCGGCCCGTTCTCTTGTGGTCTCCGCCTGCGCCTCACGCTGCGGAACCTTCCTGGTGACGTGCCGCCCTAAGGAAGGTTCCGCATGATTCATGCACGTCGCTCTTCGCACCAGGACTCCGGTTCCCGTTCCGCCGAAGGATCACGGTCCGGCGGCCGAGCCCGCGGGTCCCGCTCCGCCGGCGGCAGCGGGGACCGATCCGGCGGTGGCGCCTTCTACGGTGCCCGTTCCGGGAACGCACGGTCGTCGTCAGCCCCAAGGGGGCGTCAGGGCGACGCTCCGCAGGGCGAGTTCGCGATCCCGGTCAGCGTCACACCCGCACTTGCGGCCGTCGAGTCGTTCGGCGAGCTGGACATGCCCAACGCGCTGTTGTCGGTGCTGACCCGACAGGGCGTCACCTCCCCGTTCCCGATCCAGGCCGCGACGCTGCCGAACGCTCTGGCGGGCCGTGACGTGCTGGGCCGCGGGCGCACGGGTTCGGGCAAGACCATCGCGTTCGGCCTCGCCGTGCTGGGCCGTACCGCCGGTCGGCGTGCCGAGCCGCGCCGCCCGCTGGCCCTGGTACTGGTGCCCACACGAGAGCTGGCGCAGCAGGTCACCGAGGCGTTGACCCCGTACGCGCACGCGGTGCGTCTGCGGATGACGACCGTGGTCGGCGGGATGTCGATCACCCGGCAGGCGCGGGAGGTGAGCCGCGGAGCGGAGGTCGTGGTGGCCACCCCGGGCAGGCTCATGGACCTGATCCAGCGGGGCGACTGCCTCCTGGACCGTGTCGGGATCACGGTGCTGGACGAGGCCGACCAGATGGCCGACATGGGCTTCCTGCCGCAGGTGACGGAGCTGCTCGACCAGGTGGCCGACGGCTGCCAGACGATGCTGTTCTCCGCCACGTTGGACCGCAACGTCGACCGCCTGGTGCAGCGTTTCCTCAAGGACCCGGTCACCCACTCGGTTGATCCGTCCGCTGGAGCGGTCAGCACGATGGAGCACCACGTCCTGCATGTGCAGAGCGCGGACAAGGACGCCACGATCGCCCGGATCGCCTCCCGCGACGGCGGGGTGATCATGTTCACCGACACCAGGCACGACGCCGACCGTCTCGTGGCGGACCTGCTCGCGAACGGGGTCAAGGCCGCCGCCCTGCACGCAGGCAAGTCCCAGCCCCAGCGCACCCGCACCCTCGAGCAGTTCCGCACCGGACAGGTGACCGCGCTGATCGCCACCAACGTCGCCGCCCGCGGCATCCACGTTGACGGGCTCGACCTGGTCGTCAACCTGGCCCCGCCAAGCGACCACAAGGACTACCTGCACCGCGGCGGGCGCACCGCCCGGGCCGGCGAGTCCGGCACGGTCGTCACCCTGGTCCTGCCCCACCAACGCCGCCAGACGGCTCGCATGATGGCCAACGCAGGCATCACCCCGGCCTCCGCGCACGTCCACTCCACCGACGAGGTGCTGGCCCGCGTCACCGGTGCTCGCGTCCCCACCGGAGTTCCCGTCGTCATCGCCGACCCCGTCGTCGAACACCCCCGCCGCAACGCCGCCGCGCGGCGCGACCACCGCGGCCGCCCCGCCCACACCAGCCGCAACCGGCCGACCACCAGCAGCCCCCGCAGTACAGCGATGCCGAGGCGCACCGCTCCCGCCGCATAACGCTCCCACCGGCGTCGGACCACAAGGGTCCGTCAACGGCGCACGCCCCAGGCAGGAGTCGAGCACCAGCGCCAAAACTCACGCCGACCCCGCCGCAGCAGCTCAAAGGAGCCCGCCATTTCCCTTGCCCCCGACCCCGCCATGACCGCCGCGACAGTCGGCGACCTCATGAAACGCCCGGACCTGCAGATCAGCGATGACGTGACCGTCGATGCCGCGATGGACATCCTGCGCAGCTCTGGATCCCCGCACATCCTGGTCCGCGACGACGACGGCCGCTGCGCCGGATTGCTGACCCGTCAGCACCTCGCGCCGTTCCAGACCCGCTCCTGGTACACCGAACGCACCCCGGTCCGCAACGCCAAGATCGACCGCGCCCCTTTCGCGACCGCCGACATGTCCGCCGGTACCGCTGCTGCCACCATGCACTCGCGCGGCCTGGCAGCCTGGCCCGTGGTGGACCACGACGGAAACGCCATCGGCCTGCTCAGCTTCCAGAGCCGTCCGTGACCCAGGCCGGCGAAGGACGGGGTGGCGGGCGGCCACGGCATCGAGACGTCGCGAGCCCGGTGCCCGCGAGATGCCGGGAACCGCAGAGCCCCGCGTCGGGTGAAGAGTGACAGCTGAACGGGGTGTCGGTCGGACCGAGATCGATGACTCGGATCGGTGGCCGGTTCGTACAACGTTCGGGGAGAGCCTGCCGACTGTGAAGGCAGGGGCCCGGCGGGGCGTGATCCCCGCCGGGCCCGGGGCCTCGGACTCAGTCGTGTGCAGTCTCTAGTCTCTGCTGTCCGGCTCTCAGTGCTTGTAGGACTCCAGGTAGGCGGCGGTCGGCGAGCCGACGCCGGTGGCGTTGGAGAAGCCGGGGGTGGCCACCAGGCCGTAGTCACGGCCGAAGGCCACCAGGGCGGCGTTCAGGCTGCCGTTCTGCAAGCCGTTGTCGAAGACCGCGTTGAGCGGCGGCTGGCCGTTCAGGGCCGTCTTGTTGACGATGTCGTGGAAGTCCTTGGTACCGAACCGGTCGTAGATCTCCGGGTTGGCGAACCCGAGCGGACGGTCACCGCGGGCCTGGTTGGCGTCGGCCGGGACGGCCGTCCAGCACGGGGAGGACACGCTGGTGCCGCCGTAGCCGCCTTCGCTGTACGGGCTGCCGTCTGACACTGGCTTCGGCTATCAGCACGCGTTCAGGCAATGTCGCCAACAGCTTTCCCTTTGGTGCGAGCCGGGACCCGACCGCCACGACGTCGCCGGCCACGTCATCCCCAAGATGAGGGGAAGCCGGCGAGCTGCGCGTCGAACGGTACCGGGGCGAAGAACTCCTGGAGAACCACACCGACGACGCCCTGTGGGAACTCATGTACTTCGGCAAGGCCCGACCTTGACGGGCCCCAGTCCGCGTAGCGCCCCAGATCGCCGTCGACGATGCCATGGCCGAACGGGGCGAGTGCGTCCGGGATCGCCCGGCGGACCGGGCAGCCGACCGGGTTGAGGACCAGGTCGACACCCTGGCCCGGGGGCGCGTCCGCTTCGACAGCGTCGCCGGGGACCTCCCGCCGCTCCTTGTATGGCACCCCCGCCTGCATGCTGACGCTCCTTCAGCCACACCCACTCGTGGTGTCACCTGAAGGTGGCATCTTCCGTCAGACGCCGACGGGCGTCACCTGGCCGGACCTGCCGGACGGCACCTGTCCGCGGGCGCGCATACCGTCGCAGTACGTGGTACGTGCCGCGAGCTCGACGGAATTCGCACGACGGAGAGCTGGCCCGAGGCCCGTTCGGCCGTCCCTCCCTTGCGCATGTCGGCTTAGGCGATGTTGTCGGCCAAGGGATCGTAGGCAGGCCTGAGTTCGTCGCACCGCGCGTCGGCGTCGCAGCGCTCACGCCCGACGAGGTGGGCGCCGAGATCCTCAACGTGGATCCGGACCCCGCCCCGTAAGCGGTGAACAGGTTAGGGGCATGCCCCCCTCGTCGGACCAGTACCACCATGCTGCTTGACCTGCACGGACGGGGTTTTCGGCACGACACACGGCTGATCCGATCGGGGGTCAGGCCTCGGGGATCGCGCGGCCGTAGGCCTCCAGGGTGATGTCGGCCGGTTCGGGGCCGCCGCGGACGCCGGTGTCGAGGGCGTCCAGGGCCGCGAGTTCGGTGGTGGTGAGTTCGAAGTCGAAGACGTCGAAGTTCTCTGCGATGCGCTCGGGGCGTACGGACTTGGGGATGGCGGAGCGGCCTTCCTGCAGGTGCCAGCGGATCATCACCTGAGCCGGGGTCTTGCCATGGGCGGTGGCGATGGCGGTGATGGTGGGGTCCTCGAAGGTGCTGGTGCCGGTGCCGCGGTAGCTGGTGATGCCGCCGATCGGCGACCAGGCCTGGGTCAGGATGCCGTGGGCGGCGTCGGCGGCCAGTACGTTCGGCTGGGTGAAGTAGGGGTGCACCTCGACCTGGTTCACCGCGGGCACGATGTCGGTCTGCCTGAGCAGCGCGTCGAGGTGGTCGGGCATGAAGTTGCTGACGCCGATCGCACGCACGCGTCCATCGGCGAGCAGGGTCTCCAGGGCGCGGTAGGCGTCCTGGGTGAGGTCGAAGCGGCTGGGCAGGGCCTGGTGCAGGATGAGCAGGTCGATGTGGTCGACGCCGAGCTTGCCGGCGCTCTTGTCGAAGGCGTGGAGGGTCTGGTCGTAGCCGTAGTCGCTGATCCAGACCTTGGTCTCGATGAACACCTCGTCGCGGTGCAGCCCGGAGTCCCGGATGGCTTCGCCGACGCCGCGTTCGTTGGCGTAGGCGGCGGCGGTGTCGATGAGGCGGTATCCGGTCTCCAGGGCGGTGCGGACGGCCTGTGCGGTGACGTCCGGGGGCGTCTGGAAGACACCGAAGCCGAGGGCGGGCATCGTCACGCCGTTGTTCAGGGTCACGTTCATGGTCATGTTCATGGTGTTCTCCGAGCGGATTGCGATGGGCTGGGGCGAGGTGGTTCAGGGGGTGACGAGGACCTTGGGCCTGGCGGTCTGCCATCGCTTTGTAGCCGTCGCGGACGCCGTCCAGGTCGACGGCGTGGTCGAAGACCCGGCCGGGTTCGATGCGGCCTTCCAGGACGTCGGGGAGGATGTCGTCGATGTAGTGGCGGGCCGGATCCACGCCGCCGGTGAGGGTGATGTCGCGCATGGCCCTCGGTGAGCCGGCGACCCGGCCCGGAGTGTGGGCCGGAGCGGCGGTGCGGGCGGTGCTGGACATCGGTGCCTCCTGCGGTGGACCTGCTGGTGAATCGCTCTCCAGACAACACCGCCACGGCCGCCGATTCGACACCGAAGGAGACCCTGCCAGGGTCCCCCAGACGCGTGCCCTACAAGGGGTCCGGCCGTAGTGTCGAGGCATGGACCGACGCAGCGAGATCCGCGACTTCCTCACCACCCGGCGCGCCCGCGTCACCCCCGAGCAGGCCGGCCTCACGGTCTCCCCCCTCGCCGGGACCCGCCGCGTCCCCGGCCTGCGCCGCGAAGAAGTCGCCCTGCTCGCCGGGGTCAGCGTCCCCTACTACACCCGGCTGGAGCGCGGCGATGCCCGAGGCGCCACCGACGCGGTCTTGGACGCCATCGCCCGCGCCTTGCTCCTCGACGACGCCGAACGCGCCCACCTTTTCGATCTCGTCCGGGCCGCCAACGCCACCGCGGGGACCGCCGCCCAAGCGGGTACTCCGCGCCGTCCCCGGCGCCAGCCGGTCCGCCCGGAGCTGTGGAACATGCTGGAGGCGATGAACGGCGTCCCGGCCTACATCCGCAACGGCCGCCTCGACCTCCTCGCCGGCAACACCCTGGCCCGCGCCCTGTTCGCGCCGGTCTTCAACAGCCCCGCCCGGCCGGTCAACTCCGCCCGTTTCACCTTCCTCGACCCGGCCGCCCCCGCCTTCTACCCGGACTGGGACGCCGTCGCCGACCAGAACGTCGCCACCCTGCGCACGGAAGTCGGCCGCAACCCCTACGACAAGGCCCTGTCCGATCTGATCGGCGAGTTGTCCACCCGTGGCGACACCTTTCGCGAGCGCTGGGCGCAACACGAAGTCCGCCGCCACCGCGCCGGCGCCAAACGCCTCAACCACCCCGTCGTCGGCCAACTCACCTTCACCTACGAGACCATGGAACTCGCCGCCGACGAAGGCCTGTACCTCATCGTCTGCGGCGTCGCCCCCGGCAGTCGAGACGCCGAGGCACTGGGCCTACTCGCCAGCTGGAACGCCCCCGTACCGAGCACATCATCGTCCAGCACCTGACGCGGTCCTTCCCCTCTCCTCCGACAACGAAGCACAGACGGCCGTGCCCTTGCGACCAACCGTCCAGGTGAGTGCAGGCGATGGGAGTGTCCTGATCTTTGTGGGTGGCCGGGTGTCGGTGACTGTCAGTTCGTCGTGACGCGTTCGCCGTAGCAGCCGGCGAGGCTGTTGATGGCCTGTTTCCAGGCGGGGGTCCTGCCGGTGACGTTGGCCCTGTTCTTGATCGGGTTGCGGATCACCAGGTAGAGGACCTTCAATGCGGCGTCGTCGTCGGGGAAGTGCCCGCGTCGTCGGGTGGCCTGCCGGAAGCGGGAGTTGAGGGACTCGATCATGTTGGTGGTGTAGACGACACGGCGGATCGGGGCGGGGAACCGCATGAACACGATGACGTGCTCCCAGCTGCGGCGCCAGGTGTCGATCACGGCCGGGTAGCGCTCGCCCCATTCCTCCTCGAAGCGGGTGAACCGCTGCTCGGCCTCCTCGGCGGTCTTGGCCGTGTAGACCTCCTTGAGTTGGCGGGCGATCACACCCCAGTGCTGCTTGGCCGTGTAGCGAAGGCTGGTGCGGACCATGTGGACCACGCAGAGCTGGACATCGGTCTGCGGCCATACGTCGTTGACCGACTCGGGCAGGCCCTTCAACCCGTCGCAGCAGGCGATCAGCACGTCGGCGACACCGCGGTTGCGTAGTTCGGTCAGCCAGGTCATCCACTGCTTGGCGCCCTCACCGCCGGTGCCGACCCACATGCCCAGCACGTCGCGGTCGCCGTCGAGGTTGATGCCGACCGCGATGTAGACCGGCTTGTTGGCCACGGCTCCGTCGCGGATCTTGATGTAGATGGCGTCGATCAGCAGGACCGCGTAGACGCGGTCGAGCGGGCGGGTGCGCCAGGCGGCGAGGTCGGAGGCGACCTGGGCGGTGGCGCGGGAGACCAGGTCGCGGGAGACGTCGATGTCGTAGACCTCGGCGAGGTGGGCCTGGATCTCGCCGGTGGTCAGGCCTTTCGCGTAGAGGGAGACGATGGTTTCGGAGAAGCCGTCGACGCGGCGGGCGTGCTTGGGCACGATCTGCGGGGTGAAGTCGCCAGCCCGGTCACGGGGATGTTGATCCGGACCGGGCCGACCTGGGACAGGACGGTCTTCCTGCTGGTGCCGTTGCGCTGGTTTCCTGACCCGGCACCCGCTGGGTCTCTCTTCTCATAGCCCAGGTGCTCGGCCATCTCGGCCTCCAGGGCGCCTTCCAGGACCAGCTTCACCAGCCCGGTCAACAACCCGTTCTCGCCGACCAGTTGCAGGCCGTCCCCGGCGAGCCCTCTCGATCAAGTCCTCTGCCAGCTCCCGGTTCTGTTCGGCCATTGCTCGTGCCAACTCCGCCCCCGTCTGCACCTGGTGCTCGTTCTCGTGGGGGCTCTGCTCGTTCGTGGTGCCCATCGTGATCCTTCCCAGCACGGACCCCGGTCCATGCCCATCGGGTCACACCAGGCCAAACCCACAAACTTCATGACAGTCCCGGATCTCGGATGCGGTGCCAGCCAGGCCGCCGCCCACCTCGCACGCGACCACCACGCCCACGTCACCGCGCTCGACAGCTCCGCGCCGCAACTACGCCGCGCCAAGGAGCGCTTCGCCGACCAGGGCAACCTCACGTTCGTCCACGCCGACGCAGTCGAGTACCTGCACCGCAACCCCGGCGTCTGGGACGTGGTCTACAGCTGCTGGAGGAATGGGTTCTTCGGTCCCGCATCGGCGACGCGGCAACCACGGCCGGTCAGCTCCGCCACCTGCTCACCGTCCAGCGCCTCCCATCGCTGGCCGCGGGGCTGTGCGCCGAGCACTACATCGCAGTCAAATAGCAGTGCACGGTGGCGGGTTGGCTCCCTGGATGATGTGCCAGCGCTCCACCTGCGACCAGCGCTCCGCCCGCGTCCAGTGCCCCAACGACTTCCGGCGGCGCGGCCAGCGTGAAGACGGCCATGGTGCCGGCTCTTCCGCCCGTCCTGCTCGGCGGTCCTGACGGTTGGTCAGCCCTGGGGCAGGCCGCGCTAGCGTCAAGGGCGCGTAACGATGGTCCGGAATCACGTCACGAGCCCGTCAGGACCGGACGGACAGGGGGACCTGTCAGTCACGCTGTAGCCACTTCGCAGGTGACGGCGGTCCCGCGCTCCCGTCCGTGCGCGGGGACGTCCGCCTGCGCCGGGGTGCTCGCCGGAGCGGTTGCAACGCCGCAGGATGATCGGGTGATGGCGCCCAGCGAGGGCGCGATCGGATCGGCTTTGCGCCGGATGAGGAGGACAGATGGTCAGGGCCGATGTCGCGCTCGCGGATCTGGGCGGAGTCTGGCGCCGTACATTCGTGCGCGAGGCAGACGGCTCGACGGACCGTGCCAGCAGCGTCACCTGGGTGCAGGGCCCGTCCCTCTTCGGCGATCTGCGCCGGCCCGCCGGACTCGAACCGACCATCGGAACGTCGCGGCTGGCGGACCTGGACCGCCCCCAACTGCTTGCCCTGTGCGGCCAGAAGGCCTTCGCCGGCACGCTGCACCAGCATGGCGAAGCGTTCAGCTGGGTGCGCCTGATCGACCTGCACCCCGCGGCTCCGCTCCCGGACACCGGCACCCTGCGCTGGGAGGAGGGCGTCCTGGTGGAGGAGGGCCTGCACGAGGCCTACCTGGAGAACTGGGAACGCATCGGAAGCCCACCCGTTCACCCGGCGGCAGCCCTGCTTGAGGATCCGCAGGACGGGTGTACAGGGCTGCTTGTCCGCGCCGGCTCGTGGTTCTGCTACGCCAGGGACCGGTCAGCGCCGTTCCCGACGCAGCTGGTCCCGCTCGTCGACCAGGTGCGCGGCTGCGATCGCCGCGCGCAGGCGGCGGCTCTGCTGGACTGCGAGGTGTCGGTCGGGCGGGTGCGTGCGGGCCGGTGGGAGATCGTCCGCTCCACCTTGCCGCATCGCGTCGGGGCCGACCTGGGTCCCGAGTGGAACCGCGTCGGGGACAGGCTCCGGACCCGCGACGCGGGTCCGGAGGGGCGGTCACGCCCGCGCGACTGGCAACTCGTCCGCGCGGAGGGCTCGTTGGGCACTCTCGCGGCTCGCGACGTACATGCGTGAACGGCGGCGCCGACAGCCCGGCCTCACGTGCCTCCCGTGCCTCACGTTCGGTCAGGGCGGCAGCGCGACCTCGGTCGCCGGTCCCGGCCGGTCCCGGCGGCGCAGCAGGATCAGCAGGGTGCCGCAGAGCGTGAGCAGGTAGCAGGAGAAGCCCGCAGCCGGGAACGTCCACGCGGGCAGCGTGGCCAGGGTCAGTGCTGCACTGACGCCCATGAGCGCGTAGACGGTCCGGTCCTCGCTGGCCGGCTGGCGGTGGCACTTCACGATCGTGGGGACCGCTGCGCAGCCGTCGGCCAGGATGCTCAGGGCGAGCGCGGCCGCCGGGTCCGCGCTGATCCACCAACCGACCAGCGCAGCCACGGACAGCGCAGCGCAGCACAGTTCGGCGCGGCTGGGGTGCACCGCGCGGAACCCCGGGCGGCTGAGCGCGCACAGGAAGACGATCAGGGGGCCGAGCCCCACGCTGAGTGTGGTGACGGCGGCGAGGCCGGCGTGGCGGGCGATCTGGGCCGCGAACGCCACGCCCGGTGCCACCGCCCACAGCAGCCAGGTCACGGCGTTGGGCCGGACCGATCCGCGGAGCGTCCGCACCGCGTAGACGCCGCTGCCGCCCAGGTTGAGCGCCGCTCCGAACGGCACCGCGAACAAGGAGAGCGGCATCCGCGCGCTCACCCCTGAGTGTCGCCGCAGTGCCAGGGAGTCGGGCTGGGGGAGAAGTTGGGGCGCACCCGGGTCGGCTCGTAGCGGCGCTGCCACACCGGGGTGGTCGAGCCGCTGGTGGCGGGCACGATCGCGGACCAGTCGGCCGGACAGGTGCGGCCGCTCTTGTGCTCGCGTTCCTCGTGCCGCACGAACTGCTTGGTGGCGAAGTGGTGGTCGATGATCGACACTCCGGCGCGGTCGTAGGAGTGCAGGACGGCCGCGGTCAGCTCCAGCAGCGCCCGATCGCGCCACAGGGTGCGGTCGCGGCCGGTGTCCAGGCCCATCCCCTGGGCGACCAAGGGCAGTTTGTCGTAGCGGTTGGTGTCGGAGAGGTTGCGGGCGCCGATCTCGGTGCAGGTGTACCAGGCGCTGAACGGCGCCAGCGTGTAGTGCAGACCGCCGAGTTCCAGTACCTGGTTGGAGATCGTCGGGAAGGCGTGCCAGCGCAGGCCCAGCCGCTCGAACCACGGATAGTCGGGGTGACTGATGCGCACCTCGGGAACCGCGTCCGAGGGCAGGTCGAACCACCGCGGCTCGTGTCCCGGCCGTTGGACGACCAGCGGCAGCACGTCGTACTCGGTGCCCTTCCCGCGCCAGCCCAGTCGCAGCACCGCCTCGGTGAGCTCGGTCGTCTCGGGGTCTCCGACCACGGAGCCGTCGTGCTGCCGGTAGCCGGCGTAGCGGATGAGCTGGCCGTTCCAGACCCGGGGCCCGGGCCGGTCGGGGCTGCTGGGAGCGAAGACGCTCAACAGCAGCCGGACCTTGCCGCCGTTCCAGGCCAAACGCAGATGCTCCATCAGAGCCTCGAACAGCGCGGCCTCATCGGCGCCACCGGCGCCGACCCCGCGACAGTCCCTGGTCTCCAGCGCCTTCCAGTAGAACTTGCCGACGCACTGCGGGTTGTTCCTCCAGGCGATCCGTGCGCCGAGCGCGAGCTCCTCCGCGCTCTGCCGATAGGTACCCGTGGTCGCCACCTCGTCCTTGATCTCCCGGATGCGCTGCTCCGCGGCACCGGGCGACAGGTGGTCCTCGGCCGCGAGCTGCCGCACCAGCTGCTCGGCCTCGACGGCCGTCGGCTCGGGCGGCGGACCGGCGAGCGTGGACGGTGATGTGCACAGAGGTACAGGCGTCATGACGAACCCCCAGGTCGACGGCCGATAGCGGGCAACCGGTTAACTTGCCCGAAACATGCCAACGTTTGGACGTTACGCGTTGAAGCCATGGGATGCACGCAGAATCCGCGCGCTTGACGCAACCCATATGCGCCCTTGTCGATTTGCCTCCAACGGTGCAGGGCAGGCGCCCCTGCGCCGGACCGTGTGTGGGACAGGAAAAGATCCGCGGCTTGCTGGAACGTCACTACCAGAAGGCCCTCTTGGCAGCCTCGAAGACACCGCGCCCGCGCGGGTGAGTTGTCGGCACCACCGGGTCCTGGCCCTTCCCGCCGCCGTGGAAGCCGAGGTGGCGCAGGGCGGAGGCTGCTGCGCCGGCGCCGCACATGCCGTGGGCGCCGGGGCCGGGCGGGGTGGCGGCCGAGCAGAGGAAGACGCCGGGGATGCCGGTGGCGTACGGGTCGAGTGCCGGGCGGGGGCCGAGTAGGAGCCGTAGGGGTGTCTTGGCGCCGGTGAGGATGTCGCCGCCGGCGAAGTTGGGGTTGGCGGACGCGAAATCGGCGGGCCGGGTGACGCGCATGCCAAGAATCCGGTCCCGTACGCCCGGGGCGAACCGCTCCAACTGCCCGAGCACCGCCTCGGTGGCGTCCCCGTCGTACCCGTGCGGGACGTGGGCGTACGTCCACACCGGGTGGACCTCTCCGACTGACCGCGAGCGGTCTGCGAGGTACTGCTGGCCGACGAGGACGAAGGGGCGCTCGGGCATCCGTCCGGCGGCCACCTCGCGTTCCGCGTGGGCGACTTCGGCGAGCGTGCCGCCCAGGTGCACGGTGCCGGCCCGGCCGGCTTGCCGGTTCGTCCAGGGCACGCCGCCCTCGACCGCCAGGTCGACCTTGTAGGCGCCAGGGCCACGGCGGAACCGCCGGTAGGCGGCCCGGACCCGCGCCGGAAGCCGGTCTCCGTAGAGGGCTGCGACCTGACCGGGGTCGAGATCCAGGAGGGTCACGTCAGCGGGCGGGATCTGTGTGTGGTCGGTCACCCGCACGCCGGTGTGGATCACGCCGCCGTGGGCGCGCAGCACGTGCTCCAGGCTGCGGGCGATGGCACCGGATCCGCCTTCGGCGACGGCCCAGCCGGCGGCGTGGCCGGCGGTGAGGATGCCGAGCCCGATCGCCGAACTGAGCGGGTCGGACAGTGGGCGGAACGCGTGGGCCGCGACGCCGGCCCACAGGGCCTGCGCCTGCGGGGTCCGGAAGAGGCGCGCCAGGGCCTCGGCCGGTGCGAGGGTCGGCAGCCCGAAGCGGGCGAGCAGCAGCGGGTGGCGGGGGATGCGCAGCAGTGGGCCCATGACGTCTGCGGCGAGGGCGTCCCAGTGGCGCACGGACGGTTCGAGCAGCGCTCGGTAGCGGCTGCCGTCGGTGCCGAGGCCGCGCGCGGTCGCGGCGACGGAGCGCAGCAGGACGCCGGCCGTGCCGTCGTCCAGCGGATGGACGCAGTCGACCTCGGGCAGTAGCCAGCGCAGGCCGTGGCGTTCGAGGTCCAGTGCGCGCAGCGCGGGTGAGGTGACGGCCATGGGGTGGATGGCCGAGCAGTGGTCGTGCAGCAGGCCGGGCAGGATAGCTTCGCCGCTGCGGGTTCCGCCGCCGGTCTCCGCGGCGGCTTCGAGCAGGGTGACCCGCAATCCGGCTTTGGCCAACAGGGCCGCGGCGGCGAGCCCGTTGGGCCCGCCGCCGATCACGACCGCGGTCGTCATGAGGTCGCGTCCAGGGGGCTCGTCGCGTTCCCGGCGCCGCCGCCGGACGGCGTGGGGCCGGGTTGGAGGAGGTGCACGGTGTGCACGTCGTAGCCAGGGTAGTCGGGGCCGTCGGCGGGCCAGGGCTGCCGTGCCAGCATGTCGCGCACGGTCACCTGGCCGCGCTCCAGCAGCCCGAGTGCTGCGTCGTGGACCTGGTAGTCCTGGGTCTGCCGGGGGATCACGCGCTCACTCGCCGTAGGATTTCATCGTCCGCCAAGCCGGTAAGCGGCGTGCGCCCGCGATCACCTCGGCCACCAACTGGTCGTAAGCATCAGCGAGTTCGCCCAGCTGCCGACGCGCCGCTACGGCCCGTGCCGCCTGCCCGGCCAGACCACTCAGTTTGTCCGCCCTGACCCGTGCGATGCAGATGCGATCGACCACCGATCCCAGCGTCTCGGTGTGCAGTGCCGCAGCGGGCTCCTGGGGTACGTGATCACCAACCCAGGCGTCGATCACATCGATGAAGTGACTGCGCTCGAGGTTCATCCGGTCGATCGTCCGTTTGATCCCGGCGAGCTTTGTGTCGTCGGTGGCGCACAACCTGGACTCGTCCTCCGCCGTCCATTGCTCCTCATGGTGGTGGAACAGGCGGCGAGCGGTCTGCGTGATCACATTGTCCCCGTCGGGAGAAGCCGCCGGATTCCGGTCGTGTGCGTCGAACTGGATCAACAGAGCTCGCGACGAGGGTATCGGCCTGAATTGACCGGTCGACGTCCCATCTGTTCGTCCTTCCACAGTCCCCCCGAGCGCTCCGGTATTACGTGCGTTCTCTGATCGTCTTGCTGGCAACAGTCTTGCTACCGGATGGCACGATGTGCCATGGTCGGGCACGTGCCGATAATTCGGGTCGAGAGGTTGGTTAAGGAGTTCTCTCGAACAACCCGCGTGCCAGGCCGATTCGGGGCGGTGCGCACCCTGTTCAGCCGGGAGCGCACGGTGACCCGGGCCGTTGACGAGATCGACTTCACGATCGAGCCCGGTGAACTGGTCGGGTACCTGGGGCCTAACGGCGCCGGCAAATCCACCACCATCAAAATGCTCACCGGCATCCTGGTACCGACCTCGGGTGTGGTGGAGGTCGGCGGCGTCGTGCCGTGGCGAGAGCGGGAGCGCAACGCCCGGCAGATCGGTGTGGTGTTCGGGCAACGCACCGGACTGTGGTGGGACCTGCCGCTGATCGACTCGTTGCGCCTGATCGGCACCATCTATGAGGTACCCGAACGCCGGTACCGGCAGAACCTGGAACGCTTCTCCGAGTTACTCGGCCTGGACGAGTTCGTGGACACGCCGGTGCGGCAGTTGTCGCTCGGTCAGCGGATGCGCGGCGACCTCGTCGCGGCCATGCTGTACGAGCCGCGGATCCTGTACCTGGACGAACCGACCATCGGCCTGGACGTGGTCGCCAAGAAACGGATCCGAGAGTTCGTCGCCGACCTGAACCGCACCGCCGGCACCACGGTCATCCTGACCACGCACGACCTCGATGACGTGGAATTGCTGTGCAACCGGATCGTGCTCATCGACCACGGCCGGTTGCTCTACGACGGGGACGTGGCACATCTGAAGTCCCGTCACGCGCCCTACCGGGACCTGGTCGTTCAGCTCGCCGACGGCGCCGGGCCCGGCGCCGCACACCGGATGCAGGTACCGGGCGCGGAGCAGATCGCCACCACCGACGGTTCGGTGACGCTGAGGTTCGACCCGGACAAGCTCCCCGCGACCGAGCTGATCACCAGGGTGTTGGCGCAGCACCGGGTGACCGACCTGTCCATCGTGGAGCCCGATCTGGAGGGTGTGGTGGCGCGCATCTATGCGGATCGGAGCGCCTGATGGCCTCGCCGGCCGGCTACCGAGGGCTGGCGCGGATGCAGGCACGCACCGTGTTGGCCTACCGGGCTGACTACCTGAACCAGCTGATCGGGCTGCTGACCCAGATATTCGTGCTGCGCGTGGTGTGGTCCACCGTGTACGGACATCACACCGAGGTCGCCGGTGCGCCGCTGTCGCTGATGCTGGCCTACGTGACGCTGGCCAACGTGCAGTCATGGCTGTTCAACCCGTGGCAGTTCTCGCTGATCCCGGACCGGGTGCGAGACGGTCTGGTCGCGACCGACCTGGCCCGCCCGGTCGGCTTCCTCGGTCAGATCATCGCCAGGCAGATCGGGCGCACGGGCGCGATGCTGCCGTTCGCCGTGCTGGCGCTGCCGTTCGCGGTGCTGCTGGCCGGCATGGCGCCGCCGGCCTCAACCGCCGGTGCCGTCGGCTACCTTGTCGGCCTGGTGCTGGCGTACGGGATCACGACCTTACTGTCGTTGTTGTTGGGCCTGTCCACATTCTGGTCAACGGAGATCGGCGGAATCTTCCTCATCTACCGGATGGTGTCCCAGTTCCTGTCCGGCGCGTTGGTGCCGCTGTGGTTCATGCCCGGCACGCTGCGGCTTGTCAGTCAGGTCCTGCCGTTCCAAGCCGTGACCTACACGCCGACCGCGATCTACCTGGGCACGCTGACCGGCACCGGGGCGTTGTCCGGCGTCGCGCTGGAGGCCGGTTGGGTGGTGGTGCTGTGGCTGGCGACCCGGTTGGTCTGGTCCCGGGCCATACGTCGGGTGGTGGTGCAGGGTGGGTAGTGGCGTGCCGCGCGGGCTGCGTATCTGGGCCGTGCTGGCCCGCGCCGGGCTGCGCACCACCTTGCAGTACCGGGCCAACTTCGTCCTCGGCGTGCTCGGCGGGCTGGCGTTGCAGGGCATGGGACTGGCCTTCATCGGAACCGTCATGTCCCGGTTCGCCACCATCGGCGGCTGGACGCTGCCGGAGATCGTGCTGTTGTACGGGATGCGCCTGACCTCGCACGCGCTGTGGACGATACCCTGCTCGCCCCTGATGTACATGGACCGGCTGGTGCAGCGGGCCGAATTCGACTGCTTCCTCACCCGCCCGGTCAACCCGCTGGTGCAGGTCATCACGACCCGGCCGTCCATCACCACGGTTGCGGACCTGGTCGGCGGCGTGGCGACGCTGACCGCCGGGTTGGTCCTGGCGCCGGTGCGCTGGTCGCCGCTGCTGGTCCTGCTGCTGCCGTTCGCGCTCGCGGGCGGCGCCCTGGTGGAGCTGTCGTTCCAACTCGCCAGCTCCGCGCTGGCGTTCCGGATGTTGTCCACGCTCTCGCTGAAGCTCGCCGTTGACAACGCGTTCAACACCATCGGGAACTACCCGATCAAGATCTTCGGCCCGGTCGCCCGGTGGGGCATGACGTGTGCCTTCCCGCTCGCGTTCGCCAGCTACTTCCCGACCACCGTGCTGCTGGACCGCACCGGTGAACTGTGGATACCGCCTTGGCTTGCGGTGGCCGCGCCTGCCGTCGGCCTGCTGCTGTTCCTGGCGGCCTACCGGTTCTGGTTCGGTCAGCTCCGGCACTACACCTCCGGCGGCGGTTGAGCGGGCGGGGCAGGTGCCCGCGTCGGACACCCGTGATCACCTCAACTCTCCGAAGGAGCAGGACGGACCGTGCAAGACGACATAGATCTGCGGGATCCCTGGCAGCTCGACGGAACCGGAATCCACCGGGCCGGCCGATTCCTCGTCACTCGTGAGCGCGCGCCGATCGGGCGGATGCTCGAATACCGGCGCGCGTGCGGTGAAGCGCCGCCGGCGTGCCACGGCGACCTGTCCGTCTCGCAGGGGTGGCGCGTCAACCTGAAGCAGAAGTGGCTCGGGGACATGCTCCTCGGACTCGGCGCGGTCCGGGCACTGTTGGATGTCGACGCCGACCGGTCGTGCGAGGTTCGTTACTTCGGTCCGCGTCCCGAGCTCATCGAGCGGTGCTCTCTTCCGGTCGTACCGACGTTCCGGGAGGGCGCACACGTCTTTGAACGGCAGGGGGCGAACCCGGTAGAGGTCGCCCCCAGGCCCGAGGGCAGTCAAGCCCTTCTCGACCTGCGCGACGACGGCCTCGTGGAGGTGCACACGGCCATGCCGATGCGCTACTACCTCGACATGGAAGGGCGTCTGGCCCGTCGGCTCCCGTGCGACGCTGATCCGTTGCCCCGCTTCATGGCACCGAGCGCCCAGCGCGACGACGGACACGTCGTATTCGTGATGACCTCGAGCATGCCCGAGCGGAAGGACTACGGGATCGCGCAGTATGCGTCGGTGGCGCGGCTCCTCCTCGACCGCATCGGTCCGGCCCTGCATTTCACCGTGGTCACCGCTCCGGACGTTCAGCTCCCAGGCGGCGACCTCGACGGACTGCCGATCGAGTTGCGAGGCGGTCTCGACGCCGTGGACTGCGTCGATCTGTTCGCGTCCGCCCGAATCGTGATCGGAAACGACACCGGCTTGACGCACCTGGCGGCGCTCTCGACTGCGGGGGACGGCCGTGGCCCGGATGTCGTCAGCATCTACGGTCGCCACTCGTACGCGAAGTGGTCCACCGGATCACCGAGGCATCACGCGATCACCACGTGGTTCTCCCGGATGCTCGCCGCGTGCGATCGTGATGCGGATCGTGATCGACTCACTGACCCGATCTGGGCGGACGCGTCGGCCATTACGGCGATCTCGCCGACCACGGTGGCCAACTTCGTGATGCACCTCCTGGCGGCTGAATGAACTGCGTGGAGTCTTGCGCGGCCCGCACCGCTCAGATCTACTGATGTACCGTCAAATTGCCTTCGGGGGAAGGAATGTACGCATGCCAAACATCGGCATAGTCGGCGTCGGGAACTGCAGCTCCGCCCTGGTTCAGGCGTTGCACGGCGTGTCGGCCGGCACAATCGCTCACACCGATCTGGTTCCCGGCCTCGAATCCGTTCCGGTGCGCGACATTCATGTCACCGCTGCGTTCGACGTCGACGCGAGAAAGATCGGACTGCCGCTGGAGAAGGCGATCTTCGTCGAGCCGAACTGCACGACCTGCTACGTCGAGGTGCCCGTCAAGTCGACCACTGTCAGCGCCGGCCCGCTGGCGGACGGGGTCACGGGCCCGCTGGCCGACATCGTCCAGGTCCACGACCTGGCCCGCCGGGTGACGGTGAAGGACGTCGTGGCCGAGCTGCGGGAGTGCGCCGTCGAGATTCTCGTCATCTATCTCCCCACCGGCGCGCAGGGCGCGGCGGAGCTCTACGCGGAGGCCGCGGCGGAGGCGGGCTGCTCCCTGGTCAACTGCACGCCGGCCACGCTGGGCCGGTCCAGCTCCTGGCAGGAGCGGTTCCGAGGCCGGAGCGCGATCCTGCTGGGCGACGACATGAAGAGCCATATCGGATCGACCACGGTCCACCAGGCGCTACTGGGTGTGCTGCGCCGGCAGGGCGTCACGGTGAATTCCACTTACCAGCTGAACATCGGCGGGAACACGGACTTTCTCAACCTCCGGGACACCGGCCGTTCCGCGGCGAAGCGCCTGACGAAATCCACCGCGCTGCGCGAGTTGGTCTCGTCGGAAACCGCGATGTCGCTGGGTCCGAGCGACCACATCGCACAGCTCGGGGACCGCAAGGTCGGCTACATCAGAATCGAGGGATCCGGTTACCTCGGCATGCCGTTCTCCATGGAGGTCCGCCTGGAGGTCGAGGACAGCCCGAACTCCGCAGCGATCGCCATCGACGCGGTGCGAGTGGCCGCGAGCGCTCGGTCGGGCTCCGGAGTCGACCTCGACGCGGCGCTTCCGCTGCTGTTCAAGGCCCCTGGGGCACGTGGTCGGCGATGACCTTCGTTGTCGCTCTGCCATTGCCGAAGCGCAGTCATCGCCACTGACTGGGGCCGTCGGCCGGTGCTTTCGCGTCGGCTCTCCGCTGCGATGGCCCGTGTTGCGGCAGCCGGTCTCCGCCCGTCGCGCGGATCGGCTTCCGGCTGCCGCCCGTCCGGCCGCTACTGCCCGGTCATGGTGATGCCGCCGCTGCCGTCGAGTGTGTAGCTGCCCTCGGTCGCGCAGGTGCCGTAGGTGCCTCCGCTGGTGATGGTGCCGGTGCCCTGGCCGCTGTTGGTGAACGGCCGCCAGAAGTGCGCCTGGCCGTAGGGGATGGCGCTGCAGGAGGAGACGGAGTCGTAGTACTCCTGGAAGCCGACGCCGGAGGACTGGAAGTTGCCGCCGCCGGAGACGGTCCAGCTGCCGATGGTGGTCCACACATCCGTCGAGTCGTCGACGACGTAGCCGGTGTACGTGTTCGTGCCGGTGACGGTCGCTTCGAGCTCGTACTCGTGGCCGACGGTGTAGGGGTAGCTGATCAGGCAACTGGTGCCGCTGCCGCCGTCGGCGCCGGAGTGGCAGTTCGGGCTGGTGGAGGAGGTGCCGCTGCCGAAGATGCTGAACAGGGCCGCTCCGCCGCCGGTTCGGGGCTGGAGGCCGACGTAGCCGCCCTGGTTGTTCTTCAGGTAGAACTGCTGGGCCCAGTAGTAGCCGGCGGCGTCGGGCTGGCTGTTCACGGTGATCGGGAAGGCCAGCTTGGTCAGGCCGCCCGCGGGCGCCCCGGTGAAGGACCAGTTGTCGGAGACCATGCCGCCGGGGGTGACGGCCGCTGACGCGGGACCCGCGTCCGCGAAGGCGAACGCCGCTGCCGCTGCGCAGGCCAGCAGGGCGAGTCGGGCCCGGCGTCCGGTGTTCTGACGGAGTGTCGGTGACGGTCGGTTCGGACGGTGCATGTGGGGGTCTCCCATCGCAATGGGGTGAGGCGACGATCGGGATCGGGATCGGAGTGGGGTGGGGGTCGGAAGGGCGCGGGGCGGGTTCAGGTTCCGTAGACCTGGAACTCCCAGAGCGAGTAGCCGTAGCCGGTCGCGCGCTGTGTTCCGTACATGCGGATGTAGCGCCCGCTTCCGGTCAGGCCGGTGAGATCCTGGTTGCCCCCGCTGCCGCTGGTGGTGGTGTAGATGGTGGTCCAGTTCGTGCCGTCGTCGGAGGTCTGGATGGTGAACGCCGATGCGTAGGCGTCCTCCCAGTCCAGCTTGACCTCGTTGATGCTGTGGACGGCCCCGAGGTCGACCTGCAGCCACTGCGGATCGCTGAAGTCGCTGGCCCACCGGGTCGTCGGGTTGCCGTCGGTGGCGAGGTCCGGGGTGTCGGTGGTGCCGGGCTGGACCGACGACGCGGTGGTGGGCCGCCCGAGAGCGAGGTCGACTCCCGCGACGTTCCAGGTGAACGTGGTGCTCTGGTCGGCTCCGCGGGCGTCGGTCACGGTGACCGTGACGACGGATGAGCCGTTCGTGTGCGGCGTCCCGCTGATCACTCCGGTCGCCGGATCGATCGCGAGGCCGGCCGGCAGGCCGGTCGCGGTGTAGGTCAGCGTCTGACCCCGGGCCGAGTCGGAGGCGGTGATCCGCAGCGGGGGGACGGCGGCGTTCTGCGGGGTCGTCCGGTTGCCCGGGGAGACGACCGTGACGGTGTCGGCGGGGGAGCCGCCGGTACGCGTGAAGCTGATCAGCTGGGCGTCGACCGGTCGGGTGTCCTCGGCGCTGCCGGGGTTGTTCCACGAACGCTGGGGAGCGGTGGCCGCCTCGTGGCCGGTCTGGTCGGTGAGGCTGAGTGCGAGGCCGCTGTAGCGGCTGACCAGCCGGTAGCCGCCGGAGGCCCGGCCGGACGCGTCGGTGACGGTCTGGATCGACCACTGCTGGCGGGCGTCTGTCGCCGTGCTGGGTGCCTGCTCGGTCACGCCCGAGTCCCAGGCTCGGCCCGCGTTGCCGCCGTTGACGCCGAGTGCGCGGCCGGTGGCGGTGTCCACGATGGTGTAGAAGCCGTCGCCGGTCGGGCGGAAGGTCCAGTCCAGGGCGGATCCGGTGCCGGACGTGCTCGTGCTGGTGACGCGTCCGCCGTCGCGCGCCAGGCTCTGGCCGTCGTCCGCGGTGATGCGGTAGGTCAGGCCCGCCACCACCGGGGCGGCCGGGAGTTGGGCGGTCGAGGCGGGGTCGACGGTGATGTCGCTGTACTCACTTGTGTAGGTGGAGCAGTAGTAGGCGCAGTAGGAGCGGAAGGTCCGGCCGACGACCGTGGACTGGGTGAGGCTCGCCGGGTCCAGCATCCATCGGTACCAGGCGGCGTTGGGGTCCCCGGGCAGCAGACCCATGTCGGTCCACTTCTCGGTGGCCAGGTTGTCCGTCTCGTAGAAGTGCAGCGGCGTGAGGGTGCCGTCGGCCTGCGCGACGTTGTTCTGCGGGGTGCCGATGTACTTGCCGAGGTAGGCGTCCCAGGCGACGTTCATGACGGCGAGTTGGGAGTTGTCGGGCATGCTGCCCGCGGCGACCTGGTTCGCCACGGTCCCGGTGGCGGAGGGCTGGTAGGCGTTCGCGCCGGAGACGTAGCCAGAGCCCGAGCCGTCGGCGGGGATGATGTCGCTCTCCTTTCCGCCCGTGCCCGGCTGCGACCAGGAGCCGTCGTACCACTTGCGCCACGAGGAGCCGGCCATCTTGTCGGCTATGGGCGCGCGGGCGACGTGCTGCAGCCAGACCGTGCCGCCGCCCGACTTGTCCAGCACCCGGGTCGCGTAGAAGACGTAGAAGTACCCGGAGGCGTAGTCGACGAAGAGGCGCTGGTCGCCGTCGCCGTAGTAGTAACTCGCTCCCGGGAACTGCGTGGTGTCGTCGCGCGCGGTGCTGTAGGGGGAGGTGATCGCGTGTCCCTCGATGGCCCAGGTGTGGCCCTGGTCGTGGGAGACGGCGTAGTCGACGGCGTCGTAGTGGAGTCCGTCGCCGAAGGGGTTGGGGGTGAACTCGTTGTGCACCAGCCCGTACCAGTCGCCCGAGTCGGGGTCGACCCAGACTCCGAGGAGGTCGCAGTAGTTGCGCTCGGCGTAGCCGGACGGGGCGGGTGCGGGGGTGGCGCTCACGCCGGTCGGGCTGTTGTTGCAGCGCCAGGTGGTGTCGGCGTTGCTGTCTTTGGGGTTCTTCGGGTTCACCGCGTTGCTGATGGCGGCGGTCTTGGCGGTGTCGAAGTTCGACCCCGTGGAGAAGTCCCACTGCCGACTGTCCGTCGGACCGTACAGCGAGTGCGAGGACTGGTAGTAGAACTGGCCGTTGCTGTCCGTGTAGACGTCAGCAGGCGTGTCGTCCGGGTTGTCGAAGTTCACCGCCTGACCGGAGGACAGCACGTACGGGGCCGGGCGGGCGCCGGGGGCGGTCCACTCCTGGTCCGCCTGCGCGGGGTCGCAGGAAGCGAGGCCGACACCCGCGCCGTTCGCCACGGTTCCCTGCACCGCGAGGCACTTGCCCGAGGGGGAGCTGTAGATGGTTCCGTCCGGGAGGTGGGCGAAGTGCTGTCCCGGTGTCCCGGCGTCGCAGGAAGCGAGCTCCACCGGCGTGCCGGTGGCCGCCGAACCGCCGCTTGTCCGGAGGCACTTGCCGAGAACGCTGACCGTCCCGTCGCCGTTCCAGGTCCACGCCTGCTCCGCCGAGCCGTTGCAGCTCTGCAACTGGACGGCAGTGCTGTTCCCCGTCGCGGTGGCGTCCAGGCATCTGCCGCCGATCGTGACCGGCGCCCCGCTGGACGGTGACCGGGTGCCGGCGGCCACGGCCGGGCCGCCCTGCAGCCCGAGAACGACGCAGGCGCCGGACAGGCCCAGGACGGCCGCGGATCGAAACCACTGACGAGTGACTCTGCTTGCTCTCATCTGATGCCCTTCACTGATGGCTCACGACTACCCGTGCAATTAGTTCTAGTAGGATTCAAATTAATTGATGTCCCGTCAACCCCCCTGCGTGGATCGTCTCCGCACCTCCCTGCCGAAGTGCCTCAGGCGATCACGACGTCGGTGCCGGTGGTGGTGTCGGTTGTGGGCAGGTGGACGGTGAGTGTGCGGCTGGTCGGGTCGTACGTCCAGGTGGTCAGGGGCAGACCGGCGGCGGTGACCGTGGTGGGTCGGGTGCTGTCGGAGATCCGCAGGGTGTAGCTGCGGTGGGTCACCACGCCGGGGTAACTGCCGTGGCGTGGGGCGATGGTGACGGTGGTCGCGGATCCCTCCGCGCGCGTGGTGATCTCGGTGGTGGCGGACTGGCCGTGTTGGTAGCCGTGTCCCTGTCCGGCGTCCTCGTAGAGGCTGAACGAGCCGTCGCCGCCCGCCGCGATGCTGAGCGTCACCTGGTCGAGGGGCTTCTGCGCGTTGTCGTCGACGTAGTCGGTCCGCTGCGGCATGACCGCTCCGGCCTTGAGGAAGACCGGCATGGTGTCCAGGCCCGTGGTGACGTTCTGTGTGGTGCCGCCGGCGTAGGTCTGGCCGGTGAAGTAGTCGGTCCAGGACGAGCCGGGCGGGAACCAGACGGTCGTGGTGGCGTGGCCGGTGCTGTCGTCGGGTGTGGTCACGGGCGCGACGAGCACGTCGTCGCCGTACAGGTACTGGTCCGGGTGCTGGTAGGCGTCCGGCTCGCCCGGGTAGTCGAGGTACATCGCCCGCACCATGGGAAGGCCGGTCTGCACGGACTGCTCGGCGAGCGAGTAGGTATAGGGGACGAGCGCCTCCCGCAGCCGCAGGAACTTCTCCGCCGAGGCCTGGGCCGCGGGCCCGTAGTTCCACGGCAGTCGGTCACCGTGGTTGGAGTGCAGGCGGAGCACGGGCTGGAACGCTCCGAGCTGGACCCAGCGCGCGTACAGGTCGTCCGGGTCGTGCTGGGTGTAGAAGCTGCCGATGTCGTCGGAGACGTACGGCTGGCCGATGGCCGCGCCTTCGTCAGCGGTGAACTCGGCCTCGAACGCGAGCATGTCCCACGTCGCGCCGGTGTCGCCGGTGAACTGCAGTGTGTAGCGGTGGTCGGCCCACGGGCCGCTCGGCAGCGCCACCGACCCCGAGTACCCCGACGCCGTGTACGAGCTGCCGAGCCTGGAGAAGGCGTAGCCGCGCTGGCCACGCGCGTTGCCGTCAGCGGTGTACTGGTCGTTGATCCAGGAGTCCGGGGTGATGCCGGGCATCGAGGCCGTGCTGCTGTCGCAGCACCAGTCCAGCCACCACTCGTCCACGCCCTGCTTCTCGAACGGCTGGTGCAGGGCGAAGTACGCCTTGAGCTGGTCCGGGTCGGACCAGTCGAAGGTGCAGGTGCCGTCCGAGCACTGGAGCTTGTTCTTGGCGATCGCCTGCGCCTCGGCGTACTGCGGGTCGGCCGTGCTGATGCTGGGGTGGACGTTCATCGCCACCGTCAGCCCTTGGCCGTGGGCCCAGTCGAGGAAGGACTGGGGGTCGGAGAACAGGGCCGTGTTCCAGTTCCAGCCGTCCCACTGGTTCGGCGCTTTCCAGTCGGTGTCCACGACGAGGTTGTCGATCGGCGTCTGGTTGGCCCGGAACTGAGGAAGCAGCGTCGTTTCGTAGTCGGAGGTGGTGTAGGGGTAGTAGCGGGAGTACCACACGCCGAACGCCGACTCGGGAAGCATCACGTCCGGGCCGGTGACCGCGCGCAGGTCGCGCAGCGCCTGCTGGTAGTCGAGGCCGTATCCGAAGAAGTAGCCGTCCTGGTACGGCTTGCCGCCGTGGGACGGGCGCGGGGAGACGGTGTTGTGCGCGGGGTCGAAGAGCGCCGTGGTCGAGTCGTCGAGCAGGTACCACCCGTTGGTGGACAGCACCCCCGGGGACAGCGGAGCGGGACCGTACTGGCCGTCGAGCCCGCGGCGGTAGCCGCCGAGCACCGGAGAGGGCTGGACCGGACCGGGCTTCGGATACGGCGCGCCGGGCTGGGTGACCGCGAGGCTGTCGATGTTCACCTCGCCGGAGTCGTCCGCCGCTTCGGCGACGGTGACGGTGTTGTTCCCCTTGGCCAGGTGCAGCGTCACCTGCGCGGTCGCCCAGCTGTCCCAACTGCTGGTCACCGGAAGGCTGAAGCGCGCCTGCGTCGTCCCGCCGACCTGGGCCGACAGGGTGCGGGTGGTCGTCTTCCCGTCGTTGCCGGTGCTGTTCGCGTAGCGGATGGTCAGGGTGTAGTCGCCTGCGGACGGCAGGCCGGTGATCTGGTAGGTGTCGGAGGCTCCGGCACCCTCGTAGCCGTCGATGAATCCGGTCCCGGTATAGCCGGTGTGATCGTTCGCCTCCGCGGCGCCGCCGGCCAGTTGACCGTTCTCCGCCTCGCACAGCGCGCCGATCGCGCAAGCGGGCATCACCTGCCCGAACTGCGGATGTGCGACGACCTTCTTCGCTCCGTCCATGAGCTGGACGGAGGTGTTGGCCGGCGTGAAGGGGCCGCTGCCCTCCTTGTACGCGAGCGTCTCCTGCGCCGTGGCGATGTACCGGTAGCCGCCCGTGGTCCAGGTCCGGAACGGCGGCGTGCGGAGGTCGCGGTTGACGACGTTGAAGGTGTCGGCGTCCTGGAACTTCCCGTCCCCTGCGTACTCCAGGCGTATCAGCGTCGGTGTCAGCACTTCGAACCGCGCATCACCGTCCACCACCGCGTCCGTGCGGTGGGACGCCGCGACAGCGGGCGTGGACGTACCGCCGAGGAGGGCGGACGCGATCAGGGTGGTGGCAAGCGGCGCGGCGAGGCTGAGCACGCGCCTTCGGCGTAGGGGTACGGACATCCGGTGCTCCTGATCTGCTCTTCGGGAGGCGGCGACCACCGTCGGCGTCGGTGACGACTACGGTCTAATTAGTTCAAGTAGCATTCAAACTAATTGAGGCAGCGTCAATCCCCTTGCACGAACTTTCTCTTCGCCCTGCTGTCGAGCCGCGCTCGCAGGGTCCGGTCGGTCGGCGTGGACAGCGGGTAGCGTGCACCTGAGCCGGGTCGGCTTGTTCGGTGCCGACCTCGTACGAGAGAGGACGACCATGCGCTACAACCGACTTGGGACCACCGGCTTGGAGGTCTCGTCGATCTGCGTCGGCTGCATGAGCTTCGGCGAGGCGAACCGCGGCAACCACGCGTGGACCCTTGCGGAGGAACCCAGCCGGGGGATCATCCGCGCCGCTCTGGACGCCGGGATCAACTTCTTCGACACGGCCAACGTCTACTCGGACGGCTCCAGTGAGGAGATCGTCGGGCGGGCCCTTACGGACTTCGTCCCGCGCGAGGAGGTCGTGATCGCCACCAAGGTGCACGGCCGGATGCGCCCCGGCCCGAACGGCGCCGGGCTGTCACGGCGCGCGATCCTCGCTGAGATCGACAACAGCCTGCGCAGGCTCGGGACGGACTACGTCGACCTCTACCAGATCCACCGGTGGGACTACCGCACGCCCATCGAGGAGACCATGGAGGCGCTGCACGATGTGGTGAAGGCGGGGAAAGCCCGCTACGTCGGGGCCTCCTCCATGTACGCCTGGCAGTTCGCCAAGGCCCAGTTCACCGCCGAGCGGAACGGCTGGACGCGGTTCGTCTCCATGCAGAACCACTACAACCTGCTCTACCGGGAGGAGGAGCGAGAGATGCTGCCGCTCTGCGCGGACCAGGGCGTGGGCTCGATCCCGTGGAGCCCGCTGGCCCGGGGGCGGCTGACCCGCTCCTGGGACGCCTCGACCGCGCGCTCCGAGACCGACGAGTTCGGCAAGAGCCTGTACCTGGAGAGCGACCGGACGATCGTCGAGCGGGTCCACGAGGTTGCGGGCAAGCGCGGGGTCTCCGCGGCACAGGTCGCACTGGCCTGGGTCCTGCGCAATCCCGTGGTCTCCGCGCCGATCGTCGGGGCGACCAAGCTGACGCACCTTCAGGATGCCATCGCTGCGGTGGACTTGGAGCTGGACGACGCTGAGGCGGACTTCCTGGAGGAAGCCTACGCCCCACACGCCACGGCGGGCTTCGCGTAAGCCTCCGGCGGTGCCCTGTGCGGCTCGGATGTCTTTCGCTCCCTGTTGCTGCATGGGTCGTTCCTGCATGGGTTGTTCCTGTACGGGTCGTTCCTGTACGGGTCATCCGGCGTAGGGGTGCGGGGGGACGCCCACGATGCCCGGCTCGCAGGCGAACAGCGAGCCGGCCATCGGCTGGTCGCCCAACTCGGCTTCGCTCAGGCCTCGGCTGGCGGTGGTGATGTAGAGGGTGCGCAGGTCCGCGCCGCCGAAGGCGCAGCTGGTGACCTTGGCGGCGGGGACCGCGACGATCGCGTCGAGTGTCCCGTCGGGCAGGTAGCGGTGGACGGCGTGGCCACCGAAGAGCGCGACCCAGACGCCGCCCTCGGCGTCGACCGTCAGCCCGTCCGGAACGCGGTCGGTGAACCGTGCCAGGGTGCCGGTGCGGTGCAGACCGGGGCCGGTGCAGTCGAAAACGGCGACCTCGCGGGTGGGTGAGTCGGCGTAGTAGGCCACGGTCCCGTCCGGCGACCAGTCAAGTCCGTTGGAGATGCTGACACCTGTGAGCACGGTCGTCACGTGCGCGGCGCCGCCCGCGCCTTCGATGCGGTGCAAGGCACTGGTGCCGGACTCGCCCGTGGTGGACATGCTGCCGATCCAGAAGCGGCCCTGGGCATCGCAACGGCCATCGTTGAGGCGGTGGTCGGCTGAGGGCAGAGCGAACCGGGCGAGGGGTTCCGGCTCGGTGGCACCGGTGGCACTGGTGTCGCCGGTGTCGCCCGCGTCGGAGCGGAAGGCGGCGACGGTGTCGCCGAGCGCCAACAACAGTCCGCCGTGGGCGCGCAGGGCGACGGCGCTGAGCGGAGCGGGGAACGCGGCGCGAAGCGTGTCGCGCCCGCTCTGCGGGTGGTAGCGGTGCAGCTCCCCACGGGGGATGTCGGTCCACCACAGGACACCCTCTCGGGCGTCCCACAGCGGGCTCTCGCCCACCACGGCGCGGGTTTCGAGGACGGCGCGGGCCTGATGGACTGCGGTCACGGGGGCTCCTGGGGAGGGTGTCGGGATGCCGGGGGTGCGGGCACGGTACCGGTGACCGGGCCTGCGACGCCCGTTTCCTGCGGCGGCCTTGCGGGGGCTTTGCGGCTGTGTTGCGCCCCGTGAAACCTGGCCCCGAAACGGTTCTGACGCGTCGCCAGTCTTGTTCCGCGCCGTCCACGGCCTCTAACTTTCGGGGTGAAACTAAGCACCTCCACTCCGCCTGCCTGGAGCCGTCATGTCCTCCGCCGCCGTTCCCACCTCCCGGGTCTCCGCCCGGACCGTGCGTAGACTCGCGCCGCCGCTGGTCGCCTTCGGCGAGTTCGTCGACGGCTACGACCTGCTGGTGATGAGCACCGCTCTGATCTTCCTGAGCCCGGCCTTCGGCCTGACGCCCGTCGACAAGGGGGTGCTCGGCGCGGCCAGCTTCGTCGGCGCGGCCCTCGGCGCACTCGTCTTCGGTGATCTGACGGACCGTTTCGGCCGCCGCGCCATCTTCGTGATCAATCTCCTGCTCTTCGTGGTCTTCGCCCTGGCCTCGGCTTTCGTCACCAACGTGCCGGAGCTGGTCGCCGCGCGCTTCCTGATCGGCGTCGGCGTCGGCATGGACATCCCGACCAGCTCGTCCTTCCTCGCCGAGGTCGCGCCCGCGCGGCGGCGCGGACGGCTCGCGGGTTCGCTGCCGAACGCGATGTGGCTGCTCGGTGCGATCACCTCGGCGCTCGTCGCCATCGCGCTGAAGGGGAACCCGGACGCCTGGCGCTGGCTCTTCGGTCTGGCGGCCATACCCGCCCTGCTGGTGCTGGCCGGTCGGCAGTTGCTCCCCGAGTCGCCGCGCTGGCTTCAGGCCCAGGGCCGGCACGTTGAGGCGGACGCCGTCTTCGCCCGACTCGGCCTGGAGCGCCCCGCCCGTCCCGACTCCGCCGCTGGGCTGCGCGGCTACCGAGGTCTGTTCGGCGCCAAGTACCGCACCCGCACGCTCGCCTTCGCGCTGTTCTTCGCGGCGAACGGCCTCGGCGGCGGGGTCAGCACCATCGCCGGTCCGCTCTTCCTGACCGCCGCGGGCCTGGACGCGAGTCAGGCCATGCAGTTCACGCTCTACGGCTTCCTGGTCGGTCTCGGCGCGGTCGGGCTCGGTGCGTTCCTGGTCGACCGGGTCGACCGCCGCTGGTTCGGCGTGGCCACCGCGCTGGCCGCCCTCGCCGTGACCCAGGTCCTCGCCTGGGGAGGCACCGGAAACCGGACCGTGGTCTTCGTGAGCTGGCTCGCCTTCACCTTCTTCACCTGGATCGGGCCGGGCACGCTGGCATGGATCTGGTCCGCGGAGCTCTTCCCGACCGCGTTGCGCGGGGTCGGCACCGGCTTCACCCAGGCGGCGGGCAGGCTCGCCATCGCCGTCACCGCGGGCTTCGGCCCGACGGTCATCAGCGCCTGGAGCCTGCACGCGGTGGCGCTGTTCTCGCTCGCCTACCTCGTCTGCGCTGCCGTGCTGCTGGCCTTCCCCTTCTTCGCCACGACCGGAACGGGCTTGGAGCAGGCGGCCGACGAGGCGGAGGCGGCGGGGGCCGCCGCCCAGGCCGCAGCGGCCCGGGCGACCCTGGGATCCTGACGACCCTGAGAGTCCGCGACCACGACCCGAGAACGGCAGGGAAGAAACCATGATCGAGCGGTCCGGGACGGCCGATCCCACCTCGTGGACCTCCACGGTGGCACAGCCCGCAGACGTCGGCCGCCGCAACGTCGCCGCGATCATGCGGACGGTGCTGGCGCACGGTCCCCAGCCGCGTGCCAGGATCGCCGAGCTCACCGGCCTTTCCGCCGGGACCGTCACCAGGCTGACCGCCCGACTGACCTCGGCCGGGCTGCTGCACGAACTGCCCGGCGTGCGCGGCCCGGAGGAGACCGGGCGACCCCGCATCCCGCTGGACCTCCCCCCGGCGCGCAGTGCCGTCGTCGGCATCCACATCGGTCTGCTGCGTACCACGGTGGGGCTGGTGGATCCGCGCGGCGTCGTGCTCGGCCAGGCGGCGCACCCTCACCACTCCTTCCAGCCGGGCGAGTTGGTCACCCAGGCGGCCGACGCCGTGGCCGAGCTGGTCGAGGAGCTGGGCCGGGGCCGCCGGATACTCGGTGTCGGCGTCGGCATCGGCGGCTGGGTGGACACCGAACACGGCATCGTCGTCGAACACCAGCCGCTCGGCTGGTACGACGTCCCGCTCCGCAGCCTGCTCGCCACCGCCCTGGGCCGGCCGCTGCGCTTGGAGGGGACTGTGCGGGCGATGGCCCTGGCCGAGTCCTGGTACGGCGCGGCGACGAACGCGCGCAGCATGGTGGAGCTGTTCATCGGCAACGTCATCGGCAGCGCTCTGGTGCTGGACCGGAGCATCCACGGCGGTCCGCGCTCGGCGGCCGGAACGCTCACCCACCTGCCGGTGGCAGGCGCGCGCGGAGTGCGCTGCGGCTGCGGCAGGTACGACTGCCTGCACGCCGTCGCCACCGACGAGGCGGTGCTGGCGCTCGCCCGCGCCTCCGGTGCCGCGAGCGAACACGACGCCTTCGAGGACCTGGTGCGTCGCGCCCAGCAGGGAGACCGGGCCGCGGGCACGCTCCTGCGGCGCCGCGCCCGGCACGTCGGCCGGGCCGCCGCCCTCGTGCTCGACCTGGTCAACCCGGAACTGGTGGTCCTGGCCGGAGGACCGCTGCAGACGCCCGAGTACCTGCCGGACGTCCGACGCGAACTGGTGCGGCGCAGCCAGCTCGGAGCCGAGGCGGCAGCGCGGCTCGTCCCCTCAGCTCTGGGCCCGCACGCCCTCGTGCTGTCCAGCGCGGCGCCGTTCCTCGACGCCTACTTCAGCGACCCGCTCGGCTTCGAGCAAGGCTTCGGGCATGGCTTCGAGCAAGGAGCGGAGAAGCTGGTGACGCACGCGTGAGCGGGCCGCTTCGCCTCGAACTGCACCAGACGCGGGTCTCCGCACGCACCACCTGGTGGGTGGCCGCGCTCGCCGACACCGGGGGCCGCACCGGACTTGGCGAGTCCTCGGACGCCGGTCCCGGCGCCCGCCGGGCCTGGGCCCTGGCCGCCGCGCTACTGCGTGCCGGTCTCCCGCCGCAGGAGGTCCTGGCGCGGCTGCGCGCGGACACGTCCACCCCGCCGCTCGCCCGCCACACCGTGCACGGCGCATTGGAACAGGCGCTGACGGACCTGCGCGCCCGTCAGGCGGACGTGCCACTGTGGCAGGCCCTCGGCGCTGCCGCGGCGCGTCCGGTGCACCGCTACGCCAACATCAACCGCGCCCTCCGCACGCGCACCCCCGAGGAGTTCGCCGAGGTCGCCGCCGCAGCCGAGGCGGCCGGCTACCGGGCCGTCAAGTGCGCACCCTTCGACGGACTGCCCCCCGCGCACCGGCTGCGCGAGGGGCTCGCCCGTGCTCGCGCCACCCGGCGCGCGCTGCGTCCCGGGACCGCCCTGATGGTCGACGCGCACCTGCTGCTCGGCGTCGAGGAGGTGCTGGCCGCAGCTCGCGAACTGAGCGCGCTCGACCTGCGCTGGCTGGAGGACGCCGTCCCCCTGGACGACGCGGCCGGACTCGCGGCGGTCCACGCAGCCTGCATCGCTCCGCTGGCGGGCGGCGAGTTCGCCACCGAACCGGCGCAGGTCCGCACCGCCCTGCGCAGCGGGCACCTCGACTGGTTGCTGCCCGACGTCAAGCACAGCGGCGGCTACGCCGCCGCGCGCCGCCTGGCCGAGGAGGCAGCGCAAGCCGGGGTGCGCGTCTCCCTGCACAACCCCGCCGGACCCGTCGGCACCGCCGCCGGCCTGCATCTGGCCGCCGCCCTCGGGCCGGACACCGAGACCGAGTTCGCCTTCGGTGAGACCCCCTGGCGCGACGCGGTCGTGACGTCCGCAGAACCACCCCACGGACCCTGGCTGACACCCCCTCACGGCAGTGGCCTCGGCCTCGGCCTCGTCGCCCGCCACTGGCGAGTGGTGCCGCTGCCCCGACTGGACGGAGCCCTCGGATGACCGCTACGCAGAGCACTGCCCCGTCCGGCAGCACTGCCCCGCCCGACGTCATCGCCAGGCCCCGTGACCTGCACGGGCGGACCGCCGTCGTCACTGGCGGCGCCCGGGGCATCGGTGCGGCGGTCGTCACCGAGCTCCTCGCCCGGGGCGCCGCCGTGGTCGCCGTGGACCTCGCCGAGCCGGACGCGGCGGCCACGCAGACGGCGAACGCGCTTGCGGTCGTGCGGGGCGACGTCACCGACCCCGCCGCGCTCGACGCCGCCTTCGCCGCAGCCCGGCGGCTCGGCGGGGGAGCGGACATCCTCGTCCAGTCCGCCTTCGGCGGTGCTCCCGCGCCTCTGGACGAGCAGCCGGAGGCCGAGTGGGACCGAATGCTGCACGTCGTGCTGACCGCCGCCCGGCGCTTCGACACCGCCTTCGCGCGCCAGACGCGTGAACAGGGCGGAGCGATCGTCCACATCGCGTCGCCACACGCCTTCGGCGCGGTACCCGGTTTCTCCGCCTACGCCGCGGCCAAGGCCGGGCTGCTGGCGCTCACGCGGGCCGCGGCGGTGGAGTTCGGGCCGCGCGGGGTCCGCTGCAACGCCGTCGCGCCCGGCTTCGTCCCGGTCGAGCGCAACCGGCATGTCTGGGACGACCCGGAGACGGCGGCGGCCATGCTGCGCGCCTCACCGCTCGGCCGCTTCGCCGACGTCGCCGAGATCGCCCGCGCCGTGGGCTTCCTCGCCTCACCCGAGTCGTCCTTCGTCAACGGCGCCTGTCTCGCCGTGGACGGCGGCATGACCGCGATGCTTCCCGAAGCGCTGTTGCGCTGAGGGCCGAAAGGAGCACCACCCGCCATGAAGGAGGACCCGTGTTGTCGCCGACCCGCACGCCCCGCCGCAAGCGGAGGCCGTGGGCGCTGCCCGCGCTCGCCGCCGTCATCTCCCTGTTGCCCCTGGCCCCTGCCCTACCTGCCGCAGCCGCATCGGCCGCAGCCACCACCGGAACCGCCTACTACGTCGACTGTTCTGCCACCGTCGACGGCACCGGCACCCAGGCCGCTCCCTTCAACGCCCTGGCCGATGTGGACGCGCTGACGCTCCAGCCGGGCGACTCCGTCCTCCTCGCGCGCGGCACCACCTGCTCCGGCAGCCTCACCCCGCACGGCTCCGGCACCGCCGCCGCTCCGATCCTGATCGACGCCTACGGCAGCGGAGCGCTGCCCGCGATCGACGCCGACGGCGCCGCCCAGGCCGTGCTGCTCGCCGACGAGTCCTACGTCCAGGTCCGCGACCTGTCCCTGTCCGCGCCCGGAGACAACACCACCGCCCGCCGCGGCGTCTACGTCTACGCCGCCGACGCCGGCATCCTGCCCGGGATCGTCCTGCAGGACCTCGACATCCACGACGTGCGCGGCGCCCTGCCCGCGAAGACCACCACCGGCAACGGCACCGGCAAGTACGCAGGTGCCTCGGGCGGCATCGTCGTGGAGGCCCAGGGCAGCACGACGCCCACCGCGTTCGCCGGACTGCAGATCCTCGACAACCGCATCCACACCGTGGACCGCGAAGGCATCTACACCTGGTCCAACTGGTGCCAGAGCTCCCGCCTCGCGGCCTTCTGGAGCACGCTGTGCACGGCGGCCTGGACCCCGTTCACGGACCTCGTCGTAAGCGGCAACCTGCTGTGGGACATCGGCGGCGACGGCATCGCACCCATGACCGGCCAGAACACCCTCGTCGACCACAACACCCTGAGCGGCTTCAACGAACGCTCCGGCTCACCCAACGCCGGTATGTGGACGGCCAACAGCGTCGACGCCACCTTCCAGTACAACGACACCTCCGGCGGGAACAGCACCTCCGACGGCATGGCCTACGACGTGGACCACTCCACCGACGGCGTCGTCTTCCAGTACAACCTCTCCCACGACAACCAGGGCGGCTTCTTCCTGCTCTGCCCCTACAACACCCCGACCAGCGACTTCGTCATCCGCGACAACATCTCCGTCAACGACTCCGCCCGCGGTTTCCAGGTCTGCGACGGCGCCCTGAAGAACGGTCAGATCTACGGCAACACCCTCTACCTCGCCAACGGCATCAGCCAGCAGATCGTCACCGAGTCCACCAGCGCCATCCTGGACGTGAAGTTCACCGACAACGCGGTCGTCCGGCACGGCAGCACCGGAACCGTCGGCTGGACCCTCAACGACCCCGCCTGGGTCATCGACCACAACCTCTTCTACGACGTCCCCGTCCCCTCCGGGGCGACCAACTCCGTCACCGGCGCGCCCCTGTTCAACAGCCGTGAGCTGGCCGACGCCTACGGCTACCAGCTGTCCACCGGGTCGGCCGCACTGTCAGCCGGGGTCCAGGTCGGCGGCAACAGCGGACTCGACTACTTCGGCGACCCGGTGCCGACAAGCGGAGCTCTCGACATCGGCGCCTACCAGGGCGGAGCCGTCTGCACGCCACCCGTCGCGGACACCTTCAACACCGACACGGCCGGGGCGGCGCCCACCGGTTGGACGGTCACCGGCCCCGCTGCGGGTGCCCTCGTCGGCGCCGACCCCGCGGCGGGGGAGTACGGCAGTTCCCTGCTCCTCACCGGCCAGAGCACGGACACCACGGTCACCCGCTCCTTCACCTCCCCGAGCGGCGATCTTCGCGTCGACGCCCGGCTGTGGGCGGGACAGACCGACGCGCCGCTCGGCCTGCACGTCCTCGACGCCAACGGCAACCCTGTCGCCCAGTTCAGCCTCGCCGCCGACGGCAACGCCGCCTACACCGACAACGGCACCTGGACCGACTCCACCTTCGCCTACCCCAGCGGCGTCTGGCTGCTCGTCTCCCTGGTCCTCCACCCCGCCGCGGGCACGTACGACGTCTACGTCGACACCACCGAACTCGCCACCGCCCACCTCACCTCCGGAGCCGGGGCACCGGCCCAGATCCGCCTCCGGGTCCAGGCGGGCAACCTCACACCGGGCTTCGCCGCCGACGACGTGCTCGTCCAGCCGTTGAGCTGCTGAGCCACGCATGACGGCCCGGTTGACCCCGGGCCGTCATGGTCATTGTCGTGGCGTGTTGTTGACGGTGCCTCAGCCGAGCTCGGCGCTGAGGAACCCGGCGCCGTTGTAGGAGCCCCAGCCGGTGACCTGGTCGTAGCCCGCGTGAGCGCTGTAGGCGCCGTTGCTGCCGGTGGTGATGTCGTGGAAGGCGGAGCCGTAGTTCGTGGACTGGGCCAGGGTGTAGATGGTGGGGTTGGCGAACCCGAAGGCGGGCTTGCCCTTGACCTTCGCCTCGTTGTCGTAGACGGCGGTGAAGGCGGCCCAGTTGGGGGCTGCCGCGCTGGTGCCGCCGACCTCGCCCCAGCTTCCCTGGCTGTACACGGCCCAGCCGCTGTTCGGGTCGGCGTCGGCGGCGACGTCCGGGACCGTGCGGTGGCTGCCGCTGTTGACGGGCGTCTGGTAGCCGGGTGTGGCGAACTCGGAGGAGACGCCTCCGCCGCTGCCCGACCATGCGGTCTCCGCGGACCAGGAGCCGCTGGAGTTGAGCTTGAGGGTGGTTCCGCCGGTTCCGGTGACGGACGGGTCGCTGGCCGGGAAGTCGACGGAGGTGCCGCCGTTCCCGGCGTCGTCGGAGCCGTTGTCACCGGAGGCCGCGTAGACGGACTGGCCCTGGGCGGCGGCCTCCTGGAGGTCGGCGTGGACGGCGGTGAGGTTGCTGGGCGTCTCGTCGGCCTCGTCGATGCCCCAACTGGTGGAGATGATCGGGACGTCGTCACTGACGAGCTGTGCGTAGACCGCGACCTCGCCGGCGTCGCTGTTGGGAGCTTCGTAGACCTTGATCGTGCTACCGGGGGCGATGGCCTGAACGACCTCGATGTCGAGTTCGTCCTCGACCTCGCCGGACAGGTCGGTGGTGCCGCCGCTGACGTTCACCACGGTCGGTGTGGTGGGCTTGAGTGCGAAGTTGCTGTCGTACTTGGTGATGTCGGCCTGCTTGAAGGCGGAGAACTCCAGCAGCGCCACGGTCGAGCCGGTGCCGTTGTAGCCTGCGCCGATGGCGGAGGTGAGGTTGTAGGCGCTGCGGGCCTTGGCCGGGGTGAGACCGGTGACCGCGCGGGACTGCGCCCGGGGCGTGGACGCCGGTTCGGCGTAGGAGTCGAACCTCGCGTAGTCGTTCAGGCCCGAGATGTCGGTGACCGCCGAGGCGATCGCGGCGGGGAGCTGCGGCGCGGTGGTGTTGGCGAAGAAGTCGCGTCCGGTGCGGGCCTCGTGGAAGGTGGCCAGCCGGGTGCCGAAGGCCTTCTCGATCTGCGCGGCGGTTCCGGTCGCCTGGAGGGTGAGGTGGTTGGCGGTGGGCGCGGAGACCTTCAGCCCCTGCGCGGTGAGGTAGGCGGTGACCTTCGCGACGGTCGGGGCGGTGGCGCCGAACCTGGCTGCGAACTGGTGGACGGTCAGGTAGTGCTTGTACTGGACGGACCTGGGGTCGGACACCTGGTTCAGGAAGGCGGCGAGCCCTGCCTGGTCCCGGGGTGCGAGGCTGACCTGGACGGCTATTCGGCGGTCGGCCGCGATCGCGCCGGTGCGCAGGGAGTGGCTCACCGCCGGCAGTACGTCGCCGCGCACCGCGGCGGTGCCGACGGGCGTGTTCGCGGCGATGGCGGGCGTGGCGGCGAGAGCGAGGATCGGGAGCGGTGCGGCGAGCAGGCCGACCAGGGTCCTGAGGCGATGCGTCACGGCTGTGTCCTCCTGGGACGTAAGTGGAGCGTGGCCACCGTAAGCTGACGATCGGTCAGCGCGGCGGTGTGGTGACCAGGCTAGGAGTCGACGTTTGCCGCGCTATGGCGTGTCCATGTCTCCCCGTCACGCTTGCGTGAAGCATCCCTCACCCGAGGCCGGGGAGGTGTGGCCACTCCTCCGCGCTCGCAGAGCAACTCGGGCCGGTCATGCTCGTTGAGCAGGACCCCGCCCGTCGCTGAGGAGGACCCCGATGCGCCTCTGGTCCGGTGCAGTCGTCGTTGTCGCGCTCGCGTCGACGGCTGCCTGCAGTGCCGCGACCCCGGACCGACCGACCGGGGCGTCGGGACGGTGGACCTCCCGGTCGGTGTTGTCGACGGGGACCAGGTCAAGCCCGGTGATGCCGCCCGGGGCCGCGCCGGGCGTCCTGTCCCATCGGCCCGACCCGACGACGCCGAGCACGGCCGTGACCGCTGCGGCAGCGGTGTCGACGCCCCCGCATTCGTCGACGCCGGTCGGCGTGGCAGAGCATCCGCGCACCCGCCGTCACCACCGGCCGCACCCGGTGGGCCCCGTCGTGACCGGTCAGGGGGCGATGTGTGACCAGGCCGGACTGCCGCCGCAGCTGGCCGACGACTGCCACCAGCTCTACGGGTGAGCATCGGCTTTTAGCGCGCGGCGAGACGCTCCAGCAGGGCGGCGCTCCGTGCCAGCAACGCCCGCTCCTCATCCGTGAGTTCGGCCTCGATGGCCTGCGCGAGCCAGCCGGCCCTGCGGCCGCGCTCTGCTTCGAGCGCGGTCCGGCCCGCGTCCGACAGCTCGACCAGTGACTTGCGGCCGTCCGTGGGGTGCGCCCGGCGCGTGATCAGGTTCTGCTCCATGAGCAGCCCCACCGCCCGAGCCATGGACTGGGGGCGTACGCGCTGATCGGCGGCGAGGTCGCTGGTGGTCATGGCGCCGTTGCGGTCGAGTGCACCGAGCACGGCGGCCTGGCCCAGCGGGATGCGGTCCTCGTGTTTGACGCGTCGGGTGAGCTTGCCCATCGCGGTGCGCAGTTCGGCGGCGATGGCGGCGGCTTCCGGGGTGGGCATAGGGCAGTTTAGCCCGTTGGACAGCAAAGCTGTGCACCTGACCTGCGCAGCAGTGCTGAACAGCAATGCTGTACAGCAAAACTGAGCAGCATTGCTGTAGTGTTTGCGCTGTCGGGCTCAGCGCCAGCGCTGTCGCAGCCGGGCCACGGCACACGACAACGGGAAGGAACTCCCATGTCCGCAGAGGCAGTCGGAACCGTCGACACCACCATCGAGACCGTCACCGCCCGCCGGATTATCGACAGCCGGGGCAACCCCACGGTCGAGGTCGACGTCGTCCTCGTGGACGGGTCGCTGGGGCGCGCGGCGGTCCCCTCCGGCGCCTCCACCGGTGCCCGGGAAGCCGTAGAACTGCGTGACGGAGACTCCGCGCGGTGGCACGGCAAGGGCGTCGACCGCGCGGTGGCCCACGTCAACGGGGAGATCGCGGCGTCCGTGCGCGACCGGGACGCGGCGGACCAGGCGGGTCTCGACGCCGCGCTGGTCGCCCTCGACGGCACCGCCACGAAGTCCCGGCTCGGCGCCAACGCGATCCTCGGCGTCTCCCTCGCCGCTGCCAAGGCGGCCGCTGCGGCCCATCGCCGGCCCCTCTACCGCTACCTCGGCGGCGCCGACGCCCACCTGCTGCCGCTGCCGATGATGAACATCGTCAACGGCGGCGCCCACGCCGACAATCCGCTGGATTTCCAGGAGTTCATGATCGTGCCCGTGGGCGCGGACTCCTTCGCGGAAGCCGTCCGCATGGGCAGCGAGGTCTTCCACACGCTGCGCCGCGATCTGCTGGCCGCCGGGCACTCCACCGGCGTCGGTGACGAGGGTGGTTTCGCGCCCGCGCTGCGTACCGCCGAGGAGGCGCTCGACTTCGTGATGACCGCCATCGAGCGCACCGGTTACCGCCCCGGCACGGACATCGGCCTGGTCATGGACCCGGCGTCGTCGGAGTTCTTCCGCGACGGCGTGTACGACTACGCTGGCGAGGGGGTGCGCCGCACCCCATCCGAGCACGCCGACTACCTGGCCGAGCTCATCGACGCCTACCCGGTCGTCTCCATCGAGGACCCGATGGCGGAGAACGACCTGGACGGCTGGCGCGAGCTGACCGCACGCGTCGGCGACCGCTGTCAGCTCACCGGCGACGACGTGTTCTGCACCAACGAGGCGCTGCTGCGCGAGGGCATCCGCACCGGCGTCGGCAACTCGGTGCTGGTCAAGGTCAATCAGATCGGCACCCTGACGGAGGCGCTGGCCGCGGTGGCGACGGCCCACCAGGCGGGCTGGACGGCGGTCATGTCGCACCGCTCGGGCGAGACGGAGGACACCACCATCGCGGATCTGGCGGTGGCGACCGGCTGCGGTCAGATCAAGACCGGTTCGCTCTCCCGCTCCGACCGCACGGCGAAGTACAACCAACTGATCCGGATCGAAGAGGAGTTGGGCGACTCGGCGCGCTTCGCGGGCCGCGCCGCACTCCGCCGGGCGTGAACGGCAGGCTGAGCTGGAGACCTTGCGGGCCCCCTATCGGTTGGGGGCCCGCACGCGTACCTCGCACCATCCCTGGCGCGGCTTCGGGCGCAACGGCATCGCCCGTTACTTGAAATGTGGCGTGCCGGTCGCGGAGTTGTTGCGGGTGCTCGGGTGCTCGGGCGCTCCGTGCAGCGGATGCGATCCTGTGATCGCCGCCCGGCCCCTGGGGCGGACAAGTGTTACGCCCGCGGGCTGTCGTCGGCGGTGACCGCTGCGGCGACCTCCTCGGCGGGGAGGACCAGGCGCAGGGCTGCGTAGTAGACGGCCAGGCTGAAGGCGGTCACGGCGACCATGTCCCACCAGTCGGGGAGCAGGTTGGTGCCGCCGTAGCGGCCGATGGCGCCGAGGAGCGTCAGCCCGGTGAGCCAGGGCCATACCCACAGGGCGGACCTCGACCGGAGTGCCGGGCGCTCCTGGCGGGGGAGCCGGGCCCGGGTCAGGCCGAACACGGCGAGTCCCAGGAGCAGACTGGCGTTGATCTTCCACTCCGCCTGGAAGCCGGACCAGTAGATGATGAGGTTCGCGCAGACGAAGGCGGACGGGCAGAGCAGTCGCCAGGCGGGCAGTTGATAGGGGCGTGGGCGGTCCGGGTTCCGCAGCCGGAGGGCGTGCAGGGCGACGGGTGCGTATCCGTACATCATCACGGTGGCGGAGCTCACCAGGCTCACCAGCGACTGCCAGCTCGGGAACGGAAGGATGGCGAGTTCGCCGACCACGAGGGCGAGGATGACGGATACCAAGGGCACGCCGCGCAGGCTGACCCGGCCGAGGGACCTGGGCAGTGCCTTGTCGGTGGCCATCGCGTAGGAGATGCGGGAGGAGGTTCCGAGGTAGACGAGTCCGGTGGCGCTCGGGGAGATCACGGCGTCGATGTAGAGCGTCACGGCCAGCCATCCGGCGCCTGCCGCGCTGGCGAGTTGGGCGTAGGGGCCAAAACCGCCGGCGCCGATCGGGCTGGCCCAGCCGTGGAGGAGTTGGCCCGGGTCCAGGGCTCCGATGAAGGCGACCTCGAGGGCGAGGTAGATGATGGTGCCGATCACGGTCGAGACGATGACGGCCCGGGAGATGTCCTTCTGCGGGTTGCGGGCCTCACCCGCCATCTGGATGGCCTGTTCGAAGCCTTGCAGGGCGAAGACCACTCCTGCGGGCAGGGCCGCGAAGACGCCGTGCGCGCCGTACGGGGCGAAGCCTCCGCCGGCGGTGAAGTTGCCGGCGTGGAAGGTCAAGAGCAGCAGGACGACCACGGTCAGGAGCGGGACGAGGGTCTTCCACAGCATGGCGACCGTGTTGGAGTCGGCCAGCAGGCTGACGCCCGCGATGTTGACCAGGGTGAACAGCAGCATGAAGACGCTGGCGATGCCGATGCCCGACGTGGTGAGTGTTCCGTCGGAGTGAAGGATCGTCACATTACGGCTGACCCAGCTGAGGTGGGCGGTGTAGGAGAGGGTCGCCTCGACCTCGATGGGGGCGATCGTGACGGCCTGCAGCCAGGACATCCAGCCCGCGGTGAAGCCGGCGAGCGGTCCGAAGGCGAAGTGCGGGTAGCGGGCCGTGCCGCCCGCCATCGGGTAGGCGGCGCCGAGTTCGGCGTGGACCAGCGCGAGCAGGAGCAGCATTCCTGCCGCGAGGACCCAGGAGACGATCGAGGCGGGGCCGGCGATGCTCGCGGCGGTCAGCGCGCCCAGCAGCCAGCCGGAGCCGATGATCGAGCCCAGGGAGACGAACATCAGTCCCCAGAAGCCGACGTCGCGTTGCAGAACTCTCGACCCGGTGGTGCCCGTGGTCGAGGTGGATGCCAGTGTCATGTGTGCTCCTGCCCGTGTGCTGTGGGTGGTGGGTGTGCCGTGGGGGCTCGTGTGGGTTCTGTTGGGGTCACCACCAGCGGACGTCCCTGCGCAGGAGGTCGTCGTAGGTCTCTCGGCGCACGGCCACGCGGGCCTCGCCGTCGCGGCACAGGACCACCGGGGGGCGGCGGGCGCCGTTGTAGTTGCTGGAGACGGAGTAGGAGTAGGCCCCGGTCACCGGGACGGCCACCAGGTCTCCGGGTCGGGGGTCGCGCAGTGCGACGCCCGCGATCAGCCGGTCGCCGGACTCGCAGTGTCGGCCGACCAGGTCGCAGAGCTCGCCGCCGCCCACGCGGTCAGTGATGGTGGCCTCGAAACGCTGGCCGTAGACCATGGGTTCGAGGTTGTCGGCCATGCCGCCGTCGACGGCCACGAAGGTCTTCACCCCGCGCTTGACCGTGACCACCCGGTACAGGCTCAGCGCCGAGGTGGCCACCAGGGAGCGTCCCGGTTCGATCAGGAGCTTGGCGTCGGCGGGAAGGTGGCGGCGTGCCGCGTCGGTCAGGGTGTCGAGGTACTCGTCGAGGGAGGGCGGCTGCTCCTTGTAGGTGTAGCGCACGCCGAGGCCGCCGCCCAGGTCGTAGACGGCGAACTCGCCGAGTGCGGCGATGGCCTCCACCGCCCGTGCGAACGGATCGGTGTGCAGGACCTGCGAGCCCACGTGCATGTGCACGCCGTCCAGGCGCAGCCGGTCGCTGCCGCGCATCCGGGCGATGGCCTTGCGCGCCTGTGCGAGCGGCAGGCCGAACTTGGAGTCGTCCTGGCCGGTGGCCACCGCGTCGTGGGTGCCGGGGTGCACTCCGGGGATGACCCGGACCAGGACGCCCTGCTCGTCGGTCACGATCCGTTCGAGCCGGTCGATGTCGTCGAAGTTGTCGATGACGACCGTGCCGACGCCGGCGCGGACGGCCATCTCGATCTCTTCGTCGGTCTTGGCGTTGCCGTGCAGGACGATCCGTGCCGGGTCCGCCTGAGCCGCCAGTGCGGCGGCCAGTTCACCGCCGCCGGCGACGTCGATCGACAGGCCCTCTTCGGCGGCGATCCGGCAGATCGCGGTGGAGGGGAATGCCTTGGAGGCGAACGCGACATCGGCCAGTGGCCAGCGCGAGCGCAGCCCCTGCAGGTAGGCGCGCGCCTGGGCGCGCAGCGCGGTCTCGTTCACGACGAGCGTGGGTGTGCCGTGCGCCTCGGCGATGTCGCTGAGGCGCACGCCCGCGGTGACCAGTTCGCCGTCGTCGGTGAGCCCGGTGCCGGGCGGGAAGAGGCCCAGAAGGTCTTGCCGGTTGGCCTGGAGGGCAATGGTGTTCGTCACGGGAGCTCCGGTCGAGGAGGGGTGCGGGCTTGGCGGCTTCAGCGCCGAGGGCACGATGGTCCACGTTTCGGGCGGTTCTGATCTGAGGGAAAGCGCCTAAGCTGACTCAATGACCTTGGCCGATCGGACAAAGACGGCGGACGAGGCGGTGACCCTCGGCACGCTCGTGGACGCGGTGGGACCGACCGCCGTGTCGGTACTCGTGGCACCCCGCGGGCTCGACGTCCCGGTGCGCGCGATCAGCCTGCACGACTGCGCGGACCAGCTGGCCCTCCCGGAAGCGAACGGGACCGTCCTGCTGGCCGTCGGCGCCCAGGTCGACGGCCCGGAGCTGCTCGACCTGTTCCAGCGCGCCTCCACGTCCGGCTGCTGTGCCGTCGTCCTCAAGCTCCGCGCCGGCAGTTCCGCCGCCGCCGTGGCGGCGGCCGGCGGGCTGGGTCTGGCGCTGCTCGCCGCCCCCGACGCAATGCCCTGGCGGGATCTGGACGCGGCGCTCGCCTCGGCTCTGGCGACGCAGGGCCTGACCATGCTGACTACCGTCGACCCCCGGGACGACCTGTTCGCCATCGCCAACACCATTGCCGTGGCCCTGGGGGGATCGGTCGCGATCGAGGATCTGGGCCAGCGGATCCTGGCCTACTCCTCGGTCCCGGGCCAGCGGGTCGACGAAATCCGCGAACGCGGCATCCTGGACCGGCGGGTGCCCGACGACGACGTCGGGCAGCCGGCCCAGTACCGAGCGGTGCTCGCTGCGTCGGGCGTCGTACGCTTCCCGCAGCACGGCGAGGAACTGCCGCGAGCGGCAGTCGCAGTACGCGCCGGTGCGCTGCCGCTCGGCACCATCTGGGCCATCGAAGCACCGGCGGGCGTCGACCCCGACGGTGAGCAGCTACTGCTCGACGGCGCGCGGATAGCGGCCCGCCACCTGCTGAGCGCAAGCGACGCCGAGGACCGCTCACGGCACATGCGCAACCAGACCCTCCGCGCGCTCCTCGACACCAGCAGGACCGCGCCCGACGCCGCTGAACGGCTCGGCCTGCCGCGTCGCTCCAGCATCACCCTGACCGGCTTCACCTTCACCGGGGCGGACCAGCCCGGCCCGTCGGTGGTGTGCCACCTCGGTACGGCGCTGCGCCAGTGGTACGCGGCCTTCCACCCCCGCGCCACGATCACAACCACCGAGGTCGCTGCCTATGCACTGGTGCCGGGGGACGACCCGGCCGCCACGGTCCGCCTCGCCGCCCGCGCCCTGCAGAGCGTGCGCCGGGTCTTCGCCACGCCCGTCCGCGCCGCAGTCAGCGCTCCCGGCTCGAAGCCGGGCGACATCGCCGCAATGCGTGAGGAGATCGACGAGATCCTGCGTGTACTGGCCACTGCTCCGCAGCGTTCCTTCGATGGAGGCGTGGATGTCGCCACCGTCGAGGACGTGCACAGCCGACTCGTCCTGAGCCGTTTCGGCAGCCTTCTGGCCCAGGACCCCCGCCTGCGACACCCGGGCGTCAACCGTGTCCTCGAGTACGACCGGACTCATCGCACCGACTACGCCGCCACCCTCCTCGCCTGGCTCGACGCCGTCGGCGACATCGCAGACGCCGCCAGGAACCTGCGGCTCCACCCCAACAGCATCCGCTACCGCCTGCGGCGCGCCGAAGAGCTATTCAGCCTCGACCTGGCCGACCCGGACACCCGGCTCTCGGTCTGGCTGCAACTGCGACTGACATCGAGGCGAACGACAGAGAGCGGCTCTGTCAATCGGTGAACGTGCGAGTCCGGCCGATGGTGACAGATTTGGCATGTGCCAGTCGATGAGACGGACTGTCAGTAGTCCATGGATTGCCGGAATATAGGAGTCCGGAAGGGTCGAGGTCACCAGCAGCCGGGAGAGCAGGAAATGCCTACACGTATGACTGGCCAGGCAGATGACATGCCGGGAGCTCCGGAGTCACGGGGGGCTGAACCGCATCCCGCGGGAGCGGTCAGGGAGTCCGAGGAGCTCGCGGCGAACCTGAGGTCCGCACTCGCCCGTCATGACATCACCCTGCCCTCACTGCGCCCCGGCTTTCCCATCGGCAGCGCGCCCCTCATCGACCTCGGTCGCTGCAACCGGGAGACGACACTGAGGCTCACCATGATTCTCAACGCGCTTGCTGATGACCGGCAGTCACCTGCGTGATCAAGGATTCGTGGAGACCGCCGCCTTTTCGTCGATCCATGAGTGAGTCGTAGGTGGGTGCCACGGGGCTCCGGCCCCGCGTGCCCGGGGAGGGGCGGGGCCGGAGGCGTGGAGTGGATCAGCCGGTGTAGGCGGCCATGGTCTGGCCGTACTGTCCGGCTGTCTGGAGGACGGAGGAGCAGGTGGGGTCGGTGTAGGTGATCGCTCCGCCGGAGCACTGGCTGTCGCGGGTGGCGGACCAGAAGGAGAGCCAGGCCAGGTGCTCGGTCTTGGCGAAGTTCACCAGGGTGGTGGCGTCTGCGAGGCTGAAGGTCTCGCTGGTGTCGTCGTTGAGACCGATCATCGGGGTGACCGCGACCATGCTCCAGGCCTGGGCATCGGTCAGATTGGTCCATACCGACTTGATCTGCGCCTGGGTGGCGGTGGCGGCGTCGACGGCGTCCTGGCCCATGTCGCTGGAGAAGGAGGAGCCGTAGTCCATGGCCATGACGTTGACGGCGTCGAGGGTGACGCCGTCCGTCTTCGCGTCGGTGAGGAGGTTGACGCCGTCCTGGGTGAGGCCGGTGGGCAGGACCGGCAGGGTGTAGGAGATCTTCAGGCTCGGGTTGTTCCGCTCCAGGATCGCCAGCGCCTGGTTGCGGCGGTCGATGGTGGCGGTGTCGGCGATCGCGCCGCCTTCGATGTCGAAGTCGATGTGGGTGAGCTGGTACTGGTTGATGACGCTCTGGTAGGCGGCGGCCAGGGTGCTCGGGCTGGAGCAGTTCGCCGCGATCTCGGTGCCGTTCTCGCCGCCGAAGGAGACGCGGACGTCGCCGCCCGCAGCGCGCAGCGCGGCGATGTTGGCACTGGTGGTGGGGTCGTTGACGGCGGTGACGCCGGCCCACTCGGGATCGCAGGTGCCGCCGTCGGTGATGAACGCGAGGTTGAAGTACTTGGTGCCTTCGGTCGTGGCGCCCGTGGCGAGGTTGTAGGGCGGCCATACGGACAGGTCCGCCGAGGGTGGCGACGAGAGCGCCGCCGCTGAGGACGAGCGCAGCTGCGGCCGCGAGGGTGCGGCTGCCGGTGGTGTGGGGGAACGTGCGCTGGGGCATGCCTTGACTCCTGGGTGGGGAGAACAACCCGAATGGGTGGGGGAGCCCCGCCGCCTCCGGAGACGGCTCGGGGCGGTTCCGCGGAGTGGTCGTCACTTTGGTCTGGACCAATGTTCCGTGTCAAGGCCATGTGTCACGAACTCCGGTTGTCTGCAGGAAGTTTGAGCGAGCGCCCAGGGTGTGATGCGCATGGCGGGACGTCGCGCTCTGAGGCGCATCCGAACGTTCTCTGTCGCGGGGCGGGCTGCCGGAGAATGCGATCAGCGAACGATCGTTCGCGTCGGCGGGACAGGTACACAGGTAAGACCCTCTCCCACTGAGTGCCACTTTCATGCAAGAGTGCTTCCGAATGTGCACCACAACGAGCGGGAGCGGCAGTGGTCGGACCAGTGATCATCGGGAGCGAGCGCAGCGGGACAGGGCTACATGCCCGGGTGGTGCTGTGAGGATCTACCTCTCCTCGGACATGGAGGGCGCCGCCGGAGTCGTCGAGTGGGAGCAGTGCCGCCCGACCGGTCCTGACTACCCGTACTACCGTGACCTGCTCCAGCAGGAGGTGAGCGCCGCCATCGAGGGCGCACGCGACGCCGGAGCGACCGAGTTCCTTGTGAACGACTCGCACGGGCGCATGGCCAACCTGCGCCCGGGCGAACTGCCCAGCGGGACCCGGTATCTGTCGGGGCGCCACAAGCCTCTGTACATGATGCAGGGGCTGGACGCCTCCTTCGACGCCGTCTTCCTCATCTCCTACCACGGCTCGATGTCCGGCTGCGCGGCCACCCTCTCCCACACCTACAACCCGCTTGCGATCGCCGAGGTCAGGCTGAACGGTGTGGTCGCCGGCGAGAGCGCGATCAACGCGCTGGTCGCACTGGGCCACCGAGTTCCGGTCGTACTCATCACCGGTGACCGCACCACGGCGGAGGAGCTGCGTCCCTTCTGCCCGCAGGCGCGCGCTGCGGTGGTCAAGGAGTCGGTCAACCGCTTCGCGGCGGAGAGCCTGCACCCGCAGGACGCACGGGAGCTGATCCGGGAACAGGCCCGTCTCGCGGTCGCGGCACTGGCCGCCGACCCCGGCACGTGGGAGCTCCCCGCGATCGACCTTCCGGCCACGCTCACAGTCCGGTTCCGCAACCCCGATCTGGCGGAGATGGCGACCTGGATCACCGGAGTGGAGCGCGGCGGCATCGGCACGGACAAGGACGACCCGTCCATGGTCCGGCTCACGGATGACGACCCCATCCGCCTGTACCGGACCTTCGTCACCCTCGTACTCCTGACCCGCGGCATCGCGGAGTAGGAGGAGCATGAGCGGAAGGCCGGTACCCGCCATGCGCGCAGGCCGTACCCGACGTCACGTCGTGACGGGAGCTCCGCCGCCTGATCCGCCTCAGGCGGTGTCGGCCGGACCGGCTCGATGGTCCCCGGTGAACGCGACGCCGTCACCGGAACGCCACGGCCACTGCTGCCCACTGGGCGGTGGTGGTTCCGGTGGCGGCGCACGACTGCGCGGCGGGGACCACGCGGTAGGCGGTCGAGAGTCGGTAGGAGGAGAGTTTCAGTTCCGGGAGCTGGTGCCACTCGGCGGTGAAGTCGGGTTCGCTGCCGGTGTTGGCGCCCACGGCCCCCACCAGCAGCTCGCCCGCCGTGCAGTCGAGCTGGACCGAGTCGGTGCTGAACGCGGTGTGGCCGGATTCGCCATACGCCTGGGCATGGCCGGTGGCCGCGCTGATCCCGCGGTACTCGTCGACCGCCACGTGGTACTTGCTCGCGTGGGGGTACACGACGTGGATCGAGTCGGCCGTGCCGAGGGCGTGGACGTGGAAGGCCGCGATGACCAGGGTTCGGTGGTGGCTGGAGTCGGTCTCGTCGCCCACCACGTTGTAGGCGTCCCCCTGACTGTCGGTCACGGTGACCCGGCCGGGACAGGTGGCGGTCAGCATGATGCTGACGACGAGCGAGTCTCCCGCCTTCACGGGGTTCAGGATCGGCAGGACCACGTCGGTGCCGGAGAGGATCTGCGCGTCCGAGGTGGCCCGGCCCACCCAGCTGGGCAGTTGACCGCTCGGGGTGGGACTCCCGACCTCGGGCCCGGTGACCGGACTCTGGCCTGCGGGGAGCGACGGGCAGACCTGCTCCTCGACCGGGTAGCCGATCTGCACGCCGCTCTGCGGCCGTGCCACCGGTACGCCGTGAGCGATCCCGTGAGCGATCCCGAGCGTGATACCGACGGCCAGCGCGACTCCGTGCGTCAGCACCAGGAGCGCCGAGCGCACGCCCCGTCTGCGGAATGCGCCGCGCAGACGCGTCAGCCGTGCGCCGGTCACAGCGGCTGCCCCCAGCGGGCTTCCGGTCGCGTCGCCGGACGGCGGTCGCACACCGAGGTCCGCAGCCGGATGCCCGGCCGGGGGCAGGTCGGCGTCGCCTACCGGGCCCGGTTCAGCGGCGGCGCCGGGCGTGTCCGTTTCCCCGAGCGCCGAGACCGGGCTCGGGTTCGCGCCCAGCACGATCCGGGCCCACGCCCGCTGCCACGACGGAAGTGAAGCCTCGGGCACACCGCAGGCCGGCAACAGGGCCGCGACGCGCTCCCACGGCGGCAGCGTCGCCCGCTTCGCGTCGAGGGCGTGCGCGATGGTGCTCCTCGGCAGCCCGCTGAGCCGTTGCAGTTCACGCAGGGAAAGGCCGGAGACCGCCTTGAGGTCCCGCAGCGCCCCGACGAACTCCGAAGCAGTGGTCAACGACTGGGGCTCCATACGAGCACGAGGGCCCCCACTCGATCTGCCCGCTTCCACGCCGACCACCACCCCCGTTGCTCGGGCCGCCTCGGCCCGGACCGTCCGAGAGTGTCCCACGGCGTCCAATATTGGCCAAGATTCCCGATGGCGCAGGCCCGCAGGGCCCAGGCGAACTGTCGATCCCACGGAGGCGGCCACGAAGCCGCAGTTCACGTTCGTCCCGGCTTGTCCAAAGACGTTGCCGCCGCGGCGGTGGACCTCGAAACTCGGGCGGGGCGTCAACCGCCGTGTCACCGCCGGAGTTGCAGACGACAACGTCGGTTCGCCCCCAGGTCTGGCTCCTTGCCGGGGAGGGAGCCAGACCGAAGCGTTCCTGCGGGCGAAGCGTCCCTGCGGGGCGGGGGTACCCGCGGACGGAACGGCCTCACGCGAGGCCCATCGGCGCAGCTGCCCCCGGTTGTCGGTCTTGTTCCGCACGCGACGGCGGAGGCGACGAAGAGAAAGTTGACGGGAGCAGGCGTGGAGCCACTGGAAGCTGACGATCCGGCAGTGATCGGTCCCTACCGGCTCGTCGCCCGACTGGGCGCCGGGGGCATGGGGCGGGTCTACCTGGCGCGCAGCGCGGGCGGCCGGACCGTGGCGGTGAAGGTGGTACGCCCGGAGCTGGCGGGTGACGCGGACTTCAGGGCGCGGTTCCGCCGCGAGGTCGCGTCCGCGCAGTCGGTCTCCGGTGCGTTCACCGCGCCGGTGGTCGACGCGGACCGGGATTCGGCGTCGCCGTGGCTGGCGACCGCCTACGTTCCCGGGCCGTCGCTGGCGCAGGCGGTGGTCGGCTACGGTCCCCTCCCCGCGCGCAGCGTACGGATCCTGGGGGCGGTGCTGGCTGAGGCGTTGCGGGCGGTCCACGGGGCCGGTCTGGTCCACCGGGACCTGAAGCCGTCGAACGTGCTGCTGGCGGTGGACGGGCCGCGGGTGATCGACTTCGGGATCGCCCGAGCGCTGGACGAGTCGGGTCTGACCAGCAGCGGCGTGGTCGTCGGCTCGCCCGGGTTCATGTCGCCCGAGCAGGCGTCCGGACGGCCGGTGGGGCCTGCGGGGGACGTGTTCGCCTTGGGGGCGGTGCTGGTGTTCGCGGCGACGGGACGGGGGCCGTTCGGCCACGAATCCGCCGCGTCGTTGCTGTACCGGGTCGTCCACGAGGCACCCGACCTGACCGGCCTGCCGAGTGAGCTGGTGCCTGCGGTCACCGCGTGTCTCGCCAAGGATCCGGAGTCGCGGCCCACCCCGGACCGGGTGCTTGCCCTGCTGGCTCCGGACGGGGTCACCGCACTGGTGGGCGGAGCGTGGCTGCCAGCCGAGGTCGCCTCCGCGATCGCCCAACACGCCGCCACGGTCATGGAGATGGAGACTCCCGCGCCTCGGCCCGCGCCAGGCGGCGACCCCCGCGTGCAAGGTGCCGGCTCTCCGTCGCAGGCGGACCGTGGAGACGACGGCACCGTCCTGCTCGGCGGCCGGCGCGTCGTCGCCGGGGCCAGTGCGGACACCGGTGGCTCAACCACCGGCGTGGGCGACGGTGTTCGGGCGGCGGCTGCTGCTCCCGGATCCCAGGCGGCGTTGTCCCGCCGGAGGCTGCTCTACGCCGGGCTCGGTGTCGTCGCCCTCGGCGCGGCCGGTGGTGGGACCGCGCTCGCCCTCAGCCACGGCCACGGCACGCCCACCCCGAACCCCGGCGTGAGCGGATCCGGTGGCCCCACCGCCGCGCCGTCGGTGACCGCGACCCGCCCGCCAGGGGTCCCGCCGCAGCCGCTGTGGACCTACACCACCACTCAGCCGGTCCGCAGCCCGGCACTGGTCGTGGACGGCCTGGTGCTGGTGGCCGACCAGGAACTCGTCGCGCTGAAGGCGAGATCCGGCGCCGTGCAGTGGACGGGCCCGCAGGTCGCGTCCACCTATCAGCAGCAGCCCGCCGTCCTGGGCGGGGGAGTGGTCGTCACACTGCCGCAGAACGGGGCCCCGGCCCTGTCCGGCTTCGACCCGGCCACCGGCGCCCAGCGCTGGACCCTTCCCGAACCGGCCCAGTACGCCTTCACCAGTCTGCTGGGGGCCGACGACCAGGCCGTCTTCCTGATCGGCAACCAGTACAAGCTCGACGCCCACGGACTGCCGATCATCGTGCTCGGCGACGACAGCACCCAGGTCGTCATGGCCGTGGACCTGCACACCCGTCAGGTCCTGTGGACCCAGCACCGGACCGTCCCGAACGGCTGGGACGTGCTGGGCCTGGCCACCGACAAGTACGTGATCTACACCAACGCCAAAAACAACATCGTGGTCCGCGACACCCGCACCGGCAACCAGGTCTGGTCCCAGGACTACGGCGACCCCGCCTGGCAGGACACCGCGATGCCGGTGATCGGCGGCGACACCCTGTACCTGCCCGGCCCCCAACTCCTGGGCTACGGACTGGACAAGGGCGACACCCGGCTCACCACCGCGAAACTCACCAAAGGCGACTACCAGTCGCTCGTCTACGCGGACGGACACCTCTACCTGACCCGCAGCGACGACACCGTCCTGTGCCTGGACCCACGCACGGGGGCTCAGATCTGGACCAGCGCCGTCGATCTGACCGTCAGCTCCACGCCTCTGGCCGTCGTCGGCAGCACCGTGTTCTGCCCGATCCTGATCAACGGCGAGACCAGCGGCATCAGCGCCCTGGACGCCACCACCGGCAAGCTCCTGTGGACCTTCCAGGACGGCGACACCTCCTCCGACGAGTGGTGGCTATCCACCGACGGCACCCAGCTCTACGCGGTTCACAACAGCCGCGTGTACGCCCTTCCTTCCCGCTGAGGTCCCGCCACCGCGTCGCCGCCGTCGCTTCACGGCCGGCCGTGCGAGGTCCGTGAACGCGGTCGGAGGACACGACCCCGCTGACGGTTACGACGGTGACCAAGTCGCCGATGGCATCTCAGCCACGGCGACTTGGTCGGAGTCGACGGTGTCCGCCCTACAGCACCTTGGAGAGGAACGCCTGGGTGCGTTCGTGCTGTGGGTTGGTGAGTACCTCGCGGGGGTGGCCGGACTCGACGACGACGCCGTCGTCCATGAAGACCAGCGCGTCGCCGACCTCGCGGGCGAAACCCATCTCGTGGGTGACGACGATCATGGTCATCCCGTCCTCGGCCAGTCGGCGCATGACGTCGAGGACGTCGCCGACCAGCTCCGGGTCGAGCGCCGAGGTGGGCTCGTCGAAGAGCATCAGCTTGGGCTCCATGGCCAGCGCGCGGGCGATCGCGACGCGCTGCTGCTGCCCGCCGGAGAGCTGGGCGGGGTAGTTGCCGGCCTTGTCGGCCAAGCCGACCCGGGCCAGCAACTCCTCTGCCTTGGCCCGCGCGTCGGGCTTGGCCATGCCCTTGACCTGGATCGGCGCTTCGGTGATGTTCTCCAGTGCGGTCTTGTGCGGGAAGAGGTTGAACCGCTGGAAGACCATGCCGATGTCGCGGCGTTTGCGGGCGACCTCGCGGTCGGGCAGCTCGTGGAGCTTGCCGCCCTTCTCCTTGTAGCCGACCAGGTCGCCGTCGACGTAGAGCCGTCCGGCGTTGATCTTCTCCAGGTGGTTGATGCAGCGCAGGAAGGTCGACTTGCCCGAGCCGGACGGGCCGACCAGGCAGAACACCTGGCCCTGCTGCACCTGAAGGTCGATGCCCTTGAGCACCTCGACCTGGCCGTAGGACTTGTGGACCTGCTCGGCCCGGACCATGGGTTCGACGGTCACACCGCACCTCCGACGCGCTTGGGGCTCAGCACGTTCTTCCGGACCTTCTGCCAGGGCGTCTCCGGCAGTACGCGGTTGCTGCCGCGCGCGTAGTACCGCTCGATGTAGAACTGGCCGACCGAGAGGATCGAGGTCATCAGCAGGTACCAGAAGCTGACGGCGACCAGCGCCGGGATCTCGTAGAAGGTGCGCGAGGCGATGTCCTGACCGGCGCGGGTCAGTTCCTCCAGAGCGATCGCCGAGACGAGAGAGGTGGTCTTCAGCATCGAGATGGTCTCGTTGCCCGCGGGCGGGATGATGACCCGCATCGCCTGCGGCAGCACGATCCGCCACAGCGTCTTGCCCCGGCCGAGGCCCAGCGAACAGGCGGCTTCGTTCTGGCCCTCGTCGACGGAGAGGATGCCCGCGCGGACGATCTCCGCGAAGTACGCGGCCTCGTTGAGCCCGAGCGCCAGCGTCGCCGCGGTGAAGAGCCCGACCAGGTCGTTGTAGTTCCACGACACGAAGGTCGGCCCGAACGGGATGCCGATGCCCACCTTGGGAATCAGCGCGCCGAGGAAGTTCCAGACGTACAACTGCACCAGCACGGGCGTGCCGCGGAAGACCCAGACGTAGATCCAGGAGGCCCCGGAGAGCACTGGGTTCTTCGACAACCGCATCACAGCGAGCGCGATGCCGCCGACGATGCCGATCACCATGGCCAGCACGGTCAGCTCCAGCGTCCTCACGACGCCCACGAGCACGGTGTGGTAGGTGAAGATCTGGCCGACCACGTCCCAGTGCAGGACGCTGCCGGTGACCAGGAGGTGGCCGAACATGGCCGCGAGCACCGCGATCACGGCGACGGCGACCCACCGGCCGCGATGACGGACCGCGACGGCCCGTATCTCCTCCGGTCTGGCCGGGGAGGTGTGTTGATTGGTCATATCAGGGGAGTCCGGTGTTCTGAGGTGTGGTCAGCTGGCGGCGGCGTTGATGAGGACCTTGTCGGCGGTCAGTGCGCCCGAGTCGACACCCCACTTGGTCAGGATCTGCCCGTACGTCCCGTCCTTGATCAGGTCCTTGATCGCGCCCTGGATCGCCTGCGCCAGTTGGCCGTCGTTCTTCGGGACGGCGATGCCGTAGGGGGCGGTGTTGTAGTCCTGGCCGATCTTCATCAGCTGGCCCTGACTCTGCTTCACCGCGTAGTCGATGACCGGGGAGTCGGCCATCATCGCCTGGTCGCGCTTGGCGATCAGGGCGGAGGTGCTGTCGGTCTGCGCGGTGAACTGGTCGCCGTTGTCGGGGATCTGGGCCTTGCCCGCCTTCTTGCAGGCCGGGTTGAGGGTCTGCACGATCTCGCTGGACTCGATGGTGTTGGCCTGCACGGAGACCTTGAAGCCGCACAGGTCGGCGGCGACACCGGTCAGCTTGTAGGGGTTGCCGGTGAGGGTGGCGATGGCCTCGCCCGCGTTGTAGTACTGCACCATGTCGACCTGCTGCTCGCGGGCCTTGGTGTCGGTGAAGGAGGACAGGCTCAGGTCGTACTTCTTGGCCGTGATGCCGACCAGGATGCTGCCGAAGTCGGCGCTCTGCCAGCTGGCTTCGAGCCCGAGCTTCTTCATGATCGCGTTGCCGAGGTCGACATCCATCCCGACGATGTCGCCGCTGGCGTCCTTGAACTCGGACGGCGCGTAGGTCGAGTCGGTGGCGATGTCGACGGTGCCCTTGGACTTGAGCGCGGCCGGGACCATGGCGACCAGCGCGGGGTCCGTGCCCTCGCTGTTCACGGTCTGCGAGGCGTCGGGAGCGGCACCGGAGTTGCCGCCGATCTTGGAACTGCCGCAGCCGGTCAGCAGCAGCGACCCGGCCGCAGCGAGACCGAGGGCGGCGAAGGCAGGACGAACAGGGGGTCTTCTGCGCATGCGATTCTCCCGGAAGGTGGAAGGTGGAAGGTTGGGGACACGGCGGGGGTGGGCCCGCGTGGTCAGTGGTCTGATTCGGTCTCGATGACGACCCGCACCGCGCTCACGGTGGGGTCGATCGCGCCGCGCACGTGTCCGTGCGGCACAGCCGTGGTGCGCTGGAGGAAGTCGACCAGCTCGGCGGTGATCCGCTCGCCCGGCAGGATGTTCGGAATCCCCGGCGGATAGGCGGCGAGCGTGTCGGCCGAGACCCGGCCCACGGCGTGCTCCGCCAGGGCGACTTCGCTGGGCGCGAGGAAGGCCTGACGCGGCGACATGGCCACCGGGCCGGGCTCGGGGAGCCGCAGCGGGGCGCGCCGCTCACGGTCGGAAGCGGTGGCGGGAAGCTGGTGGAGAGCGTCGACGAAGCGGTCGGCGTCGTGTTCCGCTCCCGCCCCGACGACCGCGACGACGGCGGCGTCCGTCGCGACCTCGACCAGCACACCGTGCTCGCGCATGAGCAGCCAGCGCGCCTCGTGACCGGAGATGCCGCCGGCGCGCACGTCCACGGCCACCCGCAGCGGGTCGGCGCCCACGATGTCGGCGAACCTGCGGAACCCGTCGCTGACGATGCCGAAACGGGCACCGGAGCGAATCCCCTGGCGCATGGCCTCCGCCGCTTCGAGGGATCGGCCGATGCGCTCGTTGCCGGTGACCAGCGCACGCCGGGCCAGATCGAGCGAGCTCAGCAGGAGCGCACTCGCGCTGGTCGACTGGGTGAGGTGGAAGGCCCGGTCCAGCAGGGGCTCCAGCCGCGCGGCGAACGGACCTTCGCCCAGATGGAGCATTGCCGACTGGGTCAGGCTGCCGCCCAGCTTGTGCGTACTGGAGACGACGAGGTCGGCTCCCTGAGCCAGAGCGCCCGCCGGCAAGGCGCCGTGGAAGCCGAAGTGCGAACCCCACGCCTCGTCCACGATCAGGGGAACGCCACGCCCGTGCGCGATCTCGGCGATCTCCCGGACATCGGCGACAGCTCCGAAGTAGCTGGGGGTGACGACGTAGGCGGCCACGGCGTCCGGATGCTCGTCGAGAGCCCGGGCCACTGAACGAGCGGTGACGCCGTGGGCGATGCCGAGCTCCGCGTCGACCGAGGGGAGGACGAACGCGGCCCGCAGCCCCGAGAGGACCAGTCCGTCGACGACGCTTGAGTGGACGCTGCGCTGCACCACGATCTCGCTGCCCAGCGAGGCCAGCGCGAGAGTGACGACGCGGTTGCCCTGGGAGGCCCCGTTGGTGAGGAACCAGGTCCGCCGCGCCCCCCAGGCGTCAGCGGCGAGGCCGAGCGCCTGGTCGAGCGGGCTGTCCGGCCCCAGGTCGACGCCGTCCAGGAGCGGGGGCAGATCCAGTCGCAGCGGGGCGTCTCCGAGCAGCCCGGCCAGATCCGCGAACGCCTCGGGTGCCGCAGAGTGCCCGGGCACGTTGAGGCGTTGCCAGGACCGCGCGCCGAAGGCGCGCACCGCGTCCGCATACGGCGCACGGGCGTGGGGAGTGGGGGCGGTGGAGCTGGTGAGGGGAGTTGTCTTGCACACGAAGTGGAGCATGCCAGTCCCTTCTCGCCAGCAGAAGGGTGCATTTCTCTGAAGATCTCCATACTCTGGCTATAGCTCCATCTTCGATCCCTGGAGGGCCGGGTCCTGTGTTCGAACTGCGCCACTTCGAAGTTCTTCGGGCCATCGCACGTGAGGGGTCCCTCGCCGCGGCGGGCCGAGCACTGGGCTTCAGTCAGCCCACGATCACCCACCACCTGACCGCTATGGAGTCCCAGGCAGGCACCACCCTGGTTCGGCGGGGCGCGCGCGGGGCAGCGCTCACGCCCGCGGGCGATCTGCTCCTCGCGCACGGCGCGGCGGTGCTGGAACGCGTCCGCCTCGCCGAGCACGAACTGCGCGCTCTCCTGGAACGAGGCGTCACCGCGCTGAGGATCGGCACCTTCCCGACCGCCGGGGCGCTGCTGCTGCCTCCCGCTGTGAAACACCTGCACCGACTCGGCATCGAGGTGTCCTTGACGGAAGGAGAACTCCCGCTTCTCGTGGATGAGTTGCACGCTCGACGGCTCGACGCGGCCCTCGTCTTCTCACAGCCCGGCGAAGGGCTCGACCTCGGCGGGTCGTTCGAAGTCCACCCACTGCTGGACGACCCTCTCCAACTGGTCCTGCCCGCCGACCACCCGCTCGCGGCACAGCACACGGTCCCGATCACGACCCTCCGCGAAGAAGGCTGGATCATGGGGCACTCCGACTGGGACCCCGTCGATCGTGTCCTGACCTGGGTCTGTGCCAAGGCGGACTTCGAACCCGTGCGCGTCATGCGCACCGACGACTACGCCGTCCTCCAGGGCTTCGTCGCCGCAGGCGTGGGCATCGCCCTCCTCCCCCGTCTCGGAATCGCCGCGAACCGCACCGACCTCGCCGTCCGCCCGATCGACATCCCCGGGAAAGCCGACGGACTCACCCCGGCAAGGAAGATCAGCCTGGCCGTCCCGCTCGACACTCCCAACCCGGGCACCGAGCAGCTCCTACGGGCACTCCAGGCCCAGGCGCAGCGCCTGTTGAAGGCATGGGAACTGCCCCGAACGTCCGCGTCCTGACGCTCGCTCAGGCAACCAGCCCTGCGATGCGACGGCCGGGGACCCTGCGGTCACGCGTTCTTGAAGCCGATGAGCCGCTTGACCGCCTCGCGCAGGCGGCGGTCGGCGGCGGTGAGCGGCAGGCGCTCGCGGTAGTAGGCCGGGGAGAAGACCGGCCGCGCGCCGAAGCTCTCCTTGAACCGTGCCAGGGAGGACCCGGGTCTGGCGTCTCCCATGTCGTACAGGTGGCACCCGGCCGCGCACGCGTCCTCAATGGCGAGCCGCTGCAGCATGTGGTTGGCGTGGACCGGCGCGGCCAGGCTCCGGTCCATGGCCCCACGCCAGTACTTGGCGTGGGTGCCGTGCCGCAGCACCACGATCGCGGCGGCGGGCCGGCCCTCGCGGCTGGCCAGCCAGATCGCGCAGTCGGCGCCGAACCGTTCGGCGACCGACGCCACCAGACGGGGCGGGTCCTCGCGCCGTCGGCGCCAGCGTGCCAGCGCGAGCGGCTCGTGCTGCTGCTCGGCCCAGCGCACCATGGACTCCTCGTAGAGCTGCTGGAACTGCGGCACGAAGCGCCCGGTGCGGTCCACCTCGAACGTGACCTGCGCCCGCTCGGCGCGGCGGACGCCCTGGCGCACGGACGGGTGGAAGCGGTGCGCCCAGATCCCCTCGAAGCCGCCCGTCAGATCCAGCAGGTAGGTGGTGCGCTCGACGGATGTGAACCCGTCCGGGACGCCGGCGTCCCATACAGACGTCCCGCCCAACTGCCCGCGCGGGCTGAACCGGACCGCGACCCGCAGCGCGGGCCGGGATGCGAGATCGTCGAAGACCAGCCGTGCCTCGTCGGCGTCCGGAGCGCCGTCCGGCACGACGGCCCCGCCCACACCCCAGCCGGGCCACGACTCCTCCGTCAGCAGCCGCCCCGGCCAGGCACGACGCCGCACCATCGGGACCACCAGCTGTGCGCCCGACGCGAACCGGTAGTACCGGCTCGCGTCCTCCAGTGGCCAGGCGTCGCAGAGGCAGTCGAGCCAGGTCGGCGTCTGGGTGACGAGTGCGTTCCGGTCGCGGCCCACCAGCTCCCACCACAGCTCCCTGGGTGCGGGGCTGATGACCTCGACGCCGCCGGACTGGATACTGGGCACGATTGTCTCCGATTCGCGCTGTATGTGGCTTTTATGGCATATGGTCAAATTTAGCGTGTTCGTCGTCCGTCGGAGGCCGTGTGCCCACCCATCCCGAGGTTGTCAGTCCGGCGCCGAGGTCCGAGTGGAACCGGCTGCTGGCGAGTGACCCGGCCGCGTCGGTCTTCCAGACCCCGGCCTGGTTCGACGCGGTGGTCCGGCTGACGGGCGGGCGCGATGCCAGCCGTCTCTACACGACCGGGGACGGCCGGCGCCTGCTGCTCCCTCTGGTGCGGCGCACACCGCTGCCCGGGATCGCGCTCGACGCCGCGTATCCGCACCGCATGGGCCCCGGAGGGCTGCTGGCGACCGGGGGACTGCGGCCGGCGGACGTGGAGCTGGTCCTCTCCGACCTGCTCGGAGTGGGGTTCGGAGCGCCGCGCGGGGCGCGATCCGTCGGGGTCCGGATCTCGGCGATGCACGACGTGACCGACCGCTGGGAACAGGGCCTGGCGCTCGGCGCGGCACCGGGCGTCGACGTGATCCGCTCGCGCGTGCACGTGCTCGACCTGGACGGCGGTTTCGCCCGGGTCCGGGACGACCGGTTCCATGCCTCCACCAGGAAGAACGTGCGCAAGGCAGAACGCTCGGGCCTCACCGTCGAGCGGGATGTGACGGGCCGGTCGGTCCCCGCGTTCTACGACCTCTACCTGCGCTGGTCGGCGGAGCGCGCCCGGAAGTCGGGCCTGCCCTGGCCGCTCGCGGCCGCTCTGGCACGCCGTCGGGAACCGCTGCCGATGTTCCGGACCCTGGCGACGACGCTGGACGGCGCGTGCCGCATCTGGCTGGCACGCTACGACGACGAGCCGGTGGCGGGGCTGATGACGTTCGTTCACCGGAACCACGCCATCTCCTTCCGGAGCTACGCGGTCAAGGAGCTCGCGTCGCTGCGGGCCGGGCTGCTGCTCCAGCGGACGGCGATCGAGGACGCCTGCGAGCAGGGCTGCCGCTTCTACAGCATGGGCATGTCCGGCGGTGTCGAGGGGATCGAGGCGCACAAGGAGTCGATGGGCGCGACTCCCCGGACGGTGCTCGAATGCCGCAGGGAACGCCTGCCGCTGACCCGTGTCGAGGAGCTGAGGAGCAGCCTTGTGTCCACCGCCGCCCGGATCCTGGCCGACCTCCGCGGTGACGCGGCCGGTCGGACCTGAGGGCATCGGGCGTAAGGCATAAAATGGGCGGAGCTGATCCGGTCGAGGACGGGAGCTCGCCGGTGGTGAGCACCGGAGCCAGCAGGTCGGGCGCCGCCACGCGCTCGCTGCGGTCGCGCGGCAGGGCGCTGCTGGCCGCTGCGGCCCGGTACGACCCGCTGCTGCGCAACGCCCACCTGCTGACCCTCTCGTCCGTGCTGACCTCTCTCTTCGGCGCGCTCTACTGGGCGCTCGGAGCCCACTGGTACAGCCCCGACGAGGTCGGCAGGAACACTGCCGCCGTCTCCGCGATGATGTTCCTCGGGGGAGTCGGTCAGCTGAACCTGGCCAACGCGATGGTCCGCTTCGTCCCGTCGGCCGGGCCGCGCACCGGACGGCTGGTCGGCCGCGCGTACGTCGTGGCCGCCGCCGTGACGCTGTTCCTGACCGCCGGGTTCGTGCTGCTGATCCCGAAGCTGTCGCCCGGACTGGACTTCCTGCACACCCGGGGCCTCGGCGCCGCGTTCGTCCTCGCGACCGGCTGCTACGCCATCTTCAACCTCCAGGACGGCGTGCTCACCGGCCTGCGCCGGGCCGACTGGGTGGCGCTGGAGAACGGGGTGTTCGCGGTCGAGAAGATCGGCCTGCTGGCCCTCTTCGCCGCCGTCGGCACCGCGAGCGGCATCCTCGTCTCCTGGATGGTCGGCCTCGTCCTCTCGCTCGCGCTCACCAACAGCTACCTCTTCGCCCGCGCCCTGCCCCGGCACGCCCGCGCGGACCCCGACGCGGCCGCGGACACCTCCCGGCTCACCCTCGGCTACGTCTCGGCCGACTACCTGGGCGCGATGTGCTGGCTGGCGGCGGTCAACCTGCCGCCGGTGATCGTGCTCAACCGGCTCGGCGCGGCCGACGCCGCGTACTTCTCGCTCGCCTGGCTGGCACCCCTGGCGCTGTACGCGTTCAGCTCCAACATGGGCTACTCGCTGGTCGTCGAGTCCGCGCGGGACATCACCCGGCTTGACGCGTACCGTCGGGTGCTGCGCCACGCGGGCCGGGTGCTGGTGTTCGCGGTGGCGGCGGTGCTGGCCGTCTCACCCTGGGTGCTGCGGCTCTTCGGCCCGGCCTACGCCGCCCACGGCACGGTGGTGCTGTGGCTGCTCACGCTCTCCGCGCTGCCGAACCTGCTCAACACGACCGTGGTCGCACTGTCCCGCGCGAGGCGGCGGATGCGCGTGGTGGTGGGGGTGCTGAGCGCTCTCGCGGTGCTTGTGCTGGGCCTGACCGAGGCGCTGCTTCCGGTCATGGGCATCACGGGTGCGGGAGCAGCGTGGCTGATCGGCCAGAGTGTGGTCGCTGCCGTGCTGCTGTGGCGGCGCGACTGGTGGCTGCCGATCGCGCCACACGCGAGCTAGCTCGCGTGTGCCTTGGAGCGCCCTGAGGTGCCCGCCGTGTCGGGCGGGTGCACCCTGGAACGAAGAGCGCGCGGAGGAGGCGGCCCCCCGTATCGACCGGCATCCCGGGAGCCAGATGATGAGCGCCACCAGGAGCGAGGCCGACGACTCGGCTGCGCTCGGGAACGTGTCCGGTCCGGTTCCGGACCCCTTCGCCACCCTGGACGAGACGCTCGCCGGACTGGGCCGCGCTCTGGCCACAGACGAGTGGCTCGACGCGTTCCTGTGGGCGGCGGGCGCGCTGCAGATCGTCGAGGACCGGATCGACAGCGTCTCGTGGCCGCCCCGTCGCCTGTTGGCCCACCTCGCCAAGCGCGACGGCGACAGCTCCGCGCTGAGCATCGGCTTCGGGTTGCTCGACGCGGCGGAGGTTGCGTATCGCGCGTCGCCGCCGGCCCGTGCCCTGCGCGCCTGGGCGGCCGACGCGGCGGCGCTGACCCTCGCGCTCGCCGGACTGGTCCTGGGGGACGACTCCGCGTGCGCGCCGCAGTCCGCCGTCGCGGGGCGGGTGCTCGCCGGGCCGGGGCGCGGGTCCCGGCGGCTGGTCGGGCGGGACCTGCTGCGACCGCCTGCCTGCTTCCGCAGCTTCGACCAGCACCCCGCCGACGTGGTCGCGCTCGCCCGCCGCTTCTCCGAGGCGTACCCGGCCCGTGAACCGCCGCTGCTGGTGCTGGGAATCCGGACCTCCGGGAGTTATCTCGCGCCGTTGCTCGCCGCCGCGCTGCGCCGCGACGGGCACACGCGCGTCGACTGGGCCACGACGCGTCCCGGTGCGCCGCTGCCCGGACGTGCCGCTCTCGCTGTGGCCGCACGCGTGCTGCTCGTGGACGACCCGCCCGTGACGGGCGGGTCGCTGGCCGACGTGGCAGCGGACCTGGTGCGCGAGGGCGTTCCGGGACCGGCCGTCGTCCCTGTCTTCGCCTGCTTCGACGACCCGCCGGTCGTGCCGGAGCGGCTGGCCGGGTACGGCTGCGTGACGCTGCCCGGATCCGTCTGGCACGTACGGGAGTTGCTCTCGCCGCGAGCGTTGCAGGACGCGGCTGAACGCCTGGTGACAGGTGGTCATGTCCTCGACGTGCGCGTGCCCGAACCGGGCCCTGTCTCGCGGGCGGGGCATCTCAGAGTGCCGTTCGACGTCGCGGTCGCGGGTCCCGGTGGCGGGCGCGACGAGCTGGCGCTGTGCGCCGAATGGACCGGTGTCGGGAGGTTCGGCCGACTCGCCGTGGCCACGGCGGACGCGCTCGACGGCCTGGTTCCGCGCATCCGCGGCTTCGCCGACGGTGTGCTCCTTCGCGACCGCCTGGACGATGCGACCGCGACAACCTCACCGGTCACGCCGGGCGAGGTCGCCGCGTACGTGGCGCGGCGGGAGGACCGGCTGGGGCTGCGGGAGGACCGGAGCCGGCACTTGGGCGGGCGCGACCCGGTCTGGGAGTCCGCCGCGCGGACGCTCGCCCCGGTCCTGGGCCGCGCGGGCGTGCTGCTGCGGCCCACCCTCGTCCAGCCGTTGACACGGCGCCTGCTGGCCGCCGCGCCGCGCCCGTACCTCGTCGACGGCCGCACCGCACCGTGGCACTGGGCGGCAGGCACCAGCGGCGCGCCGCGCAAGCTGGACTGGGCCGAGGGCGGCTTCGCCAGCCTCGACCTGGCCTGCTACGACGCGGCCTACGACCTCGCGGGGTTCGTCGCCCACGTCGACGTCGACGGCGACGGCGACGACGCGGCCGAGCGGGAACTGCTGGACGCGTACCGTGATCTGACGGGACGTCGTATCGAGCCTGCGCGATGGTTCCTGTTCCAGTTGGTCCAGGCCGGCAACGCGGTGCGGCTCGCCCAGGGCCGCGACGACGTGACGGCCCTGCGCGCCCGCGCCCGTCGGGCGAAGGCCAGAGCGGCGCAACGGTTCCTCGCCGGAGCCCTGCTGGCGGACCTCGACGCCACGCCTGCCGACGCCTCCGCCTCCGATGCGTCCGTCACCGAAGCTGACGCTGTCGAAGCACCCGGCCCGTGGGTGGTGCTGGACATCGACGGTGTGCTGGAGACCGACGCCCTCGGCTTCCCCGCCTCGACGCCGCTCGGGATGCTCTCCCTCCGCGCCCTGCGGGCGCACGGCTTCCGGACCGTGCTGGCCACCGGCCGCTCACTGGCAGAGGTCCGCGACCGGTGCGCGGCCTACGGGTTGGCGGGGGGAGTGGGCGAGTACGGCGCCGTCTGCTTCGACGCGGTGAGCGATCGTCACCGCGTCGTCCTCGACGACGCGCGGCGCGCCCAGGGTGACGGGGGACTGGCCGCCCTGCTGGCGTCCAGGCCCGGCCATGAGACCGACCTGCTGTCGCGCTGGTGCGTCCGGGCGTCGGTCCGCCGCCGGGACGGCCGACGCACCGGGCTGCCGGAGGCGGAGACCGAGGAACTGCTGCGGCGCGAGCCCTTCGCGCGCCTCTTCGGGGCCGTGCCCGGCGACGCGCAGACGGACTTCGTCCCGCGCGGGGCGGACAAGGCCGTCGGGGTGCGTGCGCTGTTCGCCCTCATGGGCGAGCCCGCTGCGCCGCCACTGCTCGCGGTGGGTGACGGACCGGTCGACCTGCCGTTGCTGCGCTGGTCCCGGCACGGGGCCGTACCCGCGCACGCGCGGCGGCTGGCGGGCCGGGCACCGGCGGGCGACGGGATCCGGGTGACCCGGGGCGCGTACCAGGCGGGGCTGGCCGAGGCGGTCGCCACGCTGCTCGGCCACCGTCCGGGGCGCTGCCCGGTCTGCCGTCCGCCCGCGCTTCCGGCGGAGACGCGAGCCGTGCTCGACGTCCTCGCCCTGCCGGAGGCGGGCCGCAGCGGGGCCCTGGCGCGGCTCATGCGGCTCGCGCTGGCGGACGCGGGTCTGGTGGCGCGCCACGAGGCCGAGTTGCTGCAGCACGCCCACCGTCCGTTCGGTGACACCCCGCGGCTGGTCACGGCCGTCGGCCTCCACCCGCAGTCCGCCCCGGCGGAACGGCCGACGCCGAGGAGCCGGGCCGCATGAGCGCGCAGAGGGGCTCGGGTGGCTCGCCTGGCTCGGGTCGCGGAAGTGCCAAGGCGGGCTCTGCCGACCACAGGGGCGTGACGCTCCGGGAGCAGGTGCGCGGGTTCCTGCCGGTGCGGCGGCCGACGGTGCTGCGGGTGCCCGTGGAGCGCCGTGAGGCCCGGCGGCTGGCCCGGCGGTTCCGACCGGAGCAGCCACCGGCCGCCCGCCGCCGTGGCAGTGGGCTCGCCGATGTGCTGGTCCTGCAGCTCGATGTGCCGGACGGGGGAAGCGTCGTGCTGAAGCATGCGCACAGCGCGCCCGCGGCCCGGGCGCTCGACCGGGAGTGGGCGGTGCTGGCGTGTCTTCAGCAGGACCAGCGGCTCGGCGAGTGGCGACGGCTGGTCCCCGCACCGCTCGACCGGCACCTGGACGGTCCGCTGCCGATGATCATCGAGACCCGACTGCCCGGCCGTGACGCCGCCACGATCCTGCGCGCCTACCCGGAAGCCGCCGACCCCGTCGCGCGCCTCGCGCTGGACGCGCTCGCCGTGCTCCACCGCGCCACCGCCCGGCCCGAGCCCGCCGCTCGCAGCACCGACGCGTGGGTGGCGGAACCGTTGGCCGCCGTGCGCGGCGACGTGCCCTGGTGCCGCACCGGCCCGGGAGCGGCCGGGCTGACCGCCGTCGGCGCAAGACTGCGGAGCGCCCTGGACGGTCGCACGGTCGCGGTCGGCTGGACCCACGGCGACTACCACCCCGGAAACGTGCTGCTGGACGAGCGGGCCGGCCGGGTCACCGGCATCGTCGACTGGGGTGAGGCGCGCGCGGACGGCCCGGTGGCCGTCGACGCCGCCACCTTCGTGCTCATGCTGCGCTGCCTGCGCACCGGCGCCGACCTGGGCCCCGTCGTGGCGGGCATCCTCCGCCACGGCGCACTCGACCCGGCCGACGCGCGTCTGCTCGCGGGACAGGACGCCGCCGACGCCGCCGACCTGGACTTCGTGCTGCTGGCCTGGCTGTGGCACGTGGCCGCGAACGTCTCCAAGTCGCCGCGCTACGGGCGCAGCCGGATCTGGTACCGCCGCGCCGTCGCGCCGGTGCTCGCGGAGGCGGTGCGATGGCCGGCGCTGTGAGCGTGAGCGCGGTGAGCGTCGGGGTGCGGCGGTACGCGCCCTGCGCGCCGTTGCCCGTGGCAATGGTGCTGTGGCTGCTGTCGCTGCGGAATGTCGACTTGGGCGGGATGGGCGCCCTCGGGCTGCTCCAGGTGCTGCCGGCGTTGTACTGGATCGCGGTCATCGTGCTGACGGTCGGCTTCGTGGTGACGCTCCGTACGCCCCGGCTGGGTCAGGGCTGGCTCGCGGGCTACGTGCTCGCGCTGATCGCGATCATCCACGCCACGCCGACACTGCTCTACCCGACCCTGCGCTACGCCTGGGCGTGGAAGCACGTCGCGATCGTCGACGCGATGCTGCACCACAACGGCCTGGTGCCGAACGCGGGGGACCTGGACATCTACAACCAGTGGCCGGGCTTCTTCCTGCTCAACGTCGCCGTGCTCAAGGTGCTCGGCCTCTCCTCCCCGGTGGCCTACGCGGCGTGGACGCCGCCCTTCGCCAACGCCCTGATGCTGGTGCCGCTGCTGCTGATCTACCGATCCGTCACCACCGACCGGCGGATCGTCTGGACCGGCGTGTGGATCTACTACTCGGTCTCGTGGATCGGTCAGGACTACTTCTCGCCGCAGGCCTTCGCGTTCCTCCTGTACGCCTGGCTGATGGCCCTGGTGCTGCGGCGGCTCCCGGCCCTGGCCAGGGCGCCGGGCGAGCCCGCGCCCGGCCGTCCACCGGACCGGTCCGCGCACGGCGCCCGCTGGCACGGGGGCTGGGGCTGGTCGCTGGTACCGGTGCTGCTGCTGGACGCCGTGATCGTCAGCTCGCACCAGCTCACCCCGCTGATGGTGATCAGCGGCCTGGCCCTGCTGATGATCCCGCGCCGCAACCGGCGGGTGGTGCTGCCGCCGCTCGTCGGTGCGCTGGTGCTGACGGCCGTCTGGGGCGCGACGGTCGCCCGGCCGTACCTGTCGGCGAACCTCGGCACGTTCGTGTCGTCGCTGGCCAGCCCGGACGGCAACGTGGCCTCCGGCTTCCGCAGCCTCGGCTCGGCCGCGCCCGAGCAGGTGCTGGTCGGCTTTGTGGACCGGGGACTGTCGGGCACCGTGCTGCTGCTCGCTGTCGCCTGCCTGGTGCTGCGGCGCTGGACCCGGCATACCCCCTTCTTCTGGCTGTTCTTCTCGCCGCTGCCGCTGCTGGCGGCCAACGCCTACGGCGGCGAGATGCTCTTCCGGGCGTACATGTTCTCGCTCCCTGCTGCGGGCTTCCTGATCGGCGCACTGGTCCATCCGAACCGACGCGGTCGGGAGGCGGCCCCGACGCGCTGGTCGGGACCGCGTAAGGCCCTGCTCCCTGTGCTGATGCTGGCCCTGCTGGCCGGGCTGTTCTTCAGCTACGACAGCAAGGAGGCGATGAACTACTACACCAGCGACGAGGTGGCCGCCGCGAGCTGGATGATCAGGAACGCGCCGCCCGGGGCGGCGATCGTGGCCGTGACCGGGGCCGTGCCCGGCCTCGACGAGCGCTACTACGAGCACTACGAGGTGGTCCTGGTCTCCACCCCGCCCGCGATCCAGCAACTGCTGGTCGCCGACCCGCGGAGCGCGCTGTTCTACAGCGTCGGTTTCGTGAAACCGGGCACGCCCGCGTACCTGATCCTCAGCCGCGCGCAGACGTGGGAACTGCGGCTGACCGGCGAGCTACCCGCCGACACCGTCGCCCGACTGGGGGATGCCGTGTCGGTCACCCCCGGATTCACACTGGTGTACCGCAATGCCGACGCGTCGGTCTACCGGTTCGTCGTCAGCTGAGGAGGTGGCCCGGATGCGAACGTCGAGGTGGCTGCGGGTCGCGGCGGGGATGCTGGTCCTGGGCCTCACGGCGGCCTGTGGCGGTGGGGGCACACCGCACGCCGGACCGGCCGGCACCTCGCGGTCCGCGCCCGGGGGCTCCGCGAGCAGTTCCGCGTCCGCACCGGCGACGGCGAGCCCGACCGCCCCCGGGCCCTGGAACCTCGTCCTCTCCGACGACTTCACGGGCGGCTCCCTCGACACCGCGCGCTGGGCGACCTGCTACGACTGGAACCTCGACGGCTGCACCAACGCCGGGAACCACGAGCTGGAGTGGTACCTGCCGGGTCAGGTCTCCGTCGGGGCCGGTTCACTGCAGCTGAACGCCCAGCGGCAGCCGACCGCGGGCAGCGACGGGCACACCTACCCGTGGACCTCCGGCATGGTCACCACCGGCCGGGACAGCTGGAACGGGCAGCCCCGGCAGACCTTCCAGTACGGCTACTTCGCCGCTGCGCTGCGCATACCCGCGCAGGCCGGGATGTTCCCGGCTTTCTGGCTGCTCCCCGCCGCGCACGACGTCCCTCAGGAGATCGACATCGCCGAGTTCGCGGGCACCACCCAGGCCGTGCAGAACACGCTCCACTGGCAACGCGCCGACGGCACTCCCGACCAGCAGCAGCACTGGTACGGTCCGGTGAACTTCCCCGCCGGGTTCCACGTCTTCGCGGTCGACTGGGAGCCCACCTCGGTCACCTGGTACGTCGACGGCCACGCCGTCTGGAAGATCACCGACCGCGCGGACATCCCCTCGCTGCCCATGGAGCTGATCCTCAACCTGGCGGTCGGCTACCCGTACGCGCCGCCGGCGAGCGTGGACAAGGCCCAGCTGCAGGTGGAGTGGGTGCGCGTATGGCAGCACTGAGGGGCCGACGTGGTCGATCCCGGCGGCATCAGCTCGTCGGAATCGTCACCGCCGGACTACTGGTCGCCCTCGCCGCCTGCGGCGGAGCCGGTGCCGGTCCGGCGGAATCCCTGCCGAGCCTGCCGTCCGGCGTTCCCGGGCCGTGGCACCTGGTCTTCGGCGACGGCTTCACCGGCTCCTCGCTCGACACCGGCAAGTGGGCCACCTGCTACGACTGGAACGTCAACGGCTGTACCAACGCGAGCAACAACGAGCAGGAGTGGTACCTGCCGGGCCAGGTCACCGTCGGGGGCGGCGCCTTGCAGCTGACCGCGCGGCGGCAGGCGACCACCGGCGGTGACGGGCACACCTATCCGTGGACCTCCGGCATGGTCACCACCGGCCGGGACTCCTGGAACGCCACCCCACGCCACACCTTCACGTACGGCTATGTCGCCGCCGCGATCCGGATTCCCGCCGAAGCGGGAATGTTCCCGGCTTTCTGGCTGCTCCCGGCCGCGCACGACGTCCCCCAGGAGATCGACATCGCCGAGTTCATCGGCAGCACGCAGAACGTCCAGATGACCCTGCACTGGCAGCCGCCGAACGGCTCGCGCGAGTTCCAGCGGCAGGGCTGGGGGCCGGTTGACTTCCCTTCGGCGGTGCACGTCTTTGCGGTGGACTGGGAGCCGAACTCGGTCACCTGGTACGTCGACGGCGTCGAGCGCTTCCGCATCTCCGACCCGTCGAAGGTGCCGCAGCTGCCGATGGAGGTGATCCTCAACCTGGCCGTCGGCTACCCCTCCGCACCGCCCAGCGGCGTCAACCACGCGGTGATGACGGTCGACTGGGTGGGCGTCTGGCAGCACTGAGCGGACCGAGTCAGGGACAGGGGGAAGCTCAGTCGTCCGGACGGTCCGGGGGCTGGTCGGTGAAACGTGCGCGGGCGCGGCGGTAGAGCCTCCAGCCGCGGGTGGACCAGGCATCGCGGGCGGGCGCGTTGGGCGCGCCCTCACCGCGCAGCCAGGCGCGGAAGACGGAACGCGGGGTGTCCGAGCGGACGGTGAGCCGGGCCAGCCGCAGCGTGTCGTCGGTGGTGGAGCTGAACGCGTTGACGACCGCGCACGCGGAGTCCCACCCGGCCCGCTGCACCTTGCGGCGTACCGCCGCGCTGTTGTAGCCGTGCGGGTAGGCGTAGCTGGCGACGGAGTGCCCGAGCGCGTCCTCGAGTTCGTGCTTGCAGAGCACCACCTCGTCGGAGAGGTCCTGGTTGGTGAGTGTGTCCAGGTGCGGATGGGTGCGCGAGTGGCCGCCGATCTCGACGCCGTAGGCGTCCAGCCCCGCGACCTGACGCCAGTTCAGCATGTCGGCCGGGGGCAGCACGCTGCCGTTGGGACGGCCGCCGGGCGGGTGGATCGCGCCGGTGGTGACGAAGAGGGTGGCGGGGAGTTCGCGCTCGCCCAGCAGCGGGGCGACGGTCCAGTAGAAGTCGGCGAAGCCGTCGTCGAAGGTCAGCACCGCCGCGCGCGGCGGCAGCGGGGGTCCACCGCGGATCGCCGCCACCAGGCGGCGCAGCGGGACGACGGTCATCTCCGCGCGGACCAGGTCGTCGAGCTGCTCGGCGAAGACGCGCGGCCGGACGGTGAAGGGGGCGATCCAGTCGGGCGGGTCCTCCGAGACGGAGTGGTAGAGCAGGACCGGGACTGCGCTCATCGCTCCACCCCCGCACCCCGCGTCGACTCCGCTTCGCTGCCCTGTTCCCCGGCGCGGTCGGTCAGGTGCGGCCGACCGCCGGTACATCCCCATGCGTAGCCGCAGACCGTCGCGGTGACGCCGAGGCAGAGGGCTGCCGCGCGCTGCGTCCGGCCGCCGGTCAGGGCGGTCAGCAGGGCGTGCGGGACGGTTCGACGCAGGTAGGCGCGTTCGCTGGCGAGCGCGGGGCCGTGTCCCGCATGGCGGGCGACGGTGGCCTTGGACAGGCCCTCCGCGTAGCAACGCGAGCGGAAGTAGCGCCAGGTGGCACGCTGCGGCGGGACGTGGTGCCGCACCGCCGCCGCGGGTTCGGCCCACAGGACCGAGCCCGGCAGGGCGGCGGCGAGCCGCAGGCACAGTTCGGTCTCCTCGCACCCCAGTGGACGGGACCCGACCCGGCCCAGATCCGTGCGGAAGCCGCCTGCGGCCAGCAGCGCGGAGCGGCGGAACGACATGTTGGCCCCGATGAAGTTCCGTACCCGGGCCGGGTGTTCGGGCAGTCCCCGGTAGGAGCAGCCGACCACCCAGTCGAACTCCTTCGGGAACCAGCCGGGGCGTCCGGCCTCCCAGCGGGCGTGGACCGCGCCGCCGACGCCCATGACCGAGGGCGGCGCGTATCCGGCCAACAGCGCCTGCGCCCAGCCGGGTTCGGCTGCGGCGTCGTCGTCGAGGAAGGCGACGACGTCCCCGTGCACGTGGTCCACCCCGGTGTTGCGCCCGCCGGACAGTCCGCGCGGCCCGGCGTTGGCGACCACCTGCACGTGGTCCGGAGGGCCGGGACCGGTGAACTCGGCGCGGGCGCGCTGCTCCAGCGCCGGATTGTGGTCCACCACCAGCACCGTCTCCCGCACGCCGGGCTGGCGGGCCGCGGAGACGGAGGCGACGGCTTCGCGCACGTCGTCCCAACGGTCCATGGTCCAGCAGCAGATGACGACGGAGAGAGTCGTCTCGCTCCCCGCCTTCGGGTCGGGGACGCGCAGCGGCATCGGGACGGGCGGCGGCTGGGGCATCGGCACCGGCTCCGGGACCGGGATCGGGTCGGGCACCGGGATCGGCGGCGGCATGGGCGGCGGCTGTGGGATCGGCTCGGGGACCGGCGCCGGGACAGGCTCGGTCAGGCGCGGCCGGGGGGCCCGGGTGGCGGTCATGGTGGGCACCTGCCGTAAGGCAGCCCGGACGGCGTCCGTGACGCGATGTGCGGGATACCGTCGCGCCGGGCGCGCAGCGAGCTGCGCAGGTAACCGAACGGGCCGTAGGCGAGGCCGCGCAGCTCGAGCCGGGCCAGGTGACTGCGGGTCTGGCGTCCCGCGCCCGGAACCGTGGGCGCGGGACGGCTGCGGGCCCGGCGCACGGCCTGGCCGAGACCGAGCGGGACGCGGCGCAGCAGGGCGGGCAGCATGGCGGGCTCGTGGGCGACCGCCGCCGTCAGGTACGCGCCGAAGCCGACGCCGTAGCCGTAGGCCTGCGCGGGCAGGGCGTCCATGGTGCGGTGGTGGTGGTGCCAGACGATCGCGTCGGGCTGGTAGACCAGCGTCGCTCCGGCGGTCAGGGTGCGGAAGAAGGCCAGCAGGTCGTCCCCGCCACGGGCGGGCGTGCCGGTGCCGGTCGCCGGGTCGAAGCCGCCGAGGCGGTGCAGCAGGTCGGCGCGGAAGGCCATGTTCGCGCCGGAGCCGAACCGCCCGCTCGCGAACGGGAAGAGCGGCTCGTCCGGCGTCGCGGCGACCGACCAGCGCTGCTCGGTGAAGCCCTTGGTGTAGCCGCCGTGCTTCTCCAGCGCCAGTTGCGCCGGCGTCTCCAGCTCGGCGGCGAGGATCAGGCCGGTGACGCAGCCGACGGCCGGGTCCGCGGCGAAGGTCGCCACGAGGGTGCGCGGCCAGCCGAGGTCGACGACGGTGTCGTCGTCGGTGAAGGCGACCAGCGTGCCGCGCGCGGCGGCCAGGCCACGGTTGTGGGCCCGCGCCAGGCCGGGGATCGGCTCGCGCAGGTAGCGGACGGACGGCGGATACTCCGTCAGCACCAGCGTGCGGGCGGCGTCGTCGGCGGGCGCGTTGTCGACCACGACCACGTCCAGCTGCGGATGGCCGGTCCGCAGCAGTGAGTCGAGGCAGCGGCGCAGCGACTCGGGCCTGTTGTGGGTGGCCACGACGACGCTCAGCACCGGCGCGGGGGTCGGCTCGGTGCGGGCGGCGGGCAGGCCCGGCGTGGGCAGCTCCGACGTGGGCGGAAGAGCTCCTAGTTCCTTGTGGGCGGCGGCGACCAGCGCACGGCGCAGTCCGGCGGAGTCGCCGGGTCGGCCGGTGGCGTGGACCAGTCCGAGCGGGTGTCCGTGCAGCCGCACCAACGCCAACACGCGGCCGTTCGGGACGACCGGGCTTGCACCGCCGGGCGAGCGAAGCTCGTTCGGACGGTCCAGGTCCAGCTCCACGACGTGCACGGGGGTGTAGAGCGATTCGCGGGCGGCGGAGCAGGGACAGGCCGCGGCGGAGCGCCGGTCGCGCCCGCTCATCGAGAACCGCCCACCAAGGTCGTGGCCGTACCCGTGGCGGGAGCGTCGGTCGGTGTCTCCCGGCGTCCGGTCCTCGGCCGTTCGGCGACCAGGGTGCGCAGCACCCGACGTCCGTCGGCGATCGCGTGCAGGTGCGAGCGGCCGTGGCGGCGCGGGAGTTCGAGGCTGGGGACCTCGGCCACGCGCAGGCCGGAGCGGAGTGCGTGGGCGATCATCTCGGTCTCGATCTCGAAGCCCGGCGCATGCAGGTCGAGCGAGTCCAGGAAGCTGCGTCGGAAGGCGCAGAAGCCGTAGCACAGGTCCGTCAACGAGGCGTGGTAGAGCGCCTTGACGGCAACCAGCAGCGCCCGGTTGCCGAGCGCACGGACGGGCGTGAGGTCCTGTGAGCCGCCGCCCGCGACGAACCGGGAGCCCTTGACGAAGTCGTAGCCGTGGTCCAGGAAGTGCAGGTAGTGCGGGATCTCACCGGGCCACATGCTGCCGTCGGCGTCCATCATCACGACGTAGTCGCAGCGGGCGGCGGCGAAGCCGGTACGCAGCGCGTCGCCCTTGCCGTGGCCGGGCTGCGCCAGCAGCCGGACCGACGGGCGGCACAGCTCGGCCATCCGCGCCGTGGCGTCGCTGGACCAGCCGTCGACGACCAGTACCTCGTCGACGCAGCTCGGCACCTGCTCCAGCACCCAGGCGATGTTGCGGGCCTCGTTCTGCGCGGGGATCACCAGACTGACGGTGTGTCGGACCCTGGCGGCGTCGGAGGCGCGCCGGAGCCGGGGCTCGGCCGCGGCCTGCGGCTGATGCCGCGTCGGAGATGGTGGCGCGGGCCCACCGGAGGGAAGCGGTGCGTACGGCGACGGACCGGGTGCCGACGGAGGGGAGAAGGCGGTGAGAGGGAGGGAGGAGAGCGCGGGTGGAGGGAAGGGGGAATTCATTTGGAGAGACCTCTCTGGAGAACACGCGGGAACGCCGCAGCAAGTCGTGAACGACAGCGGGCCGTCAACGACCGATGCGCGAGCAGGCGCACGAATCAAACAAGGATCGTCCGGGCGGTGTGCCCAGCCCTGACTCCGAAGCCCGCCCCGAGCCTCGCCCCCGGACCGCCGGTCGATCACGGACGCCCCGGGCGGTTGCTGAACGCCCCATGGCGTCGACCACCACAGTGGCAGTTTCCCCTGCGGGTCTGCCAGTGCCTCATCCTCTGTGCGGGCGGACGCTGGAGTCAAGGGATTTGGGCGGGAGTAGTACGTTTCTCGCTCATTTGCGGGACTTGCCGGATTCATCCGCCCGGATTCGTCTGCGTCGGCCTGCGGCTACGTCGGGTCCGCGAGCGGGCTCGGCGCGCCACTCTTCTCGTCGGTGGCGCCAGCCAGGATCAGCGCCTCCAGCCGTTCCGGCGCGGTGGGTCGGCCGAAGTGCCAGCCCTGGCCCCAGTCGCAGCCCAGTACGCGCAGGCGTTCGGCGGTCTCCGGTGTCTCGACGCCCTCCGCGGTCAGCGTCAGACCGAGGCTGCTCGAGAGCGAGACCAGCCCGCTGATGATCCGCCAGCTCACGTCCTCGTCTCCCGCCGTGGCGGGGTCGGGCACGAAGGAGCTGGAGAGTTTGAGCCCGGAGATCGGCAGGTCGCGCAGGTAGGCCAGGTTGGACCAGCCGGTGCCGAAGTCGTCCACGGCCAGGGTGACGCCCCGGTCCACCAGGCCGTGCAGCACCCGCTGCGACTCGTCCAGCGGGCCCAGGGCCGTGCCCTCGGTGATCTCCAGTTGCAGCAGGCACGGGTCGAGTCCGGTGTCGGCCAGGATCCGGCCGACATCGGCGACCAGGCGTTTGTTGCGTGCCTGACGGGCCGTGATGTTGACGTTGAGCTGCGGTGCGAGCGGACCGAACCGGCGCTGCCAGTCGGCCGCCTGCGCGCACGACTGCTCCAGCACCCAGCGGCCCAGCGACAGGATCAGCCCGGTCTCCTCGGCGGCGGCCACGAACTCGTCCGGGCCGAGCACCCCGAGTCGCGGATGCCGCCAGCGCACCAGCGCCTCGACCGCCGCGAGCGAGCCGTCGGCGAGCGCGCAGAGGGGTTGGTACTCGACGAAGAACTCGCCCCGGTCCAGGGCGACCGGCATCCGTACCGAGACCGAGTAGCGGCTGACGGCCGCCGCGTTGGTCCGGGCGTCGTAGAGCGTCCACCGGCCGCCACCCGCCTCCTTGGCGCGGTAGAGGGTCAGGTCGGCGGCGCGGACCGCCGCGCCGGGCGTGATGGTGCCGACCGGCCGCTCCAGCACGCCGATGCTCGCGCCGACGGCCAGCCGGTGGTCCTCGATGTCGATCGGCTCGGACAACGCCGCCAGCACCGCACGCGCCGCCGCGACGGCCTCGTGCTCGCCCTGGCACCGCTCCAGCAGCACCACGAACTCGTCGCCGCCCAGCCGGGCGACCATGTGCCCGAGCGGCGTCAGCGCGGCCGCCAGCCGGCTTGCGACGGCGACCAGCAGCTGGTCGCCGGTGTCGTGGCCGAGGCTGTCGTTGACGATCTTGAACCGGTCCAGGTCGATGTAGCAGAGCCCGAACCGGGCGTCCGCGCCCGCCTCGGCGAAGAGCGCCTCCAGGCGTTCGAAGAACGCGGCCCGGTTGGGCAGGCCGGTCAGCGGGTCGTGGGTGGCCTGGTGGCGCAGCCGCTCCTGGAGGCGGTAGCGGTCGGTGATGTCCTCCAGCATCGCCACCTGGTACTTCGGGTCGCCGTCCTCGTCGCGGATCAGCGAGACGGTCAGGTGGGTCCAGACCACCTCGCCGTCCTGTCTGTAGTAGGGCTTGTCGCACTGGAAGCTCTCCCGCCGGCCCGCGATCAGGTCCTCGTAGGCGGTCCAGACCTCGGGGCTGTCCTCCGGGTGCACCAGGTCGGTGACCTGACGGCCCTGGAGGGTGTCCAGCCCGGCGCCGAACATCTCCAGGAGCGCGCGGTTGGCGGCCAGGATCTCCCCGCGCACGCTGCCGACGCCGATACCGACTGCGGCGTTCTCGAACAGCGCCCGGAACCGCGCCTCGGACGCGTGCAGCGCCTGCTCCGCCTCGCGCCGCGCCGAGTCGGCGGCGGTGTGGATCGACTCCTGCTGGCGCAGGGTCTTCTCGCGCAGCGCGGCGGCCCAGGCGGCGGCGAACATCCCGGCGCTGCCGGGCACCCGGGAGGGCGCGGTGCGCAACAGCTCCACCGCGCCGACCAGCAGCTCCGGGTCGGTGAAGTGCGCGTTGAGCAGCGCGGACGCGGCCTGGTCCGCATGGCCGTCGCGGATGAGGGCGGTGGTGCGCGCGGCGAGCGCGTCGATCTTCAGCGGGTGCAGCGGGCTGCCGTGCGCGCGCAGCAGCCGTGCCCAGCGCGCCGTGAACTCCGTCTCGGACGACGCGGCCGTCACGGAGCGGCTCCCGGTCCGGCCTGCGGCGGACCTGCCGGTGGCACCCTCATGGCAGACGCCCCACCCCGACCAGGCCCGCCATCCGCTCCGGGTGCGGGCCGACCGTGCCGGGGCTGTCCGGGCGCCACTCGGGCAGGTAGACGATCCCCGGATCGACCAGCTCGAAGCCGTCGAAGAAGGCCGTGATCTCCTCGTGGCTGCGCATCGTGATCGGGGTGCTGGTGCGCTGGTAGATGTCCTGGTGCGAGCCGACCTGGTCGGGACGGCCCTCGCGGCAGGCATGGCAGATCACGATGGCGCTGCCGGGCGGCAACGCGTCCCGCAGCCGGGCGACCAGCTTGTGCGGTCCGGCCTCGTCCCGCACGAAGTGCAGCACGGCGACCAGCAGCAGCGCGACGGGTGCCGAGTCGTCGAGCAGGTCGGCGACCTCCGGGGTGGCCAGCAGCTCGTCCGGACGGGTCAGGTCCGCCTGCACCACGTGGCTGAGCGGGTCGTCGACGAGCAGCGGCAGGCTGTGCGCGACCGCCACCGGGTCGCGGTCCACATAGACGACCCGGGCCTCGGGCTGCACCTCGCGGGCCACCTCGTGGACCGGGCCGACGGTCGGGATGCCCGAGCCGATGTCGAGGAAACGGGTGAAGCCCTCACCGGCCAGGTACTGCACCGAGCGGCGGAGGAAGGCGCGGTTGGCGCGCATGATCTGCGGCAGCTCGGGCCACAGTTCCACGGCCTTGCGCGCCATCTCGCGGTCCGCGGCGAAGTTGTGGCTGCCTCCGAGGTAGTAGTCGTAGACCCGGGCCGCGTTGGGTTTCTCCAGGTCGATCCAACTCGGTGACCAACTCTCACGTCGCACGGGAAGCTCCCTCCGCCCGGGAAGGACAGGCATCGGCGGGGTCCCATACTATGACAAAAGCCACATAGTCACCGGGGATTGCAGAGCGGCATGGCTGGATGATGGCGGGACGCATCGAGGAGTACGCGCTGATCGGCGACCTGGGAACGGCCGCGCTGGTCGGCGCGGACGGTTCGGTCGACTGGCTGTGCCTGCCCCGGTTCGACTCGCCCTCCTGCTTCGCCGCGCTGCTCGGCGAGGAGCGGCACGGTCACTGGCGACTCGCCCCCGCGGCGCCCGACGCCGCCCTGGTCGACCGCCGCTACCTTGACGACACCCTCGTCCTGGCCACCCACTGGCGGACCTCGCGCGGGGAGGCGCGGGTGCTGGACTTCATGCCGCGCCGTACCCGCGAGCCACGCCTGGTCCGGATCGTCGAAGGGCTCTCCGGCAGCGTCGAGATGCGCGGCGAGCTGCGGGCCCGGTTCCACTACGGCCGGGTCATGCCGTGGGTGCGGCGCACCGGTCACCACCGGGTCGCCGTGGCCGGACCCGACTCGCTCTGGCTCAGCGTCCCGACCGGCGTGCACACCTACGGCGCGGGCGCGGGGGCCGACGGCTGCACCCGCTCCGAGTTCGTGGTCGCGGCCGGGCAGCGGACCGTCTTCGTGCTGACCTGGCAGCCCTCGCACGTCGCCACCCCCACCCGCTTCGACGCGGGCAAGAGCCTGCGGCAGACCGTCGCGGGCTGGGAGCGCTGGTCGGCCGCCTGCCGCTACCAGGGCCCCTGGCGGGCGGAGGTGATGCGCTCGCTGCTGACGCTCAAGGCGCTGAGCTACGAGCCCACCGGAGGCATCGTCGCCGCGCCCACCACCTCGCTGCCCGAGTGGATCGGCGGCGAGCGCAACTGGGACTACCGGTTCTGCTGGCTGCGCGACTCCAGCCTGACCCTGGCCGCGCTGCTGCGCGGCGGCTACCGCGAGGAGGCCGCGTCCTGGCGACGCTGGCTGCTGCGCGCCATCGCGGGCGACCCGGCCAGGCTCCAGGCGCTCTACGGCGTCGCGGGCGAACGGGCGTTGCCGGAGTCGGTCGCCGACTGGCTGCCCGGCTACCGGGGGTCGCGGCCAGTCCGGGTCGGCAATGCCGCCGTCGGGCAGATGCAACTGGACGTCTACGGCGAGGTCGCCGACACGCTGCACCGCGCGCTGGCCGCCGGGATCCCGATGGAGCGCCAGGTCTGGAGCCTGTTCCGGTCGTTGATGACCGCGGTCGCCGAACGCTGGCGGGAACCGGACGAGGGCCTGTGGGAGGTCCGGTCCGAGCGACGGCAGTTCACCCACTCCAAGGTGATGTGCTGGGTCGCCGCCGACCGTGCCGTCCGGATGGCCGAGCAGACCGGCCTGCCCGCCCCCGTCGACCAGTGGCGCGAACTGCGCGACACGATCCACGCCGACGTCTGCGCCCACGGCTACGACGCCAGGCGCGGGGTCTTCACACAGTGCTACGGCAGTCGCCAACTGGACGCTTCTGCACTGTTGTTGGCGCAGACCGGGTTCCTGCCGCCGACCGACCCCCGGGTGGTGCGCACCGTCGACGCGATCCGGCAGGACCTGGCCGTCGACGGCTTCGTCCGCCGCTACGACGTCCGGGAGCCGGACGTCCCCGGCTCCTCCCCGGATCTGACGGGGGGTGAGGCCGGTGACGGGCTGCACGGCACCGAGGGCGCCTTCCTGGCCTGCAACTTCTGGCTCGCCGAGGCGCTGGCGCTGGGCGGGCGGCCGGAGGAGGGCGCCGAGGTCTTCGCCCGCACCGCCGCCGTGGGCGGCGAACTCGGCCTGCTCAGCGAGCAGTGGGACCCGGCGACCGGCTCCCAGCTCGGCAACGCGCCGCAGGCGTTCACCCATGTCGCCCTGGTCAACGCGGCGTTCGCGCTGGCGGACGTCGCCGCTGCCGGGCGAGCTCCGGGGTGAGCTCCAGGATGAGCTCCGGTCCGTCGCAGACGGCCTTTCGGCGCATTTCCTTGGCCACGCGCCCTCGGTTCATGGTGCGCGCCCTACTCTGTGTCACTCTGCTTGCGCACTCTGTGATGGGAGTGCTAGCAATTGTCACTGAACGCACCTGCCTAGGGATCCCCCTGACCATGCGGCTCACCTTCCTCGGGACCACCTCGAACAACGGCAACTGCCCCACCCTGTACGCGACCGACCGGGGCACCCTGGTGGTCCAGGGCTACGTCGTGACCGACCCGAACGCACGCGACCAGCTGCGGGACCTGCTGCCGGGTGAGGACGCCGTCGAGATCCCGACGGAACTGCTGAGGTTCCTCGGCTGATCTTCCGCACGCGGCCCCAGGGGGTGGCCAGGGCGACGCGGTCCGGGGCAGTGTGGTCCGGTGCGCCGACGGCGGGGGAGGGGCCTGGCCATGACGGACTTTCAGCGCGAGCGCGAGGCGCTCGGCGCCTGGCTGCACCGGCTCCGCCGGGACGCCGGGCTCAACGGCAAGGAGCTGGCCACCCGGCTGGGCTGGGCCGCGTCCAAGGTGTCCCGGATCGAGCACGGTCGGCAGACCCCGACCACCCCGGACGTCGAGGCCTGGTCACGGGCCTGCGGTCGCCCTGACGAGGCGGCCGGGCTCGCCGCCCGGCTGCTCGCGCTGGACAGCCACTACGTCTCCTGGCGCCGCTCGCTGCGCGCGGGCCACGCGCCCCGGCAGCGGGTCGCCGTCGAGCTGGACCGGGAGACGCAACTGCTGCGCGTCTTCGAGTCCGCCATGGTCCCCGGTCTGCTGCAGACCGCCGAGTACGCGCGGTCCGTCTTCTCCAGCCTGATCGCGCTCCAGGGCACCCCGAACGACGTGCCGCAGGCGGTCGAGGCCCGGATGGAGCGTCAACGCGCCCTCTACCAGCCCGATCACGAGTTCCACTTCGTGCTGACCACCGCCGCGCTGCGGGCCCGGCTCTGCCCGCCCGAGGCGCACCGGGGGCAGCTCGACCGGCTGCTCGCCGTCTCCTCACTGCCCGGCGTCCGGCTCGGCGTGATCCCTGACGGGATCGCGCTTCCGCTGGCGCCGCTGCACTCGTTCTGGGCCTTCGACGAGCGGCTGGTCCAGGTCGAGACCTGGACCGCCGAGATCAACGTCACCGACGCCGCCGAGATCGAGCTCTACCTGCGCGTCTTCGAGCACTACGCGGACGCGGCCCGGTATGGCGCGGGCGCCCGGCAGGTCCTCGGCACGGTCCTGGCGGAACTCGGCGGCGGCCCGGCGGACGGGGACCCTGCGGACGGGGACGCGGACGGTCTGGACGGCGAGGGTCTGGACGGCGAGCCCGATCTGATCGACGGGCGAGCGATCCCGCGCACGCCGTGGCTCGACTGAGGCGTTGCGAACGTTGCAGACGTTGCGGACGGGCATCTGACGCATGTTCGCGCAGATGTCCCATAACCCTGCCCTCGAACCGGTGACCGTTACCGGTGAGTTTGCAGCACACGCGGCACTTGATTCGCAATAACGCGCAATCGGGCTCCCCGGGCAGCCTGCGTTTCCCTACCCTTCCCCCTATGGCGGACAGCTCCCCGGCACTCGGCTGGTTGCTCCGTGCCGCGCCCGTCCCCGGCTTCACCCTGGCCGAGTGGAACGGCCGTCCGGACGGCAGCGCCGAACTCGCCGTAGGCGTCGTCTGGGACGCGGTCCGCGCCCAGACAGAACTCGGTATCGAAGCCCTCGACCGGCTCCGCCTCGCCGGATACGCGGGGCCGGCGCTCTGCGCGGTCCCCGAGGGCCTGGTCTCCGTGCTCGTCCCCGTCGGCACGGCGAGCTCCTGGGCGGAGCCGATCGCGGGCGTCTGCGTGGTCGGGCGGGGCGAGTCGCTGCGGGTACCGGTGCCGCGCTGCTCGCACGGCCCGTACCACTGGCTGATCCCGCCCGACGGGAGCGGTGCCCTCACCGACCCCTGCCGACTGCACCGGGCGCTGCTCCACGCGTCCGACGTCTACGCGGCGGTGCGCGGATGAGCCCCGCGGGTGCTCGGGTTCAAGAGCCCAACGGCCCAAGGGCCCAGCAGCTCAATACCGCACCGTGATCCGCCGGGCCGGGCCGTCCACACGGATCTCGCCGCCGTAGGGGAGCAGCACCTGCGGATCGGTGTGGCCGAAGTCGACGTCGAAGACGGCCGTCGTCTGCGGCGCGTACGTCTCCAACGCCCGTAGCACCGCCGCCCGTTGGTCCGCCCGGTAGCGGGCACGCCGCTCGGCGGGGACGGGCGCGAAGAAGTTCTGCGCCTTGGCCCGCGCCATCAGCAGCGCCGGGAACTGACGCAGCAGGCCGCGCTCGCCCATGTTGCGCAGGATGCGGAAAACGGTCGTGGCATCCGGTTGCTCCTCCGAGGTCTCCAGGAGCAGCACGCCGCCCGCGTATCGCTCGGGGGGAAGGATCTCGCGGTCGGCCATCAGCAGCCAGGAGAGGATCTCCAGATTCCCGCCCCAACTCCGGCCGGTGACGACCCGGTCCGCGTTGTGCCAGTGCCACGGCGAGGCCGGCTCCGACTGCGGCTCGGCCGCGAAGGTGGACTCCTCCGCCCAGCTGCCGGTGATGTCGCCGAAGCGGCCCGGCTCGGGGAGCGCGTACTCGCCCGGCTGGCCCGACTCGCCCGGCTTGCCCGAACCGAACAGCGCGGCGCGCCACGACTCCGCCGTCAGCGGGTGCATGGCCCCCGGGCGGCCCAGCTCGCACATCACCGAGCCGCCGTGGTAGCTGACGATGCCGAGGTTGTGGAGCAGCACCAGCAGGTTGGTGTTGTCGCTGTACCCGAGGAACGGCTTCGGGTTGGCCCGCAGCAACTCGCGGTCGAGCAGCGGAAGCACCGTCAACTGGTCGTCGCCACCGATGCTGGAGATCACCGCCTTGACGGTGGGGTCCCCGAAGGCCGCATGGAGGTCGTCGGCGCGCTGCTGCGGCGTCGAGCCCATCCGCCGGGTGCTCGGGTACTCCACCGGCTCGAGCTTGAACTCGTCCCGGAGCCGCTGCAGCCCGAGCTCGTACGGGCGCGGGAAGAGCCCCGGCAGCCCGGAGGAGGCGGAGACCACCGCGACGCGGTCGCCGGGCACAGGCTTCGGCGGATAACGAAGATCGTCCATGCCCGCGGAGCGTAGCCCGGCGAGGCCGGGCCACGCTCCCGGTTTTCCTACGGCAGGAAGAAGGTCAGTTCCCGCCCGCGCGGCGGGCGGCCTGCTCGCGCTCGGCCTGCTGCTTCTCCTTGATCCGCACGGCCTCCTTGCGGACCTCCAGCTGGTTGGCGCGCTCGTGCTGGAGCCAGAGCGGGTTCTCGGCCTTGAGGGCGTCGATCTCCTCGGTGGTCAGCGCCTCGGTCACCCCGCCGCGGGCCAGGCCGGAGATGGAGATGCCGAGCTTGGTCGCGATCACCGGACGCGGGTGCGGCCCGTTGCGGCGCAGGTCGGCCAGCCACTGCGGCGGGTTGGCCTGGAGCGCGTTCAGCTCGTCCCGGGAGACGACCCCCTCCTGGAACTCGGCGGGCGTGGCGGGCAGGTACACGCCGAGCTTCTTCGCCGCCGTGGCGGGCTTCATCGTCTGGGTCGTCGTGGGCTTGCTGTCAGTCATGGCACAAGGGTAGCGAGCGGAAAGCCTGCCTGATCACAGCCGGTGATCACAGCCGGTAACCTGGGCCCGTGACAGACTCGCCCGCAACCGCTCCCTTCCGGCTCGCCTACGTCCCGGGGGTGACGCCCGCCAAGTGGGTGCGCGTCTGGAACGAACGGGTTCCCGAGACCCCGATCGCCCTCCAGCTGGTCCCGGCGGGTGAGGGTGAGGCGACTCTCCACGGCGGCGGCGCGGACGCCGGGCTGGTTCGGCTGCCGGTGGACAAGACGCACCTCAGCGCGATCCCGCTCTACACGGAGACCACCGTCGTGGTCGTCCCCAAGGAGCACGAGCTGGCCGACGCGGAGGAGGTCTCCGTCGCGGAACTGGCCGAGGTGGTCGTGCTCCATCCGCTCGACGACGTCCTCGGCTGGGATGAGGGCACGCCCGGCGAGCCCGCGTTCGAGCGTCCGGCGACGACTGCGGACGCGGTGGACCTGGTCTCGGCGGGCATCGGCGTGCTGATCGTCCCTCAGTCCCTGGCCCGGCTGCACCACCGGCGCGACCTCACCTACCGGCCGCTGACGGACGCGCCGCAGTCGCAGATCGCGCTCTCCTGGCTGCAGGACCGGACGACCGACCTGGTCGAGGAGTTCATCGGCATCGTGCGCGGTCGCACGGTGAACAGCTCGCGCGGCCGCAGCCAGGCCGAGACGCCCGCCACAAAGGAGTCCAAGGCGACGGCGGCCAAGGCGACGGCGGCGAAGAAGAAGCAGCCGAAGTCCCAGCCGCAGAAGCAGTCCGGCCGTCCCCGTTCGGGCGGGGGCGGCGCTGCGGCCGGCGGCGCGCGGAAGCAGACGCCACGGCGCGGCAAGCCGCGCCGCTGAGGCCGCTGCTCACACCGCGACCGGCTCCGCCACGTACGGCGCGAGTACCAGCCGGATGACCTCCTCCAGCCGCGCGAACGCGTCGCCCAGCGTGGAGCGGCCGGTCACCCAGTCGACCAGTTCGCTGTGCCACGCCGCGTCGATGATGTGCGGAACGACGTTCCTCGCGGTCGGCGGCACCTCCGGCATCAGCGCGAGCAGCTTGGCTCGGCCGGAGTTGCCCATGGCCTCGACCACCTCGCTGGCGAAGGGGTCCGTGGACACGGCGACCGAGACCAGCAGCCGGGCCAGGTTGGGCTGTCGCTGCAGTGCCCGCATCCCGCGGTGCACGAAGCGCACCACCCGGTCCGACCCGCTGCCCCGCTCGGCCAGGGCCGCGGGCGAGCCCCGCACCTCGGTCGCCAGGTCGTCCATGAGCATCGCCCGCCAGTCCGACGCGGCGGCGGCCAGCAGGTGGTCCTTGGACGAGAAGTAGCGGTAGGTCGTCCCGAGCGCCACCCCGGAGCGTTCGCTTACCTGCTTCATCTGCAGCCGTTCGACCCCGCCTTCCGCGACCAGCGCGAGGGCGGCGTCGATCAGGTGTTTCCGGCGTTCCAGTTGGCGGGGAGACATGGTCTCGACCGGCCTGGGGGACAGGTCTACCTTGGACACCCGGCCATCCTACCGGGAACCGCGTTGCACGTGTATGACGCCTCATCAGCTGATCCGACCACCACCGACCTGCACAGACGGCAGTATCGGTGGAACAGCGTTCTCGCCCTGAGGACATCGGGCGCCGGGCCCTACGGCTTCTCCTTCTGCTACTCGAACTCGAAGCCCACGCGGCGCTGGACCGCTGCGCGCTAGAGGCCGCCGCCCTCGTGCTCCTCGCCGTCCGCCGCGCAGCGTTGGAGGCTCTCGCCGCGGGCGACCCGGGCTCCGACGTCGGAGGCCTCGCGCTCCCAGCGGTTGCCGGGATCGCTGAGGCCGGCGGGCGCGTCGTGCTGGGTGGTGTGGTGGATCTCGTGGGCCATCGTCTCGACGTCGCGCAGAACGCTCGCGTTCTGGACGACGATGTTGTTGCCGACGGTGTACGCCCTGGCGTTGATGCTCGCGGCGGCCTGCTCGTCGACCGAGACCCTGACGTGGTCGAGACTGGTGCCGAAGGCCTGCTCCATGGTCGTGCGCACGCCGTTCGGCAGCCGGCTGCCGCCACGCCCGGCCGTCCTCGCGGCCTCCTGCACGGCGTTGTCGTCCTGCACGGCGTTGTCGCCGTGGCCGGCGCCCTCCTGGTTCCGCTCGCGCCCGATCATCCGGGCGACGGCGGCGTTCCCGACCGCGCGTTGCAGGGCGCCCAGCGAGCCCGCCTGAAGCGGTCCGCCGCGCCCGGCGGCGGCCATGGCGGCACCGAAGGCCGGAAGCGTGCCGGGACTCCGAACGGGGCCGCGTGGCGTGGCCGAGTCGCGGTCGCTGCCGGCGTTCTGGTGGGGCTCCGTGGTGTGCCGCATGGAGGTATCCGTTCTGACGAGATCTCTGACATCGCCTCGGAATTCGACTCTGTCGCAGTAACTGCGGGGAAGCAAGGGCACGTTGGGCTGTAGTGCGCCAATTCGGGCGGCCCGAGGGCTCATCCGACCGCAGCTTGGGCCGTGTCCGCGGGCAGCGGCAGGCGGGCGGTGACCTGGAAGCCGCCGTCGGAGTGGGGGCCCGCGGTGAGGGTGCCGCCGAGGAGGGCGGTGCGTTCGCGCATGCCGGTGATGCCGAAGCCCGCGCCGACGCCGTTGGGGCTGTTGGGACTGTTCGGGGTGTTCAAGCCGGAGGTGCCGCGACCGGAGTCGAGGATCGTCAGCGTCAGGTCCTGTGCCCCGTAGGCGATGTCGACCGTGCAGCTCGGCGTGTCCGCGTGGCGGACGACGTTGGTCACCGCCTCCTGGACGATGCGATAGGCGGAGAGCTCGATGTCCGGCGGCAGCGGGCGTGCCTCGCCGACGCGGCGGAGCGTGACCCGGACGCCTGCCGCCGCCGTCGCCTCGGCGAGCCGGTCGAGGTCGGTGAGGGAGGGGGCGGGTGCGCTGAGGTCGGGGGATGACGCGGCCGTCGGGTCGGCGTCGGAGCGGCGCAGGGCGACGAGGGTGCGACGGAGTCCGGCCAGGGTCTCGCGGCTGGTGGTCTCGATGATGCTGAGCGCGGCCTGCGCCTCGGCGGGCTGGGTGTGGACCACCCGGCTCCCCATGCCTGCCTGGATGGCGATGATGCCGATGCTGTGCGCGACCATGTCGTGCAACTCGCGGGCGATCCGGAGCCGCTCGGCGGTGACCGCCTCGGCGACCGCCTGCGCGCGCGTCGCCTCCGCGTGCTCGCGGCGCTCCCGGGCCAGCAGGCCCATGGTGTAGGCGGTGGCGATTCCGAGGGCGACCAACACCTCGGTGCTGATGAAGGCGTCGGGCCCCCGCGAGAACGCGGCCACCATCAGCACCTGGACCACCAGACTCACGACCGCCGCCCAGACGCCCGTACTCCGGCGGCAGCGGCCCACGATGACGCCGAGCAGGATGTCCGGGACCACGAACAGCAGGAACACCAGCGGCGTCCGGTCCCGTCCGGGGATGGCCGCGATCATCAGGCAGACCAGGGGCAGCGTGACGCCGAGTGTCAGCACCGGACGCCGACGGGCCGCAGGGACCAGCAGGAACATGGTCAGCAGCGCGCCCAGGAACAGGGCGCCCCATTCCGCGCGGGCGGCGATGCCGTAGAGCAGTACCAGCATGGCAATCGGGTAGGCCACCAGGCCCAGCCATGTCGAGACGTGATCTCGCCGACGACTGTGGGCGGTGCTCTCGGCACGGGGCGGCGGGGCTGCGGTGTCCATGCGGCCGAGCGTAGGGGGAGGACCTCAACACCGCATCGACCTGCGGGATTACGCCCACGGGCGGATCGGACGCACGGCGAGGGGGCTGCTCACGGAGCGGGGTGCGGGCGCTCCCGGATCAGTGCCTCCTGGACGACGGACGCGACCAACTGTCCCTCGCGGGTGTAGAACTCGCCCTGGGCCAGCCCGCGACCGTCCGACGAGCTCGGGCTGCGTTGGGCGAAGAGCAGCCACTCGTCGGCGCGGAACGGGCGGTGGAACCACATCGCGTGGTCCAGCGAGGCCAGGCTGATGTGGGACGGCTCGGTGCGCTCGGCGCGCGGGAGTTGGAGGTGGAGCGCCGCCGTCGAGGCCAGCGTCAGATCGGAGAGGTAGGCCAGCGCGCAGACGTGCATCAGCGGCTCGTCGGCGGGCAGCTTCTGCGCCGACTTCAGCCAGACGAACTGCTGCGCGACGCCCGGCAACTCCTGCGGCTGTCCGGGCAGGTCGCGCGGGACGATGCGCATGTCCAGGGTGAGCCGGCCGGTGGACCCCCAGTAGTTCTCCGGGCCGCCCGCCGCCCAGGCGGCGTACGGGTCCGGCAGGTTCTCCGGGCCGGGGAGGTTCGGCATGACCGCCTGCCGGTCGGGGCTCTCCTCGGGGCGCTTGAAGGACGCGGACAGGGTGAAGACCGCCTCGCCGCGCTGGATCGCGGTGACCCGGCGGGTGGAGTAGGAGCCGCCGTCGCGCAGCGCGTCGACCTCGTAGACCAGCGGGCGGCGCGGATCGCCGGGTCTCATGAAGTAGCCGTGCAGCGAGTGCACCTGGCGTCCCTCGGCCACCGTCCGCCCGGCGGCGACCAGCGCCTGGGCGGCCACCTGCCCGCCGAAGGCGCGCAACGGCGCGCCCGCATGACACCAGCCCCGGAACAGGCCCTTGTCGATCTCGTCGAGGCTGAGCAGGTCGACGAAGCTGGTGATGGCGGTGGGCTGGGGCGTTGCGGCGGTCACCGGTACATCGTTTCAGACGCCAACCACCGTGTGCCTGTGACATGTGCGACATTGCCTGCGGCCAGGAGCTGGAGCCTGGTTCAAGGGAGCTTTGCCGTGCTGGGGACTCGGATCGAGTGCCCGCCTGCGGTCCCGTGGGGATCGTTGCGGAACGTGTGATGACGCGGCCCGGGGCAGACGGCGTGGTCAATAGGGCGTCAAGGCAAGCCACCCGGACATCAGGGAAGCGTCAAGGGATTTCGCAGGCAATCTCCCATGGTGTCCAATGAATCCAAGAGAGATCACTCCGATAGCCAGGAACGTCGATAGCTTTTGGGGATTCTCGCCAACGAATGCCAATCCGACCCGTACCGGTCGGCAGTGTCAGCGAAAGAAGCGAAGCATCATGGCCCAGAACCGCGTCGTCGTGGGCGTCAACGGATCCGAGAGCAGCCTGGCCGCGCTGCACCGCGCCGCCGATGAGGCGCGCCGCCGGGGCGCCGTCCTGGTGCCGGTGCTGGTCTGGCACCCGGTCGGCGGCGAGATGGCCTACCGCAGCCACCCGTGTCCGCCGCTGCTGAAGCAGTGGGAGCAGGCCGCCTGCGACCGCCTCGACGCCGCCTTCGACCAGGCCTTCGGCGGTTGCCCGGCCGACCTGAAGGTCGAACCCCTGGTCGTCCGAGCCGAGCGGCCCGGTCCAGCCCTGGTGGAGATCGCCGACCGGCCCAGCGACCTGCTCGTGGTCAGCACGGGCAAGCAGGGCCGACTGGCCCGCCTGTTCCACGGCTCCGTCAGCCGCTACTGCCTGGCCCACGCGCGAGGTTCCGTCCTCGGCGTGTCCCCGACCGCCACGACGGAACCGACGCGCCCGGCCCAGGGCAGTGAGCCGTCGCGCCGCGCCACCTTGTCGACGGCTGCCTGACCCGGCCCCGAGCATGTGCTCGCCGTGGACCAGGCGGGGCTCCCGTCGCCTGGGGCGCAGGGAGCTGTACCACCGAGCGCAGGCTGAACCTCGTCAGGTTTCGAAGCGGTGGGCGTCCAGCGCCGGAGACCTGTGTCCGGGTGAGCTGAGCACTCCGCCGGAGGAATGCGGGAGCGGGCGACGGATTTTCGGGTTGCGGCTGGTCTGGATATCAATCGATCCGACCAGTCCAGTCGCCAGGAGAATCCGATGTCCGCTCCCCTTCAGACCGCACTCGTCACCGGCGCGAGCCGCGGCTTCGGCCGCGCCATCGCCGCCGCACTCGTCGCGGGCGGAGCCCGCGTCCTCGGGGTCGCCCGGAACGAGACCGAGCTCGCCACCGTGCGCGACGAGCTCGGCGCCAACTTCGTACCTGTCGTCGGCGACGCCACCAACGACGCGCTCGCCCACCGGATCCTGGGCGAGTACCGCCCCGACCTGCTCGTGCTCAACGCCGGCGCGGCGCCGCATCTCGGGGCCCTGCACGAGCAGACCTGGGAGACCTTCAACACCAACTGGAACGTCGACACCCGGCAGGCCTTCGCCTGGACCCGCGCCGCGCTGCGGGCGCCGCTGGCGCCCGGCAGCGTCGTGGTGGAGATGTCCAGTGGCGCCGCGCTCAAGGGCTCCCCGCTGAGCGGCGGTTACGCGGCCGCCAAGGCGGCGATCCGGTACATCAGCGGCTACGCCGCGGACGAGTCGGCGCGGGCCGGGCTCGGGATCCGGTTCGTCGCACTCCTGCCGCAGCTGACGCCGACGGGGATCGGGTCGGACGGGGTCGACGGGTACGCCGCGCGGGCGGGCGTCGACCGGGAGACGTTCGTGAAGGGCCTGGAGCCGATCCTGACGCCGGAGCTGGTCGGGAAGGCGGTCCTCCAGGTCGCGACGGATCCGGACAGCTCGGCCGAGTACGCGGTCAGCGGAGCGGGGCTGCGCCCGCTCGACCGATAGCGCCCCGCCGGACCGGCCCTAGAGTGGACGTCATGGTCTCGGACCTCCAGTTCGCCGCGCTGACCGAGCCGTTCCGGCCGGAGCTGCTCGCGCACTGCTACCGGATGCTCGGCTCGATCCACGACGCCGAGGACCTGGTGCAGGAGACGTATCTGCGGGCGTGGCGCGGCTTCGACCGGTTCGAGGGCCGCTCCTCCGTCCGGCGCTGGCTGTACAAGATCGCCACGATGGCCTGCCTGACCGCGCTGGAGACGCGCACCCGACGCCCGCTCCCGTCCGGGCTCGGCGCGCCGGAGGACGACCACCGGGTCGCGGTCGCGGACCGGGAGCCGAGCGTGCCGTGGCTGGAGCCGGCGCCGGACAGCCTGCTGGGCGGAGGCGGTGACGACCCGGCGGCGGTCGTCGCCGCACGCAGCGGCGTGCGCCTGGCGTTCATCGCCGCGCTCCAGTTCCTCTCGGCGCGCCAGCGGGCGGTGCTGACGCTGCGTGACGTGCTGGCGTTCCGGACCGCCGAGGTCGCCGAGATGCTCGACACGAGCGTCGCGGCCGTCGACAGCGCGCTGCGACGCGCCCGCGCGACGCTCGCCGACGCCGGGCCTGTCGCCGACGACCTCGCCGAACCGGACGAGCCGGCGAGGCGCTCCCTGCTCGACGACTACGTGGACGCCTTCACCCGGGCCGACGCCGACGCGCTGGTGCGGTTGCTTCGCGCCGACGTCGAGTTGGAGATGCCGCCGATCCCGACCTGGTTCACCGGCCGCGTGGCCGTCACCGGCTTCCTGTCCGCGCGCGTCCTGCGGCCGGGCCTGTGGCGGATGTACCCGACCCGCGCCAACGGCCAGCCGGCCGTCGTCATCCGCAAACGCGACGAGGACGGGGCCTACCAGCCCTACGGGGTCCAGGTCCTGACCCTGATCGGCGCCCGGGTCGCACGCATCACATCCTTCAACGACCCGAGCCTGGTCCCACTCTTCAGCGCGGCCCGTGCTGTCTAGGGGCGCGGGGCGCGAGGCTCTGCTTGAGGCTCGCACCGGCTTTTCTGGTCTTCACCCGGGCCGCGGGACGAGTGCCGCTCACGGCTCGACACAGCGACAGCAGGGCTGCGAGGAGGGATGGTCGGGCGGCTTCAGCGCGCGAAGTTGCCGCCGAGTTTGCGGAAGTCCCAGGAGGTGAGTGTCTCGGGCGTGAGCCGGAGCCAGGCGTGGCGGCCGTCGTGGAACATGGTCGCACCGAAGCCGTACTTGACCGCGAAGACCTTCTCCACCGCTTCCAATTCCGGCACCGGCGCGCCCGTGCCGGTGCGCGGTGCCTCGCCGACGCGTTCCACCCGGCCGGTGAGCTCGACGCCGCGCAGGTCGCCGTACTCCTCGCCGGTGTCGACGACGACGGCGATGCGTGGGTCACCCGCAAGTTCGGCCCAGCGGCGGCTGCGGGTGATCGAGTAGAGCCAGAGGCAGCCGCCGTCCCAGGCGAACCAGAGCGGGGTGGCGTGCGGGCGGCCGTCCACGGCGACGGTGGCGACCCGGCAGACGCGCTGCTCGGCGAGGAAGGCGTCGCGCTCCTCCGGGGACATCATGATGCGGCGTCCGTGTCGCTGGTCACGCATGCTGCGGCCCTTCCGTCCGTGCCTACAGGTGCGGGATGGTGGTGGTTGACGGTGCGTCAGACAGCAAGTAGAACCTGTTCTCGTTGAATGCGCCAGATCCTTCGAAGGCGCGGATTCCGACCACGACCGCGACCCGGGAGGCCGTGCATGGGACGCTTCGAGACGCTGGGATACGACCTCGGCACGGACGGTGTCGCCTGGGTGACCCTGGACCGGCCGGAGGTCCACAACGCCTTCGACGCCCGCATGCTCCGCGAACTGCGCACCCTGTGGCGCGAACTGCGCGAGGACGACGCGGTCCGGGTGGTCGTGCTGACCGGCGCGGGCGACCGCGCCTTCTGTACCGGCGTCGACCGCGGGGCGCTCGGCGACCCGGAACTCGCCATCGGACAACGCGGCGCGACGCCGCTGCACTTCGACGACCCCGGCGACTGGATCAGCCCGAAGACCGCGGGCGACCTGTGGAAGCCGGTCATCGCCGCCGTGAACGGCATGGCCTGCGGTGGCGCGTTCTACCTCCTCGGCCAAGTGGAGTTCATCATCGCCGCCGAGCACGCCACGTTCTTCGACCCGCACACCAGCTACGGCATGGCCTCCGTCTTCGAGTCGATGGCCATGCTGCAGCGCATGCCGCTCGGCGAGGTGATGCGGATGCAGCTGACCGGCAGTCACGAACGGCTCTCGGCACGGCGGGCGTACGAGATCGGGTTGGTGCAGGAGATCGTGCCGGGCGAGCGGCTGCGTGAGGCGGCGGCGCGCGTCGCGGCGGCGATCGCCTCGCAGCCGCCGCTCGCGGTCCAGGCGACGGTGCGGGCGGTCTGGTACGCGCAGGAGTTGGGGTACCGGCAGGCGCTGGAGGTGGCGAAGACGCTGATCCATGTCGGTAACGACCCGGCGTCACTGGCCGAGGGCCAGGCGGCGTTCGCCTCCGGCGCGCGGCTGCCGTGGCGACTGCGGTGACGGCTGCGCTGACGGATGCTTCTGCTGCCGCCGGACCCTGGTGAACGGTGGTACGCGGGACGTAGGTTGGCGATCATGACGGAGGAGTTCTCGTGGGAGACCGAAGCCGCCCGCTATGACGAGTCGCGTGGCGGGGAGGCGCGTGCGGAGTCGGCCGCGGCCGGGTTGGAGGCACTGCTGCCGGACGACGTGCGGCTGCTCGCGGACGTCGGCGGCGGGACAGGGATCATCGGCCGACGGCTGCGCAGGGACGGCCGGGACGGGCGCGGTAGCCGCGACGTGGTGGTCGTCGACCTGACGCACAACATGCTCGCCCAGGCCGCGCGGCGACTCCCCGGCGGCCGGGCGGTGCGCGCCTGCGCCGACCGCCTGCCTTTCGCGGACGGGACGTTGGACGCGGTCACCTGCGTCTGGCTGCTCCATCTGGTGCCCGACAGCGGCCCGTTGATCGCCGAGTTCGCCCGGGTGCTGCGGCCGGGCGGAGTGTTGGCGACCACGGTCGACAAGGACGCGTGCCACAACGTCGGCAGTGACATCGACGAGGTGCTCGGCGACCTTCGGCCGCATGTCGACAACGCCGTCGGTCGCGCCGAGCCGGACGCGCGGCACCGCGTCGTCTCCTTCGGTGCGGCGGTGGGCCTTGCGCCCGTGGGGGAGTCGTCCTTCGTTTCCCCGGGGCGCGGCCCGTCCCCGGCGGCGGTCGTGGACCTCATCCGCCGGGATCGGTACCAGTTCTGGGCGCGGCGTCTCGGTGCCGGGGACCGTGACACGATCCTCGACGGGCTGGCCGCCCTTCCCGACCAGGACCGCAGGCGTCCGGACCCGACGTTCCGGCTGCTCGCGCTGTGCAAGGCCGCCTGACCGATGTCGGGACCGGGTGTTCCGGCTAGACGGCTGCCATCATCTTCTGGATCGCCTGGCGGCTGACGCCCAACTCCCGGGCCACGTCGGCCTGGGAGAAGCCCTCGGCGAGGAGCCGGTCGATCAGCTTGCGCCGCTCGCGGCTCAACCGCAGGGCCTCGCTGTGGTGCTCGACGGCCTTGGCCCGAACCTGCTTGAGCTCTTCGAAGAGGTCCGCATGCGCTGCGGACTCGATCTGCTTCACCATGCGTCCAGTATGACAACCCCTGGTTGTCAGTGTCAACCAGGGGTTGTCAGGCCTGGCATGGTTGCGGGCCATGGCATGGGTTGCCGGTCAGACCGTGGGCGCGCCGACCTGGGTGTCGTCGTCCGGGTCGCGGTCCTCTGTCCGGTCCAGGACCTCGGTCTCCGCCGTCGGGTCGACCGTTCCGGCGGCGAGGGTACCGTCGTCCGCGCCCGAGGCGGCGACCGCTCGCCACCACGGGCGCTGCGGCAGTGGCTCGCCGGGCTCGAAGGGCTCGCCGGGACGTGGGGTGGCCAGCGGGACGTCGTGGGCGATCGCGGCGGCCAGGGTGCGCTCGGCCGGCTCCTCCCAGCTGTGCGGGGCCAGGTCGAAGGTGCACCAGTGGATCGGCAGCAGGACGCCGCCGCCCAGGTCGAGGTGGGCGCGGACGCCCTCCTCGGGCGTCATGTGGACCTGCGGCCAGAACTCGCCGTACGCGCCGACCTGGATCATCGCCGCGTCGAACGGCCCGTGCTGTGCGCCGATCCCGGCGAGGCCGGGGAAGTAGCCGGTGTCGCCGCTGTGGAAGACGCGGTGCTCGCCGCCGGCGACCACCCAGGACGCCCACAGGTGCAGCGGGCTGGGGCGCGGCCCGCGCGAGCAGTAGTGCCGGGCCGGCGTCGCGGTCAGCGTCAGCCCGGCGACCTCGGCGGACTCGTGCCAGTCCAGCTCCACGATCCGGTCCGCGGGGACGCCCCAGAACTCCAGGTGCGCGCCGACGCCCAGCGGCGCGGCGAAGACCGCGTCCGATCCGGCCAGCATCCGCACGGTGGGCATGTCGAGGTGGTCGTAGTGGTCGTGGGAGATCACCACGACGTCGACGGCGCCGAGCTCGGCCGGCGGGATCGGGTTCGGGTGCAGGCGACGCGGTCCGATGCCGGGGACGGGTGCGCAGCGCTCGCCGAAGACGGGGTCGAACAGGACGCGCCTGCCGCCGATCTCCGCCAGCACGCCCGCGTGGCCCAGCCAGGTCAGCCGCAGGCCGGTGACGGGTGGCACGGCCAGCTGCTCGGCGGTCAGCCGGTGCACGGGGATGGCCTGCGCCGGGCGGCGTCGGGCGCGGTTCTGCGTCATGGCCGCGCGGATGTTGTTGAAGCCCGAGCCGGGCAGCAGACGATCGGTGGGGACCGGGTTGCGGAAGGCACCGTCGACGAAGTTCGGCGAGCGCATGATCCGGGCCAGCCGTTCGCCGGTCGGTTCGGCGCCGAAGCCCTCCGGGCGGACCCGTCTGATCAGCGAGACCGAGAGCGAGCCGAGCGTGGACCGGTCGGTCGCTGAGATGGACCGGTCGGTCGGTGAAGCGGTGGACTCGGGACGGGCGGGACCGGGCACGGCACCTCCAGGCGACGCGCGAGGGACGCGCGATCCCTCTGGGCGATCTTTCGGGTCGATACGTCGGACGATCTGCAGTCTGCGCCTCGTTGCTACTCGAAGCTCACTCGAACGTCGAGTGGACGCCCGATGTGACGTCTGACTCGGCGGTCGCAGCAACGTGCGAAGCAAACGTTCGCGGCGCCTTACGCAGCGTACCCGGATGATCGCCCGCGTACCGGGGACGATCATCCGGACCCGGTGCCCGGTCCCGGCGGGGTCACCGCCGGGTTGCCCGTCCGTCAGGCGTAGAAACGGGTGATGGTGTCCGCGACACAGTGCGGCTTGCCGCCGTCCTTGCCGCTGATCGTGAAGCGGACCACGGCCTGGAGCCCGCCGGTGACCTCGGTCGCGGAGACCAGTTCGGCGGTCGCCCGAACGGACGAGCCCACCGGGACCGGGGCCGGGAAGCGGACCTTGTCCGAGCCGTAGTTCACGGCCATCCGGATGCCCTCGACGCCGTAGCACTCCTTCGCCAGCACGGGGATCAGGGAGAGCGTCAGGTAGCCGTGCGCGATCGTGGTCCCGAACGGCCCGTCCTTGGCGCGCTCCGGGTCGACGTGGATCCACTGGTGGTCGCCGGTGGCCTCGGCGAACAGGTCGACCCGCTTCTGGTCGACGACGTGCCATTCGCTGGTGCCGAGTTCGGTGCCGACGGCTGCGGCGAGGTCTGCGAGGGACGCGAAGATGGTCATGGAACCGGAGCGTAGCCCTCGGTCACGGCCACCTGAATGTGGCGCAGCTCACATGCGCGGGCGGCACGTGCGCCCCCTCGATGCACACGGCGTACGCCGCCAGCCGCGGACGCATCCGCGCACCTTCCCGCACGCCTTCGCTCGGACCGCACGCCACCATCCGGGGTTTTCCCTCCGGGCCAGGGGGTACAGGGAGCTGGCAGGCGGATGTGGCTGGTGGGAACCGGTGCGAGGACGCGCGGTGGCCGGTCGGTGTCCGCGGGGGCCTGCGGATCTGACGGTGGAAAACCGACGGCAGCGGTGCCTCGAACGACGGGTCCGACCCGGCGCCGGGCTTGGGGGTGTGGTGGATCTCGCGGTGGAGCTGGTGCTCCTGGGGGCGGAGTGCCCGGACGAGCGTGCGTTCGGCGGGTCGCTGGGCGCTGCCGAGGGTGCGCAGCGCTTCTGGCGTGCGGTGACCGGCACACTGCTGGACGCCGGGCCGGGCCGCTGCCGGGTCACCTCCGTCCATCCCGAGGCGGACGCCAACGCGATGCTGTCGGCGCTCAAGGAGGCGGCCTCGCGCGGCGGACGGCTGCTGGTGGTCTACCTCGGCGGTCAGTTGGCCTGGGACGAGCGCAGGCGGCGTCCCGCGCTGGTGACGGCGGGCAGCCTGCGGGAGAACGCGGCCCGGCGCGGCCTGCCGTGCGACTGGGTCACCAGCGCGATGGCGCACGGCACGCAGCAGGAGGCACTGCTGGTGCTGGACCTGGCCGCCGATTCGGTCGCCTGGCAGGAGTGGCCCGCCTGGGCGGAAGCCGAGCTGGAGGTTCCCGCCTGGGGTCGGGTCGTCCGCTACGACGCGCATCGGCGGGGGCGCGGGGCCGAGGACATGTGCGCCGGGGCGCTCGCGGAGGAGCTCACCGAGCTGCTGGACGCAGGCGCGCCCGGTGCGCCCGCCGCGCTCGACGTGCGGGAGCTCGACGCGCGGCTGGAGCTTCTCGGATGCCTGGGCGCGCGTCCGGAAAGGCGCGTTTCGCACGCGCGTGAGCGGGGCGCGCGGGTGGCGGGCGCTCCGATCCATCACATCGGCCCGCCGGGGGAGTGCAGGTTGTTGCTGCGCAACCGGTCGGTGCTGCGCGGGGCGCTGCGCTCCGTCTCGCGGTGAACGGAAGCGAAAATGCCCCGGGGCATTGACGTGCGCATTACGACGGGGAGAATTTCAGCCACATCCGGGGACAGCGGACGCTGTGAGGCATAGGGTGCTGAACACCGTCAATCTGGGAATCGACGGCAAGGGGGGAGCCATGCGGCGCCTGGGTACCGTGCTCCGAAACCGCCCTTCACACCGCGTCTCTGACGACACGTCAACTGGGGCCGCACGCCCGCGCGGACCGGTTCCCGCCGCGGTCAAGGCCGTGGTCGCCGCCTCGGCTGCGTTCTCCGTGGCCGTGCTCGCCGGCTGCGGCAGCGGTGGCAGCGCGGAGACGCTGAACGGCGCGCCCTCGAAGGAGGCCACGCCCCCCGCACCCGCCGGGCTTGCCGCGCCCAGCGTCGCCGGGCCCGACGCGGACTTCGTGCTCCGCGCCTACGCGGGCTACTGGGCGGCCCAGGTGCGCGCCATGTCCACCGGCCAGGCGGACGGGAGCGACCTGTCCACCTACGCCACCGGCGAGGCGCTGAGCGACAGTTACGCCGACGTGGTCCGGCTCGTCGGCGGCGGCCTGCGGATGCGCGGAGCTCCGGTCTCCGACCCGAAGGTGACCTCGGTCGGGGCGCTGTCCGGCGCGTCCGGGGTCGACCAGGCCACCGTCGTCGACTGCCTCGACGTCTCCGGCTGGCACCAGGTGCTCGCCTCCAGCGGGCGGACCGACGAGCCGGCGACGCGGCTGACGCGCTATCAGGTCGTCGCTACCGCACGCACCGTCAGAGGAGTGTGGATGATCTCCCAGATCACGCGCGAGACGGACAAGCCATGCTGACCCCGACGTCGACCCGGCCCTCTCCCCGTGCGGTGACGTCCACCGTGACGCGCATGGCCGCCGCGCTGCTGCTGGTCCTCGGCGGTGTGGTGGGCGGGGTGATGGGCGCGGCCGGTGCCGCGCACGCGGCCGTGTCGCCGTGCGCCAACTCCTACGTCTGCGTCGTCGTCGGGACCCCGGGGTCCGGCGGCGGTGCGCAGGGCGGCGGAGGCTCCGGCGGCGCCGGAGGCGGGAACGGGGCCTGCTACTACCAGAACCAGGTCGAGCCCTGCTACATCCCGGGCATCGGCGCGCTCGACTCCGGCGACGGCTGTTACTACATCCAGATGCAGCCGCAGCCCCCGGCCGGTGACCCGCTCTGGCAGGGGCACAAGCCGGGCGACGGTGCGATCTACGTCCGCACCTGCGCGCTCAGCGGCGGCGGGGGCACGGTCAGCCTCTGGATGGCCGCCGGTCCGCCCGCTCCGGTGCAGGTGACGCCCGCTCAGCTGGCGCACATGGCCGTGGCCAAGCTGCCGCTGCTCCCGGCCCAGCCGGAGACGGCACCAGGCAACGGAAAGCCCGGCCTCGTCAACACGCCGGTCATGCTCTGGCTCAACCCGGGCAACGGCAAAGGTGACTACGGCGACACCTATGCCTCGGCCGCAAAGCCGTTGACGGTGACCGCGAGCGTCCCTGGTCTGTCGGTGACCGCCACGGTCTGGTCGCCCAAGGTGACCTGGCAGATGGGCGACGGCGGGACCGTCGTCTGTCCGGACGCGGGGACGGCGTACACCGGGACGCTCGTCAACGGCTGCACCTACAGCTACACCAAGGCCGCCGGCGCCTATGCCGTCAACGCTCTGGTCAGCTGGACCGTCAGCTGGTCGGGAGGCGGCCAGACCGGAACCTTCCCGATGGACGACGTGGCCAGCCAACAGACCACGCTCAAGGTGGACGAGATCCAAGTCCTCAACTGACGCACCAACGAACCTACGCATCAACGCACCAACACGCTTCACCGTACGGACCGCACCACACCCGCAAGGCACCGCACCCGCAAGGCACCGCACCCGCACGGCACGCACAGCACAGAACGGACCAAGGAAAGAGGCGAGACTCCGGTGGAAGCCCCCGCGTCCCCGACGCTCGAAGCAGGGCATCGCCCCGCAGCGCCGATACGCGCGCCCCAACGCCGCAGGCGCAGGCCCGCCGTGCTCGCGCTCGGAGTCGCCCTGATCGCGGCCGGAGGACTGGGCGGCAGCGCCCTCTACCTGACCACCGGTCAGCGCGTCGGAGTCCTGGCCCTCGCCCAGGACGTGCCGGTCGGCCAGCCGATCACCGCCGGTGACCTGACGGTGGTGCGGATCTCACTGGACCCCGCCCTCAAGCCGCTCAACTCCGACAGCCACGTGCTCGGCATGCGCGCCACCGCCGACCTCAAGGCCGGACAACTGCTCACCGGCGCGGACCTGACCAACGATCCGCTGGTCGACGCGGGGGAGCAGGTCGTCGGACTGGCCGCGAAGCCGACCCAGTTGCCCGCGTCCGGAGTGCAGGCGGGCGCGTGGGTGGTCATGGTCTTCACGCCGTCGGCGGTCGGCAACGGCAGCGCGACGGGCGGTTCGCCGACGACCGGTTCCACCGGCGGCGGCACGAACGGCTCGACCGGCACCAGCGGTTCGGGATCAGGAACCGCCGGGACCGGTGCCGCGCAGGTGCAGTCGATCACGCTTCGGGTCGTCGACGTCGGCCAACCCTCGCAGTCCGACGGCACGGTGGTGGTGGACGTCGCCGTGCCGCCGCAGAAGGCCGCCGCCGTGGCGGACCTGGCCGCGAGCGGCCGGTTCATGCTGCTGCTCGCCGCCGCCGGGGCGCAGGGAGGGGGTGGCTGATGGCGGTGGTCGCGATCACCGGCGGTCCCGGCGCGCCCGGGGCCACCAGCACGGCGCTCGCGCTGCTGCTCAACTGGCCGTTGGCAGAGCACCGGAGGGTGCTGCTGCTCGAATGCGATCCGGACGGCGGCGCGGTGCTCTCCGGCGCGTTGCAGGGCCAGGTCGGGGCGGGCGGCGGCCTGCGCAACCTGGCGCTGGCGGACCGGCGCGGGCGACTGCTCGAAGTCCTGTGGGAGCAGTGCCTCGACCTCTCTCCGGGCGGCACCGGCGACCGGCTGCTGCTGCCCGGCCTCACCGATCCCGCCCAGGCCCCCGCGCTCGCGTACACCTGGGAGCCGCTCGCGCACACCTGCCAGAGCCTGGACGCGTACGGCTGTGACGTCCTGGTGGACCTCGGCCGGTCCGGCATGAACGGACCCTCGGCGGTGATGGCGCATCAGGCGGACGCCGTCGTGACGGTGCTGCGCACCACCCTGCGCGGGCTCAGCTCCACGCAACCCCGGATCGCCGCGCTGGCGGCGGACCTCGCGACGCAGGGCACCGGCGCGGACACGCTCGGCCTGCTGCTGATCCAGGAGGGCCCGTACGCGTCGTCGGAGGTCTCCCGGGCGTTGGGGGCCCCGGTCGTCGGCGTCCTGCCGCACGCCCCGCGCGAGGCCCGGGTCCTCTCCGACGGCGGCCAGACCTCGGACCGGCGCTTCCAGCGCTCCGAGCTGATGCGCGCCGCGCGCTCGACGGCCGACGAGCTGCGGGCGTTGGTCGCCCGCCGCCGGGTGCGGCTGCGGCCCGCCGCGGGTCCCGCTGCGGCTCCCGTGGCAGCGAACGTGGCGCCGACCGTTGCGCCGACCGTGACACCCCCGGTCGTGTCCCCCGTGGCACCGCGTCAGGCAGCGGCGGACTTCCGAGAGTTCCCGGAGTTCCCGGAGTTCCCCGAGTTCCCGGCGCCAGCACCGGCATCGGCACCGACAGCACCTGGGCCCACCCCACCGCCCGTGCCTGCACCATTCCCTGAGCCAGCCCCGCAGGCGGCGTACCGCCCGGCGCAGGCAGCCTCCCCGGATCCGGTGCCGCCGCAGTACCCACCCGCGCCCCATTTGGCGATGCGGCCGATTCCCGTGCCCGACGCAGCCGTTGCGGCGCACCCCAGCGGTCTTGTGACGCCCGGCCAGGCGCTGCGACTCCAGGCGGTGCAGCAGACCTACGGGCCGGACCCTGGAACAGACGTGAATTCTCACCCTAAGCCTCAGGTTGATGCTCAGGCGCCGCCGCTTGCGGTCCACGCGCCACGGCCGCCCGTGCCCGGGGAGGTGTCGGCCCATGTCCGTTGAGTCGTTGAACCAGCCGTTGCCGCGGCAGCAGCTCGCCGGCCGACCCGCGAACGACCAGGCGAGTGGCTATCCGAACGGCCAGTTGACCGGTCAGGAGCCGGCGCCACAGCCGTCGCAGCCGCCGAACTTCCTGTTCGGAGCGGTCGTCGACGCCAAGGTCGCGCAGGAGCTCAAGCGCCAGGTCGCCGCCGAGCTGCACGAGCAGCTCAGCGCCTCGCCGGACGCCGCGACCGCAGACTCCGCGGGCCGACGGCAGCGCGGCAGGGCGCTGATCGAGGACGCCGTCGCCCGCTGGTCGGACGCCTACGCCGTCGCGCACGGCGTCACGCCCACGCGGGAGCAGGACCGGGCGTTGGCCGAGGTGGTCTTCGACCTGCTCTTCCGTGCCGGTCGGCTGCAGCCCTACCTGGACGACCCGGAGATCGAGAACATCCTGATCAACGGCTACGACGACGTGTGGATCTCGCGCGCGCACCAGCCGCTGCGCCAGGTCCCGCCGATCGCCGACAGCGACGAGGAACTGGTCGAACTGCTCCAGGAGTTGGCGCGCCGGCACGGCGGCGGCGAGCGCTCGCTGTCGACGGCCACGCCGACGCTCGCGCTCCGGCTGGAGGGCGGCATGCGGCTCCAGGCGATGACGCACGTCACCCCGCGCCCGTACGTGGCGATCCGCCGCCACCGCGTCCAGAACGCGACGCTGGGCGACCTGGTCCAGCTCGGCACCGTCGACTCGAGCATCGCCGCGTTCCTGGCGGCGGCGATCCGCGCGCGGAAGAACGTGATGATCACCGGCACCCAGGGCGTCGGCAAGACCAGTCTGCTGCGCGCCATGGCGGGCGAGATCCCACCGGACGAGCGGGTCGGCACGCTGGAGTCGGAGTTCGAGCTCTGGCTGCACACCCTCGGCCATCTGAAGCAGGTCGTGCCGATGGAGGCGCGGGAGGGCAACGGCGAACGGATCGACGGACGCGTCGCGGGCGAGGTCTCGATCGGCGAACTGATCCCGGCCGCACTGCGGATGACGCTGAGCCGGATCATCGTCGGCGAGGTCCGCTCCAGCGAGGTGGTGCCGATGCTCCGGGTGATGACCAACGGCGAGGGCGGCTCGATGTGCACGCTCCATGCCCGCACCCCGCACATGGTGGTCGACCGCATCGCCGAACTCTGCCTGGAGTACGGGGCACAGATGACCGACCAGCTCGCCTACCGGCTCACCGCCAACGCGCTGGACTTCGTGGTCCACGTGACCATGCTCGACGAGACCGGGATCGGCGGGAAGCGCCACCGCTTCGTCTCCCACATCCTTGAGGTCACCGGCCTCGGCGAGCAGGGACGGCCCGCGCTGAACACCGTCTTCGGGCCGCGTCAGGGCGGCGTCGACGCGCAGGGGCGGCAGATCTGGCCCGAGCCACGCGGCGTTCCGCAGACGCCTCCCGCCTGCCTGGACGACCTGCGCCGCTCCGGTTTCGACGCCTCGCTGCTGCGGAACCCTTACGGGACCTGGGCCGCACCGCTCGGACTGCGGATCGGCGGCGGCCGGGGCAGCGGCGTCGACGTTTCGTCCGGGCCCGACAGCGGAGTCGGGGGAGCGGTATGAGCGTGCTGCTCTGGGCCGGCTGCGGCGTGCTGCTCTGCGGCGGGCTGGTGGCGCTGATCGTCTTCGCGCGCGGCAGCGACATGCGACCCGAGGCCGGAGCCGAGCCCGAAGCTGGGCCCGGCTCCGAACGCCGCCGGTTCCGGCCGACCGGCCCTGTCGGGGTGCGGGGTCGCGTCCAACTCGTGGTGGCGATCGGCGGTGCGGCGTTCGGCTGGCTGCTGACCGGTTACGTGGTGGCGCTCGTGATCGTGCCGATGCTGGCCTTCGGCCTGCCGTGGCTGCTCGCCGCGACCATGCCCAGGACCGAGGCGATCGACCGGCTGGAGGCGCTGGCCGAGTGGACCCAGCGGCTCTCCGACGTGCTGCTGCTCGGCGTCGGGATGGAACAGGCCCTGATCGGCAGTCTGCGCACCGCGCCGGAGGCGCTGGAGAAGGAGATCGCCGACCTGGTCGGCCGGATCCAGTCGCGGATGAACCCGGAGGAGGCGCTGCGCCACCTCGGCGACCGACTCGGTGACGCGACGTCGGACAAGGTCCTGGCCGCGCTGCTGCTCCGGGTCAACGACCGTGGTCCCGGCCTCTCCAGGGCGCTCTCCGACCTGGCCGACTCGGTCCGCGAGGAGGTCCGGCAGCGCCGCGTCATCGAGGCCGACCGGGCCAAGCACCGGGCGACCGTGCGCTGGCTGGTGCTGATCTTGCTGGGCGCGGCCGTCGTGATGTCGCTCAACGCCTCCTACGTCGCCCCGTACGGGACGCCGATCGGGCAGGCGGTGCTGACCGCCGTCGTGTTCTGCGTTGTCGCCGTCGTCGGCTGGATGGCCCGGATGACGCTGCACCGGCCCGTCCCGAGGTTCCTGGAGGCGGACCGCCGCAGTCGCGTCTCCACGCGCGAACTGCTGCGCCGGGACGGAACCGCAGACTCGGACGCCGACAGTCTGGGCGCGATGACCGGGCGCCCGTGGGCAGGGCAGGGGGAGGCACGATGATCACGTGGCTGGTGGTGCTCGGCGGCGCGCTCGGCCTCGGTCTGGCGCTGCTGATCGCCGAACTACGGCCCGCACCGCCGCATCTGGAGACGGCGCTGAACCGCCTCAACCCCGGTCCCACCGCGCCGATCCGGCTGGGCGAGGCGGTGCCCGACTTCGGCGTCACCGCCGAGCCGGGCCTGCTCGACGGTCTGGGCCGCAGGCTGCGGGGGCTCGGTGTGCTCAGCGGCTTGACCCTCCCGGAGCGCGATCTGGCCCTGGTCGGGCGGACTCCGGAACGCCATCTGGCGCAGAAGCTGATCAGCTCCCTGCTCGGCCTGCTGGCCTTCCCCTACGGCATCGTCATTGCCCAACTCATCGGCCACCCACTGCCGTTCGCCGTCCCGGCGGTGGCGTCGCTCGGGCTCGGCGCGGTGATGTGGTTCCTGCCCGACCTTCTGCTGCGCGGTCAGGCGGACGAGGCCCGGATCGACTTCCTGCACGCCGTCGCCGCGTATCTGGAACTCGTCGCGCTGGAGCGGGCCGCCGACCGCGGACCGGCCGAGTCGCTGGAGCGGGCCGCCCAGGTCGGGCGCGGCCCGGTCATCCGGCGCATCGCCCAGGCGATGGAACTCGCCTCGCTGCAACGCCGCCCTCCCTGGGACGGTCTGGCGGACCTGGCCACCGAACTCGGCCTGACGCCGCTTCAGGACCTCGCCGACACGATGCGGCTCTCCGGCACCGACGGCACCGCGGTCTACAAGACGCTGCGAGCCCGGGCCGCCAACCTGCGCTCCGAACTGCTCTCCGACGAACTCGCCAAGGCCAACGTCGTGAGCGAACGGATGGTCGTTCCCGGCACGGCCCTGGTCATGCTCTTCACCGCCCTGGTCGGCTTTCCGGCCCTCTATCGCATGCTCCACTGATCGACCCGTGCCACATGCACGACCGGTGCCACATGCACGACCCGCACGACCCGCACGATCCGAAACACCCGCACCGCCCGCACCACCCCGAGAAGATCACGAAGGAGTACGTCATGTCCCGCGAACGTCGTCGTCCCGCCTCGCCGCCCACGTCCGAACGGCCCGACATGCCTGCCGCGTTGCTCCCCGTCGTCATGGCCGTGACCTTCCTGCAGGGCCGGGCCGAGAAGGCGCGGCGGACGGAGGACCTGGGTGCGCTCAGCTTCGAGCTGGTGCTGCTGGCCATCGGGCTGATCGTGGTCGCGACCACCGTGATCGGCGTGCTGGTGGCGGCAATCACCAACAAGGCCAGCAGCCTCAAGTGAGGCGGGCCGATCGCGGCTCGCTCTCCGTGGAACTGGTCTTCCTCTTCCCCGTCGTGCTGTTGATGGTCTTCCTGGTCGTTCAGGGGGCGTGCTGGTGGTACGACCGCCAGGTCGCCCTGAGCGCGGCCCGAGAGGGTGCGGCCATCGCCGCCGACACCCAGAAGGGCGGCCAGGAGCCGGTGGCCGCCGCCGTGGACTTCGTCGACACCAATGCCCTGCTCAACGGCGGCGCCTCCGTCCCGCCGCCCACGACGTCGGACAACGACACAAAGGTCACCATGACTGTCACCGTGCGGGTGAACTCGCTGCTGGGCCCCGTGTGGGGTGGCCCGGACATCACGGTGACGGCGACCGTCCCCCTCGAGCGGTTCGTGGGGGTGGGGCAGTGACCGGACTGGCCCACGGGCCGGGGCGGGAGCGGGGCTCGCTGTCGTTGGAGGCCGTGCTGCTGATGCCGGTCGTGACGGCGTTCTTCCTGTTCGCCGTGGCGGCCGGGATCAGGGAGCAGGACCAGGGCACCTTCGACCTCGCCGTCCAGGCGGCGGCGCGGGCCGCCTCGCTGGACCGGAACCCCGGGGACGCCGTCAACGCGGCCACCACCGCGGCCGACACCGTGCTGCAGAGCGAGGACCTCCAGTGCTCGAACCTCCAGGTCGCGCCGCCGGTGCGGCAGGCCGGGGCCTACGACGACTACCTGAAGGTGTCGGCCAGTTGCGACCTGAGCCTGGACATCGGCCTGCCGTTCCCGATCAGGACGACGGTGACCAGCGACTTCGCCTCGGTCGTCGACACCTACCGAGGGCAAGGGTAGGAGGTGCAGGGCGAATGCGGGACCAGGGGCGAATGCGGGACCGGGGTTCGTTGTCGCTGTTCTTCCTCGGGATCGCCCTGGGGTTCCTGGCGTTGACCGGTCTGGTGCTGGACGGAGGAGGCAAGGTGCTCACCGAGGAAAGGGCGGACGCCGTCGCACGCGAGGCGGCGCGCGCCGCATGCGAGCAGATCGACGTCAACGCCGTCCTCGGCGGGACCTACCAGATCGACCGGACGCGTGCGGCCGAGGCCTCGGCGGAGTACCTCGGCTTGGCGGGCATGAACGGCTCACCGCCGCAGTTCCCCGCCGGGGCGTGCTCGGTCGCGGTCACCACCACGTACCGGACGAAACTGCTCGGACTGATCGGCATCGATCAGATCACGGTCACCGGCCACGGCACCGCCGTGGCCTTCTACGGCATCACGGGTCCGGAGGGGTCGGTGGGGAACTGATGCTCCGCAACGTCGTTCGCGCGTGCTTCGCGTGCGTCACGCTGCTCGTGCTGATGATCGGCCTTCCGGTCGTGCTCGGCTTCGGCACGGTGACGGTCGTCCACGACGCCCGACCGGCAGGCGGGCTGGGTGGCCTGCTGACCTCGGGAGACCAAGGAAACCTTTTCCTGTGGGTGTTGGTGCTGGTCGGGTGGGTGGCCTGGCTCTCCTTCGCGGTCTCACTGCTGGTCGAGATCCCCGCGCAGTTGCGGGGACGGGTGCCACGCCGGCTGCCCACGCTCGGCTGGAGCCAGCGGCTGGCCGGCGGCCTGGTCGGCGCGATCCTCTCGCTGCTCCCGGTGGCGGGCACGGCGCTTGCCGCCGCGCCCGCGCCGCAGCTCGCGATCACCGCGCCGCACCTGCCGTCGTCGGCGGAACGGGCGACCGGAACTCCGGCGATGGCCCACTCTGCTGACGTCGCGTCGGTCGCGGAGCCGCACGGGGCGGGCGGCGTCGCGGACAGCGCAACCGGTCAGGGCGGACACCTCAGCTACACCGTCCGGTCGACCCGACCGGCCGAGAGCCTGTGGAGCATCGCGGACCAGTTGCTCGGGTCCGGCGAGCGCTGGCGGCAGATCGCTGCGCTCAACGAGGGCCGGGTGATGGACGCCGAGCACCGCGTCTTCGACGCGGAACGCCCGATCCAGCCCGGCTGGGTGCTGCTGCTCCCGTCCGACGCGAAACTGCCGAGCGGGGACGGCAGCGTGACGCCCAGCCACGCGCCCGGGCGGCCGGGCGAGGTGACGGTCCGTCCCGGCGACACCCTCTCCGGGATCGCCGAGAACACCATGGGCACGGCCTCGGACTGGCCCAAGCTCTTCGCCGCGAACCGGGGCGTCGCGGCCCCGGACGGAGACCGCCTGACGGACCCGAACCTGATCGAGCCGGGGATGCGGCTCACCGTTCCAGAGGCGAGCGCGCCGAGCGGTAGTCCGGACTCCGGGACCGCAACGGCCCCGCCGCCGACACCGGCTCCGAAGCCGCCTGTGGCGACGCCGCCCTCAACACCGCCCGCCACGACGGCTCAGACCGCTGCGCCCTCCAGCCCTGCCACCTCAACGCCGACCTCCGCGCCTGCGTCCGACGCACCGACATCCAACGCACCGACATCCAAGGCACCGACATCGTCCGCGCCCGTCGGGAAGCCCGAAGGCATCCCGCACGCGACCGCCTCGCAGTCCCCGGAGGAGTTCGCGGTGGCGTCCGGGACCAGCGTGCTGGGGGCCGTGGTTCTAGGCGCGGTCGCCCTGCGTCGCTCCCGCAGGCGGAACGTGCCGCCGAGGCAGGGGGGTCAGCACCGGACGACGCGCGGGCCTCGCCCGACTCCCACGATCGACCCGGAGGCTCGCAGCGCCGCGCATCTGACGCCGGTTCCCATGCCGCTGCCCCCGTCCCTCGCCGGGGCGCCGCAGTCCGGGCCGCAGTCCGCGCCGCACGCCGCGTCGACTCCGGCCCCGGCGCCCGCCCCTGGCCCGGTCCCCGTCCCGCAACTCGGCGGCCAGGCCGGGCGTGACCTCGACCTGCTCGGCCGGGCGCTGCGCAGCATGGCCCGCAACGTCGCCCGGGAGGGCCGTCGGCTGCCGCCGCTGAACGTCGTCCGGGTGACGCCCGCGCACACCGTCGAGCTGCACCTGGTCGCTCCCGCGCCGCCGGTCGCGCCGTTCCGGGCCGCGCACGCCTCGACGGTGTGGTGGTGCACCGCCGACGCCCCCGGCCTGCTCGGGCCCGAGGCGGCGGCCGTGGTGCCCTCGCCGTATCCCGCGCTGGTCAGCCTGGGGGAGACGGACGACGGGGCCACGGTGCTGGTCGACCTGGAGGCGATCCGGCTGCTGCACATCTCCGGCGAACCGGACGACGTCTCCCGGGTGCTGCGGACGCTCGCGCTGGAGCTCACCTTCACCCCGCTCGCCGACCGGGTGGGCGTCCACGTCGTGGGCGTGGCCGCGGAGTTGGCGGCCGTGGCGGACGACCGGCTGGTCGTGCACGAGGATCTGGAGCACGCGGTTGCCGCGCTGCAACAGCGTGACGCCGCCGTCCGGTCCGCACTGGTCGAGGCCCAGGCGGCGACCCCGCGCGAGGCCCGCAGCCGTGGCATCGGCGGGGACGAGTGGGCGCCCGAGGTCGTCCTGTGCGCCGGTTACCCGACCGGCACGACGCCGGAGGCGCTCGGGAGGCTTCTCGACTCCCGTCCGCGCGGCAGCGTCGCCGTGGTGACCGCCGCGCCGCCGCCCGGCAGCGGTCCGGTGGCGCGCTGGACCCTGCCCGCCTCCGGTCGGGGCGTGGTGCCGGGACTGGGGATGGACCTGACCCTGCAGCGGCTCGACGACGAGTCCTACGACCGCTGGCTGCGCCTCCTCGGCGCGAACGTGGTCGATCCGGCAGTCGATCCGGCACCCGTCGCCGCCTCCGCTCCTGCCCCGGAGCCCAGTTGGCCCGAGGACGCCTTCGCGGACCTCTTCGACGACATCGACACGCCTGATGTCGCCGCGGACACCTCCGATGTGCCCGAGAGCCACGACCGCCCGCAGCGCTCCAGTGTGTGGAGCAGGCGAGACGTCGTCCCGACGCTGCGCGATCCCGACGCCGCGCCCCCGGACCCGCGCCTCGACCACCGCCTTGATCAGCCTGACAGTCCGCACGACACCCCGCCGGACAACCGGTCGTCCGACCGGTCGGACGCCCCTGGCGGGGACGACGACGCACGTCCCGCCGCCCGATTCGCCGTCACCGAACCGCCCGTACACGGAGCAGCGGTCGTTCTCCCGGACCGTCCGGGCCCGCTCCTCCCGGCAGCCAATCCGCCCGTCCCGAGCCTCGACCTCCCGCGCCTCGACGTCCCGACGCAGGGACGGCTGCCGAGCGACCCGTGGATCCTCGCCCTGCTCGCGACGCCGCCGACCTCCGCCACGCCCGCGCATCCGCAGCTCCGGCTGCTCGGACCGGTCGAACTGGTCGGCGCGGCCGGGCCGGTGGAGCCTGAGCGGCGTGCCGTGCTGATCGAGGCCGCCGCCCGTCGCTCGGTCGGGCCTGCCCAGGGCGCGTACGTCTCAGCCGACGCCATCGGACGGCTGCGGGAGTGGCTCGGCGACGGGCCGCACGGCCGCCCGGTCACCCTGCGCTGCGACTGGGACGACTTCCAGGCCCTCAGCGAGCGAGGACTTCGCGACACCGGGCCCGCCGCCGACACGGCCCTCGCGCGCGCCCTCGCGCTGGTGCGCGGCGCGCCGTTCGCGGAGGTCGCGTACCCGTGGGCGGAGCCGCAGCGCCGACGGATGGCCGCCGCGGTCGTCGACGTGGCCCACGAGCTGACGCTGCGTCGGCTCCAGGCCCGCGACCACCGGGGCGGCGAGGCGGCTGCCGCCCGTGGCCTGAGCGCCGATCCGGGTGCGGAGCTGCTGCTGCGCGACCTGCTCTGCCTGCACGCGGACGCGGGAGCCACCGCGGAACTCCGGTCCACCGTCGGCCGGCTGGAGGCGAAAGCGCTCCGTACCGGGCAGCCGCTGGAACCGGAGTCGGCCGCCCTTCTCGCCGAGCTGCGCAGTGCGTCGTTCAGCTGAGGGGGAGGGAGGGGGAGGAGCGGGCAACAATCGCAGTTTCTCCACAATGGCCGTGCGCGGGCCGCCGAAAGCCGAACGCGCCCGGGGGCCTGACCGATCCGAGAGGAAATGGGACGATAGCGCGCGGGACCGGCCAAGGCGGTTCGGTGCGCCCGAGGGTAGTGTGTCGCTCGGTGGGGCGTCAGGTCGCCCCAGCCCAGCGTGGGGTGCAGGCAACGGACGGGGTGGCGGATGGGCGGCGACGGGCTGCGCGGCCGGGTGCTCGTGATCGAGGGCGGCATCGGACGTGCCGCACGGCGGTTTCCGCCGCGTGAGGCGCGACCGGCGCCGGGGATGTCCTCGATCCTGGCGGCGCTGGCCCCACAGGTGCTGCTCGCCGCCGACGGCGTCGACATCGTCCACCTGCCCAAGGCCATGGACGCCGACGGCATTCGCGCCCACCTGCAGGCCTGCGTCCGCCACCCGGGACCGCTGCTGATCCATGTCGGCGGACACCTGGTCAAGGACCGCCGCACCGGCCTGCTCGACCTGGACCTCGGCGGCCACGGCCACACCTCCCGGCTGCCGTGGCGGGCCTTCGCGGAGGAACTGCGGCTGCGCTCCCTCCAGACCGGCACGCTGGTCATCGCCGACCTCAGCGCCGAGGAGGGCGCACTTCCCCAACTGCGCGTGCAGCCCTCCCCGTTGGGGGCGGGCCTGCCGCTGTGGGCGGCGGTCAGCCCGGACCCGCAGCAGGTCGGCATCTTCACCAAGGCCCTGGTCGAGGCGCTCCACGGCGGCCAGCCGGGCGCGGGCGAGCGGCTGACGCCGGAACAACTCCAGTACCAGGTCCACTCGGTGCTACGGCCCGAGACGCAGGTCGTCATCTCCCACGCACCGGGCTGGCAGATCTTCCGCAACACCTCCCGGCGTCTCGCCCCGACCATCGTCGACTCGCCGACCCCGGTTCCCGGCCCGACCCCAGTCTCGGTTCCTGGCCCGGTCGCTGGCCCGCCGCTGGTCCCAGGCCCGACCCCGGTCCCTGGCCCGCCGCCGGGAGCGCTGCGTCCGTCCTCGGTGACGATCGCCCCGGCCTCGGAGGAGGTGACCGTCGAGTTCCTCTCCCCGACGGCCACCAGTGCGGGAGGGCACACGCCGCCCGGCGTCGCGATACCGAGGGGCGTGGTGCCGACCGCTCCTCGGCTCCCCGCCGACGACATGCCGACCGCCCAGGTCCCCGTCGTGGTCATCCCCGCCGACGCGGTGCCCGCCGCAGTGCCGCCCGCCGATCCGGCACCCTTCGGCGTCGCGCCGTTCGACATGCCGCCGCTTCCGCCGCACTCGCCCACGGTCCACCTGCCCGACGAACCCGACCAGTTGGAGCAGTCGGACCGGTCCCACCCCTCCGGCGAGCCCACGGCCACGCTGCCGGCCACGCAGCAGGACCCGTCGGACTGGGCCGACGACGTCGAGCACGTCGACGAGGCCGACTCGGCTGGTGAGGCCGAAGAGACTGACGGGGCCGAGGCGTCGTCGACCCTCGCCGACCAGGACGACCTCGCGCCCTACCGCGAGGCCATCGGCACCATCGTCGCCGCAGCCGAGGCGGGCGAGCACGCCCAGGCCATCGCCGACGCCCAGTCGCTGGAGCGGCAGGCCATGCATTCCCACGGGCCGGATGCCGAGCCGGTGTTGAAGCTCCGTCAGGTCCGTGCCCACGTCACCCGCATGGCCGGGCTGCAGTCCGATGCCACGCTGCTCTACCGGGACGTGGCGCTCAGCCTGCTGGACGCCCGCGGCCCGGAGAACCCGGAGACGCTCCAGGCCGCCGCCAACGCCGAGGCCTGCTGGCGTGCGATAGAGGACGACGCGGAAGCCCGCCGCATCGGCCCGGACCTCCTCCGCCTCCGCCAGGCCGTCCCAGACCCCCGCCGCCTCGCCGCGGTCGAACGCCACCTCGCCCGCCTCCGCGACACCAACCGCGCCGCCGCGTCCTGAGAACGCCTACGGTGCAGGCGACGCCCCCGCTGAACTTGCCGTATGAGGGAAGCCGATGAACCCGCGCACTTTCGAGTTGCTGGAGCAGGTCCGCCGGGTAGCCCCGGAGAAGGCGAAGGTCGAGCTCAGCGGCGACATGGTCGTGGTTCAGGCGTCCCCCTCGGCCCTGCACCAACGGAATCTCGCCACCGTGCAGGAGCAGTTCGACGCGCACCGCCCGGACGGGTACTTCCCCAGCGGCAACAGCGACCTCGCCGCCGTGGAGGTGGGCAAGGTCCGCAACCCGGACCTGACCTACGTCCCCAACGACGTGGTCGACCTGCCGGAGCACGACATCCCAGCGGCTTTGGCGCTCGTCGCCGTCGAGATGGTCTCGCCCCGGAACCCCGAGAACGACTGGGTCGGCAAGCTGCGTGACTACCCGGTGATGGGAATCCCGCTCTACGTGATCGTCGATGCGCGGGCGAAGACCGTGACGCTCTTCTCCGAGCCGGAGAACGGCCGGTATCGCAGCCGCGAGGACGCCGACTTCGGCGAGACGATCCGGATCCCCGCACCGTTCGACTTCGTCCTGCAGACGTCGTCACTGCTCCCGATCACCGACTGACCGCGGCCGGCTGACCGCCGACCGACCGACCGACCGCCGCCCCCGACCGACCGGCGCGCGGTCGGTCGGGCGCGCCTGCGGGCGCGAACGCTCACCACGGGTGCGGGTGGTAGTCCTTGAGGAAGATACCGAAGAGGTCCTCGCCCTGCTCGCCGCGGACGATCGGGTCATAGACGCGGGCCGCGCCGTCGACCAGGTCGAGCGGGGCGTGGAAGCCGACGTCGGCCATGCGCATTTTGTCCGGGTGGGGGCGCTCGTCGGTGATCCAGCCGGTGTCGACGGCGGTCATCAGGATGCCGTCGGAGTCCAGCATCTCCTGGGCGCTGGTGCGGGTGAGCATGTTGAGGGCGGCCTTGGCCATGTTGGTGTGGGGGTGGCCCGGTCCCTTGTAGCCCCGGCCGAACTGGCCCTCCATGGCGGAGACGTTGACCACGTACTTCCGGCGGGCCGGGGACGCGGCCATCGCCGGGCGAAGGCGGCTGACCAGGATGAACGGCGCGGTCACATTGCAGAGCTGGACTTCGAGCAGCTCGATCGGGTCGACCTCGTCGACCTTCTGGCTCCAGCTGTTGGACGCGTCCAGATCCGGCACCAGGCCGCCGGCGTCGATCGCCGTGCCCGCCTCGATCAGCGCGGGCGCGGCCGAGCCGCTGGTCAGCGCCAGGGCGGTGAGCGCCTCCGCGCTGAGCTCGGCGCGACGCGGGCTGCCGGCCTGGGCGGGCAGCATCGGCTGGCGGCTCATGTCGAACCGGCCGAGCGTGACCGCGGAGGGCAGCTCGCCGGCGGGAAGCGGCGCGGCCTCGGCGTCGATCAGCTCCTTGTAGGCCCGGGGCGAGCGCCTCACGGTCTGGGCCGCGTTGTTGATCAGGATGTCCAGCGGACCGGCCGCGCTCACCGCGTCGGTCAGCGCGATGACCTGGGACGGGTCGCGCAGGTCCAGGCCGACGATGTTGAGGCGGTGCAGCCAGTCGGCGCTGTCCGGCATCGCCTTGAAGCGGCGGATCGCGTCGTTGGGGAAGCGGGTGGTGATCGTCGTGTGGGCCCCGTCGCGCAGCAGCCGCAGCGCGATGTACATGCCGATCTTGGCCCGGCCGCCGGTCAGCAGCGCGCGCTTGCCGGTCAGGTCGACGCGGGCGTCGCGACGGGAGCGGTTCTCCCGGGCGCAGTCCTGGCAGAGCTGGTGGTAGAACGCGTCGACCTCGACGAAGCGGGACTTGCAGGTGTAGCAGGCACGCGGGCGCTCCAGTGTCCCGGCGATCGCGCCGCTGGCGGAGGACGTGAGCTGCAGGCCCTGCGTCTCGTCGTCGATGCGGTCGGCGGCGCCGGTCGCGGTGCGCTCGGTGACCATCCGGTCGTTGGCGGTCTTGGCCGCCCGGCGCTCCTGGCGACGGCGGTGCTTGACCTCGCGGTAGACGCCGGAGGTGGCCTTGCGCAGCGCGATCGCCTGCGGGTGGTCGATGGGGAGCTCGTCGAGTTCCGCCAGGGTGTCCAGCACCAGCTGCAGGCGGTCCGGGTCGATCCCGGGGTGGGCCTCGGCGGCGGTCGTCACGTCGGGTCCTGCGTTCATCGCCTGCTGTTCTCTTCTGGAGGGAGGATCGGGTGGGGCGGTGCGGGGATCGTGCTGGGAGACAACCCGATCAACTCTACTTGGTTCTACGTGGGTGGGTTCTGTGTCCCGCATCGCAGTCGGCGGGCGACCTCGCCGAGCCCGGTGGCGAGGTGTGCCTGCTGCTCGGGCGTCAGCACGTCGATCAGTGCGGAGCGGACCGCGGCGACGTGGCCGGGGGCGGCCTGGCGCAGTGCCTCCCGGCCCTGGTCGGTGATCTCGGCGAAGACGCCGCGCACGTCGCTGGGACACGAGCGGCGAATGACCAGTCCGGCCCGCTCCAGCTGGGTGATCTGGTACGTGAGCCCGCTCTTGGAGGTGACCAGGCGGTCGGCCAGCTCGGTCATCCGCAGTGAGCCGTCAGGCACGGCCGAGAGCTGGACCAGCACTTCGTACTGGGTGTGGGAGAGCCCGGAGTCGTCCTTGAGCTGCTGTTCGAGCTTGCGGCCCACCAGGCTGGTCGCGCTGAGGAAGGCGATCCAGGCGGCCTTCTCGGCGTCGTCGAGCCAGCGGGGTTCACTCATGCTCACCACTGTACTCCCAGTAGTTCAAATTTAAAGAACACGTCCTCGGGACCAGGAGGGGGCAGGCCGAAGCCGTCGGTCAGGACGTTACCAACGATCTTGCGGGGTCGTCCGCCACCCCCGCGGCCGACGGTGGCCCGGGGATCAGCTCGGCGAGAGCGGCGTCTCCTGACCGGGTGAGGCGCATGGCGAGGCGCGTCGCGGCGCGTTGCCGGGTGCGGGAGGATCAGGCGCAAGATCGTCCGTACACCTCCACAACCAGGGCACCGGGGCATGCCTGGCCGCCGGGGGCGGCTACGCCTACAGCACCGGCTGCGACAACCGGCCCAACGAGAAGTGGAGCGCCGAGCGCCAGTAGGCAGCACAGCCGGTCGGTCGCGGCCGAGCGGCAGGTGTCGGTCCTCCCTGTCGGCCCTGCATGACCAGGGCGGCGACGCCAGGGCCGGCCTGCTCGCCGAGGCGGACGCCGATGCGGACGCCGCGCCCCGGCGCAGCCCAGCGGTCAGGCGTGGGCGTCGTGGTGAAGATAGGCGGCCTGCCAGCGGGTGGCATCGACCGCGTCGTGGATCTCCTCGACGCTCAGGTGCGGGGCGACCCCGTCGGCGACCGCGGCCCTGGCGACGGTGCGTGCGACGGCGGTGGCGGTCTCCGCCAGGCGCGCCCGCTCGGGGAGCAGGGAGGGGACCTGCGCGTGGGTGTCGACGCTCTCGGCCACGGCTTCGGCGGCGGCAGTCATCATCGCGTCCGTCACGCGGGTGGCGCCCACGGCGGTCACGGCCAGGCCGATGCCGGGGAAGATGTAGACGTTGTTGCACTGGGCGACCGGCACCTCCCGCCCGCCGTAACGCGCCTGGGGGAACGGCGAACCGGTCGCGATCAGGGCGCGCCCGTCCGTCCAGTCCAGCAGGTTCTGCGGGGCGGCCTCGCTGCGGCTGGTCGGGTTGGACAGGGGCATGATGACGGGCCGGTCGCAGTGCTCGTGCATGGTGCGCACGACCTGCTCGGTGAACGCCCCGGCAGCGGTGGACAGGCCGACCAGGGCGGTGGGGTGCACGGCGGCGACGACGTCGGCCAGACCGGCGGGGCCGACCGTGCTGGAGGGCACGGCGCCCGCCCGTTGGGCCAGGCGCTGCTGCGCGGGGTCGAGGTCGGTGCGGTCCTCGGTCAGCAGGCCCCGGATGTCGACCACGTAGATGCGCTCGCGGGCCGCCTGCTCACTCAGGCCCGCTGCGGTCATCGCGCGCACGATCTGCTCGCACACCCCGATGCCCGCGGAGCCGGCTCCCAGCATGACCACGCGCTGCTCGGTCAGCTTCGTGCCGCTGACCCGGCAGCCGGCGGTGAGCGCGGCCATCGCTACGGCCGCGGTGCCCTGGATGTCGTCGTTGAAGGTCAGCAGCCGGTCCCGGTAGCGCTCGAGGATCGGCAGCGCGTGCGGGGTGGCGAAATCCTCCCACTGCAGGAGCGTTCCAGGCAGTTCGGCCTCGACGGCCGTGACGAACTGCTCGATGAACGCGTGGTACTCCTCACCGTCGACGCGCGGGTGGCGCCAGCCGAGGTACATCGGGTCGGCGAGCAGTTCCGGGTTGTCGGTGCCCACGTCCAGCACGATCGGCAGGGTCCGGGCAGGGTCGATGCCGCCGAGCGCGGTGTAGAGGGAGAGCTTGCCGATCGGGATGCCCATCCCGCCGATGCCCTGGTCGCCGATGCCGAGGATGCGCTGCCCGTCGGTCACCACGATCACGTCCACCTCGCGGCGCGGGCGGTTGCGCAGGATCTCGGCGAGGTGCTCGCGGTCGGGGTAGGCGACGAACAGTCCGCGCGGCCGCCGGTAGATCTGGCTGAAGTGCCGACAGGCCTCGGCGACGGTGGGGGTGTAGACGATCGGCAGCATCTCCTCGACGTGGTCGCGCAGCAGTCGGTAGAAGAGCGTCTCGTTGTTGTCCTGCAGCGCGCGCAGGTTGATGTGCCGGGCCAGGTCGGTGGGCTGGTCGCCGTATGCCGCGTAGGCGCGCCCAACCTGCTGGTCCAGTGTCTCCACGGCGAAGGGCAGCAGCCCACGCAGCCCGAGCCGGGAGCGTTCCTGCTCACCGAAGGCCGTGGAGCGATTGAGGACGGCGTCCTCGAGCAGGTGCAAGCGGGCCGTGTCGCGAGGGCTCATGCCGTCGTTCCTTCCTCTCCCGCCGCGGGGCGGTGTGGGCGCGGGCCCACACGATGTCACATCCCACGATTCTCCCTCGCTCGGTCTGGTCAGCGCGGCAAAGGCGAGGGGAGCAGGTGGTGAACTGTGGAGTCCTCGGCTCAGCCTGTGTGCCAGGTGACGGCGTTGCCGGGCTGTTCGCGGGTGGTGCGGAACGAGTTGACGGGGTGGTCGGGGTGAGGGTGGCCGAAGGAGATCCCGGCCACCACGCGCCGGTTGGCCGGGATGGCGAAGTGGGCGCGAAGGAAATCGGAGTAGGAGGCGAGGGCGGCTTGGGGTGCGGCGGCCAGGCCGAGGCTCTGGGCGGCGAGCAGGAAGGTGCTGATGTAGAGGCCGCAGTCGACGGCGCCGTAGACGCCGAGGTCGGCTTCGGTGGTGATGATCGCGACGTGCGGCGCGTCGAACAGCTCGAAGTTCCGCAGCATCTGACGCAGCGTCTGTTCCTGGTCGCCCTTGGCGATGCCGAGGCTGCGGTACAGCTGGAGGCCGCACTCGCGCCGGCGCTGCCGGTAGACGCCGGTGTACTGGGCGGGGAACGGGAAGTCGGGGGCGGCCGGGTGGCTCTGGACGTGGGCCGTCAGCCGGGCGCGCAGCTCCTCGGTCGCGGCGCCTTCGGTGAGGTGCACGTGCCATGGCTGGGTGTTGCACCAGGACGGTGTGCGCTGTGCCAGTTCCAGCAGCCGCTCGATGGTGTCCCTCGGGACCGGGTCGGGCAGGAACTGGCGGCAGGTGTACCGGTCGGCGAGGATCCGGCCGAGCGCCTCGTGCAGGTCGGTGCCGGATTCGGGGTGGGTGCTGGTCGGGCTCAAGGATGGCCTCCGCTGGCGCCTATGGTCTCGTTTCGAGACCGCATGCTACCGGGCCGGTCTCGTTTTGGAACCGCGCGGGTAGAGTCGTGGGGTGCGTTACGAAGACCTCGCCGACCTGCCGTGCTCGATCACGCGCCCGCTGGTGATCCTCGGCGACCGCTGGACGCTGCTGATCCTGAAGGCCTCATTCACCGGAGTCCGCCGCTTCAACGCGTTCCAGAGCACGCTGGGCATCTCCCGCAGCCGCTTGCAGGACCGCCTCGGCCGCCTGGTCGAGCACGGCATCCTCACCCGGCGGCAGGCCGACGACGGTGACCATGTCGAATACCGCCTGACCCGCAAGGGCCACGACATCTACCCCATCCTCATGGCGATCCGGGACTGGGGCGACGCCTACATGGCCCCCGACGGACCGCCCGCGCACTACCGGCACCGCGACTGCGCGGGCGAGGCCCACGTCCAACTCGCCTGCGACGCCTGCGGTACCGGCGTCACCGCACGCGACATCACGCCCGAGCCAGGACCAGGCATGCTCACCCACCTCAGGCCGCCGGGGTCGGGCCGGTCCGGCAGGCAACCCGACTGATCATGCCGAGGGCGGCGACCCGGGCGGTGGCGCTTACGGAGAGCAGGGGCGGGTCTCGGTCCAGTCGACCATGAGGCGGCGTTCTGCGAAGTACCAGTTGCCGTCGCTCAGCTTGACGAACCGGTCGAGGTAGCGGATGGAGGCGACCATGATCGTGCGCTGCGGAGGCTCGTCGCGCGAGATGTGGTGGGCGAGGCAGTAGCTTTCGCCGGAGGCCCGGTCGCCGTCGAGGGTGACGGTGCTCTGGCCGTTGAAGTGGGTGGTGGCCTGGTAGGTGTTCAGGTTGTCGAACACCGGGGCCAGGGCGTCGCGGCCGTGGAGTTCCTGCGTGGGCTCGGCCGCGGTGGCGTCCATGAAGACGAGGAAGCGGGTGTCCTCGGTGAACAGGGCCATCTGGCCTTTGGCGTCCCGGCGGTCGGCGCAGTGCGCGTAGGCGTCGACCAGCTCGCGGATGGCCAGCCGGTCGGCGGCCTCTTCCGGGGAGATCGGCGGGTGGGGGGACATGGCGACTCCGTTCGAAATCAGATGCTGAGACCTATCGGATGTCAGCAGTCAGGGTCCGGCAACCCGTGGAGCGGCGGCCGTCGAGGCCGCCCGCCGGATCATCGAACCCGCAGCGCCGTCGAGTGACGGTTGATCAGTCGGTGGAGGACTGCGGGCAGGGCCGCAGCTTGAGCCGAGGCGTGTCTCGGTGGTCAGGCCTGCGCCGTGCGCGCTGCGATGCCACGGCCCTGGTAGATCTCGTCGTAGTAGTGGATGACCAGCGGGCGGGTGAGCATGGCTTCGAAGGTGGCGGTGAAGCCGTGCGCGGTGCGCCAGGCGAGGTAGTCGGTGTAGTTGTGTGCCTCGGTCCACTGCGTCAAGCCGGTGACGTGGTCGGCGTCGTTCCGGTCGCGCAGGATGCGGATCTCTTCGCAGCCGTCGTGCTCGAGACTTTCCCCGAGGATGTCCAGCAGTAGCTTGGCGACGTCGTCGCGGCGGCCGGGCTGGGCGAAGAGCTCGGCGGTGACAAGTGCGCTCATGGGGGAGCCCTCTCTTAAGGGTGTCGCCGCCGGCCGGAAGCAGCCGGCCGAGCGTCGCATCGGTCGAGACCCGGCAGGCTCAGTAGGGGGAGGGCTGGTTGAAGATGACGGTCAGGCTGGTGATCCTGCCGTCGCGGATGGCGAAGTAGCTGGTCATGACCAGCACCTCGGGCAGGTTGGTCTTGTCGTAGTCGCCGTCGTACTCGGCGCGCACGATGATGTCTCCGTGGTGGTCGATGACCTCGCGGACCTCCATCGTGACGCGGTCGCCGACGAACTCCTTGTCCAGGAACCGGCGGATCGCGTCGGTGCCCCAGATCTCGCGCCGGTTGTCGTTCACGTAGGCGTCGGGGGAGAAGGTCGCCACGATGCGTTCGGTCTCGAACGCGTTCACCGCGGCGATGTGCTCTGCCACGACGGCGGGAAGGTCGGTTGTCGTGCTGGACATGGCGGATCCTCTCGATCGGCCGGAAGGCTGATCTGCGCAGTGGCTGACCAGCCGGAATCGGTCTGTCACGGCCCAGGTTCGCCGCTCTCGTCGGGTGAGGGTCAAGGCCGGGATAAGCCGTTGACCCTCACACGACTGGAGGGTTGAGAATGAGGGGATGAGCCACGCGCTGACGATCGGCGACTTCTCCAAGGCGACGCACCTGAGCGTTCGGAGGCTCAGGCACTACCACCAGATCGGGCTGCTGGAGCCGGCCGACGTCGACCCGGACACCGGCTATCGCCGTTACGCGACCGAGCAGATCCCGGCAGCTCAGGTGATCCGCCGGTTCCGGGCGCTGGACATGCCGCTGGACGACATCCAGGCCGTGCTGACCGCCCCTGACGTGCGGACCCGTGACCAGCTCATCGCGGCCCACCTCGGCCGGATGGAGGCCGGTCTGGCCCGAACCCAGCAGGCCGTGACGTCCCTGCGCGACCTGCTCGAACGCCGCTCCGCGCCGGCCGCGATCGGGCACCGCAGCGTTCCCGCGACGCCCGCCGCGGCGATCAGCGAGGACGTCGGAGTCGCCGACGCCCTGCTCTGGTACCAGGGGGCGCTGGGGGAGCTGCGTGCCACGCTGGGCGCCCAACGCCTCCGTGCGGACGGCCCCGCGGGAGGGATGTTCGCCGACGAGCTGTTCGCCGACGAGCGCGGCCGGGCGACCGTCTTCCTCCCGTGTCGCGGGCCGCTCCGGCCCACGGGCCGCGTCACGCCGACGACCGTGCCAGCGGCCGAGCTGGCCACCATCGTCCACTCCGGTACGCACGACGACATCGACCGCGCGTACGGGGCCCTCGCCACCCACGTCGCCGAGCACGAACTGGCCGTCGACGGGCCACTGCGCGAGTACTACCTGATCGGCCCGGGCGACACCCTCGACGAGGGAGCCTGGCGAACCGAGATCGGCTGGCCCGTCTTCGCCACCGGGACCACTGGCTAGCGCGACCCCGGCTAGCCGGCGGAGGCTCGCCCGTGCCCGGGCCTGCGCGGGTACGGCCTGGCCGACTCGTCCGTCGGCCAGGCGGCGTGGATCTACGAGAAGCTCGAGCCGAGCGCACCCACAGCCACCGGCACTACTGGAACGACCGTATCCCCAGGGGCGGCCACTTCGCGGCCTTCGAGCAGCCCGCCATCTTCGTCACCGAACTGCGCGACTGCTTCCGCTCGCTGCGTTGACGGCAGGTCAGTCCTGGGCCGGCGGCCAGTCGACCGGGGGCGGCAGGGTGCCGCGCTTGAGGATGTTGGCGTACACGCCCTCCAGCGCCTCGGTGAGCGGCCCTATCAGCCCGGACGGCAGTCCCTCGACGAACAGGTTCCGGACGAGATCGACGTGCCCGGGCGCCGCCTGCCCGAGGGTCTGCCGCCCGGTGTCGGTCAAGGTCACCTCGGTAACGCGCTTGTCCGTGGCCGACAGGGCGCAGCTGACCAGCCCACGGGTGCTCATCCGCTTCACGTGGTGGGAGACGCGGCTGCGTTCCCAACCGATCTGCGCGGCCAGCACGGTGATCGGCATCCGGCCTTCGTCGGCGACGCTCAGCGCGGTCAGCACGTCGTAGTCGGGAAGGGACATGCCACTGTCCGCGAGCAGCTGGCGGTTCATCTCGTACGCCATGCGCAGCTGAACCCGGATGTAGGCCAGCCACGCCCGCTGCTGGTCGCTGTCCAGCCACCCGCCCTCGGGCTCCGGCACGGCGTTGCGTTTACGTGACATGTCACTAAGCTTTCTCTTGAAGCCACCACGCGGCAGGCACCACTTGGGACATCATCCCTCGCGGGCTGCCGCGATCAGGAGGTATCCCATGCCGTACGCATCAGTACCGACCGGATACGGGCCGCCCGAGGTGCTCGTCTGGTCCCAGGTCGCCTTGCCGGAGCCGGGCCCCGGCCAGATCCGGATCCGCGTGCACGCCGCCGGGGTCAGCCCGACGGACGCCAAGATCCGACGCGGAGACCTCGCGCAGGCGTTCCCGCTGCCGCCCTCCACCGTGCTCGGCTTCGAGGCCGCGGGCACCGTGGACGCCCTCGGCCCTTCCGTCACGTCGGCGGCGGTCGGCGACGAGGTCGCCGCCATGCTGCCCGCCCTGGGCGGGTACGGCGAGTACGCGCTGGCCTCGACCTGGACGCCCAAGCCCGCCGGAGTGAGCTGGGCCGACGCAGCCGCGCTGCCGTCGTCGGCGGAGGCCGCGGTCGGTGTCCTGCGGCAACTTCGGGTCGCCCCCGGCGAGACGCTGCTCATCCTCGGCGGTGGGGGATCGGTCGGTGTGATCGCCACCCAGCTGGCCGTCGCGCAGGGCGTCACCGTCGTCAGTGCCACCGGCGCACACGATGACCGGCTGGCCCGGGAGCTCGGCGCGATCCCCGTGCGCTACGGACCCGAGCTCCTCGCACAGGTGCGGGCCGAGGTCGGCAAAGTCGACGCCGTCCTGGACGCCGCCGGAAGGGGCGGGCTCGGTGACGCCGTCGAACTCGCCGGCGGAGCCGAGCGAGTGATCACCCTCGCGGACGAGCACGCGGCCGACTCCGGCGTCGCACTCTCGGCCCCGACGCCGGACCGCGCGCCCGACGCCCTCGACCTGACCATGCCGCTGCTGGCGAGCGGGACACTGCGACTGCGGGCCCAACGGACCCTCTCCATGCGCGACGCCGCTAAGGCGCACGCGTTCCTGGAGACGACACACGAGAGGTTGGTCCTCACCGCCGAATAGGCGCGCCCGCAGGGAACCCACTCCGCGGGTGGGCTGGTGCGGCCGTTGTATGAGTCGGTGTCAGTTCTTTTGGCGGGGTGCGTAGTCGAGGATCGCGTCGCCGAGCAGCGTGCGCATGTGCTGCAGCAGGTCGGTCGCGTCCCTGGTGACCTGCTCGGGCGGTCGGCCGGCGACCATCTCCCAGCCGATGAGGTCCAGCAGGGTCGAGTGCGCCCAGCCGAGCTGACTGGCCACCAGGCCCGGCAGCAGGGCCCTCAACGGGCTCTCCCACCTGGTGCCGTTCCGCTACCTGGTCGACGCCATGCGCGACGCCTACCTCGGCCAGTACACCGCACCCGCCGTCCTCGAAGGCGCCGCTGTCGCCCTCGCCCTCGCCGCCGTCTCGCTCGCCGTCGGTACCCGGGTGTTCCGCAGGACGGGCGCCTGACGTTGCGCGGCAACCCCGGGGTCCGGAGCACGCGCTGGGGGGGCTCGGCAGGTGCTAGGCGCTCGGCGCTCAGCGCGGCGGCCAGAGCATGCGGAACAGCAGTTCCACCTGCGCCGCGACGTGCGCGGGTTCGAACCGGTCGGGGTCCGTGAGGGCGACGCGCCCGAAGTGCTCGGCGCAGGCGACCAGGGCGTGCGCGAGGATCTGCGGGTCGAGTCGGGAATCGCCCCGGTCGGCCAGCAGGTCGGAGGTCCAGCGGGCGACCTGGCGCCGGAACCGCTCCCGGTCCGCCTCGACGCGGTCGCGGACGACGGCGGGCATCTCGCTCGCAGGCTGCAGGATCAGCCGCCAGGTGTCCGGGTCCGCGCGGAGCATCGCCGACATTCGGCACACCGCCCCAGCGGCGAATTCGGCCGGGTCGCTCGAGTCCGTCTCGGGAGGCAGGGTGTCGAGGAGCAAGTGGAAGGCGCGTTCCTGCTCCCGGTCGAGCAGGTCGCCCAGCAGGTCGCCCAGGTTCTCGAAGGCGCCGTAGACCACCGACCGGGCGACGTCGGCCTTCTTCGCGATCGCGTCGATGGAGACCCGGTCGTAGCCCTCACTGACGATCACCGCAAGGGCCGCGTCGAGCAGTTGCTCGCGGCGTTCCGCCATCGGGACGCGCGGGGCGTAGGGCCGTCGCTTGCGCGGCCCGCCCCCCGAGGAAGCGGACGCGGGTGAAGTGGATGCGGGCGAAGGGGTGGGCGCAGACACCTTGGCAGCTTACGACATCCGTGTCTTAATTTAGGACAGCAGTGTCGTAATCACGGAGCAGACGGACAGACAAACGAGGAGCGGCACCATGGCCTTGCTGAAGCGCGACGAGGTCGAACCGCACGAGGACTACGGCTTCTTCGGCCCTGACTCGGTGGTGTGGAAGGTCTGGAGCTATCCGACGTCGCTGACGGTGGGCTTCCAGCGGGCCGTGGTGGTGGAGGAGCTCGACCCGCCGCTGGTGGCCGCCGTCCACGGGACCCAGGGCATCTACCAGCGCCCGCGCACCCGCTACGACCGGACGTTGCGGTACTTCGCGATGGTGGCCTTCGCCGGGTCGCGCGAGGTCTGCAAGGCGGCCGACATCCTGGTCAAGGTCCACTCCAAGGCGATCGGCCACCTGCCCTACGGCGAGGGCGTCTACGACGCCAACGACCCCGCCTCGCAGCTGTGGATCCAGCTCACCGGCTGGCACTCCATCCTCTACGCCTACGAGAAGTACGGCCCCGGCAAGCTGACCGCCGCGGAGGAGCAGGAGTACTGGGAGGCCTGCGCCACCGCGGCCGAGCTCCAGACCTGTTCCCCCGACGACATCCCGCGCAGCCGTGAGGGCGTCCGCGCGTACTTCGAGCGGATGCGTCCGCAACTGTCCGCCAGTCCGATCGCCAAACAGGCGATGAACCACCTCTTGCGGACCGAGCTCGTGCTGCCGCCGACGCCGTGGTGGGCGAAGCCGACCTCCCTGGTCGTCGCGAAGGCACAGCGGGTCGCCACTGTGGCCACGATGCCGCGCTGGATGCGCGAGCTGGCCGAGATCCGCCAGTCACGCCTGCTCGACGCCCTGATCGTGCCCGTCATGAAGGTGTCGTTCGCGCTGGCCCACCTGAACCCGCAGCTCGAGCTGCTTCTGCTGGGCCGGCTCTCACCGTCCACCGTTCCGGTGGTCGCGCCGATGAAGCTGGGGATCCCGCCCCGCACCGACGAGGTGTTGACCCCCGCGGAGGCCCGCGCCCGCCACGGTTATGCCAGGCCCGCCGAAGCGCACCTCGAACTGCGGGCCCGGCAGGCCGTGCGCGTCTTCGGCGACAACGAATCGCCCAGCGACCAGGGGCTCGTGGAGTCACAGGAGATCCTCGGCCCGCTCGCCTGAGCGGCTCGATTTCCCTGTGGGGCTCGAAAAGTCATCGCTGCGCTCGAACCGCCCTTCATCGAACCGCCGTTAAGGAGCTCGGCGAAGCGGTCCAGCGTCACGGCCGCCCTGGCTTGGGTGAAGGGTGATCAGCACGAAGCGTGACGGGTTCAAAACCCGACTGACACAGGCTCGTCGGTGCGACAGGATGTCAATTTGTCGTACCGACGAATGAAAGGCAGTCCGCATGCCGCACCCCGCACCGCGACCGCTTCCCGAGTCGACCGACCTGCTCACCGCGGAACTGGTGGTGGACATGGCCGCCCCCATGGCGCCGGCCATCTCGCCGGACGGTCGCCTGGTCGCGTACGGCGTGGTCGCGAACAGCGGAAGGGGCGGACATCCGCACAGCTCTGTCTGGGTCGCCGCCGCCGACGGCAGCGCAGCCCCGTGCAGGCTGACCGACGGCACGGCCCGCGACGCCGCCCCGAAGTGGGCGCCGGACTCGGCTTTTCTGTTCTTCACCTCCGACCGCGAGGAGCAGGGCACCGCTCAACTCCAGCGGATCCCTCTGGACGGCAGCGAGGACGACGCCAAGGCAGAGTCCCTGACCAGGTGGCGCGGGGGCATCTGCGACTACTACCCGCTCGCCGACGGTCGCACCGTCGCGCTGCTCGCCGAGGACGAGCCCACTGCGGAGGACGAACGCCGGGAGGCCGAGGGTGACGACGCGAAGGTCTGGGGCCGGCACCTCCCGGTCACCCGGCTGCGCCTGCTCGACCTGGCGACCGGCGTGGCCCGCACCGTGGACGGCCTCGGGGACCGCCATGTCGTGGAGGTGACCCAGCGTCCGGACGGCGGCCCGCTGGCCGTGCTGAGCTGGGCCACCCCCGAGCTCGATCCCGGCGTCACGACGGCGGGACTGCATCTGGTCGCCCCGGAGACGGGCGCCGTCCAGGACCTGGGCCCGGTCGGATTCGAGGCCCAGTCCCCGGTCTGGTGGAACCACGACGGTGCTTGGCATCTGGCTCACCTGGCAGTGACCCCTGGGCACTTGGTAGGCGGCCTCGCCGTGATCGACACGGTCCCGCCGGCGACCGGCCCGACCGTCGAACAGCGCAATCTCACCGCCGGGATGTCTGCCTGCCCCACCGAGCTGGTGCAGGTCGCCGACGGGCCGCCGCTGGCGCTGTTCGCCGAAGGGTTGGATACCGCGCTGTACCGGCTCGATCCGCAGTCGCTACGGTTCGACCGATTGTCCTGCGCGCCCGGCACGCTCGCCGGGCTGACTGCGAGTCACTCCGGGGAGACCCTCGCCGTGGTGACGAGCACCGCGCACGAGCCCAGGAACGTCCACGCGGGGCCCACCGGCGGGCCACTGCTCCGGCTCAGCGACACCAGTCCCGAACTGCGCAGGATCCGCTGGGGTGTCCAGGAGCGGCTCAGCTACCAGGCGTCCGACGGACTGCAGTTGGACGGCCTGCTGATCCTGCCGACCGGCCGGACTCGGGACGAGGGCCCGTTCCCGCTCGTCACCCTGGTCCACGGCGGCCCCTACTTCCGCCATGCCGACGAGTTCGCGCTCACTGTGGTCGACTGCGGCCAGTGGCTGGCAGCCGCCGGATACGCGGTCTTCCTGGCCAATCCCCGGGGCGGGTCGGGCCACGGCCATGAATTCGCAGCCGTGGTGGCCGGCGCGGTGGGCGGCGACGAGTGGACCGACATCCTCACCGGGATCGACCTGCTGGTCGCCGAGGGAGTCGCCGATCCCGAACGCTTGGGCATCTCCGGCTGGAGCCACGGCGGTTTCATGGCGGCCTGGGCCGTCGGCCAGACCGACAGGTTCAAGGCCGCGTTGATGGGCGCCGGCATCAGCGACTGGGGCATGCAGGCCGGGACCGGCGACTGGGGAGTCATGGACGCGACGCTCGGCGGCGGCACCGCCTGGAACGGTCCGGGACCACACATCCACGACCGGAACAGCCCGATCTCCTACGCGTCCCGGATCCGCACCCCGGTCCTGATCCTGCACGGCGAGGAGGACACCAACGTCCCACTCGGCCAGGTGGTGCACTTCCACCGCGCACTGCGCCACTTCGGCGTCGAGCACGAGTTCGTGGTCTACCCCCGAGAGGGCCACGGGCTTCACGAGCGCGCCCATCAACTCGACGCCCTCCGGCGTATCCGCGCCTGGTACGACCGCTGGCTGTAGGCCCGTGCCAGGGTGTGGGCATTGAGTCGTGATCAATGAGTGGCAAACACACGTGAGAACGAAGTCCTGCGGGCCACCAAGGCCCGCCGCCGCTCAAGCACGCCGTCAACCGTGGCGAGGCGGGGGCAGCGCCGGCCTGAGCGGGTGCGGCTCGGCCTGCCCGGCCGGTGTGCGGAAGGCGGCGAGGCCGCTCCCGCGCACCCTGCCGAGCAGTCCCTTGACGCCCGGTCACACCTGCGTGGTGACCTCCGCCGCGACCCGCTCCCCGGAGGCGACCGCGGCGTCGAGGGTCGCGTTGTCGACGTCGGTGTGCTCGCCGGCGAAGTGGATCCGGCCCTCCTGGACCGCCTCGTAGCCGGCGAAAGCGGTGTACTGGCCGATGCCGTAGTAGTGGTAGGCACCCTTGTGCCACGGGTCCAGTGACCAGTGGTCCTCGTAGGCCAGCCCGTTCCATGCCGCCGTGGTCCCGGGGAAGACCCGCTCGATCTGGGAGAGGAACCAGGTGACGTCCGCCGTCGGGGCGGGGCCGTGGGCCGCGCCGGTGAGGACGGACTTGGCCGTGTTCCCGCCGGGGAAGTTGACCAGCAGGGCGGGGCTGCCCTTGGCACCCAGCTGGACCGAGCCGTCCCAGGCGGTCTGGTAGCCGTTCGGCGCGGTGTTGCTGACGCCGTTGTAGCCGAGCGAGGGCCAGGTCTTGGCGGTGAGCTGGGTGACCAGCTTGGCGTTCTGCCCCATGCCCTGCTGCTGGATGGCGGTCGTCTTCAGCGGGGAGAGCCCGGCCCGGGAGAGGTCGACGTCGCGCAGCGTGCTGAACGGGAGTGCGAGCACCACGTGGTCTGCCGGGACGGCGATCGTGCCGCCGCTGGAGACGTCGAAGGTGCAGGTGTAGCTGCCGTCGCCGTTCTGGGCGACCGCGACCAGTTGGTAGCCCTGCTGCACCGTCTGGGCGGGGAGTTGGGCCTGCATGCAACTGATCAGCTGGTCGTTCCCGCCGACCAGGTGGTACTTCTCGTCGAATCCTGGACCGCCGTCGAAGGTCGACGAGTTGCCGAGGAAGCCGATCATGCCGATCGCCGACGACTGCGACGGCTCGCCGCCGGACTGCAGCTGGATGGACTGGATCAGCTGGCTCAGGGCCGAGCCGGACGGCAGGCCGATCTGGCTGAGGTAGTCGAGGCAGGAGAGCTGGTCCAGCTGTTTGGCGGTGGCGGTGGCGCTGTTCCAGCGGGGGGTGCCCATGGCGGTGTAGGAGGAGGCGAACGCACTGTACGCCTCGGCGACCCAGTCGCTCTGCTGGGCCGGGCCGTCGTAGTGGCTGCCGTTGATCCAGCCTGCGTAGGTGCCCGCGTCCAGTGCCCCGCCGTCGGCGTACTCGGTCTTCAGACCGAAACGCTTGGCGAGGTTGAGCACGGAGGTGTCGGTGGAGCTGATGAACGAGCCGCCGTGCTCGCTGACCTGGTCGCCTGCGAAGAAGCCTCGCAGCGACCAGCAGCGACCGCCGATGTGGCTGGTGTCCGCCTCGTAGACGGTCGAGGCGATCGGGGTCGACTGGGTCCACAGCTGGTGCGCGCAGCGCAGTCCGGCCAGGCCGGAGCCGACGATGACGACGCGCGGAGCGGTCGCCGGGTTCACCGCGGACGCCGACGAGGCGGACGAAGCCGCCGCCGCGCGGGTGGCGCCGGAGAGTGCCGCGGCGGCCAGTCCGCCGACAGTCACTGCTCCGGCACCCGCCAGTAGTTGACGGCGATTCAGCTCACGCTCGGCGCGCTCGGCGCGTTCGCCGGCCACCTCGGCGACCGGCATGCGGCGGCGTCGCGCCTCGCGCTGGAGGGAGAAGGCCAGGCCGAGCGGATCGGGCAGGCCGGTGCGGGACTTCGGGGGAGTGGGGGAGGAAGCGGGGGTGGTGCTCGATCTGGCAGGTTCCCGGTGCATGGGGAATCCCTCTCGGAGAGCGGATCGAACGATGCTGACCGGGAGTGAACTGCCGCCGCAACGCTGTTGTCAACAGTGTTGCGCCAATTGACCGCGCCCACGTGCTGTCCTGAGGAGGAACCGGGGTGCTCAGTCCGGCGGGCCGAGTTCGGTGGCCCGCCGTTCGATCGCCGTGATCAGCGCCTCCACCCGGGCGTCGTAGACCCGGTCCTGGGTGACCTGGGCCAACTCGGCTGCCACGGCCGTGATCTGGGGGAAAATCCCCGGGTCCACCAGCCGGTACTCGCGGGTCCACGCGGACTCGTCAGCTGCCCGCGCCTCCGGCGAGAAGAGCAGGTAGGCGGCGCGTTGGCCGACCAGGGCGAGCAGCGAGTCGCCGACCATGCGGTAGTGGACGGCCGCCTCCGTGCCGCGCAGGCCCGCCTCGTGCACGGCGCCGAGGATCAGCTCCACGACGCGGAACTCGTTCGGCCTGCGGGTGGTGCGGCTGGCCATCGCGGAGGCGACGGCCGGGTACTTGAGCGCCACGGCGAGCGAGCCGTCGGCGAGCGCCCGCAGGCGGTCCTGCCAGGTCAGGCCTGCGGGGATGCTGTCCAGCACCTCGCCGAGGGTCCGGTCGGCGACCTCCAGCAGCAGCTCGTCCTTGTCGCGGAAGTGCCGGTAGACGGCTGTCGGGTCGGCGCCCAGCTCCTCGCCGAGGCGGCGCACGGTGAACGCGTCCGCGCTGCCGCGCGCGGCGATCCGCAGGCTGGCCTGGATGATCGCCTCGGGCGTGAGCTGACTGCCCGAACGCTTGCTCCGTGCGGGCCGGGCCGCGGGCTTTCCGGCGGCCTCGCCGGCGGGTGCCGCGGGGGTGGGATTCGAGGAGTTCGACATGGTGCGGTCAGTGTAGCGATGTGGTCGGAGCTCAGCGCAACAGTGTTGACAACAGTGTTGCGCCGCGCTTCACTCCTCCTCACCACCACTCGGGGAGGACCCGCCCATGGCAGCGAACAATCCGTCATATCCCAAGGCAGACCTGCTCTTTCGCGGCGGTCGCGTCTTCACGGCGACTGCGCCGAGCCCGGCTGACAGGTCGGCGGTCGCCGTCGGTGCGGGCAGGATTCTCGCCGTGGCCGAGAACGAGGCCGACCTGCGCGAGCTGGTCGGTCCGGCGACGGAGGTGGTCGACCTCGACGGGGGACTGCTCGCGCCGGGCTTCCAGGACGCGCATGTGCACCCGACCGTCGCCGGGGTCCAGATGCTGCGCTGCGACCTGTCCGGGCAGCGCACGATCGAGGGATACCTGGCCGCCGTCGCCGGCTATGCCGCCGCAAACCCCGCCGCGGAGTGGATCCGCGGCGGGGGTTGGTCGATGGACGTCTTTCCGGACGGCATTCCCACCAGGGCGATGCTCGACGCGGTGGTCCCCGACCGACCGGTCCTGCTCACCAACCGCGACGGCCACGGCGCCTGGGTCAACTCCCGGGCCCTGGAGCTGGCCGGGCTCGACCGACGTACCCCCGACCCCGCCGACGGCCGGATCGAACGCGAACCGGACGGCACGCCGATCGGCATGCTCCAGGAAGGCGCGATGGACCTGGTCGGCAGCCTGGTCCCGGTGGCCACGCCGGAGGAGGCCCGCGCCGGGCTGCTCGTCGCCCAGCAGCACCTCTTCTCGCTCGGCGTCACCGCCTGGCAGGACGCCATGATCGGCGCCTTCCCCGGCAATCCGGACAACTACGGCGTCTACCTGGACGCCGCACGCGACGGCTCGCTCCAGGCCCGCGTGGTGGGCGCGCTCTGGTGGGACCGGGAGCGCGGCACCGAGCAGATCCCGGAGCTGGTCGAACGCAGGCGGGGCGGTCAGGTCGGCCGGTTCCGCGCCACCACCGTCAAGATCATGCAGGACGGCATCGCCGAGAACTTCACCGCCGCCATGCTCCAGCCCTACCTGGACGCGTGTGGCTGCCCGACCGGCAACGCCGGCCTGAGCTTCGTCGACCCGGCCGTGCTCCACGACGCCGTCCGGCAACTGGACGCGCTCGGCTTCCAGTTGCACTTCCACGCGCTCGGCGACCGGGCCGTGCGTGAGGTGCTGGACGCGCTCGCCGCCGCCCGCGCGGCCAACGGCGCGAACGACCATCGGCACCACCTGGCCCACCTTCAACTGGTCCATCCCGAGGACATCGCCCGCTTCGCCGAACTCGGAGCCGCCGCCAACATCCAGGCCCTGTGGGCGGCCCACGAGCCGCAGATGGACGAGTTGACCATCCCCTTCCTCGGGCCCGACCGCGCCGCGCTGCAGTACCCGTTCGGCGATCTCGCCCGCGCCGGTGCGCGGCTGGTCGCGGGCAGCGACTGGTCGGTCAGCAGCCCCAACCCGCTCTGGGGCATCCATGTCGCGGTCAACCGCGCCGTCCCCGTTGCCGCGCCGAACGCCGCCGCCGACCGTCGACCGCGCCGCCCCTTCTATCCCGATCAGGCGCTCACCCTGGCCCAGGCGTTCACCGCCTACACGGCAGGCAGCGCCTGGGTGAACCACCTCGACGCCGAGACCGGCACGGTCGAACCCGGCAAGCGGGCCGACCTCGTCGTCCTCGACCGGGACCCGTTCGCGGGCCCGCCCGAGGAGATCGGCGAGGCCCGAGTGCGGATGACCTTCGTCGACGGCCACCCCGTCCACTGCGCCGCCGGCTGAAGCCTGACCGACCGTCACTCTCCCCGCGCACCCCCGCTGCGCCGCTCGACCACAGAACGCCCTCACCCCGGAGGCCCTTCATGCCCCGCACCAGCCCCACACCGAGCAGCCACAGACCCCGGCGCTCCGTCGCCGCCGCCCTCGGCCTGCTCTCCGCCCTCGCCCTCACCGCCTGCAGCGGCACCGCCGCCGGCGGCACCGGCACCGGCAGCAGCAGCGCCGCCGCCTACCAGTTGACCGCCGACACCCCGCCCAGCAAGGGTGACCTGAAGTCCTTCACCTGGTCCCTCTACGCCGAGCCCACCTCGCTCGACTACGCCCAGTCGTTCGACTACCCGCCCAACACCGTGCTCGCCAACGTCTGCGAGGGCCTGCTGCGCTGGAACCCGGACCTGACCGTCTCCCCGGGCCTGGCCACCTCCTACGCCAACCCGACGCCCACCACCTGGGTCTACACCATCCGCAGCGGCGTCCACTTCCACGACGGCACCCTGCTCACCGCCGACGACGTGGTCGCCTCGCTGCGCCGCAACCTCGACCCCAGCGTCAACAGCGTCTGGGCCTACCCGTTCCGCAACGTCAAGTCGGTGGAGAAAACCGCGCCGATGCAGGTGACGGTCCAACTGACCAGGCCCGACTCGACCTTCAACAAGTACATGGCGGCCAGCCCCGGCACTGTCGAGTCCGCCGCGACCCTGGCCAAGGACGGCAGCAGCTACGGCAACCCCACCGACGGTGTGAACTGCACCGGTCCCTTCTCCTTCGCCTCCTGGAAGCCCGGCCAGTCGATCACCCTCAAGCGCTTTGCCGGCTACTGGGATCCGAGCCTGCGAGCCAAGGCCGGGCAGGTCACCTTCGTCTTCCTGCCCGACTCCACGGCCCGGGTCAACGCGTTCGAGACAGGCGAGGTCGACGGCGGCTGGATGCTGCCTCCCGACTCCTACGGGCAGTTGGCCTCCTCCTCGGCGGGCAGGCTCTACTTCGGGCAGAACACCACCGTCGCCGACGAGGTCGTCAACAACCTCAAGGGCCCGCTGGGCAATGCCAAGGTGCGGCAGGCGCTGCTGATGGCCATCGACCGACAGGGCATCATCAAGGCCGGCGTCTCCGGTGTCGGCGACGTCGCCGACTCGCTGGTCACCCGCAACAACTGGAGCGGTGTGCCGCAGAGCACCCTCGACGGCCTGCTCAAGGACCTCCCCGGCTACCCCTACGACCCCACGAAGGCCAAGGCGTTGGCGGCCTCGGCGGGTGTGCGGGGACAGCAGGTGGTCATCGCGACCAGCCCGCTCGACTCGCAGACCACGATCATCACCCAGGCCGTCGCCCAGGCGGCCACGGCCATCGGGCTCAAGCCGGTGATCGACACCGTCTCGGCGGACAAGTACACCGCCCTCTTCCTGACCTTCTGGTACACCTCCATCACCGACCCGCTGGACATGTACACCTCGCTGGAGACCGGGGCGTACTCCAACTACGGCAACTGGTCCGACCCGCAGTTCGACGCGGCGGTCAACCAGGCAGTCGGGGCGTACGACCCCGCCACCCACGCCGCGGCCACCGCCCGCGCCCAGCAGATCGCCATGGAGCAGCTGCCCTGGCTGCCCCTCTACACCACTCCCGTCAGCGTCTTCCTGGGCAACCGGGTCACGGGCGTCAAGCCGTCCATCGACTACCTCTACTACCCCTGGGCCGCCGAGATCGGGGCCAGGCAGTGACGCGCGCCGGAGCGGTGACCCGCGCGCGAGCGGTGCTCGGCGCCGTGCTGCGACGCCTGATCGGCACCGCGGTGACCCTGCTGGTCACCTCGTTCCTGGTGTTCTCCTCGCTCTACCTCGCACCGGGCGACCCGGTCTCCTTCCTGGTCCGCGGGCGCAGCCCCGGGCCGGGCGAACTCGCGGCGCTGCGCCGGCAGTACGGCTTCGACCAGCCGTTCCCGGTGCGCTACTGGCACTGGCTGGACGGCGTCCTGCACGGCGACTTCGGTCAGTCCTACCTGTTCCACGAGAGCGTCGGCGCGCTGATCTGGTCCCGGTTGCCGTCCTCCCTGCTGCTGGTCGCGGTCGCCGCGCTGCTGATCGCCGTCTTCGGGGTCGGCGCGGGGGTGCTCGGCGCGCTGCGGCGCGGCAGCCGGACGGACAAGACGGTGCTGCTGCTGGTCACGGTCGGGGCCGCGGTCCCGTCGTTCGCTGCCGCGATCGTCCTGCGGTCGGTGTTCGGGGTCCGCCTGGGCTGGTTCCCGACCATCGGCAACGGCACCGGTTTCGTCGACGAGCTGCACCATGTGGCGATGCCCGCGGTGGCGCTGTCCGTGACCTTCATGGCCCTGGTCACCCGGGTGACCCGCACCTCGATGCTCGACGAACTCCGGCGCGAGCACGTGGAGGTGGCACTCAGCCGGGGCACGCGGCGCAGCAGCGTGCTGCGGCGGCACGTCTTCCGCAACGCCCTCGGACCGATCGTCACCGTCTCCGGCCTGCTGGTCTCCGGAATGCTGGTGAGCACGGCGATCGTGGAGACCGCGTTCGGCATGTCCGGCATCGGCTCGTTGCTGGTCGAGTGCGTCGACGAGATGGACTTCCAGGTGGTCCAGGCGCTGGTGCTGCTGGTGGTGACGGTCTTCGTCCTCGTCAACACCGCGGTGGACCTGGTCTATCCGCTGATCGATCCGCGTGTGGCCCGTCGCCCCGCGACCGCAGGAGGCGCCCGATGACGCAGCTCACCACGACCGCTCCAGCCCCCACCATGCGCCGCTGGTGGCCGCACGGTCTGTTCTACCGGATCTGCCTGCTGGCCCTGGTCGTCTTCGTCGTGGTCGCGCTGTTCGCTCCCTGGCTCGCGCCGCAGGACCCGACCGTCGGCGACTTCTCCCAGACGCTGGCCGGCCCGAGCGCGCAGCACTGGCTCGGCACGGACCAGGGCGGGCACGACACCTTCTCCGCGCTGCTCGAAGGGGCCCGGACCAGTCTGCTCGGGCCGTTGGGCGTCGTCGCCTTCTCCAGCGTCGGCGGCATCGCGGTCGGGCTCTTCAGCGGCTGGCGCGGCGGGTGGCTGGACGCGTTGATCGGGCGAGCCCTGGACATCCTCTTCGCCTTCCCCTCCCTGCTGCTGGCGATCCTCGCTGTGGCCCTGTTCGGCAAGGGACTCGGCGCCCCCGTGGCCGCCATGGCCATCGCCTACCTGCCCTACACGGCCCGGCTGGTGCGGGGTCTCGCGGCGCAGGAGAAGACCCGCCCGTATGTCGCCGCCTACCTGGTCCAGGGCCATTCCCCGGCCTACGTCGCGCTGCGCCGGCTGCTGCCGAGCGTCGCGCCGACGGTACTGGCCCAGTCGACCGTCAACTTCGGCTACGCACTGCTGGATCTGGCCGCCCTCTCCTTCCTCGGCCTCGGCGTCCAGCCGCCCACCCCCGACTGGGGAGCCATGATCAACCAGGGGCAGGGCGCCATGCTCGCCGGTCAGCCGCTGTCGGCCGTCGTCCCGGCGGTCGCCGTGGTGCTGGTCGTGGTGGCCGTCACCGTCGTCGGTGAGCAGCTCGGAGACCGCCTCGCACGAAGGGACGCCTGATGGCCGAGACCGTGACACCGCGACCGGGGAGAACCCCGGGACCGGATTCACTTCCGACACCCGAGACGTCACCACGACCCGCGACCGGTCCGCTGCTCGACGTGGTCCGGCTGACCGTCGAACTGCCCGGCGCTGCCCGGCCCGTACTGGACGAGGTCAGCCTGACCGTGGCCGCGGGCGAGGTCGTCGGCCTGGTCGGCGAGTCCGGCTCCGGCAAGTCGGTGACCGCGCGCAGCGCCCTCGGTCTCTTCCCTGCGGGAGCGACGCTGCGCGGGCAGGTGCTCGTGGACGGCGCGGACCTGGTGTCGCGTGACCCGGAGCGGCTGCGGCAGGTGCGCACCTCGGTCGCGTCGATGATCTTCCAGGACCCTCGCGCGGGCATCAACCCGGTCCGCAGGATCGGCGACTTCCTCACCGAGCCACTGCGTCTGACGCGACGTCTGCCCCGCGGACAGGCGCGGGAACGGGCGCTGGAGCTGCTCGCAGCCGTCGGCCTGCCGGACCCACCGCGTCATCTGCGCCAGTATCCGCACGAGTTGTCCGGCGGCATGCTGCAGCGCGCGATGATCGCGGGCGCGCTGGCGGGCGAGCCGCGGCTGCTGCTCTGCGACGAGCCGACCACCGCCCTGGACGTCAGCACCCAGGCGGAGATCCTGGCGCTGCTCGGGCGGCTGCAACGGGAACGCGGCCTCGGCATGCTGCTGATCACTCATGACATCGACCTGGCCGCCGCGAGCTGTGACCGGGTCTACGTGATGTATGCGGGCCGGATCGTGGAATCCGCGTCGGCCGCGGACCTGTTCGCGGCACCGCGCCACCCCTACACGATCGGCCTGCTCGGCTCCACCCCGCCGTTGGTCGGTCCGCTGCAGCGCCTCCGCCCGGTCCCCGGTGCCCCGTTGGGTCTCGCCGAAGCGCAGCCCGGCTGCGCCTTCGCTCCACGATGCGCCTTCGCCCTCCCGGGCCGGTGTGACGTGGAGCCACCGGCACTGGTGCCGCTGGACGGCGCCTCCGGGCGCGCCACGGCCTGTCTGCGAGCGGCCGAACTCCCCGACCCCCAGGAGGTCCACCCATGACACCCACGGCGCAGAGCCCGCTGTTGGAGGTCGCCGACCTGCGCAAGTGCTACGGGCCCACCGTGGCCGTCGACGGGGTCTCCTTCACCCTGCCGCCGGGCGGAGCGCTCGGACTGGTCGGCGAGTCGGGTTCGGGCAAGACCACCACCGCGCGGATGCTGGTCGGCCTGGAGCGCCCGGACCGCGGCACGATCACGGTCCGGGGCGAGCCGCTCGCGGCGCGCGTCCACGGCCGGACCGCACGCCTGGCGCGCGCCAAGGCCGTCCAGATCGTCTTCCAGGACCCCTACCTCTCCCTGGACGGGCGCCTCTCCATCGCGGCGACCGTCGACGGCGTCCTGCGCCTGCACGGTCTCAGTGACCGCGCCGCCCGCGCCGACCGCGTCCGCGACCTGCTCGCCCAGGTCGGCCTCGGCGACCGCGAGGCGGCGGCGCTGCCTCGCCACCTCTCCGGCGGCCAGCGCCAGCGGGCGGCGATCGCCCGCGCCCTGGCGGTGGAGCCCTCCGTCCTGGTCCTCGACGAGGCGGTCTCGGCACTGGACGTCTCGGTCCAGGCACAGGTGCTGAACCTGCTCACCGACATCCGCACCGAGACCGGTGTCGGCCTGGTCTTCGTCAGCCACGACCTCGCGGTGGTGCGCTACGTCTGCGACGAAGCCCTCGTCCTGCACCGGGGCCGCCCGGTCGAGCAGGGCCCGCTGGAGCCCCTGCTCGAACACCCGGCCCACCCCTACACCCGCCTCCTGCTGGCCTCGGTCCCGCACCCGGGTTGGAACCCCGACGACATCGCCCGCCGCAGAAGGGAGTTGAGCGCCTGATCCGGATGACGCGATATGACGCGTATTCTGATGCCCTCGACAGCGACCATCGGGGGATGGCGTCATGGGATTGCGTGTAGCTGTGATCGGCGGCGGGCTTGGCGGACTGTGCCTGGCCCAGGGGCTGAGGAAGGCCGGCATCGACGTCACCGTCTATGAACGGGACGCGACGTCGGCCATGCGGAGGCAGGGCTACCGGCTGCACGTCGACGCGCGTGCCGGACTGGCCTTGCAGCGCTGCCTGCCGCCGGAACTGTGGGAGCTGTTCTTGGCGACGTGCAGCCGCGCCAGCACCCGCTTCACAGTGGTGACCGAGCACCTCCGACAGCTGCACGAGGTGGCGGGCGACCCGGCGGTCGACACGTTCGCCGCTGCGACGCTGGCCACGTCCGTCAACCGGCAGACGCTGCGGGAGATCCTGGCGCGCGGACTGGACGTCGAATACGGCCGCGAGTTCGTCGGCTACGAGCTGACCGGCGACTTGGTCCACGCCGTGTTCGCAGACGGTAGCCACGCCGACGCGGACCTACTGGTCGGCGCGGACGGCGTCAACTCGGCGGTGCGTCGCCAATATCTGCCGGAATCCGAGGTCATCGACACCGGAGGCCTCAGCGTCTACGGCAAGACTCCGCTCACGGAAGAGACCTCGAAGCTGGTGCCGCCGAGCCTGCTCGACGGTTTCACGGCCGTCATCGGCGGTCAGGTCGGCATGGCGACCGGGCTGGTCCGCTTCCGGAAGGCACCCGGCGAAGCCGGCCTCTCGCCGGTCGGCGACTACATGATGTGGGCTGTGACGGCCGAACAGCGACTGTTCAGGGTGTCGCAGGACAGGCTGGACGCCATGGCGGCGGCCGAGCTGCACGCCCTGACGGGGAGCATGATCAGGTCTTGGCACCGGGACCTGCGCGCGCTGCACGCCCTGGCCGACATCGACGAGACGTTCCTGGTGCGGATCCGGACGTCGGTGCCGACGCCGGCCTGGAAGCCCAGCCGCGTCACCGTCCTGGGCGACGCCATCCACGCGATGAGCCCGGCGCGCGGATCCGGCGCCAACACGGCTTTGCAGGACGCCGGACTGCTGTGCCACGTCCTGACCGAAGCCGCGCCGGACGAGAAGAGCCTGCTGGCGGCGGTCGGCGCGTACGAGGCGCAGATGCGCGAGTACGGAAATGCCGCTGTCGAGGCATCCAGGAAGGCGGAGGCCGAGTACGCCCGTCGGCGCGGCGGCCCGATGTTCTGGCTCTACCGGCGGCTGGCCCGGAACAGACCGTCATGACCGCGGACGCCCCGGCGGTTCGGTGTCGGGGCGACGCCGGGCGCTCTGCGCGGAAGACGAGTGTGGACACGCGCGGAAACCCGCCTGAACAGGAACCGGTCAGTCCCGTCACGTTGCCCGTTGGCCTCGTGACAGTGCGGCATCATTGACCCCACTCGATGGACCTGATCGAGCGAAGAAGGAGAGACCAGCGTGGCGATTCAGCGGATGGACAACGTCGGCATCGTCGTCGAGGACATGGATGCCGCCATTGCCTTCTTCGTGGAGCTCGGTATGGAGCTGGAGGGCAGGGGGGAGGTCGAGGGCCTCTTCGCCGACCAGTGCACCGGGCTCGACGGCGTCCGCTGCGAGATCGCGATGGTGCGGACCCCGGACGGTCAGGGCCGGCTCGAGCTGGCCAAGTACCGCAGCCCGGCGGTGATCAGCGCCGGGCCGCGTAACCGGCCGCACAACGTTCTGGGTACGCACCGCGTCATGTTCGCCGTCGACGACATCGAGGACACCGTTGCCCGCCTGCGCCCTCACGGCGCCGAACTCGTGGGCGAGATCGCCCGGTTCGAGGACAGCTATCTGCTCTGCTACGTCCGCGGCCCGGAGGGCATCATCGTCGGACTGGCCGAGCAACTGAGCTGAACCACCTCGTCGAGGCGGGCCCTGCCCTGAATTCAGCGCGTGTGCGCGACGGGACCACCGCGCAGGGGTGCCAGCTTTCGGCTGAGCCTGAGGACGTTGTCGACGACCTGGGGGTCGGTACTTCCCCGGAAGGCGGGGACGGGGTGGACCCGAGGGCCGATCAGGAGGCCGGTCTTCCCGTCGAGGGAGGTGTCGGTGGCGGCGAAGACGGACGGGCGGGCGGCAGCGGAGGCGGGGCCGGCGGTGGAGCGTTCGAAGGTCCGCCGGACCAGCGGCCACAGCAGGCGCAGCCCGGGGGAGACGATCTTCGGTGAGGTCATGGTGCCGTTGGTCATGTCGGTCGCGGCGCCGCCGGGGTCGGCGGCGAAGACCGCGATGCCGGTGCCGCGCAGCCGCTCGGCCAGGTCCAGGGTGTAGGCGAGGTTGGCGAGCTTGGCCCGGCCGTACCAGTGGAATCCGTAGTAGCCGCCCGGCGGTTCGACGGCCTCGAAGGTGCGCTTGGCGACCTTGATCGCGCCGGAGGTGACGTTGACGACCCGACTCGGCCCGCCGGCCCGGAGCTGATCCAGCAGCAACTCGGTGAGCAGGTACGGCGAGAGGTGGTTGACGGCGAATGACGCCTCGATCCCGTCAACGGTCTCCTGCCGCTGGGCGAACATCGCGCCGACGTTGTTGACCAGCACTTTGAGTGGGCCCTCGGCTGTCAACTGCGCTGCGAGCGCGCGCACGTTGTCGAGCGAGGCCAGGTCGGCTGCCACGAAGCGCGGGGCCGCTCCGGTGGCCACCGCGGCGATCCGCTCGGCCGCGCGGGCGCCGCGCTCCGCGTTGCGGCCGACCACCGTCACGGCTAGCCCGTGCGCTGCGAGTCCCATCGCGGTCTCCAGGCCAATCCCGCCGGTTCCCGCCGTCACCACTGCCCGATGCTCCACAGTTCCGCCTTCCAGCGCCACACGGATACGGATAGGTATCCGTTTCGATGAGCGCACGTTAGCACAATCGGATAGTTATCCGGTTGCTGTGTGTGGGATGCACCGGGCAACCCCCTCGGCGGGGGTCCGGTGCGGGTGTCGGCGGGGCGGGGGGTGCGATCAGCGTGGGGGGCGCAGGCCCTCAAGGAGAATGCCGAGATAGAGCTCTCGGCGCGTGGCGTCGCTGTCGCCGGACCGCACGGCGTGCTCGATGCCGCAGAGAAGGCGGCGCACATCGTCCGCCCCGACCCCGTCCCGGATGACGCCGACCCGGCGGGCCCGGTCCAGCAGATCCCCGACGGCCCGGTCGAGCTCGGCCTTCATCGCCGAGGTCTGCGCCTCGGCGTCGCTCGCGGACTCCAGTACGGCCGCGAAACCGGCATCGTCCAGGGCTCGGTCGAGCGTGAAGTGCAGCAGGCGGTGCAGTCCGGCGAGAGCGTCCTCGGCGGCGGCTGCCGCCTGTGCCTCGCCGACCAGCTCCCGGAAGCGTTCCGCCGAGAGCGCCTCCATCAGCGCATGGCGGTTGGGGAAGTGCCGGTACACGGTTCCCACGCCGACGCCGGCGATCCGGGCGATGGCGTTGAGCTGGAGTGAGTCGTCACCGGCGGCCAGTTGCTCGCGGGCGATCTGCAGCACCCGGGCACGGTTGCGCGCGGCATCCGCCCGCAGCGCTGGCCCCTGCTCGGCTCTCGGTGTCACCGGCCCAGCATAGGTGCCCCGGCTGGGGTGCCGTCGTCGGTGGCGGGTGCCGACGGAGGCTCTTGCGGGCCGCCCATCGATGGGCTCAGGCGTCAGGGCAGGGGGTCAGGGGGCGTAAGGGGGCGTCAGAGTGGCTTCGGGCGCAGAGTACTGCCGGCCTTCAGCCGGCCGTGGCCGTCCATGTCGTCGAGCAGCGCGCTCAGGCCGACGGCGAGCATCTTGTGGCGGACTCTGCCGAGCAGCTTGGCCAGGAGGCGGCCGCCGAGGCCGGTGAAGCCGGCGTGCTCGTAGGTGAAGCGCGTGCCGCCGGCATGGGGCTCGATGCGGTAGCTGACCTCCGTCGTCCCGCCCCCACCCGGGTCCGTCCACGAATAGCGCAGCAGGGAGGGCGGTTGGACCTCCAGGACCTCGCAGGCGACGACCCCGCTCCAGCCCGGCTTCGGCTTCGCGACGAACCTGAACCGGGTGCCGACGGTGGGGCTGAAGCCTTCTGGCCTCCCGCCTGCGCCGGTCGCCGTCCACAGCGGGATCAGCTCGGCGTCGGTGACCGCCCGCCAGACCTTCTCCGGGGGATGGGGGTAGTCCTGGGTCAGATGGATGGCGCTCACGCGAGGCTCCTCTGGCTGATGGACAAGACAAGCTCCAAGGTTTATATAGTGACTAGAAATTTACAGTAACACTAAAGTTCTGGTGGCACGACTATGCTGACGCCATGAGTCAGCGCGCGGTGGACTGGACGGGGCTGCGCCCCTTGGCTGAGGGGTCCACGGGCGAGGGGTTGCGCGAGCGCAAGAAGCGGCTGACGCGCCGCCAGTTGTCCGACACGGCCACCGAGATGTTCCTGGAGCGCGGCTTCGATGCCGTCCGCGTCGCCGAGATCGCGGAAGCCTGCGGGGTGTCGGAGAAAACGGTGTTCAACTACTTCCCGACCAAGGAGTCACTCCTTCTCGACCTGGACGAGGCCATCGAGGACGCCCTGCGCTCCACCTTGGCCGACCCTGGCCTCACGCCGGTCCAGGCCGTGCTGAAGATCCTCGCCGAGCAGCTGGCGATGGTGACCTCCTGGCTCGGCGCCCAGGACGACCGACCTCACGCCGTGGAGCAGTTCCGGCGCTTCGGCGCCCTGATCCGATCCACGCCCTCGCTACGCGCCCACCAGCGCGACGCGACCGAGCGGCTCATCGCCGCCGCTGCCGAGATCCTGGCCCACCGCACAGGCATGCACCCCTACGACCCCGAACCGCAGATCGCAGCCACCGCCCTTCTCGGCCTGTGGCCCGTCCAGTTCCAGGCCCTGGGCAGATACCTCGACGACGCCCGCACCCCCCAACAACTGCACACGGCGGTCACGGCCCACGTGGCCAGAGCGGCAACAGTTGTCGAGACCGGACTGGGGTCCTGCTTCACACCGGCTGCCGATTGACCGGCCCGGTCGCAGCACGGGCCGGGTGTGAGCGGCCAGTATCAGTTCTGTCTGCGACAACCTGGTCCAGCGTCGCGCCCTGCGGCGCTACCGCTCCTGGCTGGGATGGCTGGGGACGACGGTCTGACAGCCGGCGCTATTCGATGCCGAAGCTGTTGACCTTGGCCGGATGGATGCGGATGAAGGCCTCGCCGAATCCCGGCCCGAAGTGCGCGCCGCCGGTCGGAATGGCTTCGGCGGCGCCGCGGATCTCCAGCATGCGCGGGGTCCACGGATCGGTCGACACCAGATCGTCGACCACGATCGCCGCCCAGCCGTTGGCCTGGACGTCCCGGTACTTCTTGGTGTTCGCCACATCGTGACCGCCGACGTCGACCGTGCCAAGTTCGGCGTTGTAGCGGAACGAGGTCGGCACGACGTGAGGCTTGTGGTCGGTTCCGGCGGTGGCCAGCCGGCCGAGCAGTTGGCTTCCGAGATACTCGATCTGCGCAGCAGTCAGTTCCGTCATGCCACCAGTAGACAGCGGGCCGCCGTGCCGGTCACGCGACAACGCCGGTCCCGGGCCCCGCCATCGCGAGCATCTCGAAGATCCTGGACCCGCCTGCACGCACTGCGCATGATCGAGACCAGGATCTTCGACGGCCGTGATCAGGTGGCAAGACCCGCTGCGGACCCGGTGGCGAGGTCGGGCCCCCAGCGTTCGAGGGATTGAGCGAGGTCGAGGGGGCCCGGCTTGGCGTCGGAGTCGGGGCCGGGCCAGTCTTCGCGGGGGACGCGCCACATCAGCTCGAACTCGTTGCCGTCGGGGTCCTTGGCGTAGAAGGACTGGGAGACCAGGTGGTCGGTCGAGCCGACGAGGGCTCCGCGCTCGGCGAGCTTGCGGCCGATGGCGGCCAGTTCACCGAGGGTGCCGACCTCCCATGCCAGGTGATAGAGGCCGACTCGGCCCTGCTCGGGGCCGGGGGCGTCGAGCCCCAGGGCGAAGAGGCCGAGGTCGTGGTCGTTGAGGCTGTCGGGCGCACTGAGGAAGGCGGCCCGGCCGGGGATCAGATGGTCGACGTGGAAGCCGAAGACATCGGTGTAGAACGCGACCGAGCGGTCGACGTCGCGGATCCAGAGCACGGCGTGGTTGAGGCGGCGGACTGACATGCGGGAAAGGATACGCCAGGACGTTCGAATTCAAACTACAAGCATGGTGTGCTGGGACATCTGCTCCGCCCGATGACGGCCTGGGCCGAAGGCGTACCCCGGCCTGTCGTCAGGACGCTGGGCGCGCTCGAAACACTCGGCGCGGCCGGCCTCATCCCGCCGCCCCTGACCGGCATCCCCCCTCGCTGGCCCTGGCCGCGGCCGTCGGCTTCGTACTCCTGCAACTGGGCGCGATCGCCGTCCACCCGGCCTGCGACGACCGCCGGATCGCACTGAACCTCGGGCTCACCGCGACCGCGGCCGTCACCGTGTGGCTCGCCACCGGGCTGTGATCGAGTGACCGAGCACGGCCCCCGACGGCGGCTGCGAGAATGGGGCCGTGGAATTCGAGGGTTCACGTCCGATCGCGCCGAGACTCCTCCTCACCAGCCGCGTCGGCTGGTTCGTGCTGGAGCATCCGGTCTTCATCCCGGCCGGCTGCCGCTTCTGGAGCGAATCAGCCGCTCTGGTCGTCGAGCCGCCGGCAGGCGAGCGGCGCAAGTACCCGGGCAGCGTGGTCCGCTGACCCGGGTACCTGCGCGCCGCGCCCCGGCCCGGAGATGACGCTCGTGCTTGGCGCCCCGGCCTCCCGTTTCAGGCGCTGCCGATCAGCTGGCGGGTAGCGGCGCCGGGTCAGTGGCCCCGCGGACGGTCAGCGAGGCCGGGAAGGACCTGCGTGCCCTCAACCTTGACGGCCGTCAACTCGCGCGGGTTGAGCCCCAGAACGGACAGGATCGTGGGAGCGACCTGGGTGGTCTCGACCGAGGCGGACTCGACCTGAGCCGGGATGCCCGGGCCGTCGACAAGCATCAGGACATGCCGGTCACCGGTGTTCATGCCACCGTGCTCGGCCAGCTTGGTCGGCTTCGAGTAGACAATGCCCTCCTGGACCTCGCCGAAGACGTCCGGGTAGTGGCCGTTGTCGACCGAGGTGCCGAAGAAGTGCGCGGCGGCTGCGCCGGCCCAGATCTGCGCCAGGCCCGAGTGCGCGACGGTAACCGGCTTCTCGTTGACGTCGTAACCCTGAGCGGTGTGGTCCCACAGGTAGCTCTTGACGAAGTCGGAAGCGGCTTGCGACCTGTCCGACAGGTAGGACTGCCACAGGTCGTCGTCCGTTCCGGCGACGATGAGGCTCTTGTTGGCCGGATGCGTCTTCGCCCAGGCGGCGTTGATCGCGCTGATGATCGGACCGTCCTGGACGGTGATGAGCTTGTTGGGGTCCTCCGGCGACTGACCGTGCTTGGCCGTCACAATGATCGTCGTCGAGCCCGCGAGGCCGTCCTTGTGAATGGCGGCGACCATGCGGCCGAGCTGAGTGTTGACGTAGTCCAGCGCGCTGGACAGCACCGGCCCTGGGACGAGCTTGCCGTGCACCCACTGGTAGCCGCCCGGTTCCGGAGCGCTGGTGGTGTAGTTGCCGTGGGCGTCCGGACCGATCAGCGTCGTCGGGGTCGAGCGGATCTTCTGCGCGACCGAGACGGTCTGGAAGTTCATGCCGAAGATCGCCGGGGTGCCGACCTTGGTCTTGCCCGAGTGATCGCGGCCGCCGATCTCATTGAGGATGGCCTGGACCTTGTAGCCGTCGTACTGCTTGGTGGCGGCGTCGATGTGGGCCCAGTCGTTGTCCTGCGGGTACGGGACGCCGTTCGGCATGACGGCCTGTGAGTCGATCTCCGGCGAGAAGAGGTCGTCGATGCTCTGACCGTTCGAGCCGGGACCGTTGAAGGACGCATAGACCTCGTGCTTGTCGGACCACGCGGTGCGCAGGCCGGCGTTGTGGATGACCTGGAAGATCGTGTTGTCGCCAAGGTAGTCCCACGGGGTGATCGGCTTGCAGGTCTTGGGATCGACCGGGAACGTCTTCGGGTTGAGCGACGTCTTCGGGTCGAACTTCAGGTTCATGATCGCGGCCGGGTTCTTGTCGACGCCCCCGGGGAAGATCGAACCGTTCTCGTCGAACGACGGGAAGGTGCCGTTCGCCGGGTTGATGAAGTCGTTGACGTTCGCCAGTGCGTCGTCCGGCGAGTCGTAGATGACGTCACCACCGGTGGCCGGCCGGCCAGGGGTGCAGGCGGCGCCCGCCTCGTCGGTGGTGTGGCTGTACTCGACGTCGTAGTAGACGCCGGTGGATTTGGGGTTGCCGCCGGTCATCAGCGCGGTGCCGCCCGGGTCGGAGTCCGACGGGTTGGACGTCTCCGCATTGGTGTACTCGCTGCCGGCGTGCGCCAATCTGGCCAGCGTCGAGCCCGGGTGGTTGGCGATGTACCAGTCGAGATCGCTCTGGTGCATGCCGTCGACCGAGATGAGCAGGACGTGCTTGCTCGCGGGCGCGGCTGTCTCAGCGCTGGCGTTGAGGACCGGAAGCCCACAGAGTGCGGCTGCCGTCGCCGTGGCCAGTCCGATCAAGGCCGGACGGGTGTATTTGGGCATCATGCTCTCCAAACAAGTCGAGCCAGTGAAGTCGCACATCGCACATTGCTGTGCGCGCGTATCCTTCAACGCCCAGGCGGGCCTAAGAGAAAAATCGAGTGTCCATCAGGCAACTGTCAGGTCACGTCCGGATGTTGCGGGGCCTCGCGAGCGCTCGCCCGCAACCCTGTCGAGACCGGGTAAGCCCCGCGCCCATCCGCCTGACGGTTCACCAGGGCGCGTGAAGGTGCCGGTCGGTCCGTCGGCGCCGATGGTGGCCATCCGGACGGCGGCCACCGCGCCTTCGGCGGGGTGCGGTGGCCGCGATGGCCGTTGAGGTCGGTGGCGACGTAGCCGGGGCAGACCGCGTTGACCTTGATGCCGTCCGGCAGCAGGTCTCGGGCGTACTGCAGGGCGAGGGCATGGCGCAGCTGCCGCTGTCCCGCGCCATCGCCCAGTTGGAGCGACGCATGGGCGTGCAACTGCTGGAACGCACCAGCCGGGCCGTGAACCTCACCGCCGCCGGCCAGGTCTTCCTGACGGAGAGTCGCAAAGCACTGGACGCGGTCTCGGCATCGATCCGGCGCGCGCAGCGCGCGGGACGGACCGATCCGAAGCTCACGCTGGCGATGAAGCCCAACGGGGATGCAGGGCTGCTGGAGTCGATCCTGCAGCGCTACCACCGCGATCCGGATGCCGTCGACATCGACGTGACCGTCTGCGGCATCGGGAGCAGGCTCCGATTCTGCGCGACGGCAGGGCCGATGTCGCGTTCCTGACCGCGCCGTACGACGACCTCGCGGGCTTCGACACCGAACCGCTCCTGACGGGTCCTGAGCTGACGAGGCCTTGACAGCCAGGGCAACCGGCCTCGGTGTCTCCAGCAGATCCAGGGGTACGACGGCTGACCTGGCGAGACCTGGCGGCCGGTCAGCGATGACCCGTCGAGCCGCACACCCGTCCAGGTGGACTCGTACATCAGTCGGGCGCGTCTGCCGGCCGGGCATCGGGTCGGGTGGTGACCTTGGGTGGGCAGCTCCCGCTCAGACGGCTGAGGATGTCTCGTCACGCGCCGTGCTTTCGAGTTGATCGGTGCTCCGGCCGGGGCGCCGGCACGGTCACCGTCGAAAACCTCAACACCACCGGTCTGGGGACGTTCACCCGCTGAACGTCCCTGCGAACAGGGGCGGTCGCGCGTGCGCCGGCCGACGTTGCTGGAGATGCGACAACAGCGCGTCTCCGCCTGACGGCGTCTCGTTCGCAGGGCGGCGCACCCAGTCTGTCGCGGACGGCGTCCCGAGCTGGTCGTGGTCGCGGTCCGGTGCCGATAGTGAGGTCAGGTGGAGCATGCGGGTGGGTCTGCACGTGCTCGGTATCGGTGACGGTGCCCGTCCGGAGGTGATCCGGGCTGTGGCCACGGCCGCGGAGGCGGACGGCTTCGCGAGGCTGTGGTGTGGTGAGCACGTAGTGCTCGTGGACGCGCCTGCCTCCCGCTACCCGTACTCTGCGGACGGCCGGATCGCCGTCCCCGCGGATGCGGACTGGCTGGACCCGCTGCTCGCTCTGAGCTTCGCGGCAGCGGTCACCGGCCGGATCGGACTGGCCACGGGCGTCCTCCTGCTGCCCGAGCACAACCCCGTCGTGCTCGCGAAGCAGGCCGCCACGCTTGACGTACTGTCCGCCGGGCGGTTCAGCCTCGGGGTCGGGGTGGGCTGGTCGGCCGAGGAGTTCGCCGCCCTCGGCGTCCCCTTCGCCGGGCGCGGGCGGCGCACCGACGAGTACCTCGCCGCGATGCGCATCCTCTGGACCGACGACCCCGCCTCCTTCGCCGGGGAGTTCACCCACTTCGACGCGATCCGGGTCAACCCCAAACCGGTGCGCGGCGGTCGACTCCCGGTCCTGGTCGGCGGCAACAGCGATGCCGCGCTGCGCCGCGCGGCACGGCTCGCCGACGGCTGGTACGGCTTCAACGTGCCCATGGCCGATATTCCGGCGCGCGTCGCCGTTCTCGCCGACGAGCGCGCCCGCTTCGGCCGCACCCTCGACGATTTCGTGGTCGCCGTCGCGCCGAGCGAATGCACCCCGGAGCGTCTGCCCGAGCTCGCCGCCGCAGGCGTCACCGAACTCGTTGTCGTCGACGCACCCCCGACGGCTCCCGATCAGGCCGCGACGTGGGTCAGGGAACTCGCCCGAACATGGATCCGCTCAGGCGGATGACACGGAGTAGCTGTTGACTGGCCGTTCGGTCAGTGTTCGCCGGCACATCGAGCGGTCGAGCGGACACGGTCATTGGCCGGCAGGCCAGACCCCACTCCCACCGACGAGCCGGGCAAAAGCCCACACCCGCCCTCTCATGCATCTGCACCTGCCTCGGAGAGCGCGTGCCGAGCCCAACTGCACGGTGACCTCGCCGCCGTACCCGTGCTGGACGCGCCGAAGGTCACCACCGTCATCGCCTGGCCACCGCACAGCCGGTCCAAGGCCGTCGCCGACCTCGTCCGCACTGCGACACATCTCTAGGCGTTCTTGAGCCGCTCGGCGACCTTGCCGACGGCCTCGTCCTCGTACAGGTGCCGAAGCGCTTGAGCGCCTCCTGCGCCTCACGCGACGTCAGACCCCTGGGGCGGACCGGCTCCTGCTGTGCCCGGTCGTAGGCCTCCTGCCAGGCGGCGCGTGCGTCCCTGCTCGCCAGCAGTGCCCTGCGCATGTCGGCGCGATGCTCTCGGATCGGTTCGGCGTAGCTGCGGAGCACCGCGGCCGCGTAGCGGCCGTTGGCGGCGAGCCAGTCCGCAAGCCGACCCGGCAGCCGGGGCGTCTCCCACGCGGGGAACACCAGGTACGCCAGCATTGCCAAGGCCCCGCCGAGCAGGGTGAGCATCACCCGCTCCGGGACCGTCTGCTCCCGCGCCTGGCCACCCATGCCGAGCAGGAAGACAACGTACGCGGCAGTGAAGCACTGGGAGTAGGCGTTGCCGGTACGGATCAGCGTGTACGACAGGCCCGCCGAGACCACCGCCAGCGCAGCGGACACATGGGCTGCTCGACCCGGCCGCACTCCGCGACCACCTCATCCACCAGCTCCGGAGGGAACGCGCGGGTCAACACCCCCAACGCGATCCGATCCGAGAACCGTTCACCCACCGACTTCACCTGACCGGGCCTTGGCACAACCCGTCCAACGACCAAGGCCCACCAAAGTCACCGGTATTGCATCTAGGCAGGCCCCTGGCCGCCGTCGGACGGTGCGCCGAAGGCAGCCCTGAGCTGATCTTCCTGCTTCACCGAAAGGTCGGAGCGCATCAACTCCATGGCGTGTCCCTCGAACGCCTTCGCGACGGCGTCGACCTCGCTATCGGTGCTCATCAGCACCAGCGCCGAGCTCCCCGGCGTCATGTCACCTTTCACCGAGTCGATCATCGAGCCGTCGATACCGGTCTTGCTGAACTTCTTGGCGAGCGAGGCAGCCTTACTGCCCTCGTCGGTCACGTGCTCCTGTACCTGGGGTGCCGCTGCGTACAGCGGCCAGCGGATCACAGCGACATCACGCAGGTCGATGAGCTCCTGGCCACCCAACTGCTTAAGCCTGAGGACCGCGTCATCGGCCTCTTCGGTGCCACGGAACCGCCATGCCGTTGTTGACATCGATTCACTCCTTCCGGCAGACCGTTTGATCGGGCCGCCGTGCCGATCCGTGCATCCCTCCGGGAGTCGCAGGACCCCCGCGGGCTGGCCGGAACGATTCCCGGCGTGGGAGGTCGGAACGGCCAGGTAGCCAGGGGAGCCAAGGTCGGAGTGTCGATGGCAGGCCTGCCGGTCCGTTCCTGTCTCGCTCGTCCAGGCTAACCTGATATGCCAGGCGTTTCATCTGAGACTCTCCAAGCGTCTCACCAGCACTTTTGTGCCTGCGGGGCAGCCTCTGTTCTACGGCGCAGCGCTCGCCACAGCGCCCTGACGACGAGCGCCATCACGCTGAGCGCCAGCGCTGCGAGGCCGAGTGCGATGGCGGTTGCGGCGAGCGCGAGCAGTTCGACGGTGACGATCCCGCCGGCCTCAAGTCAGGCGAGGATCTGGGTCGAGTGACCTGCGCAGTAGACGTCAAGCTCGGGGCTTGCTCCTGCGCTGTCGGTGTGCGAGGAGCAGGCCGCAGGCGGCCAAAGTGGCTGCGGCGGCCTCGGCGAGGACTGAGAGGGTCTTCATCTGGGACGCCGGAGTTGGAATCGCCCGTTCAGGGCGTGGACGGGACGAGCGGATCGGGCGTCGAGCGGGCCAGCAGACGTCGAGCGGTCTGCAGCCCCCAGTCGTCGAGGGAGTTCACGCGGTCGCTCAGGACTCGGATCCCTGAGTACTTCTCGATGTGGTGGGCCCACTCCTCGCGCCGCTCGACCTGGGGGCGGACGATGATGCAGTCGGGGTCGTTGTGCCAGAACCGGCCGTGCATGAACGCCCGTCCGCGCCCGCTGAGGACGGCGCCGGCCTGGGAGGGTTCGCTGATGTCGCGTTCGGGCGATTCGTAGGTCGGGGCGATGTCGCAGCTGATGCGCATACCGTCGAAGAGGCCCACCGAGGGCAGCAGCGGGGCGCCGCAGCCGAGCAGGGTGGCGTCCTTGCCGACGGCGTCGCGGATGAGGTCGATGCCCATCGCGTACGCCTGGAGCGCGGTGACGTCCTCGTGGCGGCGGCCGACACGGGCCGCGGAGGCGAGGAAGTCCAGTTTGAAGTAGTCGAAGCCGTGGCCGCGCCAGGTCTGGAAGACCTCGCGGAGGTAGGCTGCCGCCCCGGGGTGGGTGACGTCGAGGGCGTACAGGTCCTGCTCCCAGATGTGACCGGTCCACAGCGGCTCTGACCCGTCCGGGGTCCGCACCAGCCAATCCGGATGGTCACGGTAGACGTCGGAGCGGGCGCCGACGAACGTAGGGGCGATCCAGACACCGGCGCGCCGGTCGGAGGCGTGGATCCGGTCGACGAGGCCGTTGAGCGAGCTGAACCGGTCGGAGAGCTGGAGCCAGTCGCCGATCTCCTTCTGGAAGGCGTCGTCGACGGCGATCATGTCGATGGGGAGTTCATGCGCGTCGATGGCGTCGATGTTCTCGTACATGTCGCGCTCGGTGAGCTCGGTGAAGTACTGGTACCACGGGCACCAGCCGGTCGGGTAGCTCTCCGCGACGCGAACGCCCACCTTCTCCGCGTACCGGTCCGCCCAACGGGCCAGGACGCAGTCCAGGCCGCCCGGACCGTCGTCGACGGTGTGCTCGACTGCGCCGTCGGCGCTGATCTGCACGCCCCCGGCCTGTGCGGTGGCCCGGATGGAGGGGCACTCGACGCGGGCGTCGGGCGCCGCGAACACGTGGACGGGACCACCGTCCCCGGGGTCGACGGCGAGCAGCCCCTCACCCTGGAAGCCGGTGGCGGGCGCCGGGGTGTCGGCGCGGAAGACCGACATCTCGAACACCCGCCGCGCGGGCCGGGGGGAGGTGGCCGTGGCCGGGTAGGCGGCGCTGGGGCCGAACGAGGACCAGCCGTTCTCGAAGACACGCGTGCGGGTGGGATCGCACTCGACGAGTGCGACGGGAGCGAAGGGCATGGGAGTTCCAACTCTCGGGCAGATGGCGGCCGACGCGCGGCCCGCCTGTGTCTCGAAGGTGTCGGCGGGGGCCGGGCGTGGGTGAGGTCGGCGCGTGCCGATGCACGCGTCGTAGTCGGGGGCCGGGTGGCTCGCGCCGTCCGCGACGGGCCGGGCGGCGGCCGGGGTCCCGCTTGTCGCAGGGGCCCTGACTATCCGTCGTGGGGGTCCTGCATGAGCGCCGAGCGTCCGCCGTCGATGGTGAGGGAGGTGCCGGTGATGAAGCCGGACTCGTCCTGGTCGGCGAGGAAGCGGATGGCGCGGGCGACGTCCTGGGGGCTGCCGATGCGGTGCAGCGGGTGCAGGGCTTCGACGCGGGTGCGTTCGGTTGCGGGGTTGTCGAAGCCGGAGAAGTAGGCGTCGTTGATCGGGGTGTCGATGTAGCCGGGGCAGACCGCGTTCACCCGGATTCCGCGGTCGGCGAGTTCGAGCGCGAGGGACTGGGTCAGAGCGAGCACGCCGGCCTTGGCGACGTTGTAGGGGAAGATGCCCGGCATGGTGGAGTGGGCGTGGTTGGAGGCGACGTTCACGATCGCGGCGGGCCGAGCCAAGTGTTCGGCTGCGGCACGGGAGAGGAGCCAGACGGCTCGCAGGTCGAGGTCCAGGCAGTCGTTCCACTCGTCCAGCCCGGCCGGGAGCGTGCCGGCGAAGACGTTCGCCCCGGCGTTGTTGACCAGGACGTCGATGCGGCCGGTGTGCCGCAGTGCGAAGTCGGTGAGCCGGCGGCCCTCTGCGGGGTCGCGCAGGTCGCCGGCGAGGAAGTCGGCCTGGCCGTCGGCGGCTCGGATGCCGGCGGCCAGTTCGGCGCCGTCGTCCTGCCCGTGGCCGATGACGTGTGCGCCGCAGCCGGCGAACAGTTCGACGGTGGCCGCGCCGATGCCGCGGGTGGCGCCGGTGACGATCACTGTTTTTCCTGTCCAGCTCATGCGTTCTGCCCCAGCCGCTCGGTCGCCTCCGCCTGCGCGGCACCGCCGGGTCGCGGTCCCGGCAGCAGGTGGTCGGCGAACTCGTCCAGGAACCGGTCGATCATCGCTCGCTCTTCGGCGTCCAGCCGCCAGCCGGGCCGGCGGCACGTGTCGGAGGCGAACCAGCCGCGCGCTACCGAGACAGTCTTCTCCGCCGCCACGATGAGGTTCACGTGCTGCATCCAGTAGGCCAGGTAGGGCGCCAGCCGCTGGTGCAGTGCCTCCGCCCGCTGCTGGTCGCCGGTGGTCCACCGGTGCCAGATCTCCAGGTAGATCTCCACGAAGGAGCAGCCCGGTTGGACACCGACGGCGCCCCGGCGCAGCGCGTCGGGCAGCTGCAGTCCGGCGTACCCGACCAGGCTGGGCAGCGGCTGCGGCCGAGCGGCGAGGGCGGCGATGAGCCGGCCGGGTGGCTGTGACTCGACCTTGACGCAGGCCAGGTTGGGGTGTTCCGCTGCGAGTTGCTTGATGGACCGGGCGTCCAGGGCGGTGCCGGTCTGGGCGGGGGCGTACTGCAGGACGACGGGCAGCGGTGCCACGGCGTCGAGTACGGCGCGCAGGTGTGCCAGGACCTCGTCCGGGGGAGGGGCGAGGAAGTGCGGCGGCAGCAGGTTGATCGCCGCCGCGCCGTTCGCCGCCGCGTACTCGGCGTTGGCCACGGCGGTGGCCGTGGCGTGGTCGGGGACGGAGATGACGGCGGCCGGGCCGCCCTGGGCGCTGTGATCCAGCAGTATGTCGGTCAGGCGTCGGCGTTCGGCGTCGGTGAGGGTGTGGAACTCCGAGGCGAAGCCCGGGAACATGACGGACTCGACGCCGGCGGCCGTCATTGCGTCGATGACCCGGCCGAAGCCGGCCTCGTCGACGCTCTGGTCGGCGTGGAAGGGTGTTTCGAGGACCGGGCAGATTCCGTGCGGCATGTCAGAACGCCTTCTTCGGTGGGGTGTCGCCGCTGGAGCCGACCAGGAAGTCCAGGTCGACGCCCCGGTCGGCCTGAAGTACATGGTCGACGTACAGGCGAGTCCATCCGCGGTCGGCGGCCGGTGCGGGCGCGCTCCATGCCTCGGCGCGGGAGCGCAGTTCGGCCGGGTCGACCAGCAGGTCCAGGCGGCCGCCGGGGACGTCGAGGCGGACCGGGTCGCCGCTGCGGACGAGCGCAAGCGGTCCGCCGACGGCGGATTCGGGGGCGACGTGCAGGACGCAGGCTCCGAACGCGGTACCGCTCATGCGGGCGTCGCTGATGCGCACCATGTCGGTGACTCCGGCGTCCAGGAGTGCTTTGGGCAGGGGCAGGTTGCCGGCTTCGGGCATGCCGGGATAGCCGCGCGGGCCGAGGTTGCGCACGATCAGGACGGTGTCTGCGGTCACGGGCAGTGCGGGGTCGTCCGCCACGGCGAGGTAGTCCGACAGGGAGTCGAAGACCAGGGCCGGCCCGGTGTGTTGAAGGAGGTGCGGTTCGGCGGCCGAGGGTTTGATGACCGCTCCGCTCGGGGCGAGGCTGCCCTTCAGCACGGCGGTCGCGCTGCCTGCGGGCTGGACGGGATCGCTCAGAGTCCGTATCACCGTGGCGTCGTCGCTCTTCCGGGCCGCGTCCAGCAGGCTTGACCCGGTGACGGTGCGCACGTCGGTCCGCAGCAGGTCGCGCAGCTCGTGCAGGAGTGCCGGCAGTCCGCCGGCGTAGGCGAACTCCTCCATCAGGTACCGGCCGCTGGGCATCAGGTCCACAAGCAGCGGGACGTCTCGGCCGAGGGCCGCGAAGTCGTCGAGTTCCAGCGGCACACCGACCCGGCCGGCGATCGCGAGCAGGTGCAGCACGGCGTTGGTGGATCCGCCGATCGCGGCGTTGACGACGATTGCGTTCTCAAAGGCGGCGCGGGTCATGATGGTTGAGGGCCGCAGGTCGGAGCCGGCCAGCTCGACCGCGCGTGCTCCGGTCTGTTCGGCGAGCACGGTGCGGCGGGAATCGACGGCGGGCAGTGCGGCGGCGCCGGGCAGTTGCATCCCCAGCGCCTCGGCCAGGCAGGCCATGGTGGAGGCGGTGCCCATCGTCATGCAGTGCCCGGCGGAGCGGTTGAGGCAGGACTCGAACTCGGCGAAGTCCTCGGCGGTGGCCTTGCCGGAGCGCAGGTCCTCGGTCATTCGCCAGATGTCGGTGCCTGATCCGACGGTGCGTCCGCGGTAGCGGCCGTTGAGCATGGGCCCGCCGGTGAGCAGGACCGAGGGGAGGTCGACGCTGGCTGCTCCCATGAGCGCGGCAGGGGTGCTCTTGTCGCAGCCGGTCAGCAGCACGGCGGCGTCGAGCGGGTTGGCGCGCAGACCCTCCTCGACGTCGATGGCCATGAGGTTTCGGTAGAGCATCGACGTGGGCCGCACCAGCGGTTCGCCGGGTGAGAACACCGGGAACTCCAGCGGTACGCCGCCGGCCTGGAGCACTCCGCGCTTGACGGCCTCGGCGAGTCCGCGCAGGTGGGCGTTGCAAGGGCTCAGTTCCGACCAGCTGGTGCAGATACCGATGACAGGACGGCCGTCGAACTGGGCGGGGCCCAGGCCCATCGCGCGCAGGTGGTGGCGGGCGATGAAGCCGTTCTTGACGTCGCCCCCCAGCCATTCCTGGCTGCGCAGCGGGCTCATCGTTCGTCTCGCTTGGCGGCGCGCAAGTCCTGTTCGGTGTCCAGGAGGTGGTCGTCCATCGCGGCCGCGGCGGCGGCGGGGTCGCCGCGGCGGATCGCGTCCAGGACGGCGCGGTGGGCGGCGATTGTGGCGGTGTGGCCGCCTCCGCGCCGGGATCGGCCGGTGTAACTGGAGCGCCGCGAGTCCAGCAGGACCCCGCCGAGGGAGTCGAGGACGAGCTGCAGCATGCCGTTGCCGCCCAGTTCGGCGAGTTCGTGATGGAAGGCGATGTCCAGCGCGATGAAGCGGTCCGGGTCGGTGACCGCGTCGGCCATCGCGGCCAGCGTCAGCTCCGCCTTGTGGACGGTCACCTGGCCGTCGGCCACCCGCTCCGCGGCTCGCGCGGCGAGGGTCCCCTCGATCGCGCGGCGGGCGCTGACCAGGTCCTCGAACCGCAGTGACTCCTGCTGCAGCCGGAACTCCAGCATCTGTCCGAAGACCCGGGCGGACGGCACCGTGACGCGGGCCGGACGCCCCTGGCTGGAGACCAGGATCTCTCGCGCGGCCAGGATTCTGATCGCCTCGCGGACTGCGAGGCGGTTGACCTCGAAGCGGCGTGCCAGGTCGGCCTCAGCGGGCACCACGTCCCCCGGGCGCAGGTGCAGTTCCTCGATCAGCGCGACGATCCGTGCGGCCACCTGCTCGGCGACGGTGGCCCGCGCCGGATTCTGCGCCGGACTCGGGCTTTCGTGGGTGGCGGCCTCGTCGGCCGAAGCACTCTGGGTCATTCCAACCCCTCCCTCAAACTTAGCTGCGATGTTAGCCGAACGTGTCGCCCGACGCGAGAGTGATCGAAGCACTATTCCTGTGAACTGCGAGCCCGTCACATCGACCCTTGACAACCTAGCTGCTAGGTAACAGGATCCCGGGACAACACCGGCTCGACCGAGCAGGTGGCACGACGTTGCTCCCGGTTGCGGGGGCGGAGGTGAGTCGGATGGGGACGCGGTATGTGCTGCGGGTCCAGGCAGACCCGGCCGACGATCCGGCTGAGGTCGCCGAGCGCATGATGCGGCTGGCCGAGCAGTCCGGGGCCGACGAGCTGTGCGTCTTCCTGTTCGGCATGGAGTTCAACGACGGCAACCCGCCGCTGGAGCGGATCGAGCGCTGGCTCGACCGGACCAGGCCGTGGCGCGCGGCCGTGCGGTCGGCCGGCATCTCGGTCAGCCTGAACCCTGGCCACACCCTCGGGCACTGCGACTGGGGCCGCCCACGGCGCGACGACTGGCAGCCGATGGTCGACCAGCGCGGGACCCCTGCCGATGTGGTGGTCTGCCCGCTGGACCCGGGGTGGCGGGCGTACTTCGCCGAATCCCTGCGCCGCTACGTCGCCGAGGACCTGGACGCGGTCTGGATCGAGGACGACATCCGGCTGCACAACCACGCACCTCTGCAGTGGGGTGGCTGCTTCTGCCCGCTGCACCTGGCCGAGTTCGCCCGGGTGTCCGGCGTGCAGGCCACCCGTGAGGAGGTGGTCGCCGCCTGTACGGCCTCCGGTGAGCCGCACCCGTGGCGCCGGCTGTGGCTGGACATGTGGGAGCGCACCCAGCTCGAACTGGTCCGCTCCTGGCAGAAGATCGCCGCTGATCACGGTGTCCGGCTGGGCCTGATGTCCAGCAGCCCGGAGGCGCACGCGGCCGAGGGGCGGCGCTGGTCGGACTGGCTGGCCGGCTTCGACCTGCACCGGCCGCACTTCTGGGGCTACTCCGACGTCGGCGCCGAGGCGTTGCCCAGGTACGCGGCGCTCCTGGACGCCCAGCGCGCGCAGCAGCCGCCCGGCCTGGTCAGTTACCCCGAGATCGAGTGCTGGCCGTACGGGCAGTGGAACAAGTCCTACCGGCAGACCTTCGGCCAGATGGCGATCGCGCACATCCTGGGCTGCGACGGGCTGGCGATCAGTCTCTACGACTTCTTGACCAACCATCCCGACGACGAGCCCGGCCGCGCCGACTTCCTCGCCGACGCGCGACCGGCCCTGGATTGGTTGGCCGACACCTTCGACACCACGCTGCGCACCGTCGGGGTCGGCGTGCCCTGGTCGCAGGAGACCGGCCGGGCCGTCCGGCTCGGCGACCGCACCGGCGACTGGCGTGCACTGACCGTGGCACACCGCGAATGGGCCGGCTGGCTCGGCGCCACCGGCCACGCCGTCACTCTGCGAGGCGACGCGCCGGTCAACGCCCTGGCGGGCGAGTCCGCGTGGGCCTACGACGACGCCACCCTGCGGGGCTGGCTGGCCGGCGGTCTGCTGCTGGACGGCATCGCGGCGCGGGTCCTCGCCGAGCGCGGCTACGGGGAGCTGACCGGGCTGAGCAACGTGCGCGAGCTCGGCCCGTCGGACCCGCTGCCCGTGCGCGAGATCTGCGAGGACCCGGATTTCTCGTTGCGGGTGGGCGCGATGATCTCGGTCGACCCGCACATCAACGCCCATCCGGCGGTCGTCGTCGGCGATCCCGCCCCCGGCGCCCGAGTGGTGAGCCGGATGACGGACGGCGACGGCCGCCCGGCAGGCCCGGGACTTGTACTGCACCGCAACTCGCTGGGCGGACGCGTCGCGGTCTGCCCGTGGCCGGCCACCACAACGGTGCGGATGACCCCGCAGCGTGCCGCACAACTGTCCGCCGCAGTGGACTGGCTGAGCGCGGGAACCCACGCGCGGGTGTCCGGCGGTCCCTGGCTGGTTCCGCAGGTGCTGACCGACGGCACCCGCTGGCGGCTGGTGGTGTGGAACGCCGGCCCCGACGAAGTCGACGCGGTCACCGTTCGGCTGCCGGCCGGTATGCCCCCACCGACCGACTGCGTGCAGATCACCGCCTGTGGCAAGCGGCACTGGGTGGGATACGCCGACGGCGTGCTCGAACTGAGCCGACCGCTGAGGCAGTGGGAGTTCGCGGTCCTCACCGCGCAACGGCCCTGACCACCCCGGCACATGCGCACCCGCCCCGCCGCACCGCCGGCCGTTCGCGGTGATTCACGCAACGGCCCTGACAACCCCACAGATTTCCCTCCCATCGGCGCGCTGCAGCGAACTGTCGCGCGACCCCCTGACCATGGAGCAGACCATGAGATCTCGACGTCTGGTGTGTACGGCCGCACTGACCGCGGCGGCGCTGACCGCGCTTGCCGCCTGCGGCTCGGGCAGTTCGGCCGGCGGGGCCGGCGGATCCTCCGGCAAGCCGGTGAACATCACCTTCTGGGGGTGGGCACCGGGTTACGACAAGTCGGTGGCGCTGTTCAACGCCACCCACCACGACGTGCACGTGACGTTCCAGCAGACCGCCTCCGGATCGGGCGGCGGCTACGCGAAGATGCTGACCGCGGTCAAGGCGGGCAGCGCCCCGTGTCTGGCCCAGGTCGGCTACGAGACGCTCCCCACCTTCGCCGCGGCCGGCGCCCTGCAGGACGTCTCGACGTACGCGAACGCTTCCAGGGGCGAGTTCGTCCCCTGGACCTGGAACCAGGTCAGCATCGACGGCCAGGTCTACGGCGTGCCGGTCGACACCGGGCCGGAGGCGATGTTCTACCGGACCGACCTGTTCGCCAAGTACAAGCTGCCGGTCCCCACGACCTGGGCGCAGTTCGAGAGCGACGCGGAGAAGTTCCACGCCGCCGACCCGGCGAACTACCTCACCACCACCCCGCAGGACGCCTACGACCTGGCCGGGTTGGCGTGGCAGAACGGTGCCAAGTGGTTCGGCACGGCAGGCGACCAGTGGCAGGTCAGCACCACCGACGCCGCGACCCAGCAGGTGGCGGCCTACTGGCAGACGCTGCTGGACCGTCATCTCGCCAAGAGCGAGCCGACGCTGGACGTCGCCTGGTTCGACGATCTCAACGCCGGGCACGTGGCGACCCTGATCGGCGCGGTGTGGAACGCGCCGCTGATCGCGCAGAACCTGCCCAAGCTGGCCGGCAAGTGGGCGGTCGCACCGATGCCGCAGTGGACGGCAGGGGCGAAGGCCGCGGGCAACAACGGCGGGTCGGCCACCGCCGTCCTCAAGGGGTGCGACCAGCCGCAGGCGGCAACCGAGTTCGCGACGTGGATGAGCACAGACAACGCGAGCGTCACCAACCTGATCGAGAACACCGGCATCTATCCGGCGGCCACCAGCGGCCTCGACCTGCCTGCCGCCAACGCCACGTCGGCCTACTACGGCGGGAGCGACATCTATCCGGTGTTCAAGGAGGCCGCCGCCCAGGTCAACACCTCCTGGCAGTGGGGTCCGACGATGGACCAGGTCGAGTCCGACTTCACCGATGTGCTCAAGCAGGCCGGCGCCGGCCAGGGCACCATCCCGAACGGCCTGTCGACGGTGCAGTCCAAGACCATCGCCGCCATGAAGAACCAGGGCCTGTCGGTTGCCGGCGAGTAGACCTGACCCGTCGTCCGGAGGGACACCATGACGACCTCACTGACGCACGCGCCGCCCGAGGCGGCCCACCGAGGCAGGCCGGCGGCACGACGTGGCGCACACGCGCGCCGGGTCTTCTCCGCCGTCGGGTTCCTGCTCCCGTTCGGGGTGCTCTTCGCCGGCCTGATGATCGCGCCGATCTGCTACGCGCTATACGAGAGCCTCTTCCGACTCCACCGCAGCGGACTGGGACTGAGCGCCCCGACGACCTCCTTCGCCGGCCTGGGCAACTACCTCACCGCCCTGAAGGACTCGGTGTTCACCTCCTCGATCCTGCGGGTGCTGCTGCTCGGCATCGTGCAAGTCCCGGTCATGTTGATCGCGGCGCTGATCCTCGCCCTGCTGCTGGACGCGCGCAGCACCCGCTTCAAGCGGACCTTCCGGCTGATCTACTTCCTGCCCTACGCCCTGCCCGGCGTGATTGCGGCGATCATGTGGTCGTTCCTGTACGCACCCGGGGTCAGCCCCTACGCCTCGGCGATCGCGCACCTCGGTGTGCATGTGGACTTCCTGTCCCAGCACATGGTGATCTTCTCGATCGGCAACATGATCACCTGGGCGTGGACCGGCTACAACATGCTGATCATCTACTCCGGCCTGCAGGCCATTCCGCCCGAGCTCACCGAGGCCGCGCACATGGACGGCTGCCGCGGTTGGCGGCTGGCGTGGCACGTGAAGATCCCCCTGGTGCGCCCCGCCCTGGTGCTGACCACGGTGTTCTCGATCATCGGCACCACCCAGCTCTACAACGAGCCCGCGATCCTGTACCGGGTCGCGCCGACCGTGACCTCGTCCTACACCCCGATCCTCGCCGCCCAGCACTCGGCGGACATCAACAACTACAACTACTCCGCGGCGCAGTCGATCATCCTGGCGGCCGTCACCTGCGTGCTGTCCTTCGGGTTCCTCAGGTTCACCCAACGCAAGGCGGCCGACGGATGACCACCACGACCACCCGACCCCGCAGCGCCGCCTCCCCGACCGGTCACCGGCCCGCGGTCCGCGGCATCCCCGTCGCTTCCGCCGCAGGCCGTACCGGCGCCATGCTCGTGATGCTGCTCGCGGCGCTGTACAGCCTGCTGCCCATCTGGTGGCTGATCGTCACCGCCACGAAGAACAAGGGCTACCTCTTCACGACCAACGGGTTCTGGTTCTCCCACTTCGACCTGTGGTCCAACATCCGCGACGTCTTCGACCAGGACAACGGCATCTTCGGCCGCTGGCTCCTCAACAGCCTCCTCTACAGCGCAGGCGGCGCGGCGACCGGCACCGTCATCTCCGTGATGGCCGGCTACGCCCTGTCGAAGTACGCCTTCCGCGGCCGGGACGCGGTCTTCAACACCGTGCTGGGCGCCGTCCTGATCCCCGCGCCGCTCTTCGCCCTGCCGCTGTATCTGATGTTCAGCTCGGTGCACCTGGTCAACACCCTCTGGGCGGTGTTCCTGCCCAGCATCGTCAGCCCGTTCGGCGTCTACCTGTCCCGCATCTACGCCAGCGCGTCGGTACCCGACGAACTCATCGAAGCCGGCCGCCTCGACGGCGCCAGCGAGGCCCGCATCTTCTGGCGGATCGCCCTGCCGGTGATGTCCCCAGCACTGGTGACCATCTTCCTCTTCCAGTTCGTCGGCATCTGGAACAACTACCTGCTGCCCGCGCTCATGCTCAGCAACGACCAACTGCAGCCCGTCACCGTGGGCCTGGCCGGCTGGCGCGCCGAACTCAACAACGGCGTCCCCTACAACGTCACCATCACCGGCGCGTTCCTGTCGGTCGTCCCGCTGATCGTGGCCTTCCTGGCACTCCAGCGGTTCTGGCGCTCCGGCCTGACCGCGGGCGGCCTGAAGTAGCCCGCCACGCCCCGCCACGCCCCGCCCCACCTCTGGCCTCGCCAGACCCCACCCACCGCACCAACTCAGTCACTGAGGAGCCCCCATGGGCAGCGGAACCACACGCCTGCCGAGAGCCGTGGCCGGCGCCACCGCCGGCGCCGTCCTGGCCTTCGGCCTCACGACGCTGACCGCACCGCCGTCCGCCGCCACGGCACCAGGCGTTGCGATCATCCGGTCCGGACAGCTCAGCGCCACCCTCGACCGCGCCTTCCCGCAGGCCGAGCAGTACCAGTACGGACCCGCCGGCCTGGTGTACGGGCACAACGGACCAGCACCACAGGTGGACATCAACGGCACCGCCTACACCCCCACGGTGACCTCCACCATCGCCGCCGACCACGCCGACTACCGGCTCGACTTCGCCGCGATCGACGTCAGCGTCAAGATCCGCATCTCGGTCCGTCAGGACGTACTGGACTGGAAGGTCACCGGCGTCACCGAGTCCGGCACCACCAAGGTGTCCACGTTCGCCGTCCCCGGCCAGAGCCTGCTCTCCGTGCGCGGCGACCAGCCCGGCGCCACGCTCGCAGACGCGACCGTCTACCGCACCGACTACGCGCCCGGCCCGGACCTGGACACCATCAAGGCAGTTGCCGACCTGCCGGTCCAGTCCACGCCGCAGACCGCCAGCATCGCCCTGCTCAACACCAGCACGGTCGCAGCCGCCCTGGAGTCCAACTCCCTCCAGAGCTACGGCAACCTCCAGGTGCAGACCACCCAGGCTGGCAGCGTCAAGCAGACCGGGGCCTGGTCGAACTCCTGGACCTACCGCGGTCCGGACGGCAAGGTCGTCGCGCCGCCGGAGGAGAAGGTCGTCTTCACCGGCGACCGCAACGGCGACTCAACCGTCGACTGGCAGGACGGGGCAATCGCGTACCGGGAGATCATGCCGGCGCTCACCGGTGCCGCCGAGACCAAGAACAACGTGGTCTCCCAGATCGCCCTGAACTTCGAGAGCCAGGCCCAGAACCCCTTCATCAAGACCCTCGACGACATCAAGAAGGTCGACCTGCTCACCGACGGCCTCGGCCAGTCGATCGAGCTGAAGGGCTACCAGGACCAGGGGCACGACTCGGCACACCCCGACTACGCCGGGCACTACAACCAGGCCGCCGGCGGCCTGACCGACATCAACACCGTGGTCAGCCAGGCCAAGAAGTACAACACCATCGTCGGTGTCCACATCAACGACGCCATGGCCTCCCCGCGCGCGAAGGCGTTCCGCTGGGACGACACCAGCGACACCAGCGCCCCGTCCTACATCTACGGCGACACGAACTACGCCCTGAACCAGACCAAGGACCTGGCGAGCGGCGACTTCGGCTCCCGCATCGACGCGCTGCTCAAGGACGTCCCCGGGCTCGGGTTCATCTACTCCGACGCGTTCTTCGCCGAGGACTGGGACGCGTGGAAGGAGGCCGCCACCGTCAACAGCCACGGACTGCCGATCTACACCGAGTTCCCCACCTACATGTGGCCGGACGTCGCCTGGTACCACGACTCCAACGAGTACAACGACGTCGGCATCAACAGCCAGATCCTGCGCTTCATCTACAACTCCGACACTGACGCCTGGATCCAGAACAGCCAGCCGATGCTCGGCGGGGAGCAGAACAACGCGAGCTTCATGGGCTGGCACAGCGCCAACTCGGTCAACAAGGAGATCACGCAGGTCTTCACCAACAACCTGCCCACCAAGTACCTGCAGAACTTCCAGATCACCCGCTGGCAGCCCAACGAGATCGACTTCACCGGCGGCGTCAAGACCACGATGAGCGGCAGCACGCCGCAGATCTGGAAGGACGGCGCGCTGGAGCGCGACGGCGACAACCTCTTCCTGCCCTGGTCCGCGCAGGGTGAGGAGAAGATCTACACCTACAGCGACAGCAGCGCCGCCCGCACCTGGACCCTGCCACGCGCCTGGGCCGACCAGCACGAGGTCACGCTCTACAAGCTCACCGACACCGGCAAGACCCAGGCCACCACGGTGCCCGTGCACGACGGCAAGGTGACGATCACGATCGCGGCCGACACCCCCTACGTCGTCTACCCGCAACACCCGATCACGCCGCAGCAGACCACCGCCACCGACAGCGACGGCAGCAACACCGGCACCCCCGTCCTCACCCACGACACGGCCCAGAACGTGGACTTCGGCGCCGGGACGCCCGTCAAGGACGGCGAGTTCTTCTCCCACAGCTTCGACGCGTGGAGGCCCTCCTCCTCGACCGGCGACACCAGCGGCGTGCAGATCGTCACCGACTCGAACGGCTTCCAGAACCTCAAGGTCAGCGGCCCCAAAGACGGGCAGGTCAGCCAGCAGGTGAACGACCTGCAGCCCGGGCAGACCTACGCCGCCTCCGCCTACGTCAACGTCACCGGCAATCGCAAGGCCACCCTGCAGGTCAGCGACTACGGCGGCCCGACCGTCCAGCAGTGGATCGACGCCCCGCCACCCGTACAGAACGACCAGGACAACCGGCTGGCCGGGCAGCGGTTCCAGCGCATCGACGTCCTGTTCACCATGCCCCAGCGCGGACACACCTCAGCGAGGCTCAGCCTGATCGGCGGCGCCGGCACCGGATCGGACGCCGTCCAGTTCACCGACGTCCGCATCCAGACCGACCCGGGCGGCAACGACCAGACCGGCGGCCACTACGCGACCGAGGACTTCGAGCACCCCATCGGTGGCAGCTTCGGCCCGTTCATCATCGGCCAGTCCAGCGAGCCGAGCGAGATCCTGTCCGAGAACAACCCCGGCTACACCCGGGACACCATCAGCGGCACGTACTCCCTGGAGACCATCAACAACGGCGCAGGACTCCAGTTCCGAACCTGGCCCGGCACACTGCGCCTCCAGCCGAACCACGTCTACCGGGTACGCATGGACTACCAGTCCGACACCAGCGGCCTGTACGACTTCCAGGTCGACACCGACGGCGTCACAACCCCGATCGTCGACCTGCCCCTGGCGCAGACCACCGACCGCGGGCTGACCAGCTCACCGCCGCCCGGCCCGAGCCCGAAGGGATGGACCGACAGCCTGCCGCCCCAGTACTCGGCCCCGCACGCCTCCATCGACACCACCTTCGCCACCGCCGCCACCGGTGACGCCTACCTCGCGCTCACGCAGAACTCCGACGCGCAGGGCGCAGCCACCCTCGACAACCTGGTGGTGGACGATCTCGGCCCGGCACCGGCAGCCGACGCCGGCAACGCACTGTCGACGCTGACCGTGACCCCGGCACAGTGGGCCAGCGGCACCACCACCTCGGCGACCGTCAGCCTCACCAACCACTCCGCGGAACCGATGACCGGACTGGACCTGTCGCTGACCTCGCCCAACGGCTGGGCGATCAAGCCCACCTCGAAGCCCGCCTCGACCGTCGCCGCCGGCGCGACGACCACCGCCACCTACGCCGTCGCCGTCCCGACCACGGCCCTCGCAGGCGACAACGTGCTCACCGCACACGCCGACTACACCTGGAACCGGCAACGGACCGGCGCGACCAGTTCGATCAACGCGGCGATCACGTACTCCTCGGTCGCAGCCGCCTACAACAACGTCGGCATCACGGACAACGCGAACACCAAGGCCGGCGACTTCGACGGGAGCGGCAACAGCTTCTCCGCCCAGGCACTGGCAACCGCAGGAGCGACCCCCGGCGCAACCGTCACCCACGACGGGGTCGACTTCACCTGGCCCGACGTACCGGCCGGCGCACCCGACAACATCTCCGCCCAGGGACAGACCGTGCTGCTCCACGGAGCAGGCCAGATCGCGGTCCTCGGCGCCTCCGCAGGCACCGGCTACGGCACCGCCACCCTCACCTACACGGACGGCAGCACCTCCTCGGCACAGATCGGGCTGCCCAACTGGTGCTGCTCCGACGTCCACGCCCACGGCGCGCAGCCGACCATCGACTCCGTCGGCGACAACGGACCCGGCGGGCCCGCCAACGCGGGCACCCACTACGACATCGCGTACAACACCATTCCCACCGACCAGGGCAAGACGGTCGCGGCGGTGACCCTGCCCAACGACCCGGCGCTGCACATCTTCGCCATGACCCTCAAACCCCTGGTCACCGCGCCGCCGACCGCCGACGTCTACGCCAGCGACCTGGAGTGGACCGGCAGCACCAACGGCTGGGGTCCGGTGGAGCGCGACCACAGCAACGGCGAGGACCTGGCCGGTGACGGCAACGCCCTCACCCTGGGCGGCACCGTCTACGCCAAGGGACTTGGCACCGTCCCCGTCTCGGACATCCCCGGCACCATCGACTACGACCTCGGCGGCAACTGCACCAGCCTGACCGCCGTCATCGGCCTGGACGACGAGGAGACGGGCACCGGCGGCTCCGTCAACTTCATGGTGGTCGCCGACGGCAGGACCGTCTTCAGCAGCGCAGTGTTCCGTTCCGGGACCCCCGCGCAGAGCATCACCGTGCCGCTCACCGGTGCCCAGCAGGTCGAACTGCAGACCGGAGACGGCGGCGACGGCATCGGCAACGACCACGCCGACTGGGCCGACGCGCAGTTCCACTGCTCCTGACCGCCACGCCACTGCCCCGAACGACCATCAACCGAGAGGAGCACCAACGCCATGGACGACCTGCGCCTGGGCGTCATCGGCCTCGGGCCGCGCAGCACCCTCGCCGACTACGCCCACCTGCCCGGTGGCGGCTCGCGCATCGTCGCCTGCTGCGACACCGACCCGCGCATCCTGCGGGCCGAGTCGGCCCGGTCCGGCCCGGACATCGCCGCTGTGCCCGACCTCGACCGAATGCTCGACCTCGACCTCGACGGTGTGTTCGTGCTGACGCCCGACGACACCCACGAAGAGATCGCCCTGCGGCTGCTGGCGGCCGGGGTGAACGTCTTCCTGGAGAAGCCGATGGCGATCACGGTCGAGGGCTGCGACCGCATCCTGGAAGCGGCCCGGAGGCACCGCGTCCGGCTGTACGTCGGCCACAACATGCGGCACATGCCGGTCGTGCAGACCCTGCGCGCTCTCCTCACGCAGGGCGCCATCGGCGAGGTCAAGGCGATCTGGTGCCGTCACTTCGTCGGCCACGGCGGGGACTTCTACTTCAAGGACTGGCACGCCGACCGCACCCGCACCACCTCACTGCTGCTGCAGAAGGGCGCCCACGACCTGGACGTCATCCACTGGCTGGCGGGTGGCGTCAGCCGCCAGGTGACGGCGCTGGGGGACCTGAGTGTCTACGGCGGCATCACCGACCGCGCGGACCGCTCCGGCCAGCGGATGAGGGACTGGTTCGACCCCGACAACAACTGGCCGCCGGCCTCCCTGACGGGACTCAACCCGGTGGTCGACGTCGAGGACATCAGCATGATGCTGATGCAGCTCGACAACGGCGTGCTCGCCAGTTACCAGCAGTGCCACTTCACCCCCGACTACTGGCGCAACTACACGGTCATCGGCACCGAAGGACGCATGGAGAACTTCGGCGACGAGAGCGGCGCGCAGGTGAGGGTGTGGAACCGACGCTCCAACTACCGGGCTGAAGCCGACATCACGGTCGTGGTCCCCCCGGCCTCGGGCGCGCACGGAGGCGCGGACAGCGAACTCGTGGCGGAGTTCTGCGCGTTCCTGCGGGACGGCGTCCAGACCCTCACCTCGCCGGTCGCCGCCCGTGAGGCGGTCGCGGCCGGATACGCGGCGACCGCGTCTCTGCGCGCGGGTGGCCGACCCGTCGCCATCGAAGCGGTGGGCGACGCGATCGGCGAGTACTACGCGGCCGGGCAGCCCGGTGCATGCCGGCCGACAGCGCACGCGGGCGGTGTGTCGTGACGACCGACGTGTACGACCTGCTCGCCCAGGACCGGGTGCTCGCCATCGTGCGCTACCGCGACGGCGCCCACACCCTCGACGCCCTCCGCGCCCTGGCCGCGGGCGGGGTACGGCTTGCTGAGGTGACCGCCACAACTCCCGGTTGGCTGGACGCGATCGGTGCCGCGACCGACGCAGGGCTGGTCGTCGGAGGCGGCACGGTCACCACACCCGCGCAGGTGCGGGACGTGGCCGCGGCCGGCGGCCGCTTCGTCGTCTCACCCGGCCTGGACGCCGACGTGGTCACGGCGGCGCTGCGGGCCGGACTCGAACCCCTGCCGGGGGTGTTCACCGGCACCGAGGTACTCGCCGCCACCCGTGCCGGAGCACGCCTGCTCAAACTGTTCCCCGCCAACACCCTGGGCCCCGCACACCTGGCACAGCTCCGGGCACCGTTCCCCGCCACCGCCTTCGTACCCACAGGCGGCATCACCCTCGGCGACATCGGCACCTGGCTGGAAGCAGGCGCGTTCGCCGTCGCCGTCGGCGCACACCTGGTCGGCCGCACCGCCCCCGCCGATCCGTCCGCCCTGCGCGACCTCACGCAGCGGGCCGCACACGCCCGCGCCACAGCGAATCCCGAACGGGGAACACACGCGGGCACATCCGCTCTGCGGCACCTGACCGTGCGGGCCGCACCGGCCCGCGCCACGGCGAATCCCGAAGGAGGCGCCTCATGCTGACCACCCCACGACCGGCGGGCGGCGCGGTCACCCTCGGCGAGGCGCTGGCCACCGCGACAGGCACGCAGCCCGGGACGCCGACGGCAGGATCGCCGCTGCGCCTGTCCTTCGCCGGCGCCGAGTCGAACGTGGCGATCGGCCTCGCCCGCCTCGGGCACGCCGCCACGTGGATCGGCCGACTCGGCGACGACGACCCGGGCCGGATGGTGCTGCGCGGCCTGCGCGGCGAGGGCGTCACCGTCCCCGCCACACGGACCGCGGAACCCGCCCCGACGGCGTTCATGCTCAAGCAGCAGCGCACCGCGGACCGGGTGTTCGTCACCTACTACCGCACCGGTTCCGCCGGGTCCCGACTCGACGAGGGCGACGTGGATCCGCAATCGATCTCCTCGGCGGCTGTCCTGCACGTCACCGGCACCACACCTGCCCTCGGCCCCGGCCCTCGCCGCGCCGTGCAACGGGCCCTGGAAGTGGCCCGCGAGCACGCCACACTGATCAGCCTCGACGTGAACTACCGGTCCGCGCTGTGGTCGCCGCGACAGGCCGCTTGTGTACTCGGTCCTCTCGCGGCCCATGCGGACGTCGTATTCGCGGGATCCGAAGAACTCGACCTGGTCACCGACGCCGGCTCGCGGACCGCCCAGCAACGTGCCGCGGACCTGCGCGCGAACGGGGTGCGCGAAGTCGTCGTCAAGGACGGTGCCCGGGGTGCCTGGGCCCTCCACTCGGAAGGGCTCACCCGCGTCGCGGCCCGACACGTCACCTGCGTGGACCCGGTAGGAGCGGGTGACGCGTTCGCGGCAGGCTACCTGTCCGCACTGCTGGACGGTCTGCCCGTCCCGGACCGGCTGGAGCGCGGCACCCTGTGCGGCGCGGCGTGCGTCTCGACCCGGGGAGACTGGGAGGGCCTTCCGCACCGTGGCGAACTGGCCATGCTTGCCACCGCCGACAACGTGAGGCGATAGGCCAGGGCCCAGAAGAACTGAGGCGACTCGCTGCCACGGTGATTGCGCCGGGTCCCACGGTGGTAGGGCGCGCCGGAACCGTTCGTGCGCCGCACTGCCCGGCGACGCCGCGCAGATCGCGCGCGGCTACCCGGGCGGCGCGGGCCAGCCTTGGACGGTACCGCCCAGACCCCTCCTCCTCCCACACGGAAGGCAACAAGCCAGTGCACGACCGGACCGTCCTGCCTCTCATCGTCGGCAGCTACACCGAGCAGCTCCCACATGTCGAGGGCAAAGCCGAAGGCCTTCTCGCAGCCTGGTTCGACACCACGACCGGCAGGATCAGCAGCGTCAGCACACTGATCACGGCACGGAACCCGTCGTTCGTCGCACTGTCCCCATGCGGTTCAATTCTCTACGCCGTGAACGAGGTCCGAACCTTCCAAGGCGTCGCAGGCGGCGGTGTCGAGGCCTTTGCGCGCGATCCCGTCTCCGGTGCACTCAGCCGGCTGAACACCCGGCCGACCGGCGTCGACCCCTGTCACCTCGTCGTGGACCCGACCGGCCGGTTCGTGTTGACAGCGAACTACGGCGACGGCTCGGTCACGGTATTCCGCATCGAGGACGACGGCAGACTGGGGGAGCCCACCGACCAGGTCCGCCACCAGGGCCGGGGTACGGATCACAGCAGGCAGGCCGGTCCACACGTCCACATGATCGCCTGCACCCCCTGGGCCGGCGAGGTACTGGTCACCGACCTGGGCCTCGACCAGATCCGGGTCTACTCCCTTGACGCCAGGGGCCGTCTCACGCCCCGCCCAACAGCGCGCATCGACACACCACCAGGTGCCGGACCGCGCCATCTGGCTCTGTCACCCGACGGGATACACCTGTTCGTCGTCAATGAGCTGGACAACACCGTGCTCACCCTCCGTCGGAGCGACAACCGCTACCAGCAGAGCCATCGCGTCTCGACGTTGCCTGCGAACTTCGACGCACACAACCGGACCTCCGCGATCCGGGTCACGCCATCGGGTCGGCTCGTACTGGTGGCAAATCGGGGCCACGACAGCATCGCAATGCTGCGCTTCGACGAACTCGCCGGCACACTGCGTCTCATCGGCACCGCACCCATTCCAGGCCAAGAACCGCGCGACCTCGTGGTGACCCAGGACGGGCGCCACGTGATCGTCGCCGCCCAGGAAAGCAACCTACTCGTCTCCTACGAACTCGATGAGGAGATCCCAGAGCTGCGCATGGTTCACTCGGTTCCAGCACCGAGCCCGTCCAGCGTGTTCCTCGGCTGACTGGCGAGGCCAAAGTCCCGGCGCCGACCAGGCGGAACCCGTGCGGAGCAGGGACGACCGCCCACGAACACGCCGCTGCCCCGGACCGGGTGGTCGGCGCTGCCGGCGAGATCGAGCAGTTCCGCGGTGAACTCAGCCTCTGGGTCGGACTGCTGGTTCCACAGCGTGAACGCACCCTGCAAGGCATCGACGCCGAAGCCGTGTGGGCGCTCGACGCGACTGCGGACATCGGCGGCCTCCAAGGCCAGTCCCACCGCCCGTAGTCATTGAGGAGGGCGACCCCGTGCCCGGGGCAGTGGATCGTCACGTTCTCCAGAACGTTGTCCCGGTCAACCGCACGCCCCTTCGTGCCGAACTCGAACGTGCCGCCCCGCAGCCGCACTCCCGGCGCCAGCGTGATCGGCGGAGGCACGCACCGGCACCAACGCCAAGCTCCCTGGCCGGCTGGCCGGCTGTGAGCGTGGAGTCAGTCGAGGTTGAGGCGTTTGTTGAGGGCCTCGCCTGCGGGCAGGGTGTCGATGAGCTTGTGCAGGAATTCGAGGACCGCGTCGGTCTCCAGGCCCTCGGAGACGGCGTCGAGCAGGGTGTACATGTCCTGTTCGATCCCGGCGACGGTGGTGGCCAGGCGTTCTCCCTGGGGGGTGAGGCTGAGTTGGAGGTAGCGGCGGTCTTCGGCGTCGGTGCGGCGCTCGACCAGCCCTGCCGCGACGGTGCGTTCGACCAGTCGGCTGGGGTTGGTGCCGCTCTCGCAGACCAGGAGCTGTCCGAGGCCGTTGAGGCTCAGGGTGCCGTGCTGCTGGAGCAGGCGCAGCACCTCGGCCTGTGACGGGGTGATGCCGTGGGGTTTGAGGGCCTGGGTCAGCAGCCGGTTGCCTTCGCGTTGGGCTGCCAGGATCGCGAACCGCAGGTGTTCGGCCTTACGCATCGGCGTCCTGTCGGGTGGTCGGCAGGGCGGCGGCGAGGAAGTCCTTGACCGCGGTGGCGTAGGTGGCCGGGTGGGAGAAGCGGAACATGTGGCCGGTGCGCGGCAGGACGACCTCCCGGGCGTCGGGGATGCCCGCGAGCATGGTCTTGGAGGCGTTCTCTCCGATCAGCACGTCGTGGGAGGGGGTCAGGATCAGGGTCGGGACCTGGATCTTGCCGAGCGCGTCGACGTAGTCGGCCGTGAAGGCCGCTGACACGCGGGCCCCGTAGGAGGCGGCCGGGGTGTTGGTGAGGAACAGTTCGCGGCTGCGTGCCTCGGTCCAGGGCACCTGGCCCTCGCCGTCGAACGGGGAGGCGAGGCGGTTGGCGTGGGCGCGCAGTGTCAGCTGCCGGTAGAACGGGCCGCGGGTCTTGCCCATCACCTGCGCCAGTGCCTTCAGCGGCTTCGAGTCGACCGGGTTGGCCGCGAATCCGCCGGACAGGACCAGGGCGCGCAGGCCCTGCGGGCGGCGGACGGCGAGGGCGAGCGCGATGTTCGCGCCGAACGAGTCGCCGACCAGCACGTAGTCGTCGAGGTCCGCGATCGCGTTCTCGACGTAGTCGGCGTAGCGCTCCATGTCGTCGACGCCCTCGGGCAGGCGCAGCGTGCGCTTGGGCGCCTCGCCGTAGGGGTCGAGCTGTTCGGCGCTCCACGGGGCGCCGGAGAAGCAGGGGATGAAGACGAGGGTCGGGTTCTTCTCTGCAGTGTTCATATCGAATACATTACACGACATATATGCCGTGACATAAGTTATCTGGGTCACACTTGAATCCGCTCCGTGCGCTCGTCCGCCTCTCGGCGCGGCGCGGCCGGTCGAGAGGGTCAGGAGTCCCGGGCCAGTCAGGTGGAGTGGCCGCCGACAGCAGGTTCACTCCTCGCCGACTCGTCCTCGGCGGCGTGGGGGTCGCCGAGCGGGGGCATTCCGGGGGCTGGCGCCCGCCGTTCGCCGGCACGGGTGGGCCGCCTCGCGGGGCGGGGAGCACGGGGGTCTAATCGAAGGCGTTCCGACTGGCCACGATCGTGAGGATCCCCCGATGCGCAGCGTCCGCCCGCTTGCTCTGCCCTTGGCCTGATGGGGGCTCTGACGCTCGCCGTCAGCACGTGCACCGGTCTGATGCTGGGCGACCGGCGCACCCCGGACAGAGCTGCTCCCCCCGCGCTTGCGCTGGCCCTGGCGGAGTCGGCCTACTCCTCCCGGCGACCACCTGTCTTCCGAGCTATTCCGGCAGTTCGGCGTCCCGCTACGGCCCCGTCGGCCCGGTGTTCGTGGTGGTCTCAAGCCGGTTCGTCGTCATGCTCGTTGTTGTCGCGGGCGCCTTCGGCCGCGAGGTCGTCATCGAACGCGCCCGCATCTGGCGGGGACACACACCGCCCAAGGGGGAGGAACGCCAATTGTGGAGCAATCTTCGCGGCCAGGCACGGCTCCGCTGGGACCTGCTCCGCGAGCGCGTCCAGCCGCGCCGGCCACCACGACAGAAGTCCCAGTCCCATGAGTCGGCGGAGAGAGGCTGTCCATGAACGACGCCGTGATCGGGAACCTCCCGGAGATCCGCGAGGGCCTGGCCGAGCTCTACCGGCACCTGCACCAGCATCCCGAACTGTCCCTGCAGGAGACACGTACGGCCGCACTGCTCGCTCGGCGTCTGCGGGACGCTGGATTCGACGACGTCACCGAGTGCGTGAGCGGGACCGGTGTGGTGGGCGTGCTGCGCAACGGCGAGGGCCCGGTGGTGATGCTCCGCGCCGACATCGATGCCCTGCCCGTCGAGGAGAAGACCGGCCTGCCCTACGCGAGCAGCACCCGCGCCATCGACCAGGACGGCCGCGACGTCCCCGTGATGCACGCGTGCGGGCACGACATGCACGCGACCTGCCTCGCCGGCGCAGCGACCCTGCTCGCGCGGTCACGCGACCAGTGGCGCGGTACGCTGCTGGTCGTCTTCCAGCCCGCCGAGGAGTTCGCCGTCGGCGCGCGCGGGATGGTCGACGACGGGCTGTTCGACCGCTTCCCGCGGCCACAGATCGTGCTCGGCCAGCACGTCGCGCCCCTGCCGGCCGGCTTCATCGGCTACGGCACCGGGCCGGTGATGGCGGCCTCGGACTCACTGGCCATCACCCTGCACGGCCGCGGAGGGCACGGCTCGCGCCCGGAGTCGACCGTCGACCCCGTGCTCATGGCGGCCCATCTCGTCACCCGCCTGCAGGGGATCGTCGCCCGCGAGGTACCCCCGGCGGAGTCCGCCGTGGTCACTGTCGGGCGCCTCCAGGCCGGCACGAAAGACAACATCATCCCCGACCGCGCCGAACTCGGCGTCAATATCCGCACCTACACGGAGCAGACACGCAAGCTCGTCCGCTCCGCGATCGAGCGCATCGCCCGCGCCGAATCCGCGGCGTCGGCCGCCGTGGCCGAACCGGACCTGTCCTGGTCCGTGTCCGTCCCCGCATTGGTGAGCGATCCGGAGGCGACCAGGACCACGATCGCCGCTTTCACCGAGCACTTCGGCGCCGCACGCGTCCTGACGATGCCGCAGGTGAACGCGAGCGAGGACGTCGGAGTGTTCGGCGCCGCGATCGAGGTGCCGACGGTCTTCTGGTTCTGGGGAGGCCTGGACGCCGAGCCCACCCTCGCCGCCCTCCAGGAGGGCCGCCTCGACGAGCTGCCGGGCAACCACTCCCCGTTCTTCGCCCCGGTCGTCGAACCCACCCTGACCACCGGTGTCGAAGCGCTCACCATCGCCGCCCTGACCTGGCTCGGAACCCCCTGAGCAGCGTCTCGCCTTCAGTGCGTCGGCGACGCCGAGCCCCGGCGCCACGGCACCATGCAAGGGCGCCTGGTCGTGTTCGGCCTGTACGCCGGGTTCAGTCATCGGTGCCCGCCGCATGCGGGTCAGGCGAAGGGACAGTTCTCACCTCTCGCAGAAGCCCCAGCACTCGAGGGCGCGGGAGTCCGTGGAACACCTGCTTGGTGTGCCAGGCGCGGTGTCGAGGGTCGACGCGCCTCGTGCCTGCCTGGGGGCCGAGGAGCGACCTGCCGGCAAGGTCGATCACCTGGCGCCCAGCCGGGCTCCGCGCCACGAAGTGCTGCGAGACCATGACGGTGTCGTCGTCCGTGAGTCCGAGGACGCCCTTGTCGAAGAGCTTGTGGTGCAGCGAGCAGAGGCACAGGCCGTTGTCGACCTCGTCCGGGCCGTCGAATGCCCACCAGCGCACGTGTGCTGCTTCGAGCCCGACCGGGACCGTGCCGATGCGGCCGTCGTAGCCGCAGAAAGCGCACTGGTACTCGTATGCGGTCAGGACGAGTTCGCGCATCCTGGCGTCGCGTTGCCGGGATCGGGCCGGGCCGGGCAGGGTGGCTGTCTCGGTTGGTTCCAGTTCGAGGCCGACGGCCTGGCACAGGTCGTCGTGCAGGGACGGCGGGAAGTGAAGGTCGAGGAGGATCCGTGCCATACGTCCGAGCAAGGACGGGTCGCGGCGCAGCGAGACTCGCAGATCTTCGGCGAGCCGGCCCGTGGCGCCCGAGGTTCGGAGTTCCCGGACGCCGGTGCCGGGGCTTCCGGGACCCCGGGTGGTGTGCACTTCCCAGACGCCATCGCTGACCAGGTGGTGGAACGGGTACGCCGGGGTGGTCCGGCGGCTCGGGCCGTATTCGACCAGGAGGTTCGCCAGCGCCGACTCGACCGTGCTGTAGGACAGTTCGGCGTCGGGGTCCTGCTGGAACCGAGCCAGGGCGAAGAGCAGGAGCAGCGGCTTGTGCGGGGCACGGACTCCGCCCGCGCTCCACTGACGCAGCCGTGCGGTTCGCTCAAGCCAGTCCATGGGCCACGATCGTAGGGGTTCACGCGGATCAGGACGTGGCACTTGTACGGACCGTACGCCCGACCACCGGACAGATCGCCCGGCACGAGGAGTCCGGCGTCGAGTCTGCAAGTGCCCTGACCGGGGGCGGACTTGTCCGGAGCATCACCGCGATCCACGACCGTCGTGACCGGGGCACATGCTCCCTCTCGCGGTGGGGGCTCAGCGCACATGCCGTGTGCGCTGCGGGACGATTGCCGGCACTGCCGGCTGCTTACTGTGGAAGCGCCACTCCGGGGCCGGATTGCGCGCAGGTCGACCAGGTGGGCGCCTGAGAATCAGGTCGTGGCCCAGGCTTCAGCACGCCAGCCTGGCAGTTCCTTGTCCAGCCACTCCTCGACGGTCCTCCGCCGAGGATCCGAGGGATCGCTGTCGGCGACATCGGCCCAGGCGTCCTCCGCCATATCGGGGCGGATGATCAGGCTGTCGAGATAGGCGTCGAACTCGTCAGCCACCTTCGTGAATACATGGTTGCCCAGATACCCAGGGTGGGAAATGGCGTGGATGAACGCATGGAGCTGGCCATGAGTGGCCGGGTTCAGGTCCAGGAAGAGAGTGTCGCTGCCGCCGTTGCGGGCGATGGGCAAGAGACCGGTCAGAGAGACGTTCTCGGCGAGCCACCCGACGCGACTCCGCCGGTACTCGCCCAGGCTAATGCCACCCGCTGGCGTCGAAGGGACGAGCGAGTAGTCCCGCGCGGTCCGAAGCGCGGGACTCTCTCCGTTGACGTCCACTGCTTGGCGGACTATGCGAGCAGCTGCCCCATGTTCATGTTCATCTTGAGCTGGGCGAACGGAGTCCGGGTGACGTCGTGCGCGATCGTCCCCAGGTTCCGTCCCGACGTCCGGTTCCACCCCGCCGGCCCTGCCCAGCCCGCGACCCGGGGCCGCGACCAGGCGCTGGCTTGGTACGACGACCGCCACGCCCGTGGCATCCGCACCCAGGTCGAGGAGACCTTCACCTACCCGACGCCGTCGTCCTGGACCTGCGGATCACCGACCCGAACGATCCCGCCGCAGCGCCCACCCTGGTGTACCGCCTCTTCCGTCTTGCCGGTGACCATGTCACCCACATCCGCGACTTCACTGAGCGTCCCCACGCTCTGACCGCCGCCGACCGCCCCGGACCACGCCCCAACTGAAACCCCGCACACCAGTCGCCGCGCTCACACAGGCCGCTCCTGCCGCTGGCGCTTCAGATGGTCGATGAGCACAGACACATGGCTGCGCTCCGGGTCCTTCACGGCGGTAACCAGGGTGACCGTGCAGGTGCGGGCCAGGTCGAGCAAGTGGCTGACCGCCGCCGCGTGGTCGGGCCCGGCCAGTTCCGCCCGGTAGCGGACCCGGAAGGTGTCGAAGTCCACCTGGCCTGCGTGGTAGGCGGCACGCAGCCCGCCCGACGGCGTGACGTCCTTGAGCCATTCGTCCACCGCCGCCCGTTCCTTCGACAGCCCGCGCGGCCACAGCCGGTCGACCAGCACCCGCAGCCCGTCAGCGGGCTCGGGCGGGTCGTAGACACGGCGCACACGGAACCCGGGGTCGGACTGCATGATGTGCCTCCTCGATCGCTGCGCTGTCCCAGTCCACACCCGTGGACACCCTCTGGCGACCGGCCCGTTACCACCCGCCGCCTGCGTGTGCGCTCCCATGAGTGCGAGCGCACCCCGCTTGCTTGCCGCCACCGCTTACCCTGGTCGAGCGCGCCGCTGACGCAGGTGCAGACTTCCCCCGGCAAGCGGGGGCAGGGCTTGCGAAGGACCGACGAAGACGGCGCCAGGATGAAGTCAGAAGGAGAGACGATGGACTCCAGGAGCACGGTGCGTCTGCTGGCAGAACTGGCCGAGTGCGTCGCCGGGGCTTCGCCTGGGCAGCGCGGCGCGCTTTGGCGGCTCTCCGAGCCCGCACGGCAACTGGACGCGAACCTGATCCGGCTCCCGGCCGGTGCCGATGTGGGTGAGCACCAGGAGAACGACCTGGACGTGATGCTGCTCGTCGTCGCGGGCAGTGGGGCCTTGCTGGACGTGGAGCGGGAGCTGCCGCTGGGTGTCGGTTCGCTCGCATGGTTGCCGAGTGGGGCCGGGCGCGGTCTGCGTGCCGGGTCCGACGGGCTGGTCTACCTCACTGTTCACCGACGGCGTCCCGGCCTGGTGGTCCAGGGCATCCGGGAGGCCGAGCCGATGGAGGAGGCCGGTGAGGCCGCCTGCTGGCTGCATCTGATCTGCCCCGGCTGCGGCGCGGTCCCCGACGGAGCCTCCCCGGCTTACTGCAGCCGCTGCGGTGAGCGGCTGCCGACGGACTGACAGGCCCGGGTGCCACCGCTGCCCGGTGAACCGGGCGGGAGGTACCGGTTGTCAGTAGACGTCACGGACGTAGCGCCGGTCGGTGGCCAGCTGTCGGACGTACGCCTCGGCCTGCTCCTCGTCGAGGCCGCCGTGGGTGACCGCGATGTCGCGCAGGGTCCGGTCGACGTCTTTGGCCATGCGGGTGGCGTCACCGCAGACATAAAGGTGCGCGCCGTTGTTCAGCCAGCCCCACAGCCGGTGGCCGTGTTCGCGCATCCGGTCCTGGACGTAGATCTTGGCTCGTTGGTCGCGGGAGAAGGCGAGGTCGAGTCGGTCGAGGTGGTCCGAGCGGTGGAAGGCGGTGAGTTCCTCGCGGTAGTAGAAGTCGGTCGCCTGTCGTTGTTCGCCGAAGAACAGCCAGTTGGGACCGGTGTCCCCACGGGCCTGACGTTCCTCCAGGAAGCCGAGGAAGGGCGCTACTCCGGTGCCGGGGCCGACCATCACCATGGGTGCCCTGGGGTCGGTGGGCGGTCGGAAGTGCGGGGAACGCTGGACGAAGACGGGGACGGGGCCGTTATCGGCGTCGTCCGCGAGGTAGGCGGAGCATACTCCGGTGCGCGGGACGCTGCGGTCGTTGCTGTAGCGGACGACCGAGACGGTGATCCGTAGCTGGTCGGGGTGGGCCAGCGGGCTGGAGGAGATGGAGTACAGCCGCGGCTGTAGTGGCTTGAGCACTGCAGCCCATTCGGCGGCGGTGGCCCGGAGTGGGTGGGCGGCGATGACGTCGATTGCCTGGCGTCGCCAACTCCATTTGGCCAGTTCGCCCTTGTTGTCCGGACGCAGCAGTTGCTTGAGATCCCGGTCCGCGGTGCGTTCTGCCACGAAGCGGAGCAGGTCGGGGGTGATCCGGGCGATCTCCAGACGGGTGCGCAGGGCCTCGCCGAGGGGGACCTGGCCCAGGTTGGCGAGCGGGACGGGTTCGGTGGGGTCGAGTTCGGTGGCGGTCAACCACTGCGTCACCAGCTCGGCGGAGTTGGCGGGCCAGACGCCCAGGGCGTCGCCGGTCTGGTAGGTGAGCTGGCCGCGGTCGCCGCCGTGGATGTCGAAGGTGAACTGGCGGACCTCCTTGGCCGATCCGGGGAGGTTGAGCAGCCGGTTGCCGACCAGCAGTGCGGCGAAGGGGGATGCCTTCGAGTACCCGGTCTCGTGCTTGGGCGTGGCCGCTGCCGGGCGGACTCCGGCAGGGACCGCTGTCGCTGGCTGGGTGGCGGTACTGGTGCCGGCCAGTGCGGTCAGGACCTGGTCCAGCCACTGGTCGGTGGCCTGCTGGTAGTCGGGTTCGCAGTCGGTGCGCGGGGTCAGCCGGGTGGCGCCCAGTTCGTGCAGGCGTTGGTCGATGCGGCGACCGTGGGCGCAGAAGTCGTCGTAGCTGGAGTCGCCGAGGGCCAGCACGGCGTACCGCAGGCCGCTCAACTGGGCCCGGGTGTCGTCGCTGCTGCTGAGGGTCTGCCAGAAGGCGGTTCCGTTGTCGGGGGCCTCGCCGTCGCCGAAGGTGCTGGTGATGACCAGGACGACGGCGTCGGGCGACAGCGCCTCCGGGGTGCAGTCGTCCATGCTGAGCTGGCGGGGGAGCCAGCCGGCCTCGGACAGCCGACGGACGCTGGCGGCTGCGGCGTCCTCGGCGTTGCCCGTCTGCGACGCCCACAGCACCACCACCTCCTGGTGCTGGGGCCGGGACTGTGGCTGCGGGTCGGTAGCGGACGCCGGGAATGAGTCGGCCGGCGGTGGCGCGGCTGGGTTCGCCTCGGTGCGTGAGAACATGCCGGCCAGCAGGCCGTTGACCCACCGGGCCCGGTCCGGCGCGAGCGGAGCCAGCGCCGGGAGCACCGGCACGGCGGTGGTCGCTGTGCCGCCGGGACGCTGCCCGCCGTCGAGGCCGGTGAGGCCGGTGAGGAACCCGGACAGGTAGAGCCGTTCCTCGGTGGGGAAGACGGGCGCTGCGCCCGGGTCCACCCCCAGCAGCCTGCCCAGCGCGGTGACCAGGTCGCTGCTCCGCTCGCCCCCAGCCGGAGCCGGAGCACCAGTGGCGGGCGCGGTCGACGTCACCTTGCTCGACACCTTGGTCAACGTCACGGCGCAGAACTTGAATTCGGGTTCGTAGGAGATCGGGTCGACGGCGTCGTTGGTGACCGCGTTCAGGCTGAGGTACTCGCCGAAGAGGTCGTTCCAGTGGAACGGCGCGAAGCAGTTGCCCGGCCGGACCCGGTCGGTGACCACGGCGGGCAGCACGGCCCTGCCGCGCCGCGAGCAGACCTCGACCTGATCACCCTCGGCGATGCCCGACCGCAGCGCGTCGTCCGGGTGGATCTCCACGAAGGGGCCGGGGTTGAGCTTGTTGAGCCTGGCGACCTTCCCGGTCTTGGTCAGCGTGTGCCACTGATGTTGCAGCCGCCCGGTGTTGAGCACATAGGGGAACGCGTCGTCGGGGAGTTCGGCGGGGGGTAGGTGTGGGCGGGCGAAGAACACCCCGCGCCCACTGGCGGTGGCGAAGGCCAGCCGGGGCCGGCTGCCGTCGGCACGCTCGACCAGCGTCTGGTGGGTGCCGTCGTTGAGGTAGCGGATCGGGTTGCGGTCGCTGCCGTCGGTCGTGGCGCTGGGCCACTGCACCGGGGCGTCCCGCAGCCGCTGGTAGGTCACGCCGCGCAGGTCGTAGCCGGTCTTCGGGTTCCACGCCCGTTTGATCTCCTCGAAGACCTCTTCGGCGCAGCTGTAGTCGAACGCGTCCGCGAAGCCCATCTCGCTGGCGATCCTGGCGATGAGCTGCCAGTCCGGCAGCGCCTGGCCGGGCGGGTCCACGGCTTGTCGCAGCAGGGTGAGGTTGCGTTCGGAGTTGACCATCACGCCTTCGGCCTCGGCCCACAGCGTGGCCGGGAGCACCACGTCGGCGTAGGCGTTGGTCTCGGTCTGGGCGAAGACGTCCTGGGTGATCACGAACTCGGCGGCCTCAAGGGCGGCGATGACGGTCTTGCGGTTGGCGACCGAGGCCACCGGGTTGGTGCAGATGATCCAGCAGGCCTTGATCTCGCCCTCGGCCATCCGTGAGAACAGGTCGACGGTTCCCTGACCGGCCTCGGCCCGCAGGGTGCCGGGCGGCAGGCCCCACAGCTGCTCGGTGAACTCGCGGTCCTGCGCGACCAGGGTCGAGCGCTGCCCCGGCAGCCCGGGTCCCATGTAGCCCATCTCGCGACCGCCCATCGCGTTGGGCTGGCCGGTCAGCGAGAACGGGCCGCTGCCCGGGCGGCAGATCGCGCCGGTGGCCAGATGCAGATTGCACAGCGCGTTGGTGTTCCAGGTCCCGTGCGTGCTCTGGTTCAGGCCCATGGTCCAGCAGCTCATCCACTCGGCTGCCGCGCCGATCCACTGCGCGGCGAGGCGGATGTCGGCCTCGGGGATGCCGGTGATCTCGGCGACGCGCTGCGGCGGGTAGTCCTCCAGGAATTCGGGCATGGCCTCCCAGCCCTCGGTGAACTCGGCGATGAACGCCGTGTCGGTGCGGCCGTCCTGTACCAGCAGGTGCAGCAGTCCGTTCAGCAGGGCGAGGTCGGTGCCGGGCCGGATCTGCAGGAAGAGGTCGGCCTTGGCGGCGGTGGCGCTGCGCCGGGGGTCGACCACGATCAGTTTGGCGCCTGCCTTGACCCGCTCCATCATCCGCAGGAACAGGATGGGGTGGCAGTCGGCCATGTTGGCGCCGATGACGAAGAAGACGTCCGCGTGTTCGAAGTCCTGGTACGAGCCCGGTGGTCCGTCGGCGCCCAGCGAGAGTTTGTAGCCGCTGCCCGCGCTGGCCATGCACAGCCGGGAGTTGGACTCGATCTGGCTGGTACCGACGAAGCCCTTGGCCAGTTTGTTGGCGAGGTACTGCGCCTCCAGTGTCATCTGGCCGGAGACGTAGAACGCCAGCGCGTCGGGCCCGTGGGCGTCGATGATCTGCCGAAGTCGGCGCGCGGTCGCGGTGATCGCCGCGTTGAGGTCGGCGGCCTCGGGCTCCGCGCCCCGTTCGCTCCGCACCAGCGCGGTGGTCAGCCGGTCGTCGGCGGTGAGTAGGTCGGCGCTGGTCGTGCCCTTGGTACAGAGCCGTCCGAAGTTCGCCGGGTGGGACTTGTCGCCGGAGGCCCTGGTCGCTGTGCGCCGACCGGTGGACGGGTCGGTACTGACGTCGAGGACCATCCCGCAGCCCACTCCGCAGTAGGAGCAGACGGTCTTCACCGCACTGGTGGCGGCCTGGGGAGCCGATGCCGTCACAAAATGCCCCTTCCACATCACGTGGGTCAGTGCTTCGCACCGCACCCTAGGAACCGTCCATTGCGCCCGGGTCACGCGAGCCTGACGCCGGTCGTTACGTCCGGCTCACCAGTCCGCCGTCGGCGCGTGATCCGCCCAACGGCCGTCCCCGCAGCGCGTCGGCCGAGCCAGGTCAGGGGGTGTCGCCCAGCCGGTAGCCGCGTTTGAGGACGGTGCGGACCAGTCCGGCGTGCGGACCCAGGACTGTCCGCAGTCGGGCGACCGCGGCCTCGACCGCGTGTTCGTCAGCACTGCTGCCCACCCATACCCGTTGCAGCAGTTCGGCCCGGCTGAGCACATGTCCGGGCCGGTCGGACAGGGCCCGCAGAAGCGCGCTCTGGGTCGGGGACAGCCACAGGTACTCCCCGGCGACCAGGAGAGCATTGCCCTGGAGCACCAACCGGCTCTCCCCCAAACGCAGTTCGCGATTTCCGGTCGGCAGCGTCTCGACGATGGTGCGCACCAGTGAGCCGAGCCTGCCGCGGTCGGGGCAGGTGGACGCGATGCCGTGTTCCTCCAGCGGCCTGGCACAGACCGGCCCGACACAGACCGGCAGCACGCCGCCGCCCGTCGCGCCCACCCGCAGCGCGGTCACCACCTCGGCGTGCAGGTCCAGCGTCCGGGCGGCGTCGAGGAACCCGGTGATGGCCGGGGCGCTGGTGAAGGCGATGGCCTGGACCTCCCGGCGCACGGTCTGCTCGACCAGACGCCGCACCGCGGCCGGGTCCTCGGGCGGTCCCCAGCGGTAGACCGGCACCACGATCACTTCCGCGCCGCGTTCGCGCAGCGCGGCGGCGAACCCGTCCAGCGGTGCGCCGTGCTCCTGCACGGCGATCCGCCGTTCGTGCAGATTGCGGGCGAGCAGCCAGGTGAGCAGTTCTTCGTTGGCCTCGCTTTGCGGTGAGAAGGTCTCGCCCAGGCCGCTGGCCCGCACCGCGCCGGTCGCCTTGGGTCCGCGGCTGAGCACCACAGCGTCCCGGCAGGCCTCGGCCAGACGTCGTCCCAGGCCCCAGCCGTCGGCGGCGCTCATCCAGCCGCGCCAGCCCACCCCGGTGGTGGCCACGACGTAGTCCAGCGGGGCCACCAGGCAGCGCTCGGTGGCGCGGCGTAGCGCGCTGTCGTCGTCGAGCGGCACGATCCGCACCGTCGGCGCCTCCACCACCCGCGCGCCGCGGCGTTTGAGCAGCGCGGAGAGCTCGTCGCGGCGGCGCGCGGCGGTCACCCCGACCGTGAACCCTGTCAGCGGACCCGTGAGCGACCCCTCCGGCGGAGCCGCCGAGCCGGGGCGCGCGGGCGGGCCGGTGTCGGGCATGTGACCAGTTGCCATGAGCTGAAGGCTCCGGCAGCGGCGTTTCACCCCGATTGCGTGGTGGTCACGGCGTCGTTAGCGCACCGCCGCCAGGAGTACGGGAGATGTCGTCCGGGTCACCCTCAGCGGGACATCGAGTGAGACACCCGTACCGCGGTGGCAACACGGGCGACCCGGACCGGAAACCCGCCCCCTCGACGCTCAGGGCATGGCTCGTACTCCCGCCCCGCCCAGGACCCGCCCCGCTGCGCCTGAACCCCGGTCCCTGCCGACCATCGAAGGAGCCCGTCCGTGACACCTCAGCATCTGGTCCTGGTGGGACACGGCATGGTCGGCCAAGGCTTCCTGGAATCGCTGGCCGAGCACAGTCCGGCCACCGCGTGGCGGATCACCGTGCTGGCCGAGGAGCCACGCCCCGCCTACGACCGGGTGCACCTGACCTCCTGGTTCTCCGGCACCAGCGCCGAACAACTCACGCTGTGCCCGCCCGAGTTCCTGGACCAGCTCCGCCGCGCTGGGCACAGCATCGAGCTGTGCCTGGGGGACCCGGCGGTCACCGTCGACCGCGCCGCCCGCACCGTCACCGCCCGCTCCGGCCGCACCTTCCCCTATGACGCCCTGGTCCTGGCCACCGGCTCCTATCCGTTCGTCCCGCCCATCCCCGGGCACGACGCACCGGGCTGCCACGTGTACCGCACCATCGAGGACCTGGAGGCCATCCGCGACCACGCCACCGACGCCGGTGTCGGCGTCGTGGTCGGCGGCGGGCTGCTCGGGCTGGAGGCGGCGGGCGCGCTGCGGACGCTGGGCCTGCGGACCCATGTGGTGGAGTTTGCCCCGCGGCTGATGGCCCTGCAGATCGACCACGGCGGCGGCGAGGTGCTGCGCCGCAAAATCGAGCAACTGGACGTCACTGTTCACACTGGAGCCGCGACGCAGCGAGTCGACACCGACGCGGACGGCCATGTCCGCACCATGACGCTCTCCGACGGTACCGTCTTGGACGTCGACCTGGTGGTCTTCTCCGCCGGGGTGCGCCCCCGCGACCAGCTCGCCCGTGACTGCGGCCTGCCGGTCGGCGAACGCGGCGGCATCGTCGTCGATGAGCAGTGCCGCACCGCCGACCCGCGGATCTGGGCGATCGGTGAGTGCGCGCTGGCCGCGGACGGCCGGGTCTACGGCCTGGTCGCCCCCGGCTACGCGATGGCCGAGGCCGCCGCCCGCCACTTGGCCGGCGCCCCCGGCAGTTTCACCGGCGCCGACACCTCCACCAAGCTCAAGCTGTTGGGCGTGGAGGTGGCCAGCTTCGGCGACGCCCACGGCGCCGCCGAGGGCGCGGTGGACGTGGTCTACAGCAGCAGCCGCACGGGGGTCTACCGCAAGCTGGTGATCGACCCGCAGGGCCGACTGCTCGGCGGGGTCCTGGTCGGTGACACCGAGTCCTACGCCACCCTGCGGCCACTGGCCATCAGCGGAGCGCCGCTGCCTGCCCCGCCCGAGCAACTCGTCCTGCCGGCAGCGCTCGGCGCGCCCGTCGGGCCGCTCACCCTGCCCGACGACGCCGTGGTCTGCTCCTGCCACAACGTAGACAAAGGCACTATCGCCGCCGCCGTCCGCGACGGCGGCTGCGACACCCTGCTGCAGGTCAAGAAGTGCACCAAGGCCGGTACCGGCTGCGGCAGCTGCATCAAGCTGGTCGAAGGCATCCTCAAGGAAGAGCTGGAGGCCTCCGGGGCCGAGGTCGCCCACGGCCTGTGCGAGCACTTCGCCCACACCCGCGCCGAGCTCTACGAGATCGTCCGGGTCAAGGGCATCAACAGCTTCACGCGGCTGCTGGAGGAGCACGGCACCGGTGAGGGCTGCGAGATCTGCAAGCCCGCGGCCGCCTCCATCCTGGCCAGCCTGGACCAGGGCCACATCCTGGACGGCGAACAGGCCACGCTCCAGGACACCAACGACCACCACCTCGCCAACCTGCAGCGCAACGGCTCCTACTCGGTCGTGCCGCGCATCCCGGGCGGCGAGATCACCCCGGACGGCCTGATCACCATCGGTGAGATCGCCCGCGACTTCGGCCTCTACACCAAGATCACCGGCGGCCAGCGGATCGACCTCTTCGGGGCCCGGGTCGACCAGCTCCCCCTGATCTGGCGGCGCCTGGTGGACGCGGGCTTCGAGTCCGGACACGCCTACGGAAAGGCTCTACGCACGGTCAAATCCTGCGTCGGCCAGACCTGGTGCCGCTACGGAGTGCAGGACTCCGTCGCACTCGCCATCGAACTCGAACTGCGCTACCGGGGTCTGCGCGCCCCACACAAGATCAAGTCAGCGGTCTCCGGCTGCGCACGGGAATGCGCGGAAGCACAGAGCAAGGACTTCGGGGTCATCGCCACCGCCGAGGGCTGGAACCTCTACCTCGGCGGAAACGGCGGAATGACCCCGCGCCACGCCGACCTGTTCGCCAAGGACCTGGACCACGACACCCTGATCCGCACCATCGACCGGTACCTGATGTTCTACATCCGCACTGCCGACCGCCTGGAGCGCACCGCCCCCTGGCTGGACCGCCTCGAAGGCGGCCTGGACCACCTGCGCGCCGTCCTGCTCGACGACTCACTCGGCATCTGCGCCGACCTCGACGACCTGATGGCCCGCCACGTCGCCACCTACCAGGACGAATGGGCAGCCACCCTGGCCGACCCGGAGCGCCTGCGCCGCTTCGTCTCCTTCACCAACGCCCCCGGCACCCCCGACCCCACCGTGCGCTTCGTCCCTGAGCGCGACCAGATCCGCCCCGCTCGCCCCGACGAGGACGGCCACACCCTGCCGGTGGCGTCCGTGCCCCTGATCGCCGGCCCTTCCCTGGAGGTACGTACCCGATGACGTTGACACTCACCGAACAGCCCACCGTTCAGCAGCCCGTCGACCAGTCCACCCAGCGTCCCTCCCACCAGCAGTCGCTGACATCCCAGGTCGAGATCCACGACGGCAGGAACTGGACCCGGGTGTGCGCTCTGGCCGATCTGACGCCCGGACGCGGCACAGCCCTGCTGGTCGACGGACAACAGGTGGCCGCCTTCCGCGACCGCGCAGGACAGCTCTACGCCCTGGACAACCGCGACCCCTTCAGCGGCGCCTACGTCCTGGCCCGCGGCCTGCTCGGCACCCGCGGCCCGGTGCCGGTCCTGATCTCCCCGATGTACAAGCAGGCGTTCGACCTGCGCGACGGCACCTGCCTGGACGAGGAAACCGCACCGGACGGCAACAGCAGCCACCTGCGGACCTGGCCGATCCGACTGCAACCCTGAACCCTGACGCCACCTCAGCCCAGCTCCCGACAGCATCCGGCCGCCGCTCTCACACGGGCCGGCGGCCGGTGTGCGTGAGCCGTAGCGCTGCGGTGCCCGCGCGAAGCAGGCCGCGAAACCTCTGCTCCCTAGCGTCGGGAACCAGTCAGCAGCCGCCGCAGCAACCCTCCGCCGAAGGCAGGCAACCATGAGCGCGACAGTCCATGACCCGCACACCGCCACTACAAAGGCCCCGCCCCGGACCCGGTCCCGCAGGGTCGCCGAATGGCACCCCGAGGAACCGCAGTTCTGGGAGCACACCGGCGCTGCGGTGGCCCGGCGCAATCTGATCTTCTCCGTACTGTCCGAACACATCGGATTCTCCGTCTGGAGCCTGTGGTCGGTCCTGGTGCTCTTCCTGGGACCCCAGTACCACATCGACACAGCTGGGAAGTTCGTCCTCACCGCCGTCCCCACAGCCGCCGGATCGCTGCTGCGGCTGCCCTACACCACCGCTGTGGCCCGCTTCGGCGGACGCAACTGGACCATCGCCAGCGCGTTGCTGCTGCTGATCCCCACCGTGCTGGCCGGCACCCTGCTAAGGCCCGGCGTCTCCTACACTGCCCTGCTGGCGCTGGCCGCCGTGGCCGGAGTCGGCGGCGGCAACTTCGCCTCCTCCATGGCGAACATCAACGCCTTCTACCCACAACGCCTCAAGGGCTGGGCACTGGGGATCAACGCGGGCGGCGGCAACATCGGCGTCGCAGCCGTGCAACTCGTCGGCCTGCTGATCCTGGCCACCGCCGGTGCCGCCCACCCGCGACTGCTGCCCCTGGTCTACGTGCCGCTGATCGTCCTGGTGGCGCTCGGCGCCGCCCTGCGGATGGACAACCTCGACGCCCCCGGAGACCGGCGGCACGCTCTGCGCGACATCTGCCGTGAACCGCACACCTGGGTGATGTCCGCGCTGTACATCGGTACCTTCGGCTCCTTCATCGGCTTCGGCTTCGCCTTCGGCCAGGTCCTCCAAGTCCAGTTCCATACCCAGTTCGACACCCCCCTCAAGGCGGCCTACCTGACCTTCCTCGGCCCGCTGCTCGGCTCACTGGTACGCCCGATCGGCGGCAGGATGGCCGACCGCTGGGGCGGGCCCCGGGTGACCTGCTGGAACTTCGCCGCGATGGCCCTGGGCGCGGGCACGGTCCTGATCGCCTCCGGGCAACGCTCGCTGCCGTTGTTCCTGGTCGGATTCATCGCCCTGTTCGTGCTCAGCGGCATCGGCAACGGCTCCACCTACAAGATGATCCCAGCCATCTTCCAAGCCAAAGCCCGCGCCGCGGTGCCGGCTGGGGTAGGCCAGGCCGAGGCCGAGCAGGCCTCCCAGCGCCAGGCCACCTCACTGATCGGCGTCGCCGGCGCGATCGGCGCCTTCGGGGGCGTCCTGGTCAACCTCGCCATCCGCCAGTCCTTCCTCAACGCCCACAACGGCAACGCCGCCTACCTGGCCTTCCTCGGCTACTACGGCCTGTGTCTCTCCCTGACCTGGGGCGTCTACCTGCGCAGGCGCGGCCCGGCCGCGGAGAAGTGACCGCCGACGCCCACCCCACCCCCCATGGGAGGACCTGCCTCATGCCGTCGCCGATCGCCGTGGTCCTGGCTGTTCACGGAACCCGCAACCCAGCAGGGACCGCGGTGACGCAGGACCTGGCCTTCGCTCTCGCCGACCAGCTCGGACTGCCGGTGCACCCCGCCTACGCGGACGTCCACGGCCCCACCATCGCCGACGTGCTCAGGGGCACACCGGCCGTACCCCGGTCCTGGTGCCGGCCTTCCTGTCCAGCGGCCATCACGTCCACACCGACATCCCGGCCCAGATCCTGGGCTCCGGCCGCAGCGACACGGTGGTCACCCCGCCGCCCGGCCCGGCTTCGACTCTCCTTACCGCGTTGACGGACCGGCTCGCCGAGGCCGGTGCGGGGCCCGGCGACTCTGTCGTCCTGGGGGCGGCCGGCTCCCGCGACCCAGCCGCCCGAGCGGAGGTCGCCGCACTGGCCCAGACCCTGGGCCGCCGCCTCGGCACAGCAGTGTCCGTAGGCTGGGCTGCGTCCGCGCGGCCCACCGTCGCCGAGGCGGTCGCGGACGCCCGCTCCCGGGGAGCACGGCGGGTATCGGTCGCCACCTGGCTATTGGCTCCAGGCCTTTTCGCTGACCGGATCAACGACTGCGGCGCGGACTCCGCCGCACGTCCGCTCGGAACCCACCCGGCCCTGGTCGAAGCGCTCGCCCAGCGGGTGGAGGCGGCCACCAGAACCTGCCTGACCGGTCCGTGACGAGCATGCAGGTCCTCGGCGGCGTCCTCGGAAACCGGCAATAGGCCGATGTCATCAACGATGATCAAATCGGATCGGATGATCCGGGACAGCGCCCTTGCGATGGAGTCGTCCGCGCGGTGCCGGCGGACCAGCGACCCGAGGTCCTGGATCGTGAACCAGGAGACGGCCAGGCCTGCCTCGACCGCGGTCTGACCGAGGGCCTCGGTGAAGTGGCTCTTGCCCGTCCCCGACGGGCCGCAGATGCAAAACGACTCCCGGCGGCCGACCCACTCCAGCGTCTTCAGGGCGTCCTGGGTTGCCCTGGGGATCGAGGACTTGCCCTCATCCCAGTCGCCGAAGGTCTTCCCGGTCGGGAACCCGGCCCGCTTGCGGCGGGTGTGCAGGTTCGCGCGGTCCCGGCCGGCGGCTTCCTCCGCGAGCAGGACGCGGACGACCTCGGCCGGGTCCCAGCGCTGGGCCTTCGCCGTGGGGATGATGTCGGTCAACGACCGGCGGATGTGCGGGAGTTTGAGCCGCCTGGTGTATTCGATGGCCTCGGCGAGCGGGTCGCCGTTGGTGCCGGGAACGGTGCGGAGCGGGGCGGCCCTCAGGTCAGATCGCTCTCGTCGAACTCGGGGGTGTCGGTGGTGGTGCGGCCGAAGGAGGACCAGGCGCCAGTGCCGGGCTGCAGGGAGTGGTCCTCGCTGCGGCGGTGGGGCTCGGTGTGCTCGTGGACAGCCTGGTAGTCGAGGATGGACAGCAGGTCCGCGTCGGCGAACCGCCCGGTGACCGCGGCGGTGCCAAGCGCCCGGTCGACGTCCGGGGCGGAGTGCAGCTTCGCCAGGGCGACGGCCTCGGCCATCTTTGCCTTGATCCTGCGGACGCCAGCTGCTGCGGCTTCGACCAGCCAGGACGCGGCGCCGGGCCCGAGGGCGAGGAACGCGGCTTCGTCCGCGCTGGTGGCGCGCGGAGTTCGGTCCGCGGTCTTGTCCTCGCGGGGCGGGTAGTGGCCGTCGTCCAGGACTGGGGAGCCGGGCTGTCCGCGCTGGTGGCGGGCGACCTCGCGAGCGGGTCCGTGTTCGTCGACAGCGGTGACGATCAGCTCGTCGCCGTGGAAGCGGGCCCAGACCCGGGTGTCGATCAGCTGGTGCGGGACCGAGTAGCGAACCGCCTCGACGGAGATCGTCGAGTCCCAGGCGACCCTTCGGGTGGTGCCGAACGCCGCGGTGAACGGGCTCTTCGGCGGCGGGTGCAGCCGTTGCTGTTCCTCGGCCAGCCGCTCGATCGGCTTGCGCCGGGTCGCCTTGTGGACGCGGGAGTTGACCTCCTCACCGAACTGGCGGCAGGCAGCCTCCAGCTCGCCGAAGGTCTGGTAGTGGTCGCGCAGGTTGACGTCCTTCGGCACGAGATCGGCCTTCGCGATCTTCACCGTGGATTCCGAGCCGCCCTTCGTCTCCGGGTCCGCCGGGACGCAGGTGCGTATGGTCGTGCCGTAGTGGCGGGCGACCTCGACGACGTCCGGGTTGCGGACCGCGATCCCGGCGATGTGGTCGGTGGTGACCGTTTTCTCGTTGTCGGTGAGCACGTAGGCCGGGACGCCGCCGATCCTGCGGAAGGTGGTGTCCAGACAGGCGGTCACTGTTGGGAGCGTCTTGTCCCAGATCGGGATGACGACGCGGAAGCGGGACCAGGCCAGCCATGCGCAGAACAGCGTGGTCTTGCGGCCCTTGATGACTGGGCCGTCGCCGAAGTCGTATTGGAGCCAGAGCCCCGGCTCGGTCACCCACGGCCTGTAGACCCTCCGCCGACCGGTCTTGAACTGGGCTTTCGCCTCGGCGATGGTGCGGCGGGTGGTCCGTTCCCCGCCGGTGAAGCCCATCGCGGTGATCCTCTTGTGGACCACGTCCGCGCGGATCTTGCCCCGCGAGCGGACCACCAGTTCCTCGATCTTCGGCAGGTAGTCGTCGATCTGCCGGGTCCGGTGCCGGCGGCGATCCGGCTGCTGGCCGGCGGCCCGCATCTTCACGTGTCGGGCAACGGTGTGGTGGTCGCAGCCGGCCAGCTCGGCCGCGGCGCGGTAACTCCCCGTGAGGTCGTATGCCTCCAGGATCTCCATGATCTCCTCGCCGTTCTTCACCCGCTCCAGCGTCGTCGAGCGGGACTGCAAGCGGCGAGCGGGGAGAAATATCTGGCGGTACTCGGGGGATCCCGTGGCCACAGAATGCGCCGTATATGGCCGCACTCGGGGAGCTTACGAAGACCGCCGTCACTCCGCGAGCGCCATGGCGAGGTCGAGGTCTGCGGCAGTGAGTGCGTTCGGGCGGTTGGAGCGGACGAACGTGGCCAGCCCGAGGAACTGCTCCTGGACCAGCAAGGGTGCGTGAACGCCGGAGCGCTCCCCGAGCGGCAGGACGTGGTCCTCGGACACGCTCTCCACGAGCACCGGTGCCGGTGAGGCCATTGCCTCGGTGCAGGCGGACGGATACGGCTGGGCCCAGACCTCTCCCAGATCCGGGCCGACCACCGGGCAGCAGTGCGCGACCGGGATCACGCCGGGTTGGCTGGCCGCTTCGGTCTTGTGTCCTGGAACGAACATCTGCATCCGGCGACTGTCGCGGCGGAAGAACCGCAGGCACCGGGGATCGCCTCACGCGGCGCGCGGACTGCGGCCAGTCAGCGCCGGCAAGTCGCGGAGACGAGGGGCCCCGGGGGGGGGGGGGGGGGGGGCCCCCCCCCCCGGGGGGGGGGGGGGCCCCCCCCCCCCCGCCGCGGGGGGGGGGGGGGGGCCCCGGGGGGGGGGGGGGGGCCCCCCCCCCCCCCGGGGGCCCAGGCTGGACTACACCAGCGGCGTCTCCGTCTGCGTGTCAGGGCGCTTGCGGACCACGGATCCGAGCAGGGTCAAGGCCAGCCCCACGATCGCCCAGGCCACCAAGACCAGCCATGGGAAGGTGGTGTGGGTACCGTCGAAGTACGCGTAGCTCCGGTTGAGGCTCGTACCGGCGCTGTTGGGCAGCCAGGGGCCAATGGCTCGCCAGAACGGCGGGATCATGGGGGGTGCGTACACCCCGCCGGAGGACGGATTTCCCAGGATCACGAAGATCAGGACCGCTGCTCCGATGCCGGCGATCCCGAGGAAGCACTGCAGAGCCATCGAGCACGCACCGACCGCGAAGACCAGGAGTGAACCGATGCCCCACAGGGCGAGGATGCCCGCGGGAAGCGCGCCGAGAACGGGGCCCACGATGATCGCTCCACCGAGGCCGGCGGCGATTGAGTAGAGCGCCAGCGCGCCGAGGCGGATCGTAGCCCGTCGGGGGTTGGCGGGCCGTGCGCCACCGCTGATGCCGAGAATGGAGGCGACCAGGTAGCCGCCCACGCACCAGCCGATGGCCAGGTAGAAGGAGGTCAGACCGTTCTGGTCGTGACTGGAGACGGGGACCACGTCCTGGACGGTGATGGTGCGGTGCTGGGTAGCGTCCACCTGAGTCATCGTCTTCTCTAGGGCGGTGGCCAGAGAGGCGCTCGACGCCGAGGCGACCAGCAGCCGGTCGTGAGTTCCGGCGGGGTTGGGAATGAACGCGCTGTAGAGCGTCTGGTCCTTGATCTGGCGGACCGCCTCAGCCTCGGAAGTCACGGCCTTGGCGTCCAGCGGCTGACCCGGAATCGCGTTCAGCTGGTGGACGATCTTGCCTTGTGCCGCGGTTGGGGCGACGACCCCGATGGAGGCCTTGTGGGGGACGGGGTGGTGCAGCGCCCCCACGAAGCTGAGGATGAAGCCGAGCTGAAGAAGCAGCGTGGCGAAGACGAGGATCACCGTACGTGCGCTCACAGCGTCCCGCAGTTCGGCCGCGAAGCCGCGTGGGGTTTCCGTGCCGGTCATCTGACTGAGTTCCATTCCGTTCGTTGTGTTGCCTATTTCTGGATCGCCCTCGACAGGCGAAGAGTGACGTCGCTCGAATGGCCCGATCCCACGGAATCTCCGTGGCTCAGCCCGGCCGCAACTCAAGCCGACCCTCGGTCGGCGCCCGGGTTCTGCTGGGCGCCCAGGAGCAGCGCAGCATCGGGTCCCCGTGGAGGTTCTACGCCCGTAGGTGTGCCTTTTCCTCGGACGCTGGCGGCCCAACCAAGAAGGAAGGCCACCGGCACGGAAATCAGCCCCGGGGTCTGGAGCGGGAAGAAGTGAAAGTCGACCTGCGGGAACAGGGAGGACGCGGAGCCGGAGATCGTCGGGGAGAACAACTGCAGTCCGACGGTGCAGGCCAGGCCGCCGTACACAGTCCACAAGAGGCCGGCTCGGTTGTAGCGCGGCCAGAACAGGCTGTAGACCAGCGCTGGGAAGATGGTGGACGCGGCCATCGCGAGCGCGAAGACGGTCAGGAAGTTCACGTTGTAGCCCAGCGCTGTCACGGCCAGCCCGATGCCAAGAAGACCGACCGCCACCGCTGACCACTGGGTCGCGCGCACTTCCCTGGCCTCCGACATCGTGCCGCGTTTGAAGGCGTGGGCCGCGAGGTCGTGTGCCAGGCCGGCGGCGGCTGCGAGGGTGACGTCGGCCACCGCCGCCAGCACGGCAACGAACACCGTCGAGGCGACGACGGTGAACAGGGCGTTGCCTGCGGTGGTCCCGATGCCGCCGTTGAGCGTGCGCGACAGCAGGAGCAGAGCTGACTGGCCGTTGGGGTTCACCGCCGCAATCGTGAGGCCGCCCACCATCGCCGCTTCTGCCATGCCGAGGAGCACCACGCCGAGCATGAGCGCGCCGACCATGGAGATCGCGCGTCGGGCAGAGCGCCGGGCAGCAATGCCGTTCGGTGCGCAGCTCACCCGCATGATCATGTGCGGCATGAAGGCGCTGAGGGCCACGGTGACCTGTACGCCCACGAAGTCCAGCCGACCGTTGAGCGAGTTGCCGAACTCGCGGCCCGGACGCAGGTACGGGTACGGCGACGGCCCGCTGCCGTCGCCGGCGGCCCGAAGCAGAGCGTTGAGGCTCCAGTGGAAGTGGCTGAACACGGAGAGCAGGACTACGAGCATCACGCCGAGGACCAGAGGCACCTTGACGATCTGCAGGATGCCGATGCCCCTCATCCCCCCGAGCACAGCGAAGCAGACCATCAACACGCCGATCAGTGCCGTGCACAACTTCTGGGTGCCCGCGTCGGTATGGCCGAGGAACAGTGCGGTGGTCGAGCCGGCACCCGAGAGCTGGACGACCAGGAAGGGCAGCGAAGCCGCCAGCGTCGCGACAGCGGCCGCGATGCGCGGGGCGGGTCCGGCTGCCCTGAGTTCCAGGATGTCGCCGAAGGTGTACCGGCCCGCATTGCGCATCGCCTGGGCCAGCAGCATGAGGACGCCCATGCTCAGAACGATGCTGACGCTGAGGGCGAACCCGTCGTAGCCAGCCAGGGCGACCAACCCGGTCATGCCCAGCATCGTGGTGGCGGACACGTAGTCGCCGGCCAGCGCCAGACCGTTCTGCAGAGGTGTCAGGGTGCGGTTGGCCGTGTAGAAGTCGGCCACCTGGTCGCTGTCTGAGCCGAACAGCACGCACAGCAGGATTGAGAGGCCCACGACGATCAGGAAGGAGATGAGGACCCCGCTGGGGACACCGGTGTTCGGGACAGGGACGTTCATCGTCTCTCCGTCCTGATGTCGCTGCGCTGCTGCGTGTGGGAGCTTTCGCGGTCGTAGAGGTAGCTGTCCCAGATCCCGTAGAGCTGATCGAGCGATCGGGGCTCCGGAGGCACGCACTTGGCGTCCTGGGCCCGGGTCGACCTGTGGTCGAATCGTCCGGCCGTCACCAGCAGCAGGACGACTTGGGCCAGCCCGAGCAGGATGCCCAGGCTCAACTGACCCAGGACGTCGATGCCGAGAAGGCCGCCGGCCGTGCAGGCGAGCAGTAGCATCGCGGCGAAGGGCACGCTGTTGGTGACCGCGAAGGTCCGGGACAAGGGCGCGGTCGTCCGGTGCCAGTCGCCGAGTTGGCTCGTCGGGATCGACGAGGAGGGCTCGAATGGGCTCGCGGCGCGAAGCCGGCGAGGGTGAAACAGCGAAGACATGCGGCGTCATCCTTGGGATCAGCCCGACTGGCGCAGCTCTGGTCGACGTCCATGCGCCCAGGCGCGGGGATCAGGGCGTATTCGGTGCTGCCATCGGGTCATGACGAGCGATCAACGTTTGGAGTGCGTGGAGAAGCCCGATTCGCCTTCGCGGGTCACGCGACTGCGGCGCGGCTTGATGCCTTCGGGCGGGAAGCCGCAGCAGGCTCCCCTGCGCACCCCTCTGGGTGCGCACACAGCAGCCCGCCAAAGTCGCGCATCAGTTGCGTGCCGGAGTCCGCGCTCGGCGACCGGCGAAGCGCACGGGGGCGAACGGGTGAGCCGCAGCGGCCATATGTGACACCTGCTGACCGCCCTTGATGTGTGCGGAGATGACCTCCGCCGTGACCGGGGCCAGAGTGACGCCCAGCATGCAGTGTCCGCTGGCGACAAGCACGTTGTCCTTGCCGGGCAACACCCCGATGACCGGTAGCCCGTCCGGCGTCATCGGACGCAGTCCCGTCCAAGCTTGTGGCTCTGACGTCGGCGAGAAGGCCGGCAGGTACTCGTGGGCCGAACGGACGATGCCTCGCACGCGATGCGTGTCGATAGTCGCGTCGAAGCTGCCGAACTCCATGGTTCCGGCAAACCGCAGCCGGTCTGACAACGGGGTGACGGCCACCTTCGCCTCGCCTAGGTACACCGAGTGCCGCAGCGTCACGGCGCTGTCGGTTTCGTCGAATCCGTACCCCTTGCCGGGCTGGATGGGCAGTGGGAACCCGGCCAGCCGTGCAAGCCGGCGGGTGTGCACGCCTGCCGCGAGGACGAAGAGGTCAGCAGTGACTTCCTCACCGCCGGCGACCACCGACGTCACCACCGGGCCGCGGAAGCGGATGTCGGTCACCGGGCTGTCATAGCGAAACCGGACGCCGAGTTCCACGCAGCGCCTTGTCAGGCCGTCGATCAGACTTGCCGGGTCGACGTGCCGCTCCTGTGGGCACTGCAGTCCCGCCAGCACATGCTTGCCCAGCGCAGGTTCGAGATCCCTGAGCTCATCACCGGAAAGGGGGACGGCGGTGTGGCCGATCCGCTCCACCGGCTCTGCTGCCGCTTGGTACCCCTGCATCGCTTTCCGGGTGTGGAAGACCATGAGCTGGCCTGTGCGGTGGTATTCGAACCGAACGCCGTCCTTCTCGTACTCGTCGAACAGTTCGATGGTCCGTTCGTTGAGCGTGGTGAGGGATTCCAGGCCCTGGTGGAAGTCCTTGGCATTGGAGTGCCGCAGCATGCCGACCATAAAGCGCACGTGTTCAGGACGTGGCGAGAGTCGGGCGCGCAGCGGGCTCTCCTTTCGGCCCATCCACTTCAGTGCTGCTCCGAGCATGCCGGGTGCGGGCACGGGAGCCGACATGATCGGGACGACCCACCCGGCGTTGTGCCTGGAGGCTCCCGTCTCGCCGTGAGCTGCGTCCACGATGGTGACGGCCAGGCCGTCACGTGCGAGCCTGTACGCGGTGGCCAGCCCGATCACGCCTCCACCGACGATCACTGCACTGTCTGTCATGTCTTGGCCTTCTTGTGGTTCGGACCGGGCTGCGCCGGGTCAGTGGAGGAACTTCTTGGCCAGCAGGTGGGCGATCGCCCAGTCCTGCATGGCGACACCGACGGTCTTGAACACGGTCCGCTTGCCGTAGTCCGCGGCCGGAGCCGTCAACGCGGTGCCGAGTGGCGTGAGGGCGTCCGTGGTGAGAGCGCCGGCTTCGAGGGCGTGGATGATCTCGCCGGACTCCTCGAGGATCGCAGCGAGGTCGTCGACGACGACGGTGCTGTCGGCGAGCAGTTCGTCGGGCAGTTCGCGCATGGTGGGGCGGTACGCGCCGATGGCGTTGACGTGCACCAGTGCGGGCAGCGCCGGCTCCGGGAAGAGCGGGCTGGTCGCGTTGGTCGCGCAGCACACGATCTCAGCCGTCCGGACGGCCGACTCCGCGTCTGTTGCGGTGAAGAGTTCCACGCCGGCCAGTTCCGGTTCCAGCGTCTGGATGAGGGACCTGGTGCGCTGTGGGTCGCTGTCCACGACCGTCAGTTGACGCAGGGGCCGGACCGCGTGGACGGCGCGGACCTGGTCGAGGGCCTGCCCGCCTGCACCGATCAGGGTGAGACGTCCGGCCTCAGGAGCAGCAAGGAGATCGGTGGCGACGCCGACCGCCGCACCGGTGCGCAGGCAGGTCACGGCTCCGGCATCGGCGACCAGGTGGTCCAGGCGGCCGGTCTCGCTCCAGACGACGGTTCCCGTGATGGCGGGTTTGCGCGTGAAGTTCACGCTCAGCGTCTTGATCATGGCTGAGGCGGTCGGCCTGTGATGTGCCGACATGACCAGGAACTGCCCGTCGCACAGTGAAGTGCGGGTCGGCATCTCGAACTGTCCGTCAGCGAGGTCGATGAAGCCCCCCCGAACGGCATCGATCGCCTCCCTGATCGTGACGGCGTCACGTATCTCACGCTCACCGACAGTGATGGTCTTCATCGGCATCCCGCCTTCGTCATCGTCGACTAGTAAGGTATTACGCCTTACACAGTACAGCAGGGTTGGCCTTTCGACGACTTGGGCATTTCGTGTTATGCATAAGGCGTGACCACTCCTCGCCCGGCAGCACCGACTGCCCGCACCCCGCAGCTCAAGTCGATCAGCCTCCGGGAGCAGGCACGGGAGGCAGTGCGGACTCAGATCGTGCTGGGACAGATCGCACCGGGGCAGGTGACGAGCGTCATCAATGTGGCCGCGGAGCTCGGCGTCTCGGTAACTCCGGTCCGAGAAGCGATCATGGATCTCGCCAATCTGGGCATGGTCGAGATCATCCGCAACCGGGGGTTCCGGGTCCCGGTACTGACCGACCACGACCTTGAGGAGATCTTCCAGCTCCGCACCATGCTCGAGGCGCCGGCCATGGCCGAGGTGGTCCAGGTTCTGGGCGGAGCACCGGTGCCGCAGTTCCGGCAGCTTGCGCAGGAGATCACCGATGCCGCGCACGAGGGCGACCTCACCCTCTTTCTCGACCTGGACCGGCAGTTCCACCTCGGCCTACTCGAACTGCTGGGCAATCGTCGCCTGGTGACCACGGTCGGCCAGTTGCGCGACCAGGCCCGGATGCAAGGCCTGCAGAAACTGGCGGATCAGGGACAGCTGACCCGGTCCGGCGAGGAGCACATCGACATCGTCGACGCCATCGAGTCGGGAGACCACGAGCTGGCCTCCGAACTCATGCGCAAGCACCTCGCCCACAGCCGCGGAATCTGGGCCGGTCGCCCTGAAGCCGACGCCTGAACCGGGCGGGTGGTTGCTCCCTCATAGGGGTCGCCCGTGACAGTGGGCGCGTTCGAGTGCGGCCAGGCCGGATTCGTGGACGTCGGCGATCTTTCGGTACGACTGTTCGGGCATGCCGACGCGCTTGCAAGCCGTCCTGGCCGAGCCCGCCGCCGACGACGCCCTGCGCGCATCCGGCCGGATCCAGCAGATGTGGCAGGACCTCCACCTGATGGACGGCCAACCCTGACCCCTGCGGGAGTCGGCGCGACGACAGAGCGGAGACGTGATGCCGGCCGCCGCCACACCAGGGACTAGCCGAAGAGCGATCAGCGGGGTGGCTGCAGCCTCCCAACCACCTGAAGTGGTTGGCTCGACCTGCTTCATGCGCCAGCCCGCGAGCTTGCCGTCGCGTTTCGCGGCTTTCATGCCCGATTCTGATTCAGCCTGAATCAGCGTGCTGCGATGTACGCGCTCACCGACCAGGTCGAGTTGCCGAACCCGCCGAACAGCGCCGTCGCGATCACCGGCGGTGAGACCGCCGGTGAGAGCCGCGCCGACCTGGTATCCGAGCGAGAATCCGATGTAGCGGCGCCGTGCGGGGTGCTGCTCGCAGAAGAAGGCGAGGAGCGGGCCGAGAACCGCGCCCGGACCAATCGCCGCCATGGCCAGCGCAAGGATGACCAGTCCCGGCGAACGGGTCTGCAGCAGGAGGAAGAAGGGAACCGCCTGGAGCGCGGTGAACAGCGCTCCCGCCACGATGATCGGCTTGCGGCCATACCGGTCGGACAATGCGCCGAAGGCCAGGACTACAGCGGTCTGGACGAGCGAGCTGGCCACCATGCCCACCAGGCTCACGCCGGCCGCGACCTTCAACGTGTCGGAGAGATAGCTGGGAGCCCAGGTGATCAGCAGATACCAGAAGCTGGTGAAGCCGAAGTTGACGCCGATGATGCACACCGTCCGCCGCCAGTCCTGCCGCGCTACCTCGACAATCGGTGCCCTGGCCGTTCGCCGCTCCTCGGTCAGGTCGGCGAACTCCGGCGTCTCACTGAGACGAAGACGCGCATAGACGCCGGTACTGACGACGAGCACACTCACCGCGAACGGTATGCGCCAACCCCAGTCGACGAGGTTGTCTTCACCCAGTGACTTGGTCACCGCCCACACCACGGTGGCCAGCAGAGCGCCCATGGGTGCGGTGGCTCCGCCGATGGCCGTGTAGGGCCCCGCGCCGTCCGGGGCTGGCGTGTTCCAGCAGGGTGAGGGCTCCGCCTCCACTCTCCCCACCCTGGGACAGGCCCTGGACGAATCGGAGGATCACGAGCATGACTGGCGCCGACACCCCGATCTGCCCGTAGGTCGGGAGGGCGCCGATGAGCCACGGTCGCGCCTCCCATGATGAGGAGGGTGTACTGGAGCATCCGTCGACGTCCCAGGCGGTCGTCGAAGTGGCCGAAGACGATGCCGCCCACCGGCCGGGCGAAGAACCCCACGCCGAAGGTCATGAACGCAAGCATTGTTCCGACGGTCCTGTCGCCGCCGGGGAAGAAAAACTGGCTGAACACCTGGCCACTGGCCAGGCCGAAGAGAGTCACGTGGTAAAGCTCGAGGGTGGGTCCTGCGCCCCAGGTGATAAGGATCCTGCTCAGCGGCATTCTTGTCGACGCCGTCTGTCTTTCGGTCATCGTCATCTTCGGCCCCCTCACCTGCTTTGTCACTGTTGCTGTCTGTCGCGGCCGAAGCGGCGAGTCGGTCGGCCACCGTCCCGCCCGTCACCGGTGCGAGGGTCATGCCGAATGCGCCGTGCCCCGCCGCGACCAAGCGGCCCTTGTGCCGCCTGGCGGAGGCGTCCGCACTTCAATAGGACCCTTCGGAGAGGTGTGATACCTTACACATTAGGTGCCAGGCCGTAGTGAGCTGGGCTCGTGAGATCCGGTTCCGAAATGAGGAAAGAGAAGCGGATGCCGCAGAGCCGGCCGGTGGCCGAAGGATCACTGCGACAGGCCTTCGCGACCAGGCGCCGCGCATGATCCGCGCCCGTGGCGGTAGGACGTCAAGACCAGCCGGTCGGCGCCGACCTCGGCGCGCGACATCCAGGGTGACCAACCCCCCTGACCATCGGCGTTGACGCAGAGCGCGACAAGCCCGCGGCGTGGATCACCCATCACAACTCCCGAAGGAGCCAAATATGACCTCCGTAGCTGACCTCCACCGGCAGTCCGTCGTGATCGACGGCTGTGCACCGCTCATCGCCAACGCACAGGGCGTACTCGACTACATGGCTGGGGGTTTCACCGCCGTCGCCGCGACGGTCAGCGACAACGTCGAGGGGGCACTGGGGACGCTGCGGAACATCGGTCGGGCTCAAAAGCTCATCCGCTCGGCCGGCGACGCACTCACCGTTATCCGAAGCGCCGACGACATCGACGCCGCGAAGGCCGCCGGCAAGATGGGGATCATCCTGCATTTCCAGGGCGGTGACCCCATCGAGAATCGCCTGGACTACATCGACGCCTACAAGTCGATGGGCGTCGGCATGATCCAACTGACCTACAACGTCAAGAACCGCATCGGCGACGGCTGCGAGGAGCGCACCGATGCCGGCCTGAGCCGCTTCGGGCTCGACGTCATCAAGCGCCTCAACGAAGCCAGGATCGTCGTCGACTGCTCCCACACCGGCTACCGCACCACCATGGAGACCATCGAAGCCTCCGAACGCCCCGCAGTCTTCTCTCACGCAGGCGTGAGGGCAGTGCACCCCTCGCCGCGCAACATCCTCGACGACCAGATCAAGGCCATCGCCCAAAGTGGCGGCCTCGTTGGCGCCAACGCCTACCCGCCGTTCGTCTCCGGCGACAAGCAGCCCAGCCTTGAGCAGCTCATCGACCACATCAAGTACATCGCCGATCTGGTGGGCGTGGACCACATCGGTCTCGGGCTCGACTACTTCGACGGCCAGCACCCTTACTCCACCGACGAAGAAGCCCAGGTGTTCTACAACAAGTTCCTCGAGTCCGGTGAATGGTCGCCCGCCTCCTACCCGCCCCCGCCGTACCTCTACCCCAAGGGCATCGAGACCCCCGACAAGGCCGCCAACCTCACCGAAGCCCTGCTGCGGGCCGGCTTCGACACCAAAGAAGTACAGAAGATCATCGGCGGCAACTGGATGCGCGTGTTCCGGGAGGTCTGGGGTGAATAGAGACATCCTCTTGGTTCAGGCGTTCCAGATACTTCTCGCGCCGGCCCCAGGACGCGACCAGACGCTCCGCGTCGGCTTGCTGGCAACGGCCACGCGAGTCACAAGACTTATCGGGCGACAGCACCGAGTCCCGGTCCTGGAGGATTTGTGACACTACGTCTGTGCATCGCCGGCGCGACGGGCTGGACAGGGTCAGCGGTGGCGCGAGCCGCCATAGGGCGTGACGAGCTCACTGTCGTCTCGGGCGTGTCGCGGAAGCACGCCGGCAAGGACCTTGGCCTTGCCCTGGGTGTTGAACCGATGGATGTACCCCTGTTTTCCACCGTGCAGGAAGCGCTGGACGCCGGCTCGACTGACGTGCTGATCGACTACACATCGCACTTGAGCGTGAAGGACCACGTGCTCAGGTCGCTGCGCCACGGCGTGGCGGTGGTAGTCGGGTCGTCAGGCCTCTCTGCTGATGACTTCGCCGAGATCGAGGCCGCGGCAAGTGAAGCTGGACGCGGCGTCGTCGCGTCGGGCAACTTCTCGATCACGGCGTCACTGCTCCAGCATGCCGCACTGCTTGCCGCTGAGCATCTGCCGACATGGGAAGTCGTGGAGTACGCGGACTCCACGAAGGCGGACGCGCCTGGCGGGACGGCACGCGAATTGGCCGAACACCTCGCCGAGGTCCATGAACCGCAAATCGATGTCGCAATTGCGGATACCGGCGGTGTCCCGGCAGCGCGCGGGGCACCGATAGCCGCCACACAGGTACACAGTGTCAGGTTGCCCGGCTACGCACTGAGCGTTGAGATCCTGTTCGGGCTGCCCGCCGAGCGGCTCACGATCCGGCACGACGCCGGATCGGACACTACGCCTTACGTTGACGGAACCCTTCTGGCTGCCACCAAGGCCATGGACCGCATCGGCCTCGTGCGCGGTCTGGACACGCTCTTGTTCGCGCCCTAGAAGTCGAGCTCTGCTGTCTTGAAGTCGCTGGCCAGCGGGTTGGCGTGGAATCGATAAGGGACGCTCGCACCGGCTCGCACAGGAGATCGCCGATGCCGCGTGCGAGGGCGACCTACCGCTTTCCCGGACCTGGACCGGCAGTTCCACCTCGGCCTGCTCGAACTGCTGGGCATCCGCCGCCTGGTGGCGATGGTCGGCCAGCTGCGCGACCAGGCTCGACGGCAGGGCCCGCAGAACTTGGCCGACCAGGGGCGATGGACCCGCTCCGACGAGGAGCACAGGACAACGTCCGACGCCATCGCGTCGGACGAGGAGCCGGCCTCCGAGCACATGCGCAAGCACCGTCTTCCGCAAGGTCCGGGGCGAATAGCTCGGGCTCCACTGAGTCCGGCGTCGGTGGTTGCGGCCACCCCCCCCTGTTCTCCAGTGTTCGGGGCAGGTCCCCGTCGCGTCGCTGATTTTTCTCAACTACGACAGGACAACTATGAGTACGCACGGCATACCCGCTCTGCTCTGCGCCCAGGCGGCGTACGCGGTGGTGGCGGCGGGCTACCACGCCCTCAGTATTCGCGAGAAGCGGGCAGGTCGCCGGCCGCTGCACTCGGAGTCAGGAGGAGCGAGATTCCTCGTGATGGTCGCTTACACCGCATCACTGGGGCTGGGGCTGGCACGCCTTGATGTCGCCTACCGGATCGCGATGGCCGTGTTCATCGTGATCCTCGGCTATGGCGGGCTCCTGGTCCACCTGCTGCGGGGCCCAGGTGACTACTACCGGAGCCGGGCAGCGTGGGCCAGCCCCATCGCCATCAACGTAGCGGGGCTGGCGCTGAACATCACCGGTCTGGTCGCCGGGGCTTGATCTGCGCGGCGGCGGCACCGAACGCGAAGCGGGGCTGCGCGTGTCAATACTCATCAGCAACTTGTGTTGTCAGAAGGAGAAGTGCTCATGGACGCCGACTTGATCGTCGTCGGGGCAGGTCTCGCGGGGTTGATGGCAGCCCATGAACTCACCTCGCGGGGGCGTCGGGTGGCGCTGGTGGATCAGGAGAACGCCGCGAGTCTCGGCGGTCGGGCCGTCTGGTCCTTCGGCGGCCTGTTCTTCGTCGATTCGCCCGAGCAGCGGCGTCTGGGGGTGGAACGCCCTGGAGGGCACCTTCCTCGGTGGCTGCCTCTTCTCGAGCCGCCAAGGAGGACGCGCCGTCGCCCAGGCGACCTCCAACTGACGCCACACTTGGCCCACCTCGCGCGCCACTCCCGCATTTCTCTTCACACTCCGCGACCCACTGCAACGCCGACCGAGAGGTCGCGCCCCACGCCAGACCTGGAGCACTCCATGGTTGAGACCACCCGCCCCACCATCACCGTGTTCGGCGCCGGCAGCATCGGCTGCCACCTGGGCGGCGCGCTCGCCGCCGTCGCTGACGTCACTCTGATTGGCCGGGCCCCCGCCATGGACGTCCTGGCTGAGTGCGGTCTGACGTTCAGCCGGGCGGGCAGCGCTCCCCGCCGAATCGAACCGGACGAACTGCGCTTTGCGACCGGCCCGGACGCGGTAGGCGATGCCGACTACGTACTCGTCACGGTGAAGACAGCAGCGACCGCCGAGGCCGGCCGGCAGCTGGCGCCGCACCTCCGCTCCGACGCGGTGGTGGTGAGCTTCCAGAACGGCCTGCACAACCCGGACACCCTGCGCGCGGAACTGCCAGGCCATACAGTCCTGGCGGGAATGGTCCCGTACAACGTCGTGCAGACCGAAGCCGGAACCGTCCACCAGGGCATGCCCGGCACCATCATGGTCGAACAGGCCCCAGCTGCCGACAAGTTGATCCGCCTGTGCACGGCAGCGGGCCTGTCGGTCCAGGCGCGCGGAGACATCGCCGAGGTCCAGTACGGCAAACTCCTGATGAATCTCAACAACGCGATCAACGCCCTGTCCGGGTTGCCGCTGCGCGAGCAACTGGGCCTGCGCACCTATCGGTTGTGCCTGGCCCTCTGCCAGCGCGAGGCACTGATCGCGTATCGGACCGCCGGAGTGCGGCCGGCGAAGCTCGGCCCGATGCCGGCCGCGATCACACCGCATGTGCTGCGACTGCCTGATGCCCTGTTCCGGCGCGTGGCCGCCTCTACATTGGACATCGATGAGCAGGCTCGCTCCTCGATGTGGGAGGACCTCGAGCGTGGTCGGCCAACCGAGATCGACTCCCTGCAGGGCGAGATCGTCGCTCTGGCCGCGCGGCACGGCCAGTCCGCACCGGCCAACGCGTGCCTGACGAGGCTGGTGCATGAGCCAGAGACAGCTCCCGAGGTTGTGTCGTGGACCGGGGAACGGCTGCTCCAGTAGGTACTGTCGGCGGTCCGAGGCTGAATCGCGCACCTGTGGGTGCCGAACGTTGCGTCCATGCAGGGCAGGGCAGCTTTGTGCTCGGGCGTCCGAGATCCGGCGTGAGCAGCGACACCAACTCGCCGGGCCGATTTGGTCGCCCACGTGTGGTGGGCCTTCTTTTTCGCGCCGATTGCGAACAGGCCGATCGTCGTCATGCGGGTCAGCGTCATCCGCTCGCGGCCTTGGTCGGCGACTTCGAGGCGAAGAGTGCTGAGCTGGAAGGTCTTGCGATGTAGGCCTGCGAGGACGGTTATCGTGGCCTGCTCATTGTCGATCTTGATTCCGAAGCCGAACGGTGGCTTTGGTGGCGGCACCAACACTTCACTGATCATGGCGACGACTCCTGTCCCGGCGCGGCATGCACCCGCCTTGCGGCTGCCCGCCGATTGGCCCGGGGGCACCTGCGTGGGTAGCGCTTCGGCCGGGCGGTGTAGGCGACCTTGGCAGTTGGGTGAACCGATCGCCGGACGGTTCGGGCCTCGGTCGCCCTGCAGACCAGCTGCAGGCGGACGGTTCAGTGGCTCTCGCGGGTTCCCGCGCCCCGCTGGCTGATCCGGGATCCGACCGGCCGCTCGATCGCGATCGCGGCAGCGTCGTCGCCGAGGCGGCGCCCGCAGTGCTGCAAGAGGTCGTGCTGCAGGTGTCGCAACAGACTCTCCGGACCCTGGCCCGTCCAGTTCTGTACGCGTTCCGCCAGTGGGTAGAACTCGCCGACCTGGTTGCGCGCTTCGATGACGCCGTCGGTGTAGAGGAGCAGAGTGTCGCCGGCCTCGAAGGCGGCGGCCTCCTCGGTGTAGTCGGCCAGAGCCAACATGTGCATGCCGAGCGGCGGGGCGGGATTGGGGCTTGCCAGGAGCCGGACATCGCCATCGCGGATCAGCAGTGGTGGCGGGTGCCCGCAACTGGTGAACTGCACGGAGTGCCCGCGGCTGGGGATGTTGAGCAGCAGGGCGGTGATGAAGTGCTCGGCGGCATGGGCGTAGTCGTCGACGAAGTCGGCCAGGTAGCGGCTGACGCTGAGGTCCAGGGCGGCGGCGAGCTCGGGCAGGGTGGTGTGGCTGTCGGCGGCCTCGCGAAACGCCCCGATCAGTAGGGCCGACTCGCCGACGGCGGTCAGTCCCTTGCCGCGCACGTCCCCGATGATCATGCGGGTACCGTGCCGGGTGCGGGTCGCCGTGTAGAGGTCGCCGCCGATCTCGGCCTGGTCCGCGGCGGCCAGGTAGAAGGAGGAGATGCGCAGTTCCCCCAGGCGTTCGGGCAACGGCCTCATGAGTGCGCGCTGAGCCGCCTCGGACACGGAGCGTACCTGCTGAAGCTGGCGCTCGCGCCGGTCGCGGATCCGGGTGAGAACAACGACCAGGGTGGACAGCGCCGTGGTGGCGAGGATCTGGACGGCCTCCTGGCGCTGCACCGCCAGCACATCCAGCCGGGCGGCGAGGAAGGCCTGGGCGCACACGGCCAGCAGTCCCGTTGCCGCGGTGAGCCACGCGTCGCCGATCAGTGCCGCGATCAGGGGAGCCAGGACGAGCAGCACCCCGTAGTGGACATTGTCCGTGGTGAGCACGTCGAAGACCGTGACCGCGGCGACGAACCCGATCGGGATCAGCGCCAGCGCATGGTGTCCGCGCCAGGCCGGCCACGTCGAACGGTTTCCCTTCGACGCTCCCACACATCCACCATGCGCTCCGCAGCGCCCCTGCTCCACACCGGAACGAGGGTGCCGCCGTGCGTCACGGAGGTGAACGCGTAGTGGTGTGGCTCAAAGGCGAACGACCTTGCCCCACGAAGAAGAGTGGCCACCATCACGGCACCGAAGAAGGACCCCTGTGCCGGTTGTTGGACGACTCTCTGGGTGAGCACGTAGGTGGGGGTTCACGTCACTGACGGCCGATCCGGACCTCCCGCAGCATCCGCTGCCGCTTCCCGCAGGCCGTCCGCCGGGCTGGTGGCGGTGAGCAGGGCGACCGAGATGGTGCCGCCGGCGGCTGCCAGTCCAAGCGACAACACCCGACCGGACGACGCACGCGAGGAACCTCACGCCACTCGCGTCCGTGATCACGAATTCGACCCTCGCCGGTCGGCGCATGCCCATGAGGCCCCTCAGCGCTCGGCAGTCTGAGAAACCTGGCAGCCGTGTTTCAGCAGGCCGGGGGCTGGTTTGCTGTATGGGTTCGCCGTCTCGGAATGCCAACCCAACCCTCCGGTCGCACGCTGGAGTGAGCGACCCATCGTTGCAGGGAGGCTGGCATGAGCGCACACTTCGAGGTCTACGAGGACAAGGCCCACCAGTGGCGATTCCGGCTCAAGGCCGGCAATGGTGAGATCGTCGCCGTCGGTGAGTCCTACCCGACGAAAACGAACGCTGAGCGTGGCTGCGAGGCGGTGAAGCGCGCCGCGGCCGAGGCGGACATCGTCGAAGCCAAGGCCGCATGATGGCCCGCGCCATCCCGCACTTCGAGGTCTGGCAAGGCGAAGACAACGAGTGGCGCCGGCATCTCAAAGCCGCCGGCGGTGAGATCCTCGCAGAGGAGAAGGGCTTCGACACCGAGGACGACGCCGGGCGGGCGTGCGACGCGGTCAAGCGCCCTGCGGCGGAGGCCCACATCATCGAAGCCAAGGCCGCGTGAACAGTAGCTACGGTCCTGGTGACGCGCCGATGATGTTCTGCCTCGGCTGCAACCGCGAGCGGGCGTGGACGCCCTTTGGGCGCTGCTCGTGGGAGTGCCAAAGGGCCATCAGTTCGCGTTTTCTGAAGGAACCTGGCTGGTGAACTCAAGGGTCTGCTGTGTGGACTTGGTGCATCGACAGCTGGGAGTTCGCGAATCCGAGGTGGACTCCAGTGCTGCAGAGAGACAACACGCCTGATCCAGGGCGAGATGGCTGCTCTCAACATAGGCCGGGCGCAATGATGAGGACGGGCGAAATCTGACCAGGGTTGCTCGTCACCTCAGTTCATTTACTCTGCAGCAGAGAAGGGGTCCGGCGGTCGACGGGCCCCTTTGCGCTCGGGGTCAATGTTCGCCGAGGAAGATCTCCTTGACCTCGCGGGCGGCGTAGTAGACGAGGACGTAGCCGGCGGCTGGGTCGGCCCACCACCAGCCGAACGCCAGGTTGAGGATCAGTCCGAGCAGCACGGCGGCGGCCAGGAGGCCGTCGATGAGGGTGACGCGGCCCTCGGTCTTGAGGACCGGGTTGTCGAGCGCGGTGCCGGTGCGCGCCTTTCCGTATGCGAGCGAGAACATCACGGCCGCGGTGATCGCGGTCCACACGATGCCGAGGGTTGAGTGGTGCGGACGGAAGCCGGCCACGAGGACCCAGGTCGACTGCACGAGCAGGTACAGCCCGAGCAGCGCGAAGCCGACGCCGATCAGCCTCAGGGCGCGCTTTTGGCGTTCCTCGCCGGCCCCGGACAGCTCCCAGATCACGACGGTGGAGGCGCCGATCTCGATCAGGGAGTCCAGGCCGAAGCCGGCCAGCGCCACCGAGCGGGCGCTGATCGCGGCGATGGCCAGGACCACGATGCCGACCACGTTCCAGCCCAGCGTCGTGTACTCCAGGGCGAAGCCCCGCCGCAGCAGCGCGGCCCGGGACACCTCAACGGTTTCTGCAGAATCTTGCGTCACGGCATGAGTGTAACGGGCGTTAGATTCCGATGTTCGGCTTGGCAGTCTCGACGGCGTAGACCCGCTCCGCGAAGTGCTCCAGTGCGCTGCCGCACTCCTGGACCGCTCTCACGGCCTCGTTCTGCCGTGCCGCGCCGAATTGGTCCCGGGCGCGGATCTTGTCCAACCAGGTCCGGAGCTTGGCCAGGTCCTCGTCGTTCTCCTCCAGCTCGGCGTAGGTGAAGTGCTCTTCGGCGGTCTCGGTTTCGATCTCGGCGAGGAAGTCCCGGCACTGGCCCAGCAGCTCGGCGTACTCCTCGTCCCGGGCCGTGTTGAACGCGCCCACGACCTCGTCCTCCCCCGCGAGTGCTTCCGCCCGGAGCACTTGGGCGGAGCCGCCCATCTCGATGATGTCCTGGCGCAGCAGCCGAAGTGCCCGCTCCGCCTCCGGCGAGGCCGGCAGGACCGCCACCGCGTTCTGCAGGTACATCGCCCCGAGCGCCTTGAGTCGGCGCCAAACCCCGGCACGCAGCCGAGTCGGCTCGGTGGGAATTCGGTAGCTGAGCAGCAGCCATTTGATCGCATCCGCCATGCGCCCAGTCTGCCCCCGCCGCGATCCTCCCCGGCGAGTGGACCACCCCGCCCCCTCGAACGGACGATATTGAAGTGTGGGGAACGAAGCCCAGCTCCAGTGACATCAGCAACGCGTGTGGGCGACTGCGGCTACATCTCCGAGCTTGATGGCGGTCACGATGCCTGGGAACGCGTTGCGGGCCGAGGTGGAGCGTCGCTCGCCGTCCTCACCGTCGCCCTCTTTGGCCAACTGCACACAGAACGCGGCCAGGTCTGCACCTTCCACGATCCGCCGGTCGCCGGCGTCGCGGGTGGTCGTGAAGCGCCCGGCATCCGCCCAACGGCGCGCGGTGTCGATGCTCACGCCGAGCAGTTCAGCGGCCTGGCCGATCGTGTAGGACTCCATAGGTCAGAGCCTAGGGCGGTGACGTGCGGCGAGCTGCTGGCGGCGCGCCTCAGGCTCGATCGATCCCTGACACCGGGCTGGGCGTCTCGCAGTTCCGGTCATTGTGGAGGTCGGCGGAGGTGGATGTTGACTTCGGTGAGGCCTGGGTGGCCGAGGGTTGCGGTGTAGCGCAGGGCGGTGCCGACGCTGACGCCGAATAGCGCGCACAGGCGGCGTACGTCGCCGCCGGATTCCCGTGCCTCGTCCAGGATTCGGTCCTCGCGGATGGACTGAGCTGTCATGCCGAGGGTCTTGTTGACCCACGCACTGGTGACGGGCGAGATGCGGCGGGCGGTGAACTGGGTGATGAACAGGTGCGGGTTGGCGGTAAGCGGCCATCGTCGGTCGCGCACGTCGAGGTAGGCGCGGAGTCGCTGCTCGACCTGGGGCGCGAGGAGGATCACCCGGCCGTCGAGATGGAGGCGGCCGTCGACGCCGAGGTCCGGGCGCCAGTCCTTGACGTCCAGCTTCTCGGTCTCGTTGATTCGCAGGCCCGCCCGGCGCCACAAGGACGCGGCAAAGTAGTCCCGCACGGCCGGCAGGTACTTGCGGGCGTCGGGCAGCGCCGCCCGCCAGCCCCCGAAGAGCGCATCTACCTCTACCTCGGAGGGAGGGACGCGCACCGCGCTGTAGGTGGCCTTCGGCGGTCCGTTGAACTTGTCGATCGGCTGGACCAGCACGTGGCCGGTCAGCGCATGGATGTCGCCCTGGTAGCGGCCGATCAGGAACTCGTAGAAGGACGCGAGCGCCCAGGCCTTGACCTGCACCGTGGCCGGCGCCCACCCGCAGTCCTTGCGCTGGTGGGCCAGAAACCGGTCCGCGTCCTCAGGGCCTGCCGCCCACACCGGCCTGCCAACGAATCGCATGAACTCGCAGATGACCCGCCGATCCCCGGCGACCGTCCCGTCTCCCACTCCCGCGCCGACGCTCGCCAGCAGGTACTGGTCGACGAGCTCCTGCTCGAAGTCCTCTGACTCCTGCGCGGTCCGTAGCTGCCGCGGGGCGTCCATCGAACGCACTACGGCCAGGGCCACGACCACCACCCCAGCTCAATGAAGGCGACCATGCCTCACAGATACCGGTAGGCCGTCAGGAATCCCGACGGAACCTCACTCTTACCACGCGAACGAGTGAACCCTCCCTCACCTGCACCGCAGGCCAGGCAGGCCCATGCGTCATCCAGGGAACGCGAGGGACTTCCTACACGACCAAGACCGCGACGACCCCGCCGAGCACCAGGCGATGCAGCTGGCCGCGCCGGAGGCGTTCGCGTTCTTCTTCGGCCTGCCTCCCGGCCGGCGGGTCGACGGCGGCTCGGATGTCAGTGACGCGCCGTAGCTTCGAATCAGCGCACCGGCCCGGGGCAGCACGCAGATTGCGACGGGCCGGGCCGGCTCCGACACTCGGGAGCGGCCCGGCCTCTGCGCTTTAGCGTGAAGTCAGGCCGTCAACGGCACCGGGTGGATCTCGTCCGCCCGATGGCCGGCCCGCTCATGGATCCGCTGGACGGCTTCCATGGACGGTGCTTCGGACAGGCAGTAGACCGTGCCAGAGTCCGGGTCTGCCCACGCCTGCTTGAAGTGGACCTGTTCCTCCGCTTCGATCGCGAGATCAGCTTGGTGGGCTGCAGCGAGTTGATCGGCTGTGATGCCAGCCATGCCGTGGTGGACGTCCATGAATACAGCCATGATCCCGACACCTCCGATGTTCAGGGGCCACGACGCTTTCATCATCGCCCGGCTTGGCGTGGCGTGCCAGTTTCGCTCGCGCTGGCTGGTGTTCCCGATTCGGGGATGCGCTGGTTGGCACGGCGCGTCCGACGCCGACGGGTGGCAGCAGGTCGGACAGCAGTGCGTCGGCGAGGGCATCCGGGTTGGCGCCCAGGTGGCGGGCCGGGGACGCGGCGAGGTGGTCCAGGCCGGCGGTGATGTCCTGGTGGCGGCGCTCGATGACCCCGTCGGTGAAAGGGGTGACGGCTTCGGGGCGCGGGCCGGGGTCGGGGGAGGCGTCCAGGGGCGGGTCGAGGGCCTGGTCGAGCCAGGTCACGCGGCCGTCGGTGTGCAGGTGCGCGGGTGGGGGTGGCCGGCGCTGGAGTAGGTGATGGTGTGCCGGCTCCAGTCGACGAAGCAGGTCACCGCGGTGGTGGACTCGGCGCCGTCGACGAAGCTGGCGTAGCGGCCCAGCACGTCCAGGGCCTGGGCCGGGCCGTCGGCGACACGGGAGGTGGCGGCGAGGGCGCTGCGGAGTTGGCCCATGACGTCGGCCGCTTCCAGGCCGTGGCCGACGACGTCGCCGACGGAGACGCCGACGCGGTCACCGCCGTGAGGTCGGCGATGTCGTACCAATCGCCGCAGACGTTCAGCGCGCCGGTCGCGGGGTCAGCGATGTCCAGCGTCCGCACCGGTCGCACCCACCGGTCACTGCCTGGAACGGGAGATCGTCACGGCCACGTCGTCGAACGGCACCTGGATCGGGGCTTCGGGCTTGTGCACGGTGACCTCGACCTCGCGCACACCGTCGTGCCCCAGGCAGGCGTCGGCGATCTGCTGGGCCAGGGTCTCGATCAGGTCGACCGGAGGGCCTTCGGCGAGCGCCACCACCTGTTCCGAGACCCGGCCGTAGTCGACCGTCAGGGCGAGGTCGGCGGTGGTGCCGCGCGCGCCGAAGACGACGAGCGGGCCGAAGACCGGGTCCTGGACCACACCGGCCAGCAGCTCCGTCCCGGTGGCACAGCGCGGTTGGACCTGCGCTCATGTACTACGCCATCCGCGAGGTTCGGGAGATCTTCTTCACGGCTCACTGAGTGCGGGGCCCGCCTGGATTCTGTCTTCACGCGACCACGTTGATGAAGCTCATCATCCCGTTGTCCTCGTGGGCCGCTATGTGGCAGTGGAACATGTAGCGGCCGGTGAAGTCGGAGAAGGCGACGCGGATCACCACGACGCCCGGCTTTCCGTTGACCTCGTTCGGGACCGGGATGATGTCCTGCTGGTGGGTGTAGGGCTGTGCTACGCCGTTGATCGACATCACCTGGAACGCCGAGGTGTGCAGGTGGAAGGGGTGTATCTCGCCACTGGTGTTGACGAGGGTCCACTCCTCGACCGTGCCCAGCTTCGCCGGGGTGGCGAAGACCGACGGTGCGTCCATGGAGAACTGCTTGCCGTCGATGTAGAAGCTGTTGCCGTCAGCGCTCTCGGACAGGACGACCGTGCGGTGCTGTGCGATCGGCGCGCCCGCGAGGTTCGGCGCGGCCGTCGGGATGCGCCCGGAGACGGTCGGCAGTGAGTGCGCGGGGCGGCCGGACACGTTCAGCTGGAGCAGCGGGACGTTCGGGTAGGAGTCGCCCTGCGGGCCGTTGCTGTAGGCGAGGGTCCGCAGCCAGGTGCGCGCGGGGTGCGCGCCTGCGGTCACCAGCACGTCGTACCGCTTGCCCGGAGGCAGCAGCAGGGACGAGGCCGTGGTCACCTGCGCGACCGGGGTGCCGTCCTCGCCGATCACGGTGAAGCGGTAGCCGTCGAGTTGGAGCTTGTAGAAGATGTCCGCCCCGGCGTTGGCGAGCCGCCACAGCTGGGTCTCGCCGGGACGCATGGTCAGCACCGGCCGCAGCTGCCCGTCGACCAGGCGGACGGTCGGGTTGTTCGAGTTGATCGATGTGGTGGCGGTGTTCTGGACGATGTGGCCGCCGCTGTCGATCTGGGCGTCCTTGAACACCATGGTGTGCGCGGTGATGTGACGCAGCGCGGGCGGCAGCAGCGACCGGTCGTCGCCGACGATCAGCGCTCCGGAGAGCCCGGCGAAGATCTGGTTCTCGACGTCGCCCGGCACGAAGGCGGTGGGGGAGGCCGACGCGGAGGGCGTCGGGCTCGACATGCCGGGCATACCTGCCATTCCGGCCATGGCTGACGCATCGTCGGAGTCGCTACCGTCGTCGGTCACCATCGTGCCCGGCGCCGGGCAGGTGGTGCCCATGGCGTGGCTGTGGTACCAGAACGTCCCTTGAGGGTGGTTGCGCGGGATCGCCAGGTGGTAGACCAGCGTCTTGCCCGGTGCGACGCAGAGGAACGGGTCGTCGGAGTCGCCGGTCGGCGACACGTGCAGGCCGTGGAAGTGCAGGTTGGTGGCCACCGGGAGGTGGTTGACCAGGCGGATCGTCAGGTCCGTACCCGGCTGCGCGTGCAGCGTCGGCGCGACGAACCGGCCGTTGTACGACTGTCCCCACACCGGGCGGCCGGAGAGGTCGAAGCGCGTCTGTCGGGCGTCCAGGGTGATGGTCAGGCCGGGCTTCGCGCTCGCGTCGACGGGCTCGGTGAACGGACGGCCCGCCACCATGCCCTGCTCCTGCTGCGCCGTCGACGGCGGCTGTGGCGAGGGTGACGCGATCGCCTGTCCGGCGAAGGCCGCGCCGACCATGCCGACCACGAGGGCGGCTGCGCTCAGGCGACGTCGGCGCAGGCGCCCGGATCTGTCGGTTTCCTTTGCCGTGCTCGGTATGTGACTGATCATCGGATCCCCCGTTCACGAGCGCGGGGGTGAGCTCATAGCTTTTCCCCCGAAAGCTCAGAAGTTTTTCAAAGGAAAGCATGTCAAGTGCGCCACGCCGAAACAATCCCGAACGTGTAACGGGGACTTTGCCGCGATGTGTCATCAGAGGAACCTCAGAAGTTTCTGCTTCAACCCTCTTTTCAGCGTGTACGCGACACCTCTACGCTCCGGTAGCGGCAGCAAGCACCACACCGCAGGGTGACACGCCACGCCCTCCGGGTCTGCCGGCGTTCCGCTCGAACCGCAACTCCCTTGCACGTCCAGTGAAGTTGGACACCGTCCGAAAGGAATCCGATGCAGCTCCGCCACCTGCTCGCCCCCGGCTCGGCCCTCGTCCTCATGGCCACCGCGTTCGCGCCCGCCGCTGCCGCGGCCACCGTCGCGACCGCCGGGCACGCCGCTTCCGCCGTGACGGTCGACGCGCCGATGCACCACGTCAGCGGGCAGCACGGCAGCGTGCCGTTCTTCGTCAGCCACGGTGGTGGCGTCAAGCACGCCACGTCGACCAGCGACAACTGGTCCGGCTACGCCGCCACCGGCTCGACCTACAACAGTGTCTCGACCACGTTCGTCCAGCCGTCCGTGGACTGCTCGCAGGGCGACGGCTACTCCAGCTTCTGGGTCGGCCTCGACGGCTACAGCTCCAGCTCGGTCGAGCAGACCGGCACCGAGGCCGACTGCTCCGGCGGCCAGGCCTCGTACTCGGCCTGGTACGAGATGTACCCGGCCAACCCGGTCACCTACAGCAACACCGTCCAGCCCGGCGACACCATCACCGAGACCGTCAGCTACGCCTCGGGCACGTACACCCTCAAGCTCGCCGACAAGACCGAGGGCTGGACCAAGACCGTCACGAAGAAGGAGAGCGGCCTGGCCCGCTCGTCCGCCGAGGTCATAGCCGAGGCCCCGTACTCCGGCGGCGTCCTGCCGCTGGACGACTTCGGGACCGTGAACTTCACCAACTCCACGGTGAACGGCAGCAGCCTGGCCTCCACCAACCCGACCGGCATCAACATGGCCTCCGACTCGGGCACGCCCGAGGCCACCATCTCCGCCCTCAACGGCGGCGCCTTCTCCATCACCTGGAACAGCCTGTAACCCAAGCCACCTCCCGGCACCGCCCCGGCCCGTCCCCGTCGGTCTTCCCCCATCCGACGGGGACGGGCCCGGCCGTTGTCACAGCCGGGCCCGTCACACCACCGTCGGTCGCACCACCGTCCGTCAGTGCCCGCGGGCGATCCACTCGTCCAGGTGCGGGGCCTCCGCGCCGACGGTGGTCGGGTCGCCGTGGCCGGTGCGGACCGTCGTCTCCGGCGGCAGGGTGAGCAGCCGTTCGCGGATCGAGCGGACGATGGTGGGGAAGTCGGAGAAGGACCTACCGGTCGCGCCCGGTCCGCCCGCGAAGAGCGTGTCGCCGGTGAAGACCGTGCCGAGCGCCGGAGCGTGCAGCGAGACCGCCCCGGGGCTGTGGCCCGGAGTGTGCAGGACGTGCAGGTCCACGCCGGCGACGTGCAGCACGGCGCCGTCCTTGAGCACGCCGTCCGGCTCACGGTCGGGGTGGGTCATCCGCCACAGCGTCAGGTCGTCCGGGTGGAGGAGGATCGGCGCGCCGGTGCGGTCCGCGAGTGCGGGAGCGGCGTTGACGTGGTCGTTGTGGCCGTGAGTGCACACGATCGCGGTGACCCGCCGCCCGCCGACGGCGGTCGCGACGGCGTCCGCGTCGTGGGCCGGATCCAGGACCAGTACCTCGCTGTCGTCGCCCACCAGCCAGACGTTGTTGTCCACCGCCCAGCTGCCGCCGTCCAGGGTGAACGTGCCCGAGGTGACCAGGAGTTCGACGCGGGCGGCGGAGTCGGACGGAGCCCCTGCCGACGGCGCTGCGGACGCCGCCATCAGAACAGCACCACCGAACGCAGCACGTCGCCGCCGCGCATCCGCTCGAAGGCCTGCTCGACCTCGTCGAGGGCGATGGTCTCGCTCACGAAGGCGTCCAGGTCCAGGCGGCCCTGGAGGTGGAGGTCGATCAGCATCGGGAAGTCGCGCGAGGGCAGGCAGTCGCCGTACCAGGAGGACTTCAGCGCGCCGCCGCGCCCGAAGACGTCCAGCAACGGCAGTTCGAGCGTCATCTCGGGCGTGGGGACGCCGACCAGGACGACCGTTCCGGCCAGGTCGCGGGCGTAGAAGGCCTGCTTGTACGTCTCCGGGCGGCCGACCGCCTCGATCACCACGTCCGCGCCGAAGCCGTCGGTCAGCTCCTGGATCGCCGCGACCGGGTCCGTCTCGCGGGAGTTGACGGTGTGCGTCGCACCGACGGTGCGCGCCTTGTCCAGCTTTCGCTCGTCGACGTCGACCGCGATGATCCGCCGCGCGCCTGCCAGCCGCGAGCCGACGATGGCCGCGTCGCCGACGCCGCCGCAGCCGATCACGGCCACCGAGTCGCCGCGGCTGACCGCACCGGTGTTGATGGCCGCGCCGATCCCGGCCATCACCCCGCAGCCGAGCAGCCCGGCGACGGCCGGGGAGGCGGCCGGGTCGACCTTGGTGCACTGACCGGCGGCGACCAGCGTCTTCTCGGCGAACGCGCCGATGCCCAGCGCGGGGGAGAGCTCCTGGCCGGTGTCGGCGAGGGTCATCTTCTGGGTCGCGTTGTGGGTGTTGAAGCAGTACCACGGCCGCCCGCGCCGACAGGCCCGGCACTGGCCGCAGACGGCACGCCAGTTGAGGATCACGAAGTCCCCCGGCGCGACCTCGGTCACGCCCTCGCCGACCTGCTCGACGATCCCGGCCGCCTCGTGCCCGAGCAGGAACGGGAAGTCGTCGTTGATGCCGCCCTCGCGGTAGTGCAGGTCGGTGTGGCAGACGCCGCACGCCTGCACGCGCACCACCGCCTCGCCGGGGCCCGGGTCGGGGACGACGATCGTCTCCACCCGCACGGGTTCGCCCTTGCCGGGGGCGACGACTGCTCGGACCTGCTGGGGCATGGAACGACACCTTTCGCGGGGCAACCGGGATACGGGGAAGCGGCCGTGGCGATCATGGAATCAGCTCATGGAATCAGGGGCGCAGCCGGTCGGCAACCCATGTGTGGAAGTCTCCGATGTGGTGCTCGCTGGGGACCAGCACTCCGCCCCGAGCATAGGCGCGCGAGTCCATCGCGGGCTGGCAGCGCTCGCACGCGTCGAAGTCCTGCACGTTGACCCGGTGGAACAGCTCGACGGAACGGTCCAGGTCGGCGCCGTTGTCGACCACGTCCTTGAGGAAGAGCCAGTCGCACTCGACGACCGTCCGGTCCGCGGCGAGCGGGAACATGCGATGGACGATGGCGTGGTCGGGCACCAGGTTGACGAACACCTGCGGCTTGACCGTGATGGCGTAGTACCGCCGGTCCTGCTCCGCCGAGACGCCGGGGATCCGGGTGACCCCGGGGCTGCCGTCCACGGTGAAACCCTGCGCCTCCTCGGCGAACTCCGCGCCGTGGCCCACGTAGTACTGGGCCGCGTAGCCTCCGGCGAACTCCGGCAGCATCTCGGTGAGTTCGGGGTGGATGGTGGCGCAGTGGTAGCACTCCATGAAGTTCTCGACGATCAGCTTCCAGTTGGCCTTGACGTCGTAGCGGACGCGTCGGCCGAGGGCGAGCTGGTCGAGCTGGTAGTGGCCGATCGCCTCCGGGGTGCCCAGCCGCTGGGTCGCCGCGGCGACCACCTCGCCCTCGAAGGACGGCGGCTTCTCGGCGAGGCAGACCCAGACGTAACCGAGCCACTCGCGGACGTGCACCGGGACGAGCCCGAAGGTGGTCCGGTCCACGTCCGGCATCGAGGTGAGGTTGGGGGCGGCCACCAGCCTGCCGTCGAGGCCGTAGGTCCAGGCGTGGTACGGGCACTGGAACGCCCGCTTCACCGCGCCCGCTTCCTCCGTGCACAGGCGTGCGCCGCGGTGGCGGCAGACGTTGAGGAACGCCTTGATCGTGTGGTCCCGCGAGCGGGTCACCAGCACGCTCTCCCGGCCGACCTGCACGGTCTGGAACCTGCCCGGCGCGTCCAGCTCGGCGGCGCGGACGGCGCAGAACCACAGGGACTCGAAGATCTTCTCCTGCTCCCGCGCGAAGACCTGCGGATCGGTGTAGGAGGAGCCGGGCAGGGTGCTGATCAGGCTCGGCGGCAGCTCGGTCGCGGTCACGTCGTGTGCCTTTCGACGAGGCGGTCGGGGAAAGGTGCTGAACCAAGGGCCGTTCGGTACTCAGCGGCGGATGCGGGCCATCTCGGGGTCGAACAGCGGCTCCGCCGCGACGGTCGCGGGCAGCCGTTCGCCGAAGTACTCGACCTGGACGCGCGTGCCGGGCGCTGCGGCCGTCGCGGGCAGCCAGGCGTAGGCGATGGACCGGCCGACCGAGTACCCGTAGGCGGCGCTGGTGACGTACCCGGCCGGGGCGCCGTCGACGTACACCGGCTCCTTGCCCGTCACCACCGCGTGCGGGTCGTCCAGGACCAGGCAGGCCAGCCGTCGCGCCACGGTCTCCTCGGTGACGCCGACCAGTGCCTCCCGCCCGACGAAGTCGCCTTTGTCCATCCGGACCGCGAAGCCGAGGCCGGCCTCGTACGGGTTGTGCTCGGCTGTCATGTCGGTGCCCCAGGAGCGGTAACCCTTCTCCAGGCGCAGGCTGTTGAACGCGCTGCGGCCCGCCGCGACGATGCCCAGCGGCTGCCCGGCGCGCCAGAGCGTGTCCCACAGCTGCTGCCCCGCGTCCGCCGTGGTGTACAGCTCCCAGCCGAGCTCGCCGACGTAGGAGAGGCGCATCGCGGTGACGGGGACGTTGCCGAGGTACGTCTGCCTCGCCTTGAAGTAGCCGAAGCCGCGGTGTGAGAAGTCGGCGCCGGTCAGCGGCTGGACCAGCTCGCGGGCGAGCGGGCCCCAGACGCCCAGGCAGCAGGTCCCGGCGGTGATGTCGCGGACCTGGACCGTCCCGTCGTCCGGCAGGTGGCGGGTGAACCAGTCCAGGTCGAGCATGCCGTTGGCGCCGACCTGGAAGCGCCGCTCGCCCAGCCGGGCCACCGTCAGATCGCTGCGCACGCCGCCGGACTCGTCGAGCAGCAGGGTGTAGGTGACCGCGCCGACCGGCTTGTCCAACTGGTTGGTGGTCAGGCGCTGGAGGAAGGCGAGCGCGCCCGGCCCGGTGACCTCCAGCCGCTTCAGCGCCGTCATGTCGTAGAGCGCGACGCGTGAGCGGGTGGCCAGCGCCTCGGCACCCGCGATCGGGGACCAGTAGCGCGACGCCCACGCGCCCCGTCCGGGGATCTCCGAGACCTCGGCGAGGCCCGCGTTGGCCTCGTACCAGTGCGGGCGCTCCCACCCCGAGGCCTCCAGGAACACCGCGCCCAGCTCGCGCTGGCGGGCGTGGAAGGGGCTTACCCGCAGCGGGCGCGGTTCCTCCATGGGCTGCAGCGGGTGGACGATGTCGTAGACCTCGACGAAGTTCTGGCAGCTGCGCTGGTGCACATAGGCGGGGGCGAGCTGGACCTGCTCGAAGCGGTTCAGGTCGCACTCGTGCAGATCGGTTCGCGACCGGCCCTCGACCAGCCACTCGGCCATCGCCTTGGCCACGCCCGCCGAGTGGGTCACCCAGACCGCCTCGGCGACCCAGAAGCCGCTCAACTCGGGTGCCTCGCCCAGCAACGGGAAGCCGTCGGGGGTGAACGAGAAGACGCCGTTGAAGCCCTCCTCGACCTTGGCGCCCGCGAGCGCGGGCAGCAGGGCGCGGGCGTCGTGCCAGGAGGGTTCGAAGTCCTCCTCGGTGAAGGCCAGCATCGAGGGCATCACCGGGCCGCCGGGCGCGGCTGGGTGGTCGAGGTCATCGAGGTCATCGAGGTCGTCGAGGTCGACGGGCAGGGGGCGGTGCGCGTAGGAGCCGATGCCGATCCGGTCCACGTGCTCGCGGAAGTAGAGGTCACGGTCCTGGTACCGCAGGATCGGCTTGGTGGCCTCCTGCAGCTCGGTGTTCTGCCCGGCCAGCACCGGCAGCGGAGTGGTGCGCGCGTACTGGTGGGCCATCGGGACCAGCGGCACGGTCAGCCCGGCCATCCGGCCCAGCTTCGGACCCCAGAAGCCGGCGCAGGAGACGACGATGTCGGCGGGGAAGACGGCCTGCTCGGTGCCCACGCCGGTGCCCACACCGGCGACGTCGGTGACGACGCCGGTGACCCTGACGCCGCTCGACTCGATCCCGGTGACGGTGTGGTGGGCCAGGAACCGCGCACCGCGCGCCTCGGCCCGACGGGCCTGGGCCTCGCCGGCGCGCAGCGCCTTGGCGAGACCGTCGTCGGGGGTGTGCAGCCCGGCCAGGACCTGCTCGCGGTCGAGCAGCGGGTGCAGCGCGACGCACTCGTCGGGGTCGGCCAGCCGGGCGCGCACGCCCCAGGAGGCGGCCCAGCCGCGCTTGCGCGTGAGCTCCGCGACGCGCTCCGGGGTGGTGGCCACTTCCAGACCGCCGACCTTGCGGAAGCACCACTGCCCGTCGAGCGAGAGGTCCGTGTACTTGTCGACCGTGTAACGGGCGAACTCGGTCATCGTCTTGGAGGAGTTGGTCTGGAAGACCAGGCCGGGGGCGTGCGAGCTCGATCCGCCGGTGGCGAAGAGAGGCCCCTGGTCGAGCACGGTGACCTCGGTCCAGCCGCGGGCGGTGAGTTCGTCGGCCAGCGCGCAGCCCACGATCCCTGCGCCGACGATCACGACCTTCGGTTGAGCTGTCAAGTGATCCGTCCCCTCGGGAGGTCGACCCTGACGGTGCATTAACCACTGTTGTGCGGGCGGTGCTTGATGGTCCTCACCCTGCGCCGGTCGAGTTCCGAATGGCGCACAGCAATGCGTGATGTGAAACAGCGTCCGTCCGGACTGAGGTCGTGTCAAGACGCCTGGCAGGTATGCCGACGGCCATTGCGGTCGTACTGTCGTGACCTGGTGGCGAACCCCTTGACACCCCCTTGACGCCGCTTCCATACTCGGCGGCACGTTGCGGATGAAGACAGTTGTTGCACATGACGCAACTCACCCGAGGAGGCGGCGGCTTGCGCCCATCCATCCGATCCGAGTCCCTGCTCGTCGCCGACTCCTGGAGTCCGGCCGAGAACGGCCGCCTCCGGCAGATCGTCAATCCCTTCGACGCGAGCGTTCTGGCTGCGGTCGCCGAGGCGTCCGGCGCGGACGTCGATCGGGCGGTTCGCGCTGCTCGCAAAGCTTTTGACGAAGGCTCATGGCCCGCCGCGCCTGCGGCCCGACGGGCCGCGGTCCTGACCGCCCTGGCCGACGCGCTCCAAGCGCACCGCGAGGACCTGGCCCATGTGGAGACGCTCGACACCGGCAAGACCCTGGCCGAGAGCCGCTACGACGTCGACGACTCCACGGCCGTGCTGCGCTACTACGCCGCGCTGGTCACCACCGACGCCGGCCGCACCGTCGACACCGGCCGCGCCGACGCCATCAGCCGGATCGTCCACGAGCCGGTCGGCGTCTGCGCGTTGATCACCCCGTGGAACTACCCGCTGCTGCAGATCACCTGGAAGCTCGCCCCGGCGCTCGTCGCCGGGAACACCGTGGTCGCCAAGCCCAGCGAGGTCACCCCACTCACCACGATCCGTCTCTTCGAGCTGCTGCAGCCGCTGCTCGCCGACGCGGGCGCCCCGGCCGGAACGGCCAACCTGGTGACCGGCGGTGGCGTCGCGGGAGCGGCGCTGGCCGAGCACACCGGAGTGGACCTGGTCTCCTTCACCGGCGGCCTAGCCACCGGACGGTCCGTCATGCGCGCCGCCGCCGAGACGGTCAAGCGGGTCGCCCTGGAACTCGGCGGCAAGAACCCGAACATCGTCTTCGCCGACGCCGATCTCGACGCCGCTGTGGACTTTGCGCTCACCGCGGCGTTCCTGCATTCCGGCCAGGTCTGCTCGGCCGGATCGCGACTGCTGCTCCACCGCAGCCTGCACGAGGACTTCACCGCCGAACTGGCCCGTCGCGCCGACCGGATCCGGCTCGGCGACGGACTGGCCAAGGGCACCGAGTGCGGCCCGCTGGTGTCCGCGGAGCACCGCGCCAAGGTCGAGCGCCATCTGGCCGGTGCGCTCGTCGAGGGAGCGGTGGTGCGGGCGGGCGGCGGCCGCCCGGTCGAACCCGAGCTGCAGGACGGCTTCTTCCTGCGGCCCACGGTGCTCGACGGCTGCCACGCGGGCATGGCAGTGGTCCGCGAGGAGGTCTTCGGACCGGTCCTGACCGTCGAGCTCTTCGACGAGGAGGACGAGGCCGTGGCGCTGGCCAACGACACGCCCTACGGCCTGGCCGGAGCCGTCTGGACCCAGGACGCCGGACGCGGCGAACGGGTGGCGGCCCGGCTGCGGATGGGCACGGTATGGATCAACGACTACCACCCCTATGTCCCGCAGGCCGAGTGGGGCGGCTACAAGCAGTCCGGAACCGGCCGCGAGCTGGGCCCGACCGGTCTGCGTGAGTACCAGGAGACCAAGCACATCTGGCGCACGCTCACCCCCGCACCACAGCACTGGTTCGCCGGCTGACGCCCGCACGACGGGGTCGCGGTTCCCGGACCACGCTCCGTGTCTTGTCCTCGAAGCACTTTTTCTGAGCATTCGGAGCACCTGGAGCTGCCCATGAGCACCTCGGGAAAGACCACCGCCCCCGGACAACCGGGGGAGGACACCGCCGACCTGGCCCGGTTCGGCTACCGACAGGAACTGGAGCGGTCCCTCGGCTCCTTCTCCAGTTTCGCCGCCGGGTTCAGCTACATCTCCATCATGACCGGCGTCTTCCAGCTCTTCGGCTTCGGATTCGGTGCGGGCGGGCCGGCGTTCATCTGGTCCTGGCCGCTGGTCTTCGTCGGCCAGCTCGCCGTCGCGCTCTGCTTCGCCGAGATGGCCGGGCAGTTCCCGCTGGCGGGCGGCGTCTACCAGTGGTCCAAGCAGATCGCCCGCCCGATCACCTCGTGGATGTCCGGCTGGATCATGGCGATCGGCGCGGTGGTCACCGCTGCCGCCGTCGCGGTCGCCTACCAGGTGATCCTGCCGCAGGTCTCGCTGGCCTTCGAGATCGTGGGAAGCCCCTCGGACGCGGGTCAGACCGCGACGCCCAACGGGGCCAAGAACGCGATCCTGCTCGCCCTCGGGCTGGTCGTCTTCACCACGCTGGTCAACCTCGTCGGCGTCAAGCTGATGGCGAAGATCAACAACTTCGGCGTGGCGGTGGAGCTGACCGGCGTCACCCTGCTGATCGTCATGCTCGCGATCCACATCCACCGCGGCCCGCAGGTCGTGCTCAAGACGGCGGGGACGGGGACCGGGCACTCCTGGGGCTACCTCGGCGCGTTCCTGGTCGCGTCCATCATGAGCGCCTACGTCTTCTACGGCTTCGACACGGCGGGCGCGCTGGCGGAGGAGACCAAGGAGCCGCGCCGGCACGCCCCGCGGGCCATCATCCGGGCGATCAGCGCGGCGTTCCTCGCGGGCGGGCTGCTGATGCTGATCGGCATGATGGCGGTGGGCGACATCAACTCCCAGGCGCTGGGCTCGCTCGGGATGCCGTACCTGATCAAGTCCACGCTCGGGAACGGCCTCGGGGACGTCTTCCTGATCTGCTCGGCGATCGCCATCACCGTCTGCTGCCTGGCCGTCCAGACCGCCGCGATCCGGCTGCTCTTCGCCATGGCACGGGACGGGCGGCTGCCGTTCGGCCACGCCATCGCCAAGGTGTCGCCGCGCTCCAAGACCCCGGTCGTGCCCGCGCTGCTGACAGGTGCGCTGACCATCGCGCTGCTGCTGGTCAACATCGGGAACCAGCGCGTCTTCTACATCCTGACCTCGGTCGCGATCATCCTCTTCTACATCCCCTACCTGATGGTCACCGGCCCGATGCTGCTGCGCCGCCTGCGCGGCGAGTGGCCGCGTCCGGACCACGGACCGTACTTCAACCTCGGGCGCTGGGGTACTCCGGTGAACGCGTTTGCGGTGCTCTACGGCGCGGCGATGACCGTCAACCTCGCGTGGCCGCGTGCCTCCGTGTACGGGAGCGACCACTGGTACTACCAGTGGGGCGCCGTGGTCTTCACCGCGGTCATCACGGCCGTGGGCCTCGGCCTCTACCTGCGCTACCGCCGGACGGCGGCCACTCGTCCACCTGTCACCATGGACGCATGACGTTCAGTGACTGGGCAGAGCGGCACTACGGCAGCGAGGACCTCGCGCTCGTCGACTGTGTCGCATCGATCGAGGAAGCGGGAGGCGACGACTTCGCGCAGCTGTCGGCCGACACGAGGGCGAAGGCGGTCCAGCTCTTCGTCGGCTGGATCGCGACACACCACCCCGACGAGTCAGCGACGGGCGCGTTGGCGGGCGAGTTCCTCGCGGAGCTGATGACCGGTTGACCTCAGGGCCTAGGCCCTGTCGTCAAACTCGCGTCGGATCAGCCCGGGTTGTCTGGTGCGGCCAGCTGCAAGGCGGAGGATCGCCCTCGTACTGGGCCGTACTTGGGCGATGCGACAACGCAGCGTGGGGGTACCCCCGGCCGAAGGCTGGGGGAGGGCGTGCCAGGCGAGCCGGGCCCGGCGGGAGTTTGACGACAGGGCCTGGGGTCGTCAGCCGACGCGGACGTGGCCGAGGCGTGCGGAGATCTCCTCGGCCGCGTCGCGGACGGCGACTGCCACGTCCGCGAGACGGCTCTCCGAGAGGCGGAAGGAGGGCCCGGACACGCTGACCGCAGCGACCACCTGGCCGTTGTGGGCGTAGACCGGAGCGGCGACCGCGTTCAGCCCGGTCTCCAACTCCTCGACCGTGCAAGCGAATCCGTCCGCCCGGGCAGCGTCGAGCTGTTGGCGCAGCAGGGTGGGGTCGGTGACCGTACGCGGGGTGAAGCGCGTCAGCTCCAGGGCGAGGCGCTGCTCCAGGGCGGTGCCCGGCAGGTGGGCGAGCAGCACCTTGCCGCTGGACGTCGCGTGCAGCGGGGTGCGCTGGCCGACCCAGTTGTGCGTGGTGAGCGCCGAAGGGCCGAGTACCTGGTCGACGTTGACGGCCGCGTCGCCGTCCAGGATCGCCACGTTGATGGTCTCGGCGACCTCCGCCGCCAGCCGCTCACAGACCGGGCGGCTCTGCTGCGACAGGTCCAGCCGTACGGTCGCCGCTCCGGCCAGCCGCACCAGGCCCAGGCCCAGGCGGTACTTGCCGCGCTCGCCGGGCTGTTCGACCAGTCCGCGCAGCTCCAGGGCGGCGACCAGCCGGAAGGCGGTCGACTTGTGGACGCCGAGTTCGGCGGCTATCTCGGTGACGCCCGCCTCCCCGCGCCTGGCCAGGAGTTCGAGGATCGTCACCGCCCGGTCCACGGACTGCACCGGGGATTCCGCGCTGTTGCTCATGGCGCAACATTATGCACGCGTGGCCGCAGGGCGAAAGCCTTGACAAGGCATCAGGCGCCGGAAACCATGTTGCGTATGCCGCATCGAGTTGTGTAATACGCGACACTGCCCGGCAGTTGAGCGCGGTACCGCTCCGAGCAGCGCGAGTGTTCCGATCCCCGGAGTCCTTGGAGTCCTTGGAGGTCCCGCATGATCACGGTGTGTCGGATTGAGGAGCTACCGCCCGGCGAGGCCCTCCGCGTCACCGACGGCGTCCCCGCTCCCATCGCGGTCTTCAATGCCGACGGCGTCCTCTACGCGATCGACGACACCTGCACCCACCAGGACGCATCCCTGGCTGACGGCTGGCTGGAGGGCTGTGTCGTGGAATGCCCGTTGCACGCCTCCGCCTTCGACCTGCGCACCGGTCGTCCCAACTGCCCTCCGGCGAAGGCGGCCGTGCGCACCCACCACGTCTCCGTGCGTGACGGGGTGGTCCTGCTGGAGGTCAACGTCGGCGAGCCGGCGTGAGGACGGTCACCGTCGTCGGCGCCTCGCTCGCCGGGCTGAGCGCGGTACGGGAGCTGCGTGCCCAGGGGTACGACGGCGCCGTGGTGGTCGTGGGAGAGGAGCGCCATCTCCCGTATGACCGGCCGCCGTTGTCCAAGGAGTTCCTCACCGGCGGCTGCGACGCTGACGCGCTGGCCCTCGGCGATCCGGACGAGTACCGGGAGTTGGCGGTGGACTGGCTGCTCGGCGAGCGGGCGGTCAGGCTCGATCCCGCCTCCCGTACGGTATCGCTGGCCGACGGGCGCGAACTGCGCACCGACGCCGTCGTCGTGGCCACGGGTGCCCGTCCGCGCCTGCTCCGAGGCGCGGACGGCCTCCACGGCGTCCACACGCTGCGCACCCTGGACGATGCCCGCGCGCTGCGCGCGGACCTGACCACCGGTGGTCCCCGAGTCGTCGTCATAGGCGCCGGGTTCATCGGTGCCGAGGTGGCCTCCGCGGCGAGCGGGATGAGCCTGGACGTCACCGTCGTCGAGGCGGCGGAAGTGCCGCTGCATCGGGCGCTCGGACCCGAGATGGGCCGCGCCTGCGCCGAGCTCCACGCCGACCATGGCGTGCGCCTGTGGTGCGGGGTCGGTGTCGCCGGGCTGGAGGGGAGCGGGCGGGTGACCGGCGTCCGGCTGGCGGACGGGCGGCTGCTCGCCGCCGACGTGGTCGTGGCGGGTGTGGGCGTGCAGCCTGCGACCGAGTGGCTCTCCGGCTCAGGGGTCCAGGTCGAGGACGGTGTGCTCTGCGACGCCGGGTGCGCGACGAGCATCCCCCGTGTCGTGGCCGTGGGCGATGTGGCGCGGTGCCCGCACGCCTTCGTCGGGGCCGGTGTGACGCGCATCGAGCACTGGACCAACGCCATGGAGCAGCCCCGGACCGCCGTGCGCACCCTGTTGTCCGGCGCGTCCGCGCCGGGTCCAGCTGCACCGCCGTACTTCTGGTCCGACCAGTACGGCGTCCGGATCCAGCTCGCCGGACACGTCCGCGCAGGCGATGTCCCGGAGGTCGTCCACGGCGACCCGGCCAGCCGCTCCTTCGTCGCGGTCTACCGCCGCGGGGGACGCGACGGACACGACGTGGCCGTCCTCGCCGTCGACCAGCCCAAGCTCTTCACCCGGCTCCGGCGCACGCTGACGCCCGGCTGACGACAGGGCCCCGCCTCCGGCGCTGCGAGAGCCGGAGGCGGGGCCATTCACCAATGGGGCGGTGAGGCTGACGAACCGTCACTCGACCTTGCGGTGCCGGTAGAACTCGCGATGGTCCGGATCCAGCGGAGTGTTCCCGAGGATCAGGTCGGCGGACTTCTCCGCGAGCATCATCACCGGGGCGTAGATGTTGCCGTTGGTGACGTACGGCATCGACGACGCGTCCACCACGTGCAGCCCCTCCAGCCCGTGGACCTGCATCGTCGCCGGGTCGACGACCGACATCTCGTCCGTGCCCATCTTGCAGGTGCAGGAGGGGTGCAGGGCGGTCTCGCCGTCCCGCCGGACCCAGTCGAGGATCTGCTCGTCGGTCTCGACCTCGGGGCCGGGGGAGATCTCGCCGTCGCTGTACGGGGCGAGCGCGTCCTGGCCGAGGATCTCGCGGGTGACCCGGATCGCCTCCACCCACTCGCGGCGGTCCTGCTCCGTGGAGAGGTAGTTGAACCGCAGCGCCGGACGCTCACGCGGATCGCGGGACTTGATCTTCACCGAGCCCCGGGAGTCCGAGTACATCGGCCCGATGTGCACCTGGTACCCGTGCCCGCCGGCCGGGGCGGAGCCGTCGTAGCGGACCGCGATCGGCAGGAAGTGGAACATCAGGTTGGGGTAGTCCACCTCCTCGTTGCTGCGGACGAAGCCGCCGCCCTCGAAGTGGTTGGTCGCCCCCGGCCCGCTGCGCAGGAAGAGCCACTGCGCGCCGATGAACGGCCGCCGCCACATCTTCAGCTGCGGCTGCACCGACACCGGCTGCCTGCACGCGTGCTGGACGTAGACCTCCAGGTGGTCCTGGAGGTTCTCGCCGACGCCGGGCAGGTGGTGCACCGGCTTGATGCCCAGCTTCGACAGCTCGTCCGCGTTGCCCACGCCGGAGAGCTGCAGCAACTGCGGCGAGTTGATCGACCCGCCGGCCAGGATGACCCGTCCGCCGCTCACCCGCTGCGGCGTGCCGCGCCGTGGGGTGTACTCGACGCCGACCGCTCGCTTTCCGTCGAAGAGGACGCGCGTGACCAGCGCCCGGGTCCGCACCTCCAGGTTGGGACGGGTGCGCACGGGGTGCAGGTAGGCGCGGGCGGCGCTGAGCCTGCGGCCCCGGTGGAGGTTGCGGTCGAAGGGCGCGAAGCCCTCCTGGCGGTAGCCGTTGACGTCGTCGGTCAGCGGGTGGCCCGCCTGCTGGACGGCATCGAAGAAGGCGCCGAAGAGCGGGTTGGTGACGGGCCCGCGCTCCATCACCAGAGGTCCGGCATGGCCGCGGAACGCGCCGTCCTCGTCGGCCAGGCAGTTCTCCATCTTCTTGAAGTAGGGCAGGCAGTGGGCGTAGTCCCAGGCCTTCATGCCCGGGTCCGCACCCCAGCGCTCGTAGTCGAGCGGGTTGCCGCGCTGGAAGATCATGCCGTTGATGCTGCTGGAGCCGCCGAGGACCTTGCCACGGGCGTGGTAGATCCGGCGGTCGTTCATGAACGGCTCGGGCTCGGACTCGTACTGCCAGTCGTAGAACCGGCTTCCGATCGGGAAGGTGAGTGCGGCCGGCATGTGGATGAAGACGTCCCAGGGATAGTCGGGACGCCCCGCCTCCAGGACCAGGACCCGGTTGCCCGGATCCGCACTCAGCCGGGCGGCGAGCGCGCAACCGGCCGAGCCCCCGCCGACGATGATGAAGTCGTACTGATGCATGGTCATGGGTGTCCTGCCGTAACTGTCGGCAACCGTGACATCGACGGCGAGTTTCTCCAAGTGAAACTCGCTCCGTAGTGCGCAACAGTCTCGGGCGGCTCCCGACCCCCGTCAAGGAGTCCTGCGCAAGCTCGAGTTGCTCGGAGTGTTGTGGGTGACGCAACTCTGTGCGTAATCTGAAACAGATTTGATGCCCTCCACACGTCCGGGAGGAAGTCGCCCGATGTCTTCGATGTCCCCTCAACTTCCTGAACATCCCGACTGGTTGTGGCGCACTCCCGAGCCGAAGACCTCGTACGACGTCGTCGTGGTCGGCGCGGGCGGCCACGGCCTGGCCACCGCCTACTACCTGGCCCGCAACCACGGCATCACCAATGTCGCCGTGCTGGAACGCGGTTGGCTGGCGGGCGGCAACATGGCGCGGAACACCACGATCATCCGCTCCAACTACCTGTGCGAGGAGAGCGCGGCGATCTACGAGCACGCGCTCAAGCTCTGGGAGGGCCTGCCGGAGGAGCTGGAGTACGACTTCCTCTTCAGTCAGCGCGGCGTGCTCAACCTCGCCCACACCCTCCAGGACGTCCGTGAGGGCACGCGACGGGTCAACGCCAACCGCCTGGGCGGTGTCGACGCCGAGTGGCTCGACCCGGACCAGGTCCGGGAGTTCTGTCCGATCGTCAACACCTCGCCCGACGTGCGGTATCCGGTGCTGGGCGCGACGCTCCAGCCCCGGGCCGGGATCGCCAAGCACGACCACGTCGCCTGGGCCCTGGCCCGCAAGGCCGACGCGTACGGCGTCGACCTGATCCAGAACTGCGAGGTCACCGGCTTTGTCCGCGACGGCGACCGGGTGACGGGTGTCGAGACCACCCGCGGCCGGATCGCCGCCGGACGCGTCGCGCTCGCCGCCGCCGGGCACACCAGCACCCTGACCGACCTGGTCGGGCTGCGGCTGCCGCTGCAGAGCCACCCGCTCCAGGCACTGGTCTCCGAGCTGCTGGAGCCCGTTCACCCGACCGTCGTCATGTCCAACCACGTGCACGTGTACGTCAGTCAGGCGCACAAGGGCGAACTGGTCATGGGCGCGGGCGTCGACCCCTACAACGGCTACGGCCAGCGCGGCTCCTTCCACCAGATCGAGCACCAGATGGCCGCCGCCCTGGAGCTGTTCCCGATCTTCGCCCGCGCGCACGTGCTGCGCACCTGGGGCGGGATCGTCGACGTCACGCCCGACGCCTCGCCGATCATCGGCCTGACGCCGGTCGAGAACCTGTTCCTCAACTGCGGTTGGGGCACGGGCGGTTTCAAGGCCACGCCCGCCTCCGGCTGGGTCTACGCCGACACCATCGCCCACGGCCGCCCGCACCCGCTGGCGGAGCCGTTCGCGCTGGACCGGTTCACCACCGGCGCGCTCATCGACGAGCACGGCGCAGCCGCCGTCGCCCACTGACCCCCTGGATCCTGATCCTGGAGCGGAGGACGCATGCTGCTCATCGCCTGCCCCTGGTGCGGGGAACGCGACGAGACCGAATTCCACTACGGCGGGCAGGCGCACGTCGCGTACCCCGCCGACCCCGAGGCGCTCACCGACGCCGAGTGGGCCGCGTACGTCTTCGTCCGCGACAACCCCAAGGGCCCGTTCGCGGAGCGCTGGTGCCACGCGGCGGGCTGCCGCCGATGGTTCAACGTGATCCGACACACCGTCACCCACGACATCCTGGCGGTGTATCAGGCCGGGCAGCCGAGGCCCGTGGAGTTCGGGCTGAACGGAGGGGCCGCATGACGCACCGACTTCCTGAGGGCGGGCGCATCGACCGCTCCGCGCCGCTGCGGTTCACCTACGACGGAGCGGAGTACGAGGGTTTCCGTGGCGACACCCTCGCCTCCGGCCTGCTGGCGAACGGCGTCCTCGCCGTCGGCCGCAGCCTCTACCGGGACCGGCCGCGCGGGATCGTCTCGGCGGGCGTGGACGAGCCGCATGCGCTGGTACAGGTGGAGGGGTCCTGTTCCGAGCCGATGCTGCTCGCCACCACGGTCGAGCTCTACGACGGTCTGACCGCCCGCAGTCTCCAGGGCCGTGGGCGTCTCGACGAGGCTTCTGACGAGGCGGTCCACGACAAGATGTACCGGCACGCCGACGTGGTGGTCGTCGGCGCGGGCCCGGCCGGACTGGCGGCGGCGCTTGCGGCGGGCCGCTCCGGCGCCCGGGTCGTCCTGGTCGACGACCAGCCCGAGCTGGGCGGCGCGTTGCTGGTCGGCCACGAGGAGATCGACGGGCGGCCGGCGCTGGAGTGGGTCGCCTCCGTGCGTGCCGAACTCGCCGGGCAGCCGGAGACCCTGGTGCTCACCCGGTCCACGGCCATCGGCTACTACGACCACAACTACCTGCTGGTGGCCGAGCGCCGCACCGATCACCTGGGCCCGAGGCCGGTCCCGGGGATATCCCGGCAGCGGCTGTGGCACCTCCGGGCGCGTCAGGTGGTGCTGGCCACCGGCGCCCAGCAGCGTCCCCTGGTCTTCGCGGGCAACGACCGGCCGGGCGTCCTGTCGGCGGCTGCGGTGCGCACCTACGTCAACCGCTACGCGGTGCTGCCGGGCCGCCGCGCGGTGCTGTTCACCACCGATGACCAGGCGTACGCGACGGCGTTGGACCTGGTCGGGGCGGGCGCGCAGGTCGCCGCGCTCGTGGACACCCGCTCGCAGCCGCCCGCCGCCCTGGTCGAGGCGTGCCGCGACGCGGGCATCGAGGTCGTGCCCGGCTCGGCCGTGGTCGCCACGGTGGGCGAGGACCGGATCACGGGGGTGCGGATCAGCGCGCTCACGGACGACGACCAACTGACCGGAGCGGTCCGCGAGGTCGCCTGTGACCTGCTGGCCGTCTCCGGCGGCTGGAGCCCGGCGGTGCACCTGTGGAGCCAGTCCCGGGGCACCGTCCGCTACGACGACGAGCTCGCCGCCTTCGTCCCGGACCGGGCCGCACAGGAGGTCCAGGCCGTCGGCGCCGGGCGCGGCACGTACGACCTGGCGGGCTGCCTGCGCGAGGGCTTCGCCGCAGGCGCGGAGGCGGCCTCGCGCGCCGGTTTCGCGGCCGAAGCGCCCGCTGAGGTCGTGGGCGTGCCGTCCTGCGTCGGGGACGGGACGCCGACGCGTCCGCGTCCCGTCTGGCTGGTGCCCGGCGAGCACGGCGGACCGGGTGACTGGCACGACCACTTCGTCGACTCCCAGCGCGACGCCACGGTCGCCGACGTCGAACGGGCCGTCCGGGCGGGAATGCGCTCGGTGGAGCACATCAAGCGCTACACGACCATCGGCACGGCCCACGACCAGGGCAAATCCTGTGGCGTGGCCGCGATCGGCGTCATCGCCCGCCTGCTGGGCGCGAGTTCGCCGGGAGAGGTGGGTACCACGACCTTCCGTGGCCCCTATATCCCGGTCTCCTTCGCACTGCTCGCCGGGCGCGAGCGCGGTCCGCTCTTCGATCCGGTCCGCACCACGCCGATCCACCCCTGGCACGTCCGGCACGGCGCGGTCTTCGAGAACGTCGGCCAGTGGAAGCGCCCGCGCCACTACCCGAGACCCGGCGAGGCAGGCCACTCCGGAGAAGACATGGACGCCGCCGTGCGGCGCGAGTGCCGAGCCGCTCGCGAGGGCGTCGCGATGATGGACGCCTCCACGCTCGGCAAGATCGACGTGATCGGCCCCGACGCCGGACTGCTGCTGGACCGGCTCTACACCAACGGCTTCGCCAAGTTGCCGGTGGGCTCCGCCCGTTACGGCGTGATGTGCCGCCCGGACGGAATGGTCTTCGACGACGGCGTGACCGTCCGGCTCGCCGCCGACCACTACTACCTGACCACAACCACCGGCAATGCCGCTCCCGTGCTCGACTGGCTGGAGGAGTGGCTCCAGACGGAGTGGCCGGACCTCCGGGTCCGCTGCACCTCGGTGACCGAGCAGTGGGCGACGGTGGCGGTGGTCGGCCCTCGCTCACGCGAGGTCGTCGCCGCGCTCGCCCCCGAGCTGGACGTCTCCAACGACGCCTTCCCCTTTATGACGGTGCGTCATACGACGCTGGCCGACGGTGTCGAGGCGCGGATCTGCCGGATCTCCTTCTCCGGCGAGCTGGCCTACGAGATCAACGTCGCGGGCTGGTACGGGCTCGCGGTGTGGGAGGCCGTCCTCGCCTACGGCGCGCACGCTGGGATCACCCCCTACGGCACCGAGACCATGCACGTGCTGCGCGCCGAGAAGGGCTACCCGATCGTCGGCCAGGACACGGACGGCACGGTCACCCCGCCGGACCTCGGCATGGAGTGGATCGTCGCCCGGCACAAGCACTTCGTCGGCAAGCGCTCCTTCCGCCGCGCGGACACGGCACGCAGCGACCGTCGGCAGCTGGTCGGCCTGCTGGCGGTCGACCGGCAGGAGTTGCTGCCGGAGGGATCGCAACTGGTTGAGGTGGACGCTGATCTGACGGTGGTCCCGGTCGAATCCCTGGGCCACGTCACGTCCAGCTACCGCAGCGCCGCGCTCGGCCGGACGTTCGCCCTGGCACTCGTGCGAGGCGGCCGCGAGCGGATCGGGGAGACGGTCCTCGCCCCGCTCCCCGACGGCCGCACTCTCGCGGCGACGATCACCGATCCCGTCCTCTACGACCCCAAGGGAGCCCGTCGTGACGGCTGACCACGACCTGCGCCGCAGCCCGCTCGCCCACCTCGGCGAGGTCGTCGCGGGCCAGGGCGACCGACAGGTGACGCTGCGTGAGATCCCCTTCCTCGCCCAGTTCGACCTGCGGCTCGACCCGGACGCCCCGGCTGCCGCCCGGGTCGGTCGCGCGCTCGGCACCCCGCTTCCCACCGCGGCCGGTTCGGTTGCCACGGCGGGAGCGGTTCGGGTGCTGTGGTTGGGCCCGGACGAATGGCTCATCGTCGCCCCGGACGGCCGGGCCTACCCGAGCCGGCGGACTCTCTGTGACGCCCTCGGCGACGAGCCGGGCTCGGTGGTCGACGTCTCCGCCAACCGCACCACGCTCGAACTCTCCGGCCCGGCCGCACGGGAGGTGCTGGAGAAGGGCTGCTCGATCGACCTCCACGCGCGCGCGTTCGCGCCCGGGCGCTGTGCGCAGACGACGGTGTCCAAGGTCAACGTCGTGCTGTGGCACCTGGACGCCGGTCCTGACACCGCCGGTGACGTCTACCGCCTGCTCGTCCGCGGCTCCTTCGCCCAGTACCTCGCCGACTGGCTCACCGACGCGATGGAGGAGTACCGGCACCCGTCCCTGACGTCCGCCGTCAGTCCTGTCCCGCAGGGCTGACCAGTCGTAGCCCTGACCAGCCGGGGCTGACCGGCCAGGTGTACGACTGCTCCGGGGCGGCGGGCTGCTCGTCCCGGAGCAAGCTGGGCAGCTCGCCGGATCATGGGCCTGAACAGCAGCTTTGTGCCGCCTGAAGGATTATCCGGCAGTCCCGGTCCCGATGCTGCTACCATGGGTGCGAAGGGTTCGCCCTGAACGCTCCCGCGAGGCTCTCGCGGTTGAGCACACGGCAGACGAAATCCCTGCCACTGAAGATCCCGCCAGAGATCACGTGACATTCGTGCACCGCTTTGGTGCCGCGTCCTGTGTCTCCATGGCCTGTACCCGTCGCGTGTCGATGCCGCGGCGTAGTTCCTCCACACCCACTTTCTCCTTCGCAGCCACCCAAGAACGGGGCTTCCCATGACCACCGCAATCGCAACCACCATGAACACAGAACCAATGACCACAACACCAATGACCACACCACCCGACCAGGCGCTGGACCGGCTCCTCCGTGCCGAGCTGCATCAACTCGCCACCACCCTGGGCATTCCGGGCGCCACCCGGCTGCGCAAGGCCGAGTTGGTCGAGGCGATCGCCGCCAAGCGCGTCGTCGAGCAGCCGCGCTCCGCCCCCGCCCCCGCGCCCATCGCCGTCCCTGCCCCGGCAACGGACCCCGACGCGACGTCGGTCTCCGGTGTGCTGGACATCCGGGACGGCCACGCCTTCCTCCGCACCTCCGGCTACCTTCCCGGCCCCGGCGACCTGTACGTGTCGATGGGTCAGGTCCGTAACCTGGGCCTGCGCACAGGCGACCTGATCACCGGAAACATGCGCACCGACCAGGGCAACCAGGGCAACCAGGGGAACCGGGGCCGCCAGGGGAACTCCGGCGCCGGAAAGAAGGCCGACCGCTCCGACCGCCGAGCGGCGCTGGGACGCGTCGACACCGTCAACGGCCGTGCTCCCGAACTGATCCGCGACCGGCCCGACTTCGCCAAGCTGACACCGCTGTACCCGCAGGAACAGCTGCACCTGGAGACCGACCCCGGCGTCCTCGCCACCCGCGTCATCGACCTGGTCGCCCCGATCGGCAAGGGACAGCGTGGCCTGATCGTCGCCCCGCCGAAGACCGGCAAGACGATGATCCTCCAGTCGATCGCCGCCGCCGTCGCCACGAACCACCCCGAGGCGCACCTGATGGTCGTCCTGGTCGACGAACGCCCGGAGGAGGTCACCGACATGCAGCGTTCGGTGCAGGGCGAGGTCCTCGCCTCGACCTTCGACCGGCCCGCACGCGAACACATCGCCCTCGCCGAACTGGCCATCGAGCGGGCCAAGCGCCTGGTGGAGCTCGGCCACGACGTCGTGGTGATGCTGGACTCGATCACCCGCCTCGCCCGCGCCTACAACACGGCGGCGCCGACCTCGGGCCGCGTCCTGACCGGAGGCCTGGACGCGGGTGCGCTCCACCTGCCGAAGCGGTTCTTCGGCGCGAGCCGCAACATCGAGGACGGCGGCTCGCTGACCATCATCGCCACGGCCCTGGTGGACACCGGGTCACGCATGGACGACCTGATCTTCGAGGAGCTCAAGAGCACCGGCAACATGGAACTCCGCCTCGACCGCCGCCTCGCCGACCGCCGCGTCTTCCCCGCCGTCGACACCCAGGCCTCCGGCACCCGCCGCGAGGAACTCCTCCTCGGCCCCGCCCGCACCACCGCGACCTGGACCCTCCGCCGCGTCCTGGGCGCCCTCGACACCCAGGCGGCGACCGAGCTCCTGCTGGACCGCCTGAAGCAGTCCCCGAACAACGCGGACTTCCTCCGCAAGGTGGCCGTCAGCCGCCCGGCCGAGGCCGCCTGACGGTGGGTGATGTGTAGTCCCTGGACTCGTCACGGCAGCGTGACTGGGACTGAGGGGAGCAGACCTTCCCGGACGCCCAACAGTCCGCGTCCCGTCCCCCCGTCACCCCGACGCGCGCAGACGGAACTCGACTCCATAGGCTCCCTACTCGAGGTTGAGCCGCTTGTTGAGGGCCTCGCCTCATCCCGGCGGCTTCCGCCGCCGGTGGCGGCGATGAACTCCCAAGCCCTGCAAGCATCATGTGGCTGAACGGCCCAACCGGAAAGCTGAGAGCTCTCAGGGGGATGGGCGGCCGGCAGGTCTCGCCGCCCACGGCACACCAGTTCAGGACTATCCTCGCGCGGGTGATCACCCTCCCCAGGCACGCGGACGTTGACGGAATCGGCCTTCCCGGCCCTACGACTGCATCCGAGGTGACGGCGTGAGCCTGCTCAGCGCCTTCATACCGATCTGGATCCTGACTGCGGTCGGGTACGCGGCCCGTCGGCAGGGGCTGCTCAGCGAGAACGCGGCGTCGGTGCTCGGGCGCTTCGTGTTCCACATGGCGATGCCCGCCGCGCTGTTCATGACCTTGTCGGCGACGCCGCTGGCGGGCTACGACTACCGCGCTCTGGTCGCGTTCGGCGTGAGCACGGCCGTGGTGGTCGGGGCCGGCTGGCTCGGCGTCAGTCGGCTCTTCGGGCGGAAGGCGGGGGAGCGGCCGGTCTGGGGGATGGCGGCGGGGTACGTGAACTCGGCGAACCTCGGGATCCCGATCGCCCAGCAGGTGCTGCACTCGGTATCGTTCCTGGCCGAGGTGGTCCTGCTACAGACGCTCGTCGTCACGCCGGTCATCCTGATCGCCCTGGACCGGCACGGTGACACCGCCGGCAAGGTGCGGATGCGGCGGATCGCGAGCCTGCCGGTCCGCAATCCGGTGATCCTCGGGTCCGCGCTCGGGGTGGTCTGGTCGGCCGCGCATCTGCCCGTGCCGCAGGCCGTGTCCGGCTCGCTCGACCTGCTTGCGGGGGCGGCCGTGCCGGTGGCGCTGATCGCGCTCGGCGCGTCTCTCCACAACGACTCAGGCCTGAAGGTCGCGCACACGGAGGCCGCCGTGATCACGGTGCTCAAGCTGGTGGCGCAGCCGCTGGTCGCCTTCGCGTGCGGCCTGCTGCTGCACCTCAGCGGCCCGCAGCTGCTCGCGGTCGTCGTCTGCGCGGGCCTGCCGACGGCGCAGAACACCTTCATCTTCGCCCAGGAGTACGGGATCGGTGAGGCACTCGCCAGCCGCGTGGTCGTCGTGACGACCCTCTTCTCCCTCGGCACCCTCGCCGCAGCGGCGGCCCTGCTCCAACGCTAGGCGCTTCCCGCCACCGGGTCAGCATCCCGCCTCAGCGTCAGCCGCCCGCCGCCCGGTTGGCGGCGCGGCGGATGGCGACATGACGATGACGATTCGTCAGGAAGTGGGTACTGCTGCTTCGTCCTCCGGCGACGGTACGTCGGCTGCCTCAGTCTCGGCCTCAACCTCGACCTCGACCACGGTGGCCGCAGCCGGATGGCGCTGGTCCAGCCAGGCCCCGATCGTGGCGTAGGCCTGCTCGCGCGCGTCCGACTCGGAGAGCAGCACGTCGTGGCGGGCGCCCGGGATCGGGACGACGGTCGTCTCGTTGCCCAGGCAGCCCGCCCACCGGGCGATCTGGGCCACGTCGAGCACGGTGTCGGCGCGGTCGGCCCGCTCGGACCAGGAGCTCGCGAAGTGGGTGCGGTCCGAGCGCAGTACCAACGAGGGCACGCCGATGTCGAGTCCGTGGTGCAGCCGGGCGTGGCCGCGGCGGACGGCGTTCAGCCAGCCCGGCGTGATCGGGAAGCCGTTGAGCGGCTTGAGGTCGAGGTCGAACTCCCACTCGCCGTGCGACGAGACGTGGAGCGAGTCGCCGTAGGTGGTGCTCGGCGGCAGCTTCAGCGGGCTCTTGGGGGTGACCTTGGCGAGGACGCGCAGCAGCTGTGTCAGCGGGCCACGGTGCACCGGCTTGCCCTGGAGGTCGAACCACGGGCTGTTGAGCACCAGTCCCGCCACCGGCGCGACGCGTCCGGCCGCGCGGCGGCGGTCCAGCCACAGCGGCAGCACCAGACCGCCGGTCGAGTGCGCGGCCAGCACGACGGGCAGGTCCGGATGATCGGAGGTGACGATCGCCAGCGACCGCTCCAGCTCCTCGTCATAGAAGGCCAGGTCCGAGACGTAGTGCCCGGTCTGGCCGGGGCGGCGCGCACGGCCGCACTTGCGCAGGTCGAGCGCGTAGAAGGCGAGGCCGCGCGCGGCGGCGAAGTCGGCCAGCTCGGTCTGGAAGAAGTAGTCCGAGAACCCGTGCACGTACAGCACCGCGCCGTGGACGGCCTCGTCCGCCCGCGTCTCGCGACGGACCAGTACCGCGGCGACGGAGCCCTCGCCGTCCGGGTCGACACCCAGGTCGAGGGTGTGCTGGACGTACCCGTCGCCGAGGATGTCCGGCTGCCAGTCGGGCTGGACGCCGGCAGCGGCGCCGACAGCGGTCTCGGCCGCGGCGTCGGCAGCAGCGGCGGCGGGAACGCGCTCGGGTGCGGGCATGGAACTACCTCCGGGGAGTTGGTCGAGGTTCACCTTGGCCGACCGCCGGCCTTCAGGACAAGTGCCAGTACCGACGAGTAGTGGGCCGGGAACAGCCGCGCGAGCACGTCGGGGATGCGCGCACTGATCGCGATCAGCAGCCGTGGCCGACGCCGCTCGACGGCGCTGACGATCTCCTCGGCGGCCTTCTCGGGCGGGTAGGTGAGCAGCTTGTTGAATCCGGCCCGGCCCGCTGCCGCCTCCGAGGCGGGGATGCTCGCGGCGGACCGGGCGGACGAGGCGATCCCGGTGCGGATGCCGCCGGGGTGCACGACCGTCACTCCGACGCTGCCCGCCAGCTCGGCGCGGAGCGCCTCGGTGAAGCCGCGCACGGCGAACTTGCTGGTGGCGTACGCGACCTGGCCCGGCGGGGCGATCAGCCCGAACAGGCTGGAGACGTTGGCCAGGTGCGATCCGGTGTTGGCCCGCAGCACCGGCAGCAGGGCGCGGGTCAGCGTCACCACGGCGCGGTAGTTGACCGACATCAGCCAGTCGAACTCCTCCTCGCTGACCTGCTCGAAGGTCCCGCCGAGCGCCACGCCCGCGTTGTTGACCAGCAGTGTGGTGTCCGGGTGCTCGTCCGCGAGCCGCGCGCCGAGGGCGTGCGTCGCGTCGTCGTCGGACAGGTCGACGACGTAGGTCGCCACCGGTCGACCCGACACCGACCGCACCGCCTTGGCGACGAGTTCGAGGCGTTCGGCGTCTCGGTCCACCAGCGCCAGCGCGCTGCCCCGGCGGGCGAGGGCGTGCGCGAGCTGCTCGCCGATGCCGCTCGCGGCACCGGTCACGACGGCGGTGCCGAGAGTGAAGTCGTAGCGGTCCATCAGGCGGTGACCTCGTTGGTGGTGGACGTGCGGGAGCCGCGAGCCGATTCTCCCGGGCTCACGCTCAGGCGCAGCTCCGGGTCGGTCACCGGGAGGTGGCGCAGCAGCTTCACATCGCCCGCGTAGCTCATCGAGGTCAGCCACGGCGCGCGGTGGCCCTGACGGGGGAGCTGGCCGATGGCCCGCTGGATGTAGCCCGCGCCGAAGTCGAGCAGCGGCCGGGTCGGCAGCTCCGGGTCCGCGACGACCGGCACGGCGGTGTCGAAGCCGAGGCTGTCCATGTGCGCGAGCAGACGGCAGAAGTGCTCGCAGAGCAGGCCGACCTTGAGCGTCCACGACGAGTTGGTGTACCCGATCGCGTACGCGAAGTTCGGCACGCCGGAGAGCATCATCCCCTTGTACGCGAGGGTGTCCGCGATGCTCACGGGGCTTTCGTCGACGGTCAGTCGGATGCCGCCCATCGCCTGCACGTTGAGTCCGGTCGCGGTGACCACGATGTCGGCCGGAAGCTCCCGGCCGGACTCCAGCCGCACGCCCGCCTCGGTGAAGGTCCCGATCTTGTCGGTCACCACCGAGGCGTCGCCGCGGCGGATCGCGTGGAACAGGTCGCCGTTGGGAACAGCGCAGAGCCGCTGATCCCACGGCCCGTACGGCGGGTTGAAGTGCTCGTCGACGGGATAACCCTCCGGGAGCAGCCGGGCGTTGATGCGCCGGATCAGTCCCCGTGCGGCCTGCGGGTACTTCTGGCAGAACTTCCAGACCAGCTGCTGCTGCAGGATGTTCTTGCGCCGGGTCAGCGCGTAGGCGCGCTCGTCGCCCAGCAGTGCGCGCATGCCGATGGCCAGCTTGTCCTGGGAGGGCACCGGCATGATGTACGTCGGCGTGCGTTGCAGCATCGTCACGTGCGCGGCGTTCTGCTCGGCCAGTGCCGGGACAAGGGTGACCGCGGTGGCGCCGCTGCCGATGACCACGACCCGCTGGCCGCTGACGTCGAGGTCCTCCGGCCAGTGCTGGGGGTGGACGATGGTCCCGCCGAACCGGTCGCGTCCCTCGAACTGCGGGGTGTAGCCCTCGTCGTAGCGGTAGTAGCCGGCGGCGGCGAAGATCCAGTTGCAGGTCACCGTGGTGCGTTCGCCGGTGTCGGTGTGCTCGGCGGTGACGGTCCAGCGGGCGTCGGCGGAACTCCACTGCGCGCCGAGCACCTTGGTGCGGTAGCGGATCTTCCGGTCGATGCCGTGCTCGGCGGCGGCCTCGCGCAGATAGGCAAGGATCTTGTGGGCGTCGGCGATCGAGTCCTTGTCCCGCCACGGCTTGAACTCGTAGCCGAAGGTGTGCAGATCGGAGTCGGACCGGATACCGGGGTAGCGGAACAGGTCCCAGGTGCCCCCGGAGGCCTCGCGGGCCTCCAGGATCGTGTAGCTGCGCCCGGGGTGCTCGCGCTGGAGGTAGTAGCCGGCCCCGATGCCGGAGATACCCGCGCCGATGATGACGACGTCGACATGGGTCGGCGTCTCGGCTGTGCTGTTCGTGTCGTTCGAGACCATGGGCAGAGCTCCCGTCGGGGCGGTCGGGGCGGTCGGGGCGGTCGAGCCGGTGGGGGTGGGACCAGCCGTTGGCGATCATCGTCGTACGGGCAAGGATCCGTGGCCATGGGCAGAGTGCACCTGGATTTCTGTTCTGCGCAGCAGAGTGCACCATTGCTGCCGTAGGGTGGGCGCGTGGGAGCCGCAGCATGGGAACCGCCCTCGCCGCAGGTGCGGGAACTGATCCGCCAGGGCGCGGAGCTCGCCGTGCGCGCACCGGCCGCCTGGCTGGACGAACTCGACGAGGCGACGCTGTCCGCCGCGCACCACCGCGACCTCGCCGACGACCCGGCGCTGCGGGCCGCGACCCGCGCGTCCAACCGCTCCAACCTGCTCTTCTGGGCCGCGGCCAACGTACAGGCCCCCGGGGCGCGGGTGAAGGCCAACGTCGACGCCTCCCAGGTGAACATCGCCCGCGACCTGGTCCGACGCGGGCTCAACGAGACCGCACTGGACGCGTACCGCGCCGGTCAGGCGGTCGCGCTGCGGCGGTGGACGGAGATCTGCTTCGCGCTCACCACCGACCACGACGAACTGCGCGAGCTGCTCGACGTCTCCTCCCGCTCGATCGCGGCCTTCGTCGACGACACCATCGCCGGGATCGCCGAACAGATCGCGCGTGAGCGCCAGGAGTTGACCTCCGGCAGCCATGCGGAGCGGCTGGAGACCGTCAGCCTGATCCTCGACGGCGCCCCGATCCCGGTCGGCCGCGCGGAGCAGCGCCTCGGCTACCGGCTCGCGGGGGAGCACACGGCCGCGGTGGTGTGGAGCGAGGGACCGGACGCGGAGCTCGCCGACCTCGACCGGGCGGCGGAGCTGGTCGCGGGCCATGGAGCCGGGCATGTCGCCGGACATCCCGGCGTCGGCGGTGATCCGCGACCGTTGACGGTGCTGGCGGGCGCGGGGACCCGCTGGGTCTGGGTGCACGGCCGCCCCGACCGGGAGCAGTTGCGCTCGCGCGCGGCCGACATCCCAGGCGTGCGGATCGCCGTCGGGTCGACCGGCGACGGCGTCGACGGATTCCGCCGCAGCCACCTCGACGCGCTGACCGTGCAACGCATGCTCGACCGACTCTCCTCGCCCCACCAGGTCGCGAGCCACGACGAGGTCGAACTGGTCGCGCTGCTCACCGCCGACCCCAAGAGCGCCGGACAGTTCGTCCGGCGGGTCCTCGGCGGCCTGGAGACCGCCGAGCCGGAGATCACCGAGGCGGTCCGCGCGTTCGTGGCCGCCCAGTGCAACGCCTCGCACGCCGCGTCCCGGCTCTACGTCCACCGCAACACGCTGCTGCGCCGCCTGGCCCGCGCGGACCAGTTGCTGCCGCGCCCGCTGGCTTCGAGCGTCGTGGACGTGGCCGCCGCGCTGGAGGTCCTGCGCTGGCGGACGGGCGCCTGACCGCCTCGGAAATCCTGACCGCCCCGGAATACAGCCGGGGTTGGTCCGGTTGGTGATCCGGCGAGAACCGGTGAGAACCGGCGAGCAAAACTGCTCCCGGATCCGGGCATGACTGGGCGATTCTCCGTTGTTCAAATTTGAAGCACGGTGTACTGTCATCGAGTCGCTTGGTTCAAATTGGAACGAAGCCCGGAACGAGCGGAGCCCCAACATGAGCGCCCCCAGTTTGAGCGTGGGTCCCGAGGCGTCGGTCCGTACCCGCGTCCGCGTCCCGCTGCGGTTCGGTGACGGGTACAGCGTCGACTCCGAGCTGGTCACCTTCCACGGCCTGGCCGACGGCCAGGAGCACCTCGCCGTGGTCCTGGGCGACCCGGACGCCACGACCACCCCGCTGGTCCGGCTCCATTCCGAGTGCCTCACCGGCGACGTCTTCGGCTCCGCCCGCTGCGACTGCGGCCCCCAGCTGCGCGAGGCGGTCGAACGCATCGCCTCGCGCGGCGGCTACCTCCTCTACCTCCGCCAGGAGGGCCGCGGCATCGGCCTCTACAACAAGCTCGACGCCTACGCGTTGCAGGACCAGGGCTACGACACCTACGAGGCGAACGCGGCCCTCGGGCTGCCGGAGGACGGCCGCGACTACACCGCCGCCGCCCAGATGCTCGCCGCCCTCGGCGTCGGCAGCGTCGACCTGCTCTCCAACAACCCCGACAAGGCCGCCCAGCTGCGCGACCTCGGCGTCGCGATCCGCGACCGCGTTCCCACCGGCGTCCACGCCACCCCGCACAACCTCCGCTACCTCCGCGCCAAGGTGAAGGGCACCGAACAGCTGTTGGCACACGACCTCCTGGCGGGCCGCATCGCCTGAGGAGCGGCCTCTACCTCGCCGCGGCATTCGTCGTCACCTGATCTCCTTCAGCACAGTCTGGTTGCCGGAGTTCTCACAGGCTGGGAAGGCGCCGCCCGGAGCGCCGAGGACGAGCGGGGGGTACGCGTCAGCGTGCTCGGGCCAGCAGACCGCCTGCTTCTTCGGGTCGGCGTCGTGCGGGTACAGTGCTTTGCTCGCCGCGTCGTAGCGCCACTTCTGGTCGGAGCGGCCGTCGCAGGAGGCGACATCCACAGCAGTGGACTGCTGAGCCAAGCATGAATCCGTCTCCGGGTTCTTGATCGTGCCGTCCTCGGACAGTGCCCAGGTGGACATGGTGCCGTGGCTGTTCGGGCAGGTGCCGCCGCGGACCACCAGCTCGGGAGAGCCCTTCGTGCGGTCCTCGGCGGCGCAGTGATTCCGGACGGGGCTGACGATCTGGTAGAAGCCCTTGGGCAGCAGGGCCGGAGAAGTACGGAGATTCATCGTCATCGGCTTGGTCTCGTCCCACCCGCCGTTCCGGCTGACGCTGAGGACGAGGCTCCCGCCGGTCAGCGCGGTGGCGTACGGCCGTATCTCGAAGGCCGGTCGGCGTGGCCGGGGCGCGCGGGTTCGGGCCTGAGCGCCTCGGCCACGCGCGGGGTCATCCGAGGTTGACCCATTCGCCGAGGGGGCGGTCGTCCCGCACCCGGGTGTCGGTGTGGCGTTCGCCGTCCGCGATGGAGACCGTGCGGACTCCTTGGCGGTGGAAGACCCAGAACTGGCTCTTCCCGGCGGCGCGTTGCATCGTCGGGACGGGGAGGAAGGCGTCGACCCGGTCGACACCGCGCAGGGACTCCCACAGGGTCAGTTCACGGTCGCTGCGGACGAGTTCATCGGCGCGCCGGGGGCCGTCGGTGATGGTGATCATCCGATACACCTGTCGCTCCCGGCCGTCCGTCCCGGTGACGGTGTGGAAGACCCAGTACCCGCTCTTGCCGCCGACGCGTTGCTGGTCCGGTACCGGCAGGACCGCGTCGACGTGGGCGACGCCGCTGAAGGAACGCCACGGGGTGAGTTCGCGGTCGGCCACCTCGACCTTGCTGGTGTACCGGGGCCCGTCCGCGATCGAGATCATGCGGAACACCTGCTTGCCGTTCCTGGTGTGGAAGAGCCAGTACGAGCTCCTGCCGTCGATGCGTTGGAGGTCCGCCACGGGGAGGAGGGCGTCCAGCCGGGCGACGTTCTCCAGTGCGGGCCAGCCGGTGAGGTCGCTGGTGGGGCGCAGCACCATGTCGGTGGTCTCCCGGCTGTCCGGGACGGCGATGGTGCGGACCTTGTCCTGCTGGAACATCCAGAACTGGCTGACGCCGCCGAAGCGCTGTTGGTCCGCGACCGGGAGGAACGCGTCGACGCGGGCCGAGGTCGGGGTGTGTCCGTCGAGTCGACCCTGGGCGAGCGCCTTGAGCGTGCTGATCGAGGGGGCGAAGGCGTACACGGCGCCCTCGGTGCGGACGAACCGCCGCATGCTCAGCGGGGTGGTCCGTGGTCCCTCCGCATTGGTGCTCTCGTACTGCAGGACGCCCTCGTTGATCTTCGGCAGCCGCCCGCTGATCATCCCGTCGGGGCCGGGCTTGCGGTCGCCGCGGCCGGGCGGGAAGTTCGGGGTGTTGATCCAGTCCTTCTGGATGAACTCGAACTGCTCGACCAGATCGGACTGGTAGCTGACGAAGAGCAGGCCGCGTGAGGCGTCCGGGCCGCCCGCGCTGCCCGTGGTGGGGTCGAACGGCTGACCGTAAGGGGCGCCGCGCCGCATGATCCGGCGTGCGTCCATGAACACCTCGGCGACCGGCCCTTCGTCGACCAGGCCGTCGCGGGGCGCGGTCTGGCGAAGGTGGGAGAAGAGCGGGGTCTTCAGGCCGTCGGGGTCGTCGAGGAAGCTGATGTCGTTGTCGCGCATAGCAGCCGCGTCGTTGACCGGGTCGTGGGTGGGGCACTTGTGGACCGGCGCGCCGGAGCGCCAGCGGCCCACCATCCGGGCGGCCAGCCACTCGACGGTCGCGCCTTCGGGCACGGCGTCCTTGACCTTCTTGAGCTCCTCCAACTGCTCGCCCACCTGGGCCCACCAGCCGGGCACGTCCTGGCCGAGGCGGCGGATCACCTGGAAGGACCCGTCGGTCATCCACGGCGGCATGTCCTTGGTCGGGTATTCGCGGCGGTCGCCCTCGACCTCGACCCGGGGCCGGCCGACGAGGAACTCGCCCGGCGGGATCAGTCGGGTCCCGGGGTGCCCCTTCACATAGCCCTTGCGCTGCGGGTCCTCCTCGTCGAAGCCGAGTACGCCGGGTTCGCTGATGCCGTCCTTGAAGCCGAAGTGCTCCTTGCCCCGGCGATCTCCGGTGAGGGTCGCGGCGTTCTGCTGGAACACGATCACGGCGGCGGCCCTCGTCGCGACCTCGCGCTGCTCGTCGATCGCGATCTGCAGGTCCTCGGGGGAGTCCGAGGCGATGGTGAGCACCGCGTGGACGGTGCGGCCGCCGTCGTGGCCGAAGAGCCAGCACTCGCTGGCGCTGTCCCGGACGTCGCCGAGGTCCATGGCGCGGGCGGACGCGCCCAGGACGAAGGCCCTCAGCGTCGAGTCCTTCGGAGTGTCGGGGACCGGGACGGGCTGCCCGGAGACGAACTGGATGCCCGCGTGGGTGAAGCTGACGCCCAGCCAGGTGGCCTTGAGCGCCTCGGGGTCGTCGCCGCCGGACGTCTTGCGGGCATCGCTGAACTTCTTGTTGAACCTGGCGACCTGCTTGGTCGTGGCGATCCTGGGGGCGAGTGCAGCGAGCCAGGCCTGCGCCCGTGCCCGGTCCTCGAACTGGAGGAAGAGCAGGGAGACGTAGTCCTTCTTGAACCCGGCGATGATGTCGCCCTGGATGTCGGCGCTGTCCCGAAGGGGGAGCGGGGTGGTGCCGGTCGTGGTGGTGGTCATGGTCTGCTCCGCTGGGGGTGTGGGGTGCCCCCGGGCGGGTGCCTTCAGACAGCCGCCCGGGGCGGAGTGAAACGTGTGGGCTCAGGGCTTGAGCTGGATCCACTTGGCGATGCTGGGAACGCCCTTGGAGTCGAGGAGGAACAGCATGTAGTAGCCGGGAGGCGCGGCGTCCGCGGACGGGGGCGTCTTCAGCAGCAACTGGCCGTTGGCCTTGTCGACGATGGGCAGTTCGACGTAGCGCTGGCTGGTGTCCACCGAGTGCGTGGAGGTGATCGGTGCGAGGAGGACGGCCTTACTGATGTCCGTCGAGGTGGTGTCGACGGGGAAGAGCCGGTTGTAGCCCTGCGCGCGGGTGGGCACTTCGGTCAGGGTCGGGCGCGGGCCCTGGAAGAGGTACGGCGGTTCGTAGATCTCGATGGAGCCGTTGACGGCCGGGTTCTTGATGTCCGGGTTGCTGGCCAGCTCCTGCAGCTCGTCGCCGGTCACCATGATCCGACCGTCCGGGAGGATGACCGCGTTGGAGTGATACCCGCGCGGCAGCCGCTGCGCCGGGCCGAGGGTCCAGGTGCCGTTGGCGTCGCGCGCCTCGGTCTGGCGGTACTTCAGGTCCGCGTTCGGGTTGAGGTCGCCGAAGCCGTAGTTGCGGATGCCGTAGGCGCCGTTGACGGTGAACAGGTTGCCGCCCGGCAGGATGAGGGTGTCGTCCTGGGTCCGCCCGAAGGCGCGCGGCGTGCTCTTGGTCCAGCGGCCGCCGGAGAACAGGTAGGTGTTCGGGTCGTCCTTGTCGCCGCCGAGGACCAGCACGGAGTTGGGGCCCGCGGTGCCGTTGGGCAGGGCGACCGCCGATCCGTAGAGGCGCAGCCCGCCGTCGGGGCGGTTGGGCAGCGGGAGGCGGGTCTGCCTGACGGGGTCGAAGACGAACTGCTGGTCGGCGTCGCGGCCGAAGCCGTAGATCCGGCCGTCGTTCAGCGAGAACAGGTGCGGGTAGTCCATCCGGTAGGGGGCGTCGGCGGTGCGCCACTGGTCCACCGGGTTGTTCTCGGTGAAGTCCTGCCCGTACGGGACGTCGGTCCCCGCGGCAGGGAAGCGTTCGATGATCGGGGTGGGGGTGCCCCAACCCAGCTCGGTCTGGCCGGACATGATGGTCTGCCGGCCGTCCGCGCCGGTGACCACGCTCGGGTACCAGCGGCCGACACTCATGTCCTGCTGCTTGAGCCACTTCTCGTGCCAGGAGTCGAAGACCAGCGCGAACCGGGCGCCGGCCCCGTTGTTGCCGCCGAAGTTGCCGCCGAAGACGGCGACCATGCCGTTGGGCAGGTAGGCGTGGCCCGCACAGAAGATGGGCGCGGGGCGCGGCTGGTTCAGGCCGTCGTCGAGGTTCACGGTCGGCGGCGGGACGTCCTTGAACGCGTTCAGCCCGGTGCCCAGGCTCGGATCCCAGACGTAGGCGCGGCCGGCGTTCTCCTTGCCGATCGTCTGCGTGGGCGCGGGCTCCTGCTGCGGGTTGGAGGTGATCCGCTCGAACGAGAAGAGCAGCACCTTGCCCGTGGGCAGCAGGGCCACGTGGTCGCCGAAGTCGGGGGAGGGGAAGTAGTCGGTGAACCGACCGTACTTGGCGACGTCGGTGAACTTGCTGTTGTTGAGCGCGGCCTGGGAGTCGGCCAGGGTCTTCAGCCGCAGGGCGCGGATCGGGTCCGGGTAGTCGCCCACGCCGCGCGCGCTCCGCGCTCCGTGCGAGCCCGGTTGGTCGGCCGCGTAGCCGCGGGAGGTGGGCAGGGACGTGGACAGTGCGGCCGTCGTGGCCAGTGCGAGAGCGGTACAGGCCACCAGCGCCGCGGACAATCTTCGGGACATGTCAGGGACACTCCTTGCTCGTAGCTGACAGTAGTCAGACAAGCAGGGAGGGTGACTGTTCGTGTGCAGACACGCGCGGCGAACCCGCGATTTTGGATGTGGGCATGCTCAAATGTCGCTGAGTCCGTGATCGCCCTCGGAAAGGAATCCGCCGTGATCAGCACCCCCGGCCGTGCCGTTGCCGCCGCAGCGGGAGCAGCCTTGCTCGTTCTCGTCCTCACCACCAGCGCGGGCGCGACCAGCCCGCGCCGAGACTTCCAGCCGCACGCGATCACTGGAGCCGTCATCAAGAACGGCGCGAACGGGGCCGAGCAGACCCTGATGTGCCCGCCGGACGAGAACGTGCTCGGCGGCGGCTTCACGGTGTCCGCCCAGCCCGGACGCCACCTGGACGCGACCCCGACCGACGTGCTGGCCAGTCGCCCCACCACCGACGCCACCGGCTGGATCGTCGCCGTCCACAAGTCCACGCTGCCGACCCAGGGCAGTGCGGCGGAACCCGCCGACCTCACCCTGCAGGTCGTCTGCACCGAGGGCGAGACGACCCCCGGCGGCTGAGTTTGTTGACGGTGACCGTGCCGTTGTAGCCGGTGCCGGAGTTGATGTCGGCCAGCGGCAGGACCGTGCCTGAGCCTCAGCCGCCCAGGGCGGGGATTCGGATCACTCGGCCGGTAGCTGGTCGGTCGGGGGCGTGTGGGAGGCCGGCTGGGCGTGGCGGCGGGCGGGTTCGCGTCCTGGCGGCTGCACGTGGCGTTCGACCGGCTCGTGCCGACGGGTCTTTCTGGTCACGGGGTGGCCGGGTTCCACCTGGAGACGCTCGGTGTCGTGCACGACCGGGATCGGGCCGCCCTTGCGGACCTCGTAGGTGGTGGTTTCATGGGTGATCTCCACCTTCAGCAGACTCTGGCGGACCGTCAGAGCGAATGCGAGCCGCCGCACTCCGCTGGGCAGGCGGGGGCGGAAGGTGAGGGTGCCGTTCTGGTCGCGCAGGCCGCCGAAGCCGGCGACCAGGGCGATGCAGGCCCCGGCGAGCGAGGCCATGTGGAGACCCTCGTGGCTGTTGCCGCCCAGGTTGTCGAGGTCCATCAGGGCGGCTTCGGCGGTGTAGTCGTAGGCGAGGTCGAGCTGGCCGACCTCGGCGGCGATGACCGCCTGGGTGCACGCCGACAGCGACGAGTCGCGGACGGTGATGCGCTCGTAGTAGGCGAAGTTGCGCGCCTTCTGCTCGTCGGTGAACGCGTCGCCGCGGACCTGCATGGCCAGCACCAGGTCGGCCTGCTTGACGACCTGCTTGCGGTAGAGATCGAAGTACGGGTAGTGCAGCAGCAGGGGGTAGTTCTCCGCCGGAGTACTGTCGAAGTCCCAGAACTGGTGGTCGGTGAACCCGTCGGCCTGCGGGTGGACTCCGAGCCTTTCGTCGTAGGGGATGTACATCGCGGTGGCGGCGTCACGCCAGGCCGCCGCCTCCTCGGGATCGACGCCGAGAGCCGCGGCCTCCTGCATGTACGTGGTCGCCGTCGCGGCCGCGTGCCGCAGGTTGGCCTGCGCGGTGAGGTTGGTGTAGACGTTGTTGTCCGCGATCGCGCTGTACTCGTCCGGCCCGGTGACGCCTTCGATGCGGAACCGCCCGGCGAGGTCGTGATGGCCGAGCGAGCGCCACATCCGCGCGGTGTCGACCAACAACTCGAGCCCGATGGTGCGTTCGAACTCGTGGTCGCCGGTGGCGCGTACGTAGCGGACGACGGCGGCGGCGATCCCGGCGCCGATGTGGAACGCGGCGGTGCCGGCGGGCCAGTAGCTGGAGCACTCCTCGCCGTGGATGGTGCGCCAGGGGAACACGGCTCCGGCGAGGCCCAGTTGGGCGGCGCGCTCGCGGGCGAGCGGGAGCGTGCTGTGCCGCCAGCGCAGGACCTGGTTGACGGCGCCCGGCAGGGCGTAGGTGAGCACCGGCAGCACGAACGCCTCGGTGTCCCAGAAGCTGTGGCCGTCGTAGCCCGTGCCGGTGAGGCCCTTGGCGGGGATGGGGCGGTCCTCGCTGCGCGCACTCGCCTGCAGAACGTGGAACAGCGCGAAGCGCACGGCCTGCTGCAGTTCCACGTCGCCGTCGAGCCGGACGTCGCTGTGCTCCCAGAACTCGTCCAGGTACTCCCGCTGTTCGCGCACCAGGCCGTCCCAACCGGTGAACCTGGCGGCCGTGAGGGCCGCGAGGACCTGGTCACGGACGGCAGGCAGCGACCGCACCGCGGACCAGCCGTAGGCGACGAACTTCACCAGCCGCAGGCGCTCGCCCGGCTGCAGCACGGTGGTGACGCTGATGCGCGCGTTGTTCTCACTGCTCTCGGCGCTGACGTCGAAGGCCCCGGGGGCCTCGATGACGTGGTCCATCCCGGCCGCCACCCGCAGCCCGCTACGGGCGGTGCGGTGCACCAGTGCGGCCTCCGTGCCCACCGCGATGTTGGCCTCCGCGACCAGGGGCGCCTCCGGCATCGCGGCCACACGGGGGTCGGCCTCCGCGGTGGGCAACTGTTCGTTGGCGACCAGCGTGGACTGCAGCACGATCCGGGCCGGACCGTCGACGGCCTCCACGGTGTACTCGATCGCGGCGATCGCCCGCTGGGTGAGCGAGACCAGGCGGGTGGAGGTGACCTTGACGGTCCGTCCGGCGGGCGACGTCCACTGCGCCTCGCGACGAAGCAGTCCGTCACGGAAGTCCAAGCGGCGCTGGTGACTTCGCAGTTGCCCGTACCGAACGTCGAACGGCTCGTCGTCGACCAGCATCCGGATGATCTTGCCGTTGGTGACGTTGATGACGGTCTGCCCGGACTCGGGGTACCCGTAGCCGATCTCCGCATACGGCAGGGGATGCAGCTCGTACACGCCGTTGAGATACGTGCCGGGCATCCCGTGTGGCTCGCCTTCGTCCAGATTGCCCCGCAGGCCGATATGGCCGTTGGACAACGCGAACACGGACTCCGCCGTGGCCTGGCCGGTCAGGTCGAGGGTGTGCTCGACGACGGCCCACGGGTCGACGGAGAAAGCCTCGGACCTCACTGCGTGTCCCCTTCGAGCCGTCCGGGCAGATCGAGCAGTTCGGACAGGTCCCGCACGACGACGTCGGCGCCGTGTGCGCGCAGTTCGTCCGCCTGACCGACCCGGTCCACCCCGACGACGGCACCGAAGCCCCCGGCGCGCCCGGAGGCGACACCGGCCAGCGCGTCCTCGAAGACCGCCGCGTGTTCGGCCGGGACGCCGATCATCCGGGCGGCGGCCAGGTAGGTGTCGGGCGCGGGCTTCCCGGCCAGGTGCTGCTCCGCGGTGACGACGCCGTCCACGACGACCTCGAACAGGTCGGCGAGGCCGGCCGCGTGCAGCACGTCCCGCGCGTTGGCGCTGGAGGAGACCACCGCCCGTGGCAGCCCGAGCTGCTGCAGGCGACGCAGGTAGGCGACCGAGCCGGGGTAGGCGTCGACGCCGCGCTCCTTGATCATGCGCAGCACGATCTCGTTCTTGGCGGTGCTCAGACCGTGGATCGTCCGTGCCCCGGGCGGGTCCTGGGGGCTGCCCTCGGGGAGCTGGATGCCGCGGGACCGCAGGAAGGCGCGGGTTCCGTCCAACCGCGGGCGGCCGTCCACGTATCGGTCGTACTCCCCGACCGGATCGAACGGCACGAACTCCGTGCCGGTCCGAGCCGCATCCGCCCGCAGGAAGCCGTCGAACATGTCCTTCCAGGCAGCCGCATGTACCTCGGCGGTCCGCGTCAGTACGCCGTCCAGATCGAACAAGAAGCCGCGGATGTGGTCCGGGAGTCCCAGCATGGCTCCCAGTCTCACCCGCGCGTATGCGGCTACGCGGCCATTTCTCCCCGGCGGGCGCGTCGCCTCCGCTTCGACGTCGAGCCTGCGCGCGGTCACCCGGCGGCGAGGCGCTGCTGCCAGTCGCTCGGCAGACGGTCGGCCGGGCCGGGGACGGACTGGTTCAGGGGGTGGTGGGTCGGGGGAGCCAGCTGCGGGCCGGACTCGTAGAACTCCGAGGTGTCGTAGTTCCAGAACCACTCCTCGCTCGGTTCGAAGCTGCGGATCACCGGATGCCCGCTGGCCTTGGCGTGCGCGGTGGCGTGCTTGGCGGGGGAGTCGTCGCAGCAACCGATGTGGCCGCAGGCGGCGCAACGCCGCAGGTGCAGCCACCAGCCGCCGGCCGCGTCGCACTCGACGCAGCCGGTGCCGCTCGGCGGGACGGTGGGGTCGATCGCGTTCTCGGCGCTCATGGCGGGGCTCCTGCTCCTACTCGGTGTCGGACGGTGTGTCGGACGGTGCGGGATCGATCGGGAGGCGGATCTGGAAGCGCGTGTCGCCCGGCTCGGACTGGAGACGCAGGTCGCCGCCGTGGCGGTTGACGATGATGCGCCAGGAGATGTCCAGGCCCAGGCCGGTGCCCTCACCGACGGGCTTGGTGGTGAAGAAGGGGTCGAAGACGCGGCTCTGCACCTCGGCCGGCACGCCGGGGCCGGTGTCCCGGATCTCGACCAGTACCTTCTCCCCGTCCCGTGCGGTCCGCACGGTGAGGGTGCCGCCGTTGCCGGTGCTGTGCATGGCCCAGGCGGCGTTGTCGATCAGGTTCGTCCAGACCTGGTTCAGCTCGGCCGGGTACCCGGGGATGCTGGGCAGGCTCGCGTCGTAGTCGCGCACCACGGTGATGTCCGGACCGAGCTTCCCGGCGAGCAGCAGCAGCGTGCTGTCCAACAGCTCGTGCACGTCGGCTCGCTGGTACGGGGCGCGGTCCAGCTGCGAGTACTCCTTCGCCGCACCCACGAGAGCGGAGATGCGGTGGGTGGCGTCCTCGATCTCGGTCAGCAGGAGTTCTGCTTCGACCGTGCAGCCCAGCCAGCCCAGGGCCCGGCCGAGCAGGTCCTCGGGCACGGCGGCGGCGATCCCGTCCAGCCAGTCGGTGCCGAGGCCGCCCTGGACGAGGACCGGCGCCAGCTCCCAGGCGTTGCCGATCTCGCGCTCCTCCAACCAGTCGCCGACCTCGTCCTCCAGGTCCGCGGTCTGGAGCGGGCTGAGCGGCGGGGCCTGCCCGATCCGGGCGAGGGTCATGTCCTGAAGGTCGTTCAGACGGGCCAACTCCTTGGCCCGGCGCGGATCGGCCGCGAGTTCGCCGAACTCGCGGCGGACCTGGGCGATGCGCTCCCGCAGGGCGGAGGTGGCTCGCACGGCGGCGGCCGCGGGGTTGTTGAGCTCATGCGTGAGACCGGCCGTCACCGAGCCGAGGGCGAGCAGCCGTTCCCGCTGTCCGATCGCCTCCTGGGTGTTCTTGAACCCGAAGAACAGGCCCTCCAGCAGGTGGACGGCCATCGGGAACCAGTCGCGCACGATTCGCGCGAAGGCCTCTGCGGGCAGCACGAAGAAACGCGAACGCTCGGTCACCCGGAGCGAGTTGTTGTAGACCTGCGGCACCTGGTCACCGAGGTACGCCTGGAACGCTCCGGCGTAGACCCCGGGTGCCGACGTGCGGGTGACGTCCACCTCCTGGCCGCCGACCAGACGGGAGAGGACCACGGTCCCTTCGAAGAGCACGTAGAAGTGCGCCGCCGGATCCCCCTCCCGGCACACCGGCCCGGCCTCGAACCACTCCACGTGGCCGTCCCGGCACAGCTGGGTGAGCTGGTCCGGCGTCAGCTTCTCGAACAGGAACAGCTTCCGCAGCTCCTCCTCGTCGCAGAGCGCCCAGCCGCCGGTCACGACTGCTCCAGGTAGCGGTGGACGAGCATGACCGCCATCGCACCCTCACCGACGGCGGACGCGACCCGCTTGGCGGACTCGGCCCGTACGTCCCCGGCCGCGAAGACCCCCGGCACGTTCGTCTCCAGGTGGTAGGGCGGCCGGTCCAGCGCCCACCCGGCCGGCGGGCGCGCGTCAGGGGTCAGGTCGGGGCCGGTCAGGACGAAGCCGTGGGGGTCTCGCAGGACGGTGCCGTCCAGCCAGTCGGTCAGCGGCTCGGCCCCGATGAAGACGTACATCCACTGCGCGTCGACCGTCTCGGTCTGCCCGGTCGCCCGGTTGCGCAGGGTCAGCCCCTCCAGGTGGTCCTTGCCGTGGGCCGCCTCCACGACGGTGTCCGTGCGCACCGCGATGGTCGGGGCGTCCTCGACCCGCTGGAGCAGGTAGTACGACATGGACGCCGACAACTGGGGCGCCCGTACCAGCAGGGTGACGCTCCGGGCGTTGCGGGCGAGGAACATCGCGGCCTGTCCGGCCGAGTTCGCCCCGCCGACGATGTAGACGTCCTGGCCCTGGCAGGCGGTCGCCTCGGTCAGCGCCGAGCCGTAGTAGACCCCGCGCCCGGTCAGCTCCGCGACGCCCGGTACGTCGAGTTTCCGGTACGACACGCCCGTCGCGAGGATCACGCCGTGGGCCGACACGGCGGAGCCGTCGGCGAAGCGCAGCGTGCGGGCGGCGCCGTTCACCTCCAGTCCGGTGACCTTGCACGCCGTGAGCAGTTCCGCGCCGAACTTCGTCGCCTGGCGACGTGCCCGCTCGGTGAGCTGCGCTCCGGAGACGCCGTCGGGGAAGCCCAGGTAGTTCTCGATGCGGGAGCTCTGGCCCGCCTGACCGCCGGTCGCCTCGCGTTCCACCAGAACGGTGCGCAGGCCCTCCGAGGCTCCGTAGACCGCGGCGCCGAGCCCGGCCGGGCCGCCGCCGACGACGACCAGGTCGTAGAAGTCGGCGGCGGGGGTGATCGACAGGCCGACGTGGGCGGCCAGGTCCCGCTCAGTCGGCTCGACCAGGGCGGTGCCGTCCGGGGTGACCACCAGCGGCAGCCGAAGCGCGTCCTGCCCTGCGGCGGCGAGCAGCCTGGCCCCCTCCGGCTCCTCGACGGAGTACCACCGGTAGGGCACCTGGTTGCGCGCCAGGAACTCCCGGATCTGCGAGGAGCGCGCCGACCACCGGTGGCCGACGACCTTCGTGATGTCCACGACCCGACCGTCCGTCTCCCGCCACGTCGCCAGCAGGTCGTCCACCACCGGGTACAGCTTCTCCTCGGGCGGCTCCCACGGCTTGAGCAGGTAGTGGTCGAGGTCGACGACGTTGATGGCGTCGATCGCGGCGCTGGTGTCGGCGTAGGCCGTCAGCAGTACCCGACGGGCGCCCGGGTACAGGTCGAGCGCCTCCTCGAGGAACTCGATGCCGTTCATCTGGGGCATCCGGTAGTCGGCCAGGATCACCGCGACCGGCGTGCCGCGGAGCTTCAGCTCGCGCAGCGCCTCCAACGCCGAGTCGCCGGACTCGGCGCGGACCACCCGGTACCGGTCCCCGTAGCGGCGGCGCAGGTCCCGCGCCACGGCGCGGGAGACCGCGGGATCGTCGTCCACGGTCAGGATCACGGTCCGTGCCGCGTCGGCGGCGTCTGCCATGGTGCACCACCCGGACTGTCGCAGGGCTCGATGGAACAGCCCCTCCAGTCTGCTCCGGGGGACGTGATCCGGCTCCTGAGAGTCGCATCGCCCGGCGTCCCGCCCCCAGTCTGTCGGGCCCCACACCGGCGCCCGACGCGTTCTCTCAGGGGATCAGGACGACCTTGCCCCCGGGGCGGCCGGACCTGCTGAGCTCGACGGCGGCCTGCCAGTCGGCGAGCGGGTAGGTGCGCGCGATCGGGACACGGAACGCGCCGTCGGCTGCGAGCGCGGCGTACCGGGGGAGGAAGGTGCTCGCCGGTGCCGGAGCGGTGAGGTGGTCGAGGTTGACGCGTGCGCCGAGTCGCCGCGCCTCGTCGTGGTTGCTGATGGTCATGACCCGGCTCGGATCGCCGGTGGCGGCGACGAGTTCGGGGACGACCCCCGCGTGCGGCGGCGCGGCGTCCAGCACCAGGTCGACCGGGCCACCGGCGAGCTCACGTACCCGATCGGCCATCCCGGCCCCGTAGGGAGTGGCCTGGGCGCCCAACGCGGTGAGCTCTGCGGTGTAGGTGGGGCCGGCGGTGGCGACGACCCGGACGCCGCGGCTCAGCGCGATCTGAACGGCGGCGAATCCGACCATCGCGCCCGCGCCGTGGACCAGCAGCGTGTTGCCCGGCTCGACGCCCATCGCATCGAGGGTCCAGGCGGCGGTCTGGACGACCATCGGCAGGACGGCGGCCTCGACGGGATCCAGCCCGTCGGGCACGCGGTACCAGCTGTCGAGAATCGCGACGTCGGCGACGCCCGCGCTGGGCTGCCCGAGGAAGTCCGCCGTCCCGAAGACCAGGTCTCCGGCCGCGACGTCGTCCACCTGCTCACCCACCGCGTCGACCACCCCGGCGACGTCGTAGCCGATGCCGCGCGGCAGGCCGCCCGGCCTGAATCCACGGCAGACCGCCCAGTCGGCCGGGTTCAACCCGGCCGCGGACACCCGCACGCGGACACGGCGGGCGGCCGGGTCGGCGATCTCGACGCGCTCCTCGCGCAGGACGTCGGCCGGTTCGCCGTACTCGTGAAAGCGGATTGCGGTAGAGGGAACGGGGCTCATCGGGTCTCCTCACGACACCACGTAGCGACAGTCACTGACGCTATCAGTGTGACAGTCACTGTCGCTACGTACAATGCGGGCATGCCGAGAGACGGATCGAAGGCGCGCGCCCGCCTGCGCGCGGCGGCCCTGGACCTGTACCGCGAACGCGGTTACGACGAGACCACCACTGCGCAGATCGCCGCGCGAGCCGAGGTGAGCGAGCGCACCTACTTTCGGCACTTCGCCGACAAGCGCGAGGTGCTCTTCGACGGCGAAGCGGAGCTGCGCGCGATCCTCGTCGACGCCGTCGCCGCAGCGCCGGACGGCCTGGCCCCGCTGCAGGTCATGGTCAGGGCGTTCAGCGCGGCGGTCCCGCTCATCGTCGCCAACCGCTCGGTGGCGGAGCAGCGAGCGGAGGTCATCGCCGTGACACCGGCCCTGCAGGAACGCGCCTACGCCAAGACCGCCGGCCTCACCGACGTCCTCGAAGCGGCCCTCTCCGCCCGCGGGGTCACCCGACCGACGGCGCGACTCGCGGCGCAGGTCGGGATGGCGGCCTTCGAGCGCGCCAGCCGAGCCTGGGCCGGCGATCCCGAGGTCGACCTGGCCGCCCTGATCGCCCGTGCGGCCGACGAGGTGCTCACTCTCGGCGGAACGTGAGAGCAGTCCTCCGGCAGACCGTCAGGAGCCGGCGTCCGGCAGCCAGTTGCCGTGGAAGCCGGCCGGGACGCGGTTCGGCAGAGGCACGGACGCGACACGGGTCATGTCGCTCGCGTCCAGGACCGCGAAGGCGGAGCCACGGCCCTCGCGGTCGGAGACGATCGTCAGCAGCCAGCCGTCGTCCTCCGCGCGGGCGTCGGCCGCGGGGACGAAGACGGCCTCCCCCGGGGCCTGGCTGCTGCCCGCGTCGTAGCTGCGGCTTGCGCCAAGGGTCAGGTCGTACTTGACGATCGAGGTGTCGGCGACGGCGTAGCGGTACCGGCTGGGGCGGCCGACGAGAGTCTCGTTGACGGTGGGGAACTCCACCGCCCGGTCGTCCAGGGGCTGTTCGTTCACCCGGCCGGTATCCGGGTCGAGGGTCCACTGGTGGAGTCGGGGGTGGTCGGCGGTGCCGGACGGTGCCGGGGCTGCCCCGCTGATGCGGTCCCAGGAGCGGACGAAGCCGTCCCGCCCGTAGCGCACCGCGTCCAGCACGATCCGGCCGGCCGCGTCCTCGCGGGCGTTGCCGACGTGGTAGACGTAGCCGGGCTCAACCTCGAACCACCGCACCGGAGCTGAGCCGTGCTGTGCCATGACGCCGATCCGGGCCGCGTAGCCGTCGTCCCACCGGTACGGCATACCGCCCCGGCCCAGTCGGGAGTGGTCGAAGACGACCGGAAGGTCGAGCCAGACCACGTGGTTCTCGGTGATCGCGAAGTCGTGCATCATCGTCGGCCCACCGACCGGGATCTCCCGGCTCTCCACCAACGTGCCGTCCACGGTGGCGCGGTGGTAGGTGAGATGGGGAGGGAGGGCGCCGTATCCGAAGAAGTGCAGGTCCCCGGTGACCGGGTCCTCCTTGGGGTGGGCGGTCATGGCCGTGGTGAGACGGCCGCCGAAGTCGTAGGGGCCGAGGGTTTCGAGCCGGTCGGTGACCCGGTACGGGAAGCCGTTCTCGACCAGCGCGAGGATGAGTCCGGCATGCCGGATGACGTTGGTGTTGGCGGTGACCGCCCGCAGGTCCGGCCCTTCCGGACCGAGGAAGCGGGACCCGGCGAACGCGGCCGTGCGCACCCACCGATTGCGCTGCCACAACGCGCGACCGCCCTGGAGCCGGATGCCGTGCAGCATGCCGTCGCCGGTGAACCAGTGGCCTGGATCCTGTCCGGGGCGGGGGTTGGGGCCGTTGCGGAAGTAACGGCCGTTCAACTCGGGCGGCAGTGTGCCCTCGACGGACAGGGCGCGGCTCTCGGTCTCTTCGGTGACGGGCGCGAGGTGACCGGTGAGATAGACGGGCTGCTGGACGGGCTGATCGCTGGGCTGATCGCTGGGAGGGGTCATGGTCAGCTCTCCTTGGTGAACACGGCGGCCTGCCCGGCCTGCGCGGCGTGCGCCGTCTGTGCGGACTGGGCGGCGAGCCGGCGGCGGGACTCCTGGTAGCGGAGGGTGAAGACGGCCGGGACCACGAACCCGGCGACCTGGATCAGCGTGGTGGCCAGGCTCGCGTGCGGGTCGGTCAGGTCGATGGCGCCGCAGACCAGCGCCGTGACGGTGAAGCCGGCCGCCCACACCGAGGTGATCACGTTGTTGGCCCGCCGGAACTGCGGGGTGTTCCAGAGCTGCTCAGGCACCGAGCGGCGGGCGATGCCCAGGGTGAACGGGCGGGAGATCGCCAGGGAGGCCCAGGCGGTCAGGGCCAGCCAGGCGGAGGACAGCGCGCCGACACCGTCGCGCAGCGGCGAGTGGGGCTGCACGTGGGCGAGGATCGCGACGGCCACGAAGAACACCGCGGCACTCAGCTCGATGACGTTCGCGTCCAGGCCCACCCCGGCGCGGCGGTTGCGCAGCAGCAGGACGACGCTGAGGGCGACCGCGGTGATCGCCGCCGTCTCCCAACCGGCCGTGCCGCTGAGCACCGCGAAAGCGATCCAAGGGATGAAACCGCGCACCGATCCGGACATGACTGGTTCTCCTCCGTTGACATGTCTGTGCTGACATGTCGAAGATAGAATGTCACTAGGGACCTGTCAATGCAGGAAGGTCGGCGTAGGATGCACGCATGAGCTTGAGACACGCTGCGCTGGGCCTGCTCGCACTTCGCGGGGAGGCGAGTGGCTACGACCTCCTGGGCATCTTCAACGAATCCCTGGAACACGTGTGGCCCGCCACGCAGAGCCAGCTCTACACGGAGTTGGGCAAGCTCACGGACGCGGAGCTGGTGGAGGTGGTGGCGGAGGGCGGCCGGGGCCGCAAGGCCTATGCCGTCACTGAGGCCGGTCGGAAGGAGTTCGAGCACTGGCTCCTGGAGGAACCGCCGACCGTCAACCGGCGCAACGACCTGCTGCTGCGGGTCTTCTTCCTGGGCCTGGTCCCCAGTGAACGGGCCCAGGAGTTCCTGCGCGAGCGCGCGGCGGCGTCCGCCGACATGCACGAGCGACTCCGGGGAGTGGAGCGGTCACTCGTGACAGAGCAGGGCTCGCTGGCTGTCCACGGGCGACTGGCCCTGGAGTGGGGGCTGCGCTTCAGTCGCATGCAGAGCGAGTGGGCGACGTGGGCCGCCGAGCAACTGGCCGAAGCGGAACCCGCTCCCGCTGCACAGGTGGCTGTCCGGCAGGCCGCGCAGCCTTCGGAGTGATTCTCGCCCCGGCCGGGCATGTCAGGGCAGGTAGGGCACGTCAGGGCGTGCCGGTGGCGGGCCGTTGCAGCCCCGCCGCCGTCGCGGCCTCGCGCAGAGCCGCGACCACGGCGTCCGTCAGCGGGTCCGGGCCGCGGCCCGAGAAGCGCCGGAGCGCGGCGATGCGGCGATGGCCGGCGACAGGCAGGGCGGGGAGCGTGACGAGGTCGGTGCGCGTGCTGCCCAGGGCCAGTGCGGGGACGATCGCGGCACCGAGCCCGGCCGCCACCAGCGCGAGGACGGTCGGGAACTCCAGGGCGGTGTGCGCGCGGATCGGAGCGAAGCCGTACTCGGCGGCGATCCGCTCCAGCGCCCGCCCGCAGGCGGTCTCGGGGGGACCGGCCACCCACGGACGGTCCGCCAGGTCCCCGACGGAGTCGGGCGGCGGCGACCACCCGGCGGGGATGACGACGCGGTACTCGTCGTCGGCGACCGGGACCGCGGAGAGACCGGCCGGATTCGTGGTGGCGTCGGGGCCGACCACGTCGTACTCGGCGACCACCAGGTCGAGCCCGCCGGTCCGCAACTCGCGCAGGGCCACCGCGCCCTCCAGCTCGACCACGCGAGGCTCCAGGTCCGGCTGACCGACGGAGAGTTGACGCAGTGCCGGGATCAGCAGGTGGCAGATCGCCGAGGAGAACCCGGCGATGGCGACCGGACCGGTCATCCGCCCGCTCGCCGTGGCGAGTTCCCGGCGCGCCTCGGCCAGTTCCTGCTCGATGCGCTCGGCGCGGGCGGCAAGGAGCTGTCCGGCCGGTGTGAGTCCAACCCTGCGCCGGGACCGGTCCACCAGCGGCTGGCCGACTTCCCGCTCCAGTTGGGCGAGTTGCTGGGAAACCGCCGAGGGAGTCAGGTGCAGCAGTCGTGCCGCGTCCACCACGCCGCCGCGCACGGCCACTGCGTAGAGCACCCGGAGGCGCCTCGGGTCCAGTTCCATAAGCACGACTGTAGCGACACTTCAGAAATCCTCGATTGCTCTCCAGCTCAGCTTCACTGATCATCGTGAGTATGGAGACGGTGAACACGGACCAGGGCCACGACGATGCCGACGGGCAGCAGTGGCGCGTGCAGTTCGACGCGGATGTGGTCTTCGCCAACGGCGGCGGCTTGCAGACCCAGGGGTTCCGCCTGGACATGCCCGTCCCGGACCTCGGCGACGACGACATCGCCCAGCTGTTCGTGCGTCACCTCGGACTGCTGATGGTCGACACGGTGCGCATCAGCGGCAGGCGCTCGCTGCGCGAGCCGCACAAGGGCGGCCGCGGTACCGGCGGGGCGGCCTCGCAGCCGACGGGCAACCGGACCGTGGACCTCAGCCACCCGATCCGGCACGGCATGGTCACCTATCCGGGCCTGCCCACGCCCGAGATCAGCGACCACCTCTCCCGCGAGGCGTCCCGCGACCACTACGCGCCCGGCACCGAGTTCCACATCGGCCGGATCTCGATGGTCGCGAACACCGGCACCTACCTCGACAGTCCCTTCCACCGCTTCGGTGACGGGCCGGACCTGGCGGGGTTGCCGCTGGGCGGGCTGGTCGACCTGGACGGGCTGGTGGTCCGGGCCCTCGGCGCGCAGGACCGCGCCGTCGACCGGAACGTGCTGCTGCCGCTCCAGGTCACCGGCCGGGCGGTGCTGATCCACACCGGCTGGGACCGGCACTGGGGCACCGACCGCTACGGATCGGGCGGCCACCCCTTCCTCACCGCACAGGGCGCCGCGTGGCTCGCCGAGCAGCGGCCCGCACTGGTCGGCATCGACTCGGTGAACATCGACGACACCGAGGATCCGACCCGCCCCGCGCACACCACCCTGCTGGCCGCGGGCATCCCCGTCGTGGAGCATCTCTCCGGCCTGCAGCAGTTGCCCGCGGACGGCTTCCGCTTCCACGCGGCCCCACCCGCCGTCGAGGGCATGGGCACCTTCCCGGTCCGCGCCTACGCGGTGCTGCGGGCGAATTGAATTTCCTGTGAATTTCCTGTCCTGATTTTGAACGGGTTCTCGCGTCGAGGGAAAACCTGGCCCCTGTGGGTCCGCTGACGAATCAGCCTCAACGCGGAGAGAACGGACACCACGGCATCAGGCGCCGCCCGCAGTTGCGATTTTGACCTTCGGAGCCTGTTGATTGTCTGTGTAGGGTCCAAGGGGGGCTTTGCCGTAGGCGCGGCCGATTTGCGGCGGTGCAGCATCCAGCTGCCATTGCGCTGCCCGGTGTTCCCCTCTCCCCTTTTCCTCCCGGCTCCCGGAGACCTACGGCCTTATGCCCACCGCACAGACCGCCTCCCTGTCCGCCACGTCGTCGGCAGCGCCGTCCACCCGACCATCGACCGGGTCGGTGGGGTCGGGGCGGCGACCACGGTTGGACTCGCTGACCGGTTTGCGGTGGTTCGCCGCGTTGGCTGTGTTCGCGTTCCACACCAATCAGATGGGGCGGGTTCCCAAGCTGCAGATTCCTGCCAGCTACGGGGACGCGGGAGTGGCCTTCTTCTTCATCCTGTCGGGGTTCGTGCTGGCGTGGTCGTTCTCGCCGGACACCCCGGCGAGGGTCTTCTACTGGCGGCGTTTCGCGCGCATCTGGCCGCCCTTGCTGGTCACCACGGTGCTCGCGTTCTTCGGACTGCAGCAGACCTGGCACCAGGCCGCGAAGGCGGTGGTCCTGGGACTGACCCTGCTGCTGGCCTGGCACCCCAACACGACGCTGGTCGGAAACCCGGTTGCCTGGTCGCTGTCCGCGGAGGCCTTCTTCTACCTGCTGTTCCCGCTGGTGATCCGGCCGATACTGCGGGCCCGGCCGGCTGTCCTGGGGGTGTTGGCAGTTTCTCTGGTCGCCCTCGACATCGTGTTCCGGAAGGTCAGTTTCGACTACTACCTGCCGCACCACTACGACACGTTCCACGCCCTGCTGCTGCAGTGGCTCCCGGCCTACCGGGCGCTGGAGTTCATCCTCGGCGTGGTCGTGGCCGCGGTCCTGATCCGCGGGTGGCGCCCCCGCATCCCGGTCGGCGTCGCTCTGGCGGTGCTGGGCCTCGACGTGTTCGTGATGTGGTGGGCCCACTACGAGCTCTGGCTCGGCGTTTCGTGGACCAGCCAACTCCTCAGCCCGGCCCTCGCGTTGCTGATCCTGGCCGCCGCGCTGCGTGACCTGAGCGGGAAGCGGTCGCTGCTGCGCACCAAGCCGCTGCTGCGGCTGGGGGAGTGGTCGTACTGCTTCTACCTGATCCACGCGACGGTGATCTTCGGCCTGAGCCGCTACTTCCCTCCGCCACAGGGGCGCCCGGCCTGGACGAACCTCGGCTACGACGCCGTATGGCTCGCGATCGCGCTGGTCCTCTCCTGGATGTGCTACCGCTTCGTGGAGAAGCCCGCGGAGAAGTGGCTGCGCGGCCGGTACGGCGCCCGCCCGGCCAAGACCGCGCCCGCCTCCGCCTGATCCCTGTCGGGTCTCCGACTCAGCGACGACGCCCGCACCGGCTGCAGCCGGTGCGGGCGTCGTCGCTTTTGGACTAAGGCCTCGCGGTCGGCGTCAGCTTCCGGAGGCGGCCGTCGTCGCGTCGTTGGACGCGATCGTCACCGGCTGGTCGTTCTGGAGCTCGCTGAAGAGGGTCTTCGCCTGCGTCTTGTCCCAGAGCAGCGCGTCGCCGTCGGTCGGGGTGTAGTAGTTGGCGTTCCCGACCGGGACCGTCAGCGAGTGGCCGTTGCCGCCCTGGACGTCCTTCATCGCGAAGAACATCTGCGCCAGGTCGTACGGGGTCATGCTCTTGTCGACGCTCAACGTGGCCATGCCCGCGCTGAGGGCCGGGTAGAGCTTGAACGGGTTGAGCAGCGTCGACGGAGTGGCGGCCTGGTGGGCGACGGCGGCGAGGAACTTCTGCTGGTTCGCCATCCGGCCCAGGTCCTGCGACGCCTCCTGGTGGCGCTCGCGGACGAAGGCCAGGGACTGCGCGCCGTTGAAGGTCTGGCAGCCGGCCTTGAAGTTCGCGCCCGAGGCCTGGTCCACCATCGGCTTGTCCAGGCACATGTTGACCCCGCCCAGCGCGTTCACCAGATTGACGAAGCCGCCGAAGCCGATCTCGGCGTAGTGGTCGATGTGGATGCCGGTGTTGTACTCGACGGTCTGCGCCAGCAACTGTCCGCCGCCCCAGGAGAACGCGGTGTTGAGCTTGTGCTGGGTCGCCGGGTACTGCTTGCCGGACGAACCGGTGAACGCGGGGATGGTGACGTAGCTGTCGCGCGGAAGGCTGACCAACGTGTCGCCGTTCGCGCCGACGTGCAGGATCAGCATCGAGTCGCTGTTGCCGTACTGGCCCTCGTTGTCGCTGCCGGTGTGCAGCTGTTGCTGCTGCTGCGTGGTGAGGTTCTGCCGGTTGTCCGAGCCGGCGATCAGGTAGTTCGTGCCCTGGCCGACCGGCGGCTGGGCAGGCAGCGCGCCCAGGTCGACGGTGTGGTTGAGCTGGCTGTCCGCCCAGGCGTAGGTGCCGCCCGCGGTGGCCAGCAGGGCGACGACCAGGCCTCCCGCGATGTAGGCGGTCCGGCGACGCCAGGACCAGCGGCGCCAGCCGCGCGGCGGGCGCCCGCCGGTGGTGCCGGAGCTGTAGGTCCCGCCCGGTCCGGACGGGGCGCCGGGCCGGGCCGACGCGGCGGACGCACCTGGGGTGCCAGGCACCTGACGGGCGGGCGTGCGTAGCCGGGACCGGCTGCCTGCACCGCCCCGAGGCGACAGCCCAGGGGGCAGCGGCGGCTCCTGACCGCCCCCGCCGTTGTCGGCGCTGCTGTTCCACTGATCGGCCCATTCGTTCATGGCGACAGTGTGCTGCAGTCGGATGAAAGACGTGTGGAGGGCCTGTTCTTACCCCGTGCCGAGCCCATGACGGGCTTGTTGCACATCGAGCGTTTCGGACGGACAAGGTCCGGTGCAGCCACCGCCCCGGACCCGTCTCGTCTGGGCATTCGCACGGTGCGGGGTTGTTCGACCACTGCGGGTGAGATGCGGCCGAGGCGGTCGATACTGTCGCAGAGCTGTGACACGAAACACCGGCTTTTGTCCGATCCGAGTGGCCTGAGACGGGGTGCCGGTCGAGGAGGAGGATGATCGACTGCATGTCCTCGCTCACCGGGCCGCTCAATGTCACCAGCACCTTCGTCACCTTCTTCGCGGTCGTGGGGCCGCCCAAGGTGATGCTGTCCTTCGCCCACGTAGCACGGGAGCGCACCACGCTGGTGGCGCGACGGGTGGCACTGCTCGCCTCGGCGGCCTCGGCCCTGTTGGGTGCGCTCTGCGCGTGGACGGCGCCCTACGTGACGGAGTTCTTCCACATCAGCGCCGAGTCGCTCGAACTGGCCGGTGGGATCATCTTCTTCCTCTACGCGGTGGGTCTCGTGCTCGGCGTGCACGTCGGCGCGGACAGCCCGGACGAGGTGGACGAGATGCATCCGGTGGTCTCCGGCTTCCGGGAACTGCTGCTGCCCTACGTGGTGAGCCCCTTGGCGGTGACCGCCGTCCTGGTGGAGTCCTTGAACCGGAGCGACTGGGGCTGGCGGAGCAGCGTGGTCGCGTCCTTCGTGGCCGTGGCACTGATCGACGCGGTCTGCATGGTGGCGACGACGGGGCTGCTGCGCAAGGTGCACACGACCACCCTCGAAGTGTGCTCCCGGCTGCTCGGCCTGCTTCTCGCGGCCGTGGGCGTGGAGTTGTTCCTGACGGGTCTGGACCGTGCGATCACCGACTGGTCCGGCGCAACGCACTGATCGGCAAAAACGCACTGATCGGCAAACAGGATGTGGCGGGCTTCGGAGGTGTCGCAGTGACTGAGCAGTACATGGTGGATCTTCGGGACGTCGACGAGACACAGGTCGCGGTCGTCGGCGGCAAGGGCGCCCACCTGGGAGGGCTGGCGCGGCTCGGCGGCGTCCGCGTGCCGGACGGCTTCTGCGTGACGACGGACGCGTTCCGCCGGACCGTGGCGGGGGCGCCGTCGATCGACGTCCTGCTCGACCAGTTGTCGCGGGTGAGCCCGGTGGACCAGGAGGCGATCCGCGCGCTCGGTGCGGAGCTTCGCCGGACCGTCGAGGGGGTTCCCGTCCCGGACGATGTCGCGGCGGAGATCATCCGCGCGCTCGCTCGGCACGGAGAGGACACCGCCTACGCCGTCCGGTCCAGCGCGACGGCGGAGGATCTGCCGACGGCGTCCTTCGCCGGGCAGCAGGACACCTACCTGAACATCGTGGGGCCGACGGCGGTCCTCCGACACGTCAGCCGGTGCTGGGCCTCGCTGTTCACCGAGCGGGCCGTGACCTACCGTCAGCGGAACGGCATCGACCACCGCACGGTCCACATGGCCGTGGTGGTGCAGCAGATGGTCGTCCCCGACGCGTCGGGCATCCTGTTCACGGCCGACCCGGTCACGGGCAATCAGACGGTCGCCACCGTGGACGCCGGCTTCGGCCTCGGCGAGGCCCTGGTCTCCGGCCTGGTGAACCCGGACGTCTTCACGGTGCGCGACGGCGAGATCGTCGGCAGGACCATCGCCGCCAAGCAGCGCGCCGTGCAGGCTCTGCCGGGCGGTGGCACCCACGAAGTGGCGATCGACGCGCAGCGGCAGGGCCAACCGGCGCTGACGGATGCGCAGGTGGTGGAGCTGGTGCGGCTCGGGCGCCGGATCGAGGCGCACTTCGGCCGCCCGCAGGACATCGAGTGGTGCTTGGTCGACGACGGCTTCCGGATCGTCCAGAGTCGGCCGATCACGACGCTGTTCCCGATCCCCGTCCCCGAGGCCGGAGATCAGGGGAACCACGTCTATGTCTCCGTCGGTCACGGGCAGATGATGACCGATCCCATGAAGCCCCTGGGGCTGTCGATGTGGCAGCTGACGGCCATGGTGCCGATGCACGAGGCCGGCGGGAGGCTGTTCGTCGACGTCACCTCGCGGCTGGCCGCGGCTGCGAGCCGTTCCGCCCTCCTGGACGTGATGGGCAGGAGCGATCCGCTGATCAGGGACGCGCTGGAGACCGTCCTGGACCGCGACGATTTCGTCCCGCCGCTCCCGGACGCCCCTCCGGACGGGCCGCGGGCCGGTGCAGCGCAGCCCGGCGGGCCGCGGGCCGGCGGTGCGTCCGCGCCGATCGAGACCGATCCGTCCATCGTCACCGGGCTGATCGAGCGCAGCCGGGCGTCCGTCGCCGCCCTGGAGCGTGAGATCAGGACGAAGAGTGGACCGGCGTTGTTCGACTTCCTGCAGGAGGCGTTCGAGGAGCACAAGCGGGTACTCAGTGATCCGCTGAGCGTGCAGGCGATCATGGCGGGCATGGAGGCCACCTGGTGGCTCAACGACTCGCTGCTGGAGTGGCTGGGAGAGAAGAACGCGGCTGACACGCTCACGCTCTCCGCCACCGGCAACGTCACCTCGGAGATGGGGCTCGCGCTGCTCGACGTCGCGGACGTGATCCGCCCGCTGCCGGAGGTGCGGGCGTTCCTGCGGAGCGTCCAGGACGCGGGCGTGCAGGATGCGGGCGTCCAAGACGAGCACTTCCTGGACACGTTGGAGACGTGCGCGGGCGGGGCCGAAGCGCGCGCGGCCATCGAGGTCTACCTCGACCTCTACGGCATGCGCTGCGTCGGCGAGATCGACATCACCAGGCCGCGTTGGCGCGAGCGCCCCACCACGCTCGTGCCCGTGATCCTCGACAACGTCAGGAACTTCGGGCCGGGCGCTGCCGAGCGGCGCTTCGAGGAGGGGCGGCAGAAGGCGCAGCAGAAGGAACGTGACGTGCTGTCACGCCTGCGGCTGCTGCCCGACGGGGACCGCAAGGCCGACGAGACCAAGCGGATGATCGACCGGGTCAGAACCTTCATCGGGTACCGGGAGTATCCCAAGTACGGCATCATCAGCCGGTACTTCGTCTACAAGCAGGCCCTGTTGGCGGAGGCCGGGCGCCTCGTGCAGGCGGGTCTGCTCGCCGAGCGGGAGGATGTCTTCTACCTGACGTTCCAGGAGTTCCGCGACGTCGTGCGCACCGGCCGGGTCGACGGCCGGCTCCTTCAGCAGCGCAAGGACGCGTTCCGCTCGTACCACGCACTCACCCCGCCCCGCGTCCTCACCTCGGACGGCGAGGCGCTGACCGGGGCGTACCGGCGCGAGGACGTACCGGTCGGCGCTCTGCCCGGCCTGCCGGTCTCCGCGGGGACCGTCGAGGGGAGGGCCCGGGTCGTCCTGGACATGGCGCAGGCCGACCTCGAAGCCGGCGACATCCTCGTCACGCCGTTCACCGACCCCAGCTGGTCCCCGCTGTTCGTCGGCATCGCGGGCCTGGTGACGGAGGTGGGTGGGCTGATGACCCATGGCGCGGTGATCGCCCGGGAGTACGGCCTGCCGGCCGTCGTGGGCGTGGAGCAGGCCACCCGGCTGATCCGGGACGGACAGCGGATCCGCGTGCACGGAAGCGGGGGGTACGTCGAGATCCTGCCCTGACCGGCGTAGCCGGGGTGGCCGACGTAACCGGCGTGGCCGACATGGCCTGCATGGCCTGCATGGCTGTCCTGGCCGGAACGCCGCCCACCGGGCCGCGTGGACACGGCCGGTGATCATCCGTCAGGCTGGGTCCGTGATCGCGGAGATAACGGCACTGGTCGGCATCCTCAGCACGGTGTCCGCGCTGTGGATCAGCGTGTCGGACCACCGGCAGCGGGCCGCCGAGGCACACGAGGCCGCACGCGGGCGGGAGCGCGCCGAGGCCGAGCGCCGGAAAGCCGAGCGCGACGCCGAACGCCACCGCCTTGAGGCGGCGGCGACGGAGGCCGAGAGCCGGCGACTCCGGGAGCAGGTGGACGCCGCGCGTGAGCGCGAGCGGGCCGAGGCGGAACTGCTGTGGCAGCTCAACAAGTTGGTGATCAGGCTCCGGTCCGCCCCGCCGCGTGCGGGTGCGGGTGCGGGCGCGGGCGCGGGCTCCGTGACGGGCTGGAGCGTCGTCGTCCGGAACCCCAGTGGTCTCCCGATCCTCGATGTGCAGGGCTTCTGGCGCGGCGTCGCGCTCGCCGAACCTGTCGACGTCCAGGGCGGGTCGGAGATCGACATCGCCGGTCCGCACACCGACGGGGCACCACGCCTGTCCGATCTCAGCGTCCACCTCACGGACGCGCAGCACCACCGCTGGCGGCAGGATCTCGATGGCCAGGCCTGGAGCGGAACGCGTGGGGACGACGGCGCCAGCTACACGTGGACGCCGGCGTCCCTGCGTTGGGGATCCTCCTGGGACGCGCCGGCGGCGCCCGTCCCCGTCCCCGCCCCCGCCCCCGACTACGGCCCCTCCGGACTCGCGGCGCCGGGGCCGGAAGGACCGCAGGCCGGGGGAGCACCGTGGAGCCAACCTCAGGGCTCGCCGCAGCCCTTCCCTGTGATGCCGCAGCAACCTGCGTACGGCGCACCCGCGCCCGCCGCTGGCACCTTGCCGGTGCCCCGGCCACGGCTGCGGCCGGTGCTGCTTTTCCTCTGGCTGCTCAGTACGGCCTGCTTCGCCTCGCTCCTTCTGCTGAAGTAGCGGAAGGAAGTCCGGCAGAGAGGGAGCACGATGCGCGACGCGTACCACGAGGAACTCGCCACGATCACCGACGGCCTGGAGCAGATGGCCCGGCTCGCCGCCTCCGCGATCGGCCGCGCCACCACCGCACTCCTCGACGCGGACCTCCAGCTCGCCGAGACCGTGATCGCTGCCGACGACAGGCTCGACGCACTCCAGCGTGACCTGGAGGAACGGGCGATCGACGTCCTCGCGCGCCAACAGCCCGTCGCCACCGAGCTGCGCACCGTCGTGACCGCGCTGCGCATCAGCGCCGAACTGGAGCGCTCCGGCGACCTGGCCCTGAACGTGGCCAAGCTGGCCCGACGCCGCTACCCCGACCACGCCGTGCCCAACGAGCTGCATGCCACCGTGCTGGAGATGGGGCACGTCGCACAGCGCCTGATGGCCAAGGCCGCCGACGTGATCGCCACCCGCGAGATCATCGTGGCGCTCGAACTCGACGCGGACGACGACGCGATGGACGACCTGCACCGCGCCCTGTTCCGACGCCTGCTGGACGACCGCTGGCAGCACAGCGTCGAGGACGCCGTCGACGTCGCACTGGCCGGCCGCTTCTACGAACGGTTCGCCGACCACGCCGTCTCGGTCGCCGAACGCGTCGTCTACCTGGTCACCGGCGCGCACGTCGACAACCTCCAGCCGGAGTAGGCCCGGCCGGGGTGCGCCCTGACGGCCCTGGAACGGCCCGCCCGCCGTCGGTCGGCTACTGAACTTGAATGAGTGATGTCGCGGCCGGCAGCGGGGTGGCCGGAGGCCCGGGCGGCGTCTTCCCGGTATGGCCGGGGCACGGGGATGCATCAGCGACCTCGTCCCCGAGATCAGCTCCATCCTCCGCGGCCTACGCGTCCGGCCCCCGCTGACCCTCACCGGTCGCTGGGCCCTCAACATCACCGAGGTCGCCCCGGCCAGCCGCGTCAAAGGAGTTGCAGCACCTTGGCGAGCGCGTCCGGACGCCGATCCACGGGCAGGGGGTCGACCAGGTGGACCTGGCACCCCAGCACGGCAGCGCCGGTGTCCGCAATGGGCTCGTCTCCCACCATGAGTGCATCGCCGGGCGCCACTCCGAGCTTCTCGCACGCCATCTGGAAGATCCGGGGGTCGGGCTTCTTCACCCCGCACTCGAAGGAGAGGAAGTAGGCGTCCACGAGGTCGTCGACACCGTGGTCGCGGAAGACAGGGCGCATGTCCCAGCCGATGTTGCTGACGACAGCGACCGGGATGCCTCGCCCGCGCAGAGCGCGGAGGGTCGCCTCGGCGTCGGGATACGGCTGCCATGCCCCGGACACCTGAGAACGTTCATACAGGGCTTCGGCCAGGTCAGCCGCCGGCCACCCCGCCTCCCGGGTCATGGCCGTGAATGCCGTCCGGTGGCGTTCGGCGGTCAGATCGCGCTCCCGCCACAGTCGCTCCAGATGGGGCGGAACTCGGCGGGGCGGCACCCCGCCGGGCTGCGCCCCGAACTCTTCCAGCCCGCTGACGCACGCCTCGAGTTCGTCCTCAGGAACAGCCAGACCAGCATCCGTTACCACCGCGCGCAGCCACTCTGCGGCCGATTCGACGCGGAACAGGGTTCCGGAGAAGTCGAACATCACACCCTTGATCATGCCGCCGATCCTGGCCGCCCCGACAAGCCGCCCGCAACCCCACGACGGTCAAGATTCGCAGCCCGAACGATCCGCCCGCATCCTCAGATCTTTGAGGCCTGAACCAACCGAGGAACAAGATCCACGCTGGTCGATTTCAAGAATCGCCATCAACCTCAGCCCTCCAAGGTCAGGCCGGTGGTCGCGAGGCAGCTGTCGACGAGTCCCGGACGGTACTGGATCCTCTTTAGCCGCCGCTTCACGGCTCGGGTGATCTGAGTGAGGTCCGCGGCGGCGAGGTTGCCGATATCGCGTTTCACCAGCGACCACACACCTTCCTGCGGGTTGAGGTCGGGTGCGTAGGTGGGCAGCTGAAAGACGGTGAGCCACTCGGCGTTCGCGTCGATGAAGTCCCGCATGCCGGCCGTCGAGTGCAGCGGGAGGTTGTCCCAGACCAGCACGATCGGTCCGCCGAGCTGGGTGCGGGCGCGGACGATCAGGTCACGGAAGTCGCGCCAGCCGAAGCCCTTCGGCTCGTCCTTACGGCCCCGGTACTCGCGGATCGCGTAGATCAGCCGGGACCGTTCGCCCGGCTTGTAGCAGGCCATGCCCGCCATCGACACCCGCCCGGAGCCTCGGCCCCTCACCCTGACGACCGGGGTCTGACCGATCCGGCCCCAGGTCCTGGCACGCGGCGGAGCCATCGACTGCCCGGCCTCGTCCTCAAAGACGATCCAGGCCCCGCGCTCCGCCGCGATGCTCTTACCCGCGGCCAGGTCGCCTTCTTCCACACCTCGACCGCCGCGTCGTCGCGCTCGATCGCCCGCCGGGCAGGCTGCTGCCAGCTCCAGCCATGCCGCTTCAGCAGCCGCCAGGTGCCCTCAACCGTGTAGGAGACATGGAACAGCCGGCCGATCAGCGTCTTGATCCGCGCCAGCGTCCAGCGCTGGTCCGCCCAGCCATGAACCAACGGACCACGCTCCAACTCCCGTTCCAACCTGGCAATCTGGGCCTCACTGAGCCGAGGCCTCCCAGGGGACCCCTTCGACAGGACGCCCGCCTCGCCGCCCTCGCGCCAGGCCCGCCGCCACCGTTCGACCGACCGCACGCTGATCCGTAGGGCAGCGGCGATCTCCACGTTCTTCTGCCCAGCCTCGAAACGCTCCACGGCCTGGAGCCGTAACCGTTCCCGCGTGGTCCTCTCGGCGTCGGTCAGCCCGCCGCCCTGCGCGTACCTCACACCCCAGGGCTACCGGCTTCGACACCCCGCTGTCAGGCGAACGGCACCGACATCACTCAATCAAGTTCAGTAGTCGGGCGGCTATTCGGCGACCAGGACCAGCGCCGCCTGGTCGTCGTCCGTGAAGCCGCCGGTGAAGCTGTCGACGGCGTCCGTGAGGGCGTCGAGGATCTGCTGCGCGTCAGTGGCACCGGCGGTCGGGCGGACGGCGGTGATGAGCCGATCCTCGCCGAAGAGGGTCCCGGCCGGGTCGCGGGCCTCGAGGATGCCGTCGGTCACCAGGACGAGGTGGTCCCCGCTGCGCATGGTGAACGACTCCATGGCCAGCTCGGGCTCCGGCGAGACGCCCAGGAGCTCGCCGCGAGGGCTGGGTGCGGACACGGTTCCGTCGGCCCGGTGCAGCACCGGAGGAGGGTGTCCGGCCCGGACCATGCTCACGGCGATTCCGTCGGGCACCCGGCGCAGTTCGGCGTAGATCAGGGTCACGAAGCTCTCGTCGCTGTCCGGTCGGGCCAGCAGGGCGCCGTTGACCGCGTCGGCCACCGCGCCCGGGGTCGGCAGCAGCGGTGCGACCGCGCGGGCGGTGTTGCGGACCAGCGCGGTCGTGGTCGCCGCCAGGGCTCCACGCCCGCAGACGTCTCCGATGACCAGCCCCCACCGGTCCCCGGGCAGCGGGAAGAGGTCGTAGAAGTCGCCGCCGATGTCCAGGCCCTCGCCCGCCGGCCGGTAGGAGGCGGCCAGCCGCGCTCCGGGGACGTCGGGCAGCGCCGCGAGCAGCAGCCCGGCCTGGAGGTCATGGGCCAGCCGAGCCCGCTGGGCGTGCTGGCGGGTGGTTTCGGCACCCGCCGCAGCGGTGCGGGCCAGTTCCTCGGCAAGGGCGATCGTGCGGGGGCCCAGGGGCCGGTCGGCGGTCGCGACCACGGTCAGCGCGCCGAAGGTGTGCCCGCGCGCGGTCAGCGGCACGCAGATCCGGCCGGTGATGGCGAGGCCCAGCTCGCGCCACCCGGCTCCGGGCGCGGCCCGGCTCACCTCGCTGCGTCCGGTCGCCAGCACGCGTCCGACAGGACCGTCCTCGGCGTGCGCCGACGCCTCGGCCACCAGCAGCTCTTCGGCCCTTTCGGGTAGTCCCGGGGCGAGGGCGACGGCGACCCGTCGGATCCGCCCGGACTCCAGCACGTCGATCACGCACACCGGCCCGAGGGTCGGGACGGCCAGCTGCGCCAGCCGCTGGAGGTTCTGCGGGTAGCGGGCCTCCTCGCTGACCGCGGTGCTGGTCCGGAGGACGAACTCCAGGTCGGAACTGAGCGTGTGCTCGCGCTCGTGCGCCCGGTGGCGCGCGACCTCGGTACGGTGGCGCTCGATGGCCAACGCCGCGGTGCGGGTGAAGACGATGCTCAGGTCGAGATCCTCCTCGCGCAGCGTCCGCGGGGTGCGGTGGTACATGGCGAAGGTGCCGAGCAGCTCTCCCGCACTGGACATGATCGGGGACGACCAACAGGCCGCGAGTCCGGCCTGCCCGGCCAGCTCCCGGTAGTCGGTCCAGAGCGGATCCGTGGCGATGTCGTTGACCACGACCATCTCGCGGCGGAAGGCGGCGGTGCCGCAGGAACCCTCACGTGGCCCGATCTGGCAGCCGTCGATGGCCTCGTTGTAGAAGTCCGGCATGCTCGGTGCGGCGCCGTGCAGCAGCCGGGTTCCGGTCTCGTCGAGGAGCAGCACCGAGCTGAGCACGGCGGGTGAGAGCTTCTCGATGGCCCGGCACATGCCGTCCAGCACCTCCGCCAGCGGCGCGTCCCGCGCGATCTGCTCCAGCAGCGCCTGCTGCTCGGCGGCCAGCTTGTGGGCCGCGCGCTGCCGGGTGACGTCCACGGCGAGGAACGCGACGCCCCGGACGCGTCCGTCCTGGTCCCGACGCGGTTCGAAGCTGAAGTCGAAGTACCGCAGGCGGCGCCTGCCGACCGGCCCCAGCAGTACGGCGGCGCCGTGCATGACCATCGGCTCGCCTTGGACGTAGACGGAGTCGAGCAGGGACAGCAGGCCCTGGTCCACCAGCTCGGGCACGACGTCCGCGACCCGCCGCCCGAGCACGTCCGCGCCCGGCTCGCTGCCGATCGTGTCGAAGAACGCCTGGTTGGCTCCCTCGATCAGGTGGTCCGGTCCGCTGAGCGCGGCGAAGACCACCGGCGCACCGGCGAACATGCCCGGCAGCGGGTCGACCCCGGTCACGCCGAGGGTGGGCCGCCTCTCCGCGGCGGGCCCGCTGTCTCGGCTCCCGGGCTCCATGAGATCAGCCTGACCCCGCCCACACGGGTGAACAAGTCGGCGAGGTGCGCCGGGAACGAGCTATGCACCGGCGTTGCCGTCGCGCAGGGAATGGATCATGCTCTGCAGGCTCCGGAACGCGGCTGACTGCTCGGTCTCGGTCATGCCGGCCAGCATTCTGACCTCGACGGACCGGACCGCAACGGTCGCCTTCTCGAGCTTCTGCCGGCCGCGAGGCGTGAGCCGCGTGGGAAGAACCTTGCCGACGGGCGCCTCCGCAGGCCTGGTCACCTGGCCCTCTCGTTCCAGGGCCTGGAGTAGCACGTTCATCGACTGCCGTGTGACGAACGCGCCCCGCGCGAGCTCGGAGTTCGACAAGCCCGGCCGTTGAGCCAGCAACTCGAGGCAGGAGTAGTGCGTCACGGTCATCCCGAGTGGCCGCAGCACCTCCTCCATGGCTGCGCGCAGGGCGCTAGAAGCCTCTTTCAGCAGGTAGCCCAGTGATTTGTCCAGGTCGACGCCGGCACCGTTTTGACTCATGTCAGTATTCTGACATACCTTGGCCTGTGTCAGGAATCTGACACGTAGCGAAGGAGCATCATCATGCCCGTCACCGGCCCCGACTTCATCTCGCTCCAGGCGCGCGACCTTGACGCTTCGCAGGCGTTCTACGAGCAGTACCTCGGGCTCGTCCGCTCGCAGGCCGGGCCTCCGCACGCCGTCGTCTTCGAGACCAAGCCGATCGCGTTCGCGCTCCGCGACATCGTTCCCGGCACCGATCTCGCATCCGTTGCCCAGCCCGGCATCGGTGCCGCGATCTGGCTCCACGCCACCGACGTCCAGGCCATTCACGATGCTCTCGTCGCCGACGGTCACACCATCGTCTCGGCACCGATCGACGGCCCCTTCGGTCGGACCTTCACCTTCGCCGACCCCGACGGCTACCAGGTCACTCTCCACGACCGCGCCTGACAGGCCGAACGCCGCCGGACGATCACCGGCCCCGCAGACCGCGGTTACCGGACTCCGTCACCGGGGACCGCATGCCCATCCACTGTTCGGCTCCCCACGCCTCGTACCGCTGGACCTCGGCGAAGCCCAGCTTCGCCGCCAGGCGCATCGAGCGGGCGTTGGCGGTCTGGGTGAAGAGCACCACCGGCTCGCCGGGAAGCTCGTCGTCGAGCCAGTCGAGTGCCGCCGCGCAGGCCTCGGCGGCGTATCCGCGACCCCAGGCGTGCGGCAGGAGCAGGTAGCCGAGTTCGGCCTTCCCCACAGCGGCCGAAGGAGCGTTCCCGGTTGCACGCCTGAGGAGGACCTGGCCGATCATTGTTCCGTCGAGCTCGATCACGAAAAGTCCGGGGTGGCTCTCGGGCACCTCGGGCAGCGTGCGTTCGAGCTCGTCATGCGGCCGGGGGCCACCGAGGTAGGTGCCCACCTCCGGCGAGGCGAGCAGCTCGACGAACGTCGCTCGGTCCCGGGCCTCGGACGCGCGGAGCACGAGACGCTCGGTCTTGATCGGGGCAGGGGGCCAGGCGACAGGTCCAAGATCAGTCATGGCGGGCAACCTATCGAACGGACCAGGAGCCGTCGCACGTCGTGACCGACCTGGGGGCGATGAGTTCTGGCTGTTCAAGACCCGCCTTGACCCGCTCCGATTCCGATCGGCCACGGTCGGTCACCGGGTCGGCCGGGCAGGGCGATCTGTTCAACTCTGCACAACTGGCCGTGCCGAGGCGGATCATGGACGCTGGAGTCGGAGGCGGCCCCGGACGCGCGAGGAAGGCGGCGGTCGGACATGGCAGTGCGGGCAACGGATCCGGGTGACGATGACAACGCGCCGGCCGGCGCGCGCCGTGGGTCGGCGGGGCCGCGGCGCGGGCTGGTGATGGGGGCGGGCGGGAGCTTGGGCGCCGCCTGGACGATCGGCGCGTTGTGCGCGCTGGAGGAGGCCGGCGGGTGGGATCCGCGCAACGCGGACGTCATCGTGGGCACGTCGGCGGGGTCGCTGGTCAGCTCGATGCTCGCGATCGGTGTCACCGCGGCCGACCTGCGGGACCACCAGCGCGGCATCGTGCCGGGCACCGGGCCCATGCGGGGAATACAGGTCGACTACGACACCTGGGTCGGCGGCGCGCTGCCCCGCATCCCCCGGCCGGGGGTCGGGTCGCTGCGGCTACTGCGCGACCTGGTGGGACATCCGCACCGGATGCCGTTCGCCACGGTGCTGGCCGCCGCCGCGCCCACCGGCCGGGGCAGCCTGAGCGGCGTACGGGAGCTGTACCACCAGCTGCACCTGGACGACCGCTGGCCGGGGAACCCGGCGCTGCGGGTGGTCTCCGTCGACCTGGACACCGGGATGCGCGTGCAGTTCGGGACCCCGGAGGCGCCGTCCACCGACCTCGCCTCGGCGGTGACCGCCTCGTGCGCGCTGCCGGCGTGGTTCGAGCCGGTGCGCATCGGCGGACGCCGCTACGTGGACGGTTGCGCCTGGTCGGACACCAACCTGGACCTGCTGGCGGGGGAGGAGCTGGACGAGGTGTACGTCCTGGCGCCGACCTGCGCCCGCGAGAGCGACCACCCGCGCAGCGTCCCCGCCCGGCTGGAACGCCGACTGCGCCGGGGTTCCACCTCCCGTCTGCTGCGCGAGGCGCGGCAGGTGCGGTCGATGGGCACGCGGGTGCACGTCCTCGTCCCCGGGCCCGAGGACCTGGCCGCGATGGGCGCGAACCTGATGGCTCCGCAGCACCGGCTCACCGTTCTGGAGACCTCGCTGCGAACGAGCAAGGCCTTTCTGCAGACTCAGCCGGGCTGATCCTGGCTCTCGTCCGGTCGCCCCGGCTGGTCCGGCTGCTTCGGCTCATCCCGCTCGCCGGGCTCGGCGGGGGCGTCCGGCGCGTCCGGGGCGGGCTCCAGCGAGGCAGGGCCTCGCTTGCCCGCGGTGAGTTCGGCCTTCATCGCGGCCAGTTCGGCCTCCACCTCGCCGCCTGCGGTGATCGCGTCGAGCTGGTCGCGCAGCTCGTCGTGGGCGACGGGGGAGGAGGGGTCCTCCAGCGCCCCCGAGGCCATCAGCTCGTCCAGGGCACCGGCCCGCGCCTGCATCTGTTCGGTCTTGTCCTGGGCACGCTGGACCGCGGCGCCGACGTCGCTCATCCCGTCGGAGATGCCGGTGGCGGCCTCGCTGATGCTGGTCTGGGCCTCGGCCGCGGTGTAGGAGGCCTTGATCGTCTCCTTGCGGGTCCGAAACTCGTCGACCCTGGTCTCCAGCTGCCGGGAGGCCGCGGTGAGCTTCTCCTCCTCCTGCTGGAGGCTGACCAGCTGGTCCTGCAGGTCCTGGTCCTCGGCGAGGACGCCGGACCGGCGCGTCAGCGCCTCGCGGGCCAGGTCCTCCCGACCGACGGCCAGCGCCTGCTCCGCCTGGCCCTGGAGCCGGGTCGCGGAGCCGGCGAGCTGGGTGCGCTGCATCTCGATCCGCTTGCGGCTGGTCGCGACGTCCGCCAGCCCGCGTTTGACCTGCTGGAGCAGCTGGATCTGCCGCTGGTAGGCGTAGTCGAGGGTCTCGCGCGGATCCTCGGCGCGGTCGAGGGCCTTGTTCGCCTTGACCTTGAACATGTCGGTGACGCGGTGGACCAGGCCCATGGCCGTCACCCTCCTTCCGGGACGGCATGTTCCGGGACGGCATGCCCCTTCCTGGCTTTCTTCCCGCTCACCCCCGTGCTACGCCACTCGACTCCTGGGGCTGTTGTGGTCAGGCGATGTAGTGCGGGGTGTGGGTGCGCGTCGCGAGCTCGATCCCGCCGTGCCGCCAGGTGACCTCGTGCCCGTCGGTCGGGAAGCGCAGCCGGACACCGCCGTCCTCGGTGATCCGGACGACGGTCGCGGTCTCCACCGCGGCCAGCGGGCCGTCCCGGTAGACCCGGACCTCGTCGCCCTGCCGAAAGTCGCCCTGTCTGAAGGGGATGGTCGTCGACATCGCTCTCACCGTCCGTAGCAGAGTCCCCGAAGGGAGGATGTGGGGCTGGAGCAGAGGGCCCACAGGTTTGGGCGGCGCACTCGAGGATCGCTGGAGCGAGCGCACAGCGCACCCGGCAGGTCTCAGAGCCAGCCCGCCTCCTGGGCGATGCGGACGGCGTCGACGCGGTTGCGGGCGTTGAGTTTGGTGACGATGTTGGTGAGGTAGTTGCGGACGGTGCCGGAGGCCAGATAGAGACGGTCGGCGATCTGTTTGACGTCCTCGCCGTCGGCGGCCAGGCGCAGGACCTCGAAGTCGCGGGGCGTGAGTGGGCTGCTGCCCGCATCGAGGGCGGCGAGGGCGAGTTTGGGCTCGATGGCGTGTCCGCCTGCGGCGACGGAGCGGATGGCGCCTGCGAGGACGGCCGGTTCGGAGTCGGTGAGCATGTAGCCGACGGCGTGGGCGGCCAGTGCCCGGCGCAGCCTGCCCGGTCCGCCGACGTCGGTGAGGATCATGGTCCGGCAGGACGGCAGCTGGTCGTGCAGCTGACGGCATGCGGTGATGCCGTCCACGCCGGGCAGTTCGGTGCCGAGCACCGCGACGTCGGGTCTGTGCCGGTGCGCCAGCGGCAGGATCTCGTCACCCCGGGCGGTCTCGGCCACGACCTCCAGATCGTGCTCCAGGTTCAGAAGCGAGACCAGTGACTTCCGAAGCAGAATCATGTCCTCAGCGAGCAGGATGCTGATCAACGCTCTCCACCGTCTTTCCATGTGATGGCACCAGACGGAAGAGTGCCTTCTCCTTGTTGATCTTCTGTCAGCGGACCATGAACACTCGCGCACATTTCGGTCGCATTCTCGTATTGCAGGGTCGATCGTGCGCGGCAGGGCTAGCGTGAGCGCATGGCGGATCGGGATGAACAGCAGCTGCACGCCTCGTCGTTCGGTGCCGCGGCCGTCGCGTATGCCGAGCACCGTCCAGACTACGCGCAGGACGCGGTGCGTTGGGCGCTGGAGGCCGCTCCCGGCCCGCGCGTGCTCGATCTGGGCGCGGGGACGGGCAAGTTGACGGCGACGCTGGTCGCGAAGGGCCTCGGCGGTGCCGACTCCGCCGTCGTCGCCGCCGCCGACGTCGTCGCGGTCGAGCCGGATCCGGCGATGCTGGGGGAGCTGCGTCGCGCGCTGCCGAACGTCCGGGCGCTTTCCGGCAGTGCGGAGTCGATCCCGCTGCCGGACGGGTCCGTTGACGCCGTGCTGGCTGGGAACGCGATGCACTGGTTCGACATGGCCGTCGCGGGACCGGAGATCGCCCGGGTCCTCAAGCCCGGCGGGATCCTGGCCGGGCTGTGGAACGTGATGGACGATCAGGTCGAGTGGGTCGCCGAGTTGGCGCGGGTCAGTGGAGGCGCGGCGATCGGTCCGCGTGACACGCCCGCCAGTTGGCGTGCCGAGACGGCGGCGATGCACGTGCCCGAGGCGGGCGGCGGGCCCGCTCGGTTCGGCTCGCCGGAGCAGGCGACGTTCCCGCACGGGCAGCGGCGCACAGCGGACTCGCTCGTCGCGACTCTCGCGACGCGCGCGGGGGTGCTGGTCATGCCGGAGCAGGAGCGGGAGGCCTTGCTGAGCCGGATCCGCGGGTTCCTGGCGAGCAGGCCGGAGACCGCGCGCGGCGAGTTCACGCTGCCGATGCTGACCGGGGTGCTGCGCGTCCGACGGATGTGAGCGTGCCTAGCTGTCCGCCGTGATCAGGAGTCGGCGATGCCGCCGAGCAGTTCTGCCGCGCGGGCGATCACCGCGCGGTCCTCGGCGCTGAGTGCGCGCAACCGCCGGTCCAGCCAGGCGTTGCGCTGGTCGCGTGCGGCGCGCGCGAGTGCGTCGCCCTCCGCGGTGGCGCTGAAGCGGACCTTGCGGCGGTCGTCCGGATCGGGGGTGCGGACGGCGTATCCGGCGGAGGTGAGGCGGTTGACGGTCTGGCTCATGGACGCGGGGGAGACCCGGTCGCGTTCGCTGAGTTCGGTCAGCGTCTGCGGGCCGTGCTTGTGCAGCCGGGTGAGCACTTCCAGCGCCACGTCGCCGAGGCTTCCGTCCGGGCGCTCGCTGCGGAAGCGGCGGTAGAGGCGTCCGACGGCGGAGCGCAGAGCGCCGCTGAGGTCCGGCTCGTCCGTTCCGAGGGGTATCCCGGCGGATTGCTGGTCGGTTGCCTGCTTCTCCATGGCTGATTAGTATACCTAAAGAGATCTTTCGTGTACCTAAAGGAAGAGTCGAGGCAGCTATGCCCGCAAACCCGCTCGGCGTCGCCCTGCGCAACCGTCGCGCCGGTCAGCACACCCTCGTCTGGGCGCGCCCCGATCTGCAGGCTCCGGAGAACTTCACGCTGACCAGCCCGGCCTTCGAGCACGGCGCGCCCATCCCGGAGGCGTACCGCGGCAGGATGTTCGGCGCGAACGTCTCACCCGCGCTGGAGTGGACGCAGCCCCCGGCCGGCACCGTCGAGCTGGTGCTCATCGCGCAGGACCCCGACGTCCCGATGGGCAAGCCCGCCACCCATGCCCTCGCGCTGGGCATCGACCCCTCGCTGAAGGGGATCCCCGACAACGCCCTCGCCCACCCCAGCCCGGTCCCGGGTATTCGCCACGGCAAGGGCGCGCTCGGCCGCCGCGGCTGGGCCGGACCGATGCCGGTCCGCTCGCACGGACCGCACGCCTACGTCTTCCAACTCTTCGCCGTCGACCGGGCGTTGGAGCTCTCCGACGGCTTCGGCCTGGACGACGTGCTCGCCGCCCTCGCGGGTCACGTCCTCGGCCGCGCCCGGCTGGACGGGACCTACGAGATCCGGTAGGGGCCGTCCGGCCCAGGAGGGTCAAGAAAGCGGGTCGGGTTTGCCGAACCGGCAACAGGACTTGTCGGTCCCGCCGCGGGCGACGGACGATCGCCGCATGACTGATGTGACGACGAACGAGCAGTTCTGGGATTCCTTCTACGGCGAGCGCCGGCAGGTCTGGAGCGGGCGGCCCAACGACGCCATGGTCCGGGAGACGGCGGACCTCGCGCCGGGGCGCGCCCTGGACCTGGGGTGCGGCGAAGGCGGGGACGCGATCCACCTCGCCCGGCAGGGCTGGACGGTCACCGCGGTGGACATCTCCCGGGCCGCACTCGACCGCGGCGCCGCGCAGGCGGCCGTCGAGGGGGTCGCGGACCGGATCGACTGGCAGCGCCACGACCTCGCCGCGTCCTTCCCGGAGGGGGAGTACGACCTGGTGAGCGTCCAGTTCCTGCACTCGACGGTGGACATCCCGCGCGAGGAGATCCTGCGCCGGGCAACGGCGGCCGTCGCACCCGGTGGCGTGCTGCTCATCGAGGGCCACGGCGGCTTCCCGTCCTGGGAGGACGGGCACGACCACCACCCCGACGTCCACTTCCCCAGCCCGGACGAGGTCGTGGCCGATCTGCGGCTCGTGGAAGGGGAGTGGGAGGTCCTGGTCAGCGCGGAGCACGAGCGCGCCCACAACGCCCCCGACGGGCGGCCGACCGTGCGGATGGACAGCACGGTCAAGGCCCGTCGGAGGAGGTGAGCGTCGAACCCGGCTCGCGATACTGACGGTTCGTCAGGCTGCCTGCGCGGCCAGCTCTTCGCCGAAGGCCGCGCGCCGCAGGGCGCGCAGGCGGCTGCCGCCGAGCTTGGCGATCAGCGGCGCGGGGACGCCGCTGCGCTCCTCCGGGGTGGCGACGGCGGCCAGCCACGGCGGCAGGAAGGTGAGCGCCCAGGGCGCCTGCGTCTTCATCATGTGCTTACGCAGCGCGTCCCAGACCTCGTCGGTGAGGTGGGGGGCGAGGCGGCCGAGCAGCTGGTCCTCCTCGTCCGCGGCGTGCCGGGTGAGCAGGGAGTGGGTGTCGCTCGCCGCCGCCGAGAGGCGCAGCGCCGCAGAGTGGTCGGTGGTGAGGTCGGCCGCGGCACGACCGGTCTGCTGCAGCAGTTCGGCGAGCTCGCCGTGCTCGGCGGCCATCAGCTCCAGCGCCTCCGGGTCCGCGCCGCGCTTGGCCAGCTCCGGCCACAGGACGTCGTCCTCGCCGGTGTGGTGGTGCTCGATCAGGTGGAGCAGCTGGTCGGCGTACTTGGCGAGGGCGCGGGCCCGCGCGGCGTCGGGTCGCTCCGCGAGGACGGCGGCGGCGCGGGCGAGGCACTCCAGGTCCCGCGACATGGCCCGGTGCGCGAGCAGCATCGTCTGGTGGCTGCGGTGGAGGGTGGTGAACGGCGGGTGTGCCATGGGGCCTGCGTCTCCTGTAGTCGGGTTGGGGCGGGCGACGAGCACACGACGCACGGGTCCGCTGCTCATCTGCTCCCTCTTTCCGTGCGGGCAGCCTTCGGTGGCGGCAGTCTGCCCGGGTCGGATGGATCGGTTCTGGAGCGGCCCTGGAAGGCGTCGGTCGGGCCACGGCTGCGCAGCTTGCGGTACTGCATCGTCGGCGCCACTCCGGTAGGTCGACTGCCCTGCCCATGTGCGATGTTGTCAACGCTAGCAGATGTAGCAAGAGCAATTCTAGTGTTGACAGAAGTCCTGTCCTGGCTATCTTTCTAGTCATGTCGCTGCAGGAGCGTCGGGAGCGCGAGCAGGTCCAGCGCCGACGACTGATCATTTCCACAGCACGGGAGCTCGCCGAGGCCGAGGGCTGGGGCGCCGTCACCACCCGGCGCCTGGCGCAGCAGATCGAGTGGAGCCAACCCGTGCTCTACAAGCACTTCAAGGCCAAGGAGGACATCGTCCAGGCGGTCGCGCTGGAGGGCTTCGACGAGCTCGCCGAAGCGCTCGGTGAGGCCTGCCGGACGGAGGCCACGCCGGCGGCCGGTCTGCGCGAACTCGCCCAGGCGTACCTGCGGTTCGCCACCGACAACCCGACCGTCTACGAGGCGATGTTCACCCTTCCAGTGGGACTCGACTTCGGGGTGGTAGACACTCCTGAGCCGCTCGTGGCCGCCTTCGCGGAGCTGCGGGAGGCCATCGCCCCCCTGGCGGGAGACCGTGACCTCGACAGTCTCTCCGAGCTGCTTTGGGGTGCGTTGCACGGCCTGGTCGCGCTCGCCCACAGCGGACGGCTGCGCCCGGGACACGAGGTGACCCGACTCCAGCTTCTCGTCGACCAGTTGAGTGCGGACGCCGATGATCTCGCCCAGCGATAGAGCGCTGGAGTCGCGTACCAGCAACTCATCGCGGACCGGAACACCCTGCTGCTCCAACGTCAGTTCCACGTCGCCTCCGGGTCCGCCGAACCGGACATCAGTCGCTACCAAGAAAGAGGAAGGTCCATGACGGACACCGTTGGCGCCCCGTCGCAGGGAGTCGGGCGGGGAGTGGTGGTGTGGGCGGTCATCGTGACCGGTCTCGCCGGCTTCATGGCCATGCTGGACAACCTGGTCGTCATCACCGCCCTGCCGACGATCGGCCGGCACCTCGGTGGCGGCATCGACAAGCTCGAATGGACGGTGAACGCCTACACGCTCACCTTCGCCGTGCTGCAGATGCTCGGCGCGTCCGCAGGCGACCGCTTCGGGCGGCGCAAGATGTTCATGGGGGGCCTGGTGCTTTTCACGGTCGCCTCCGCGGCGGCGGCCTCCACCACCGGGATCAACGCCCTGATCGCCGCCCGCGCGATCCAGGGTGTCGGCGCGGCGATCGTGATGCCGCTGACGCTGACCCTGCTCACCGCGCACGTGCCCGCCAAGTTCCGTGGCGTGGCGCTGGGCGCGTGGGGCGCGGTCAACGGCCTCGCGGTGGCCACCGGACCGCTCATCGGCGGCGCGATCGTCGAGCACATGTCCTGGCAGTGGATCTTCTGGGCCAACGTGCCGATCGGCATCCTGCTGGTGCCGCTGGCCGGATGGCGCCTGAAGGAGAGCCGCGGCCCGAGCGCCCGACTGGACGTGGTCGGCACGGTCCTGATCAGCCTCGGCCTGTTCGGCGCGGTCTACGGCATCATCCGCGGCCACGACGACGGTTGGACGAGCACGGGCATCCTCGCCTCGCTGATCGGCGGCGCGGTCCTGGTGCTGGCCTTCGTGCTCTGGGAGTTGCGGGTCAAGCACCCGATGCTGCCGATGCGGCTCTTCGCCAACCGCTCCTTCGCCGGGGTGAACGCGGCCAGCCTGCTGATGGCTCTGGGCATGTTCGGCGCCATCTTCCTGCTGACCCAGTTCCTCCAGAACGTCCAGGGCTACGACGCCCTGGGCGCCGGTGTGCGGATGCTGCCGTGGACCGGTATGCCGATCCTGGTCGCCCCGGTGGCGGGCATGCTCTCCGACAAGATCGGCGGCCGGCCCATCGTCATCCTCGGGCTCTTCTTCCAGGCAGCCGGGCTGGCCTGGTACGCCGTCATCTCAAAGGCGGGCGTGACCTACGGCGAGCAGATCCCGGCTCTGATCCTCGGCGGCGTGGGCATGGCCCTCTTCTACGCCCCCATCGCCAACGTGCTGATGGACTCGGTGCGCACCGAGGAGCAGGGCATCGCCTCCGGCGCCAACAACGCGCTGCGGGAGTTCGGCGGCGCGCTCGGGGTAGCGGTGCTGACCTCGGTCTTCACCGCTGAGGGCAGCACCGCCACGCCCAAGACCTTCGTGGCCGGGCTCGTGCCCGCGCTGTGGGTCGGTGCCGCGGTCGTGGCGCTGGGCGGGATCGCCATGTGCTTCGTCCGGGGGCGCGTCAAGCAGTCCGCACCGGCCGGGGGCGAGGCTCCGGTCGCCCGCGCCGCCGAGCCGGACGCGGTCGCCGGCGTCAGCTGAGCGCTGACTGAAGTTCCCTCACTGCTCACGAAACTGATCCGATCTGCTGGGCGCCCGACACGAGATCATCCTTCGGGAATCCGGGTCGTGGCCCGGCGGGGCACGAGAGAAAGGCTGGAGTCACTCATGGTGACGCTCATTCAGGTACTGGCAGTTGTAGGCATCCTGGCCAACGGCATCGTCTATGGGACGGACTTCTTCTGCGCGCTCGTCCAGCGGTCCGCGCTGGCGAACCTGGACGACGCCATGCTCACCAAGGTCATGGGTGAGGTCCACCGGTTCGGCGACAAGCGCATGCCCGCTCCGGGCGCGGTGGGTCTCATCGCTGCGCTCGCGTGCACGATCGTGGCGGGCGTGAGCGGTCACGGCGCGGCTGCGGCGGCCGCGGGTGTCGGCACGGTCGCGCTGGTGGTGTGGCTGGTGGTGTACGCGAGGATCAGCGCGCCGGTCAACAAGGCGCTGACCACCGCCGCGGACGAGGGCCAGACCCTCGCCAACGCCCGTGCGCTCCAGGCGACCTGGGACCGCGTCATCAACGCGCGGGTGGCCCTCCAGTTGATCGCCGTCCTGGGCCTCTGCATCGCGCCCATCCGCGCGTAGGACGAGCGGACAAGCCAGCCCCGGCCCCGGTGCGGGCTGGGAGGAGTCACGACTCCTCCCAGCCCGCACCGGGGCCTCTGCATGAGGCGGACTTCAAGGTCCGTTCGAGCCCACTGCGAGCCCTGACCGGCACGTTATGGCGCGTGGACGAGAGATATCCGGAAGACCGGATCCGCCGCACATTCGTGATGTTCCCCGGACAGGGCTCGCAGCGCGATTCCATGGCGGTGCATCTGCTCCCAGCCGCTACCCGTACGCGGGGCTGACCCTCACCTGGGAAGCCCCGACCCCGGCCGCGTAGCCCGCGGTCCGGAACCCCCATCGCGCAACCGCAAGTCCGCCAGGTCCACGCTCAGGAAGGGAACTCCCGTGCATCTCGAGGTAGCACGACGCGACACCAGAGCCTGGCGAGCAGGTGTCCGGCTCGCACAGCGCACGTACCAGGACCAGTTCGACGCCCGGATCGACCCGGCCCCTGACGCCGCGCTGATCCTCAGCGAGCAGGACCCGCGTACCCTCGGCCCCGACGACGAACTCGACGGCGCGGTCGCCGGGTTGACCTTCGCCAACCAGGGGCCGCTCTTCGCCGAGCACTACCTGGACGTCCCGATCGAGACGGCGCTGGCGCCCTTCGCGGGCGAGGAGCTGTCCCGGTCGCAGATCGTCGAGGTCGGACCGCTCGCCTCCAGCACCGTCGGTGCCGGTGGTCGGCTGGTCTCGCTGCTCGGGGCGATGTGCTGGTGCCAGGGCGCCAAGGCGGCGGTGTTCACCGTCACCCGGCCGCTGCACCTGATGCTGCGACGCTCGGGCATCAGCACCGAGGTGATCTGCCACGCGACCGAGGCCCGGCTGCCCGCCGAGCTGCGCGGCGACTGGGGCCGCTACTACAACCTGGACCCGGTGACCGTGTACACGGACATCAACCAGCACATGGGGGACGCGCTGTCCCTGCTGTCGGGGCAGTCGCCGCTGGCCGGCACCGCGGGGAGGGCGTGAGATGCGGAGCGTGGAAGCAGGGTTGACCAACCCGGCCTGGCAGGACCGGCCGCTGGTCGAGGTCGCCGACCCGATGGACGGACGGGTCGTCAGTTCCCGTACCTACGGCGAGATCCGCGCCGCCCGGGACCGGTTCGCCGCCCGGCTGCGCCGGTGGGTCGCCCCGGGCACGCCGGTCGGCCTGGTCGCGGGCAACACCCCGGAGTGGGTCGTCGCCGACCTGGCGCTGCTGGCCGCCGAGGCGGTCGAGGTGCCGGTCCCGCTGGCCTTCTCCGCCGAACAGGCCGGTTCGCTGCTCGCCGGTACGTCGGTGTGCCTGGTGGACGAGCAGGGCGCACGGCGCCTCGCCGAGTGGGGCCTGGACGCCGACCGGGTGCTGCTGCACATCACCGACGACAGCGCCGACGACAGCGCGGACGACAGTGCGGACGACAGTGCGGACGTCGAGAGACCGGTCACCCTCGTCGGCGAGCCGCTGCAGGGTCGCGCCGCCGACGTGGTGAAGATCATCCACACCTCCGGCACCACCGGCACGCCCAAGGGCGTGCTGATCCGCCGCTCCGGGATCGAGGCGCTGCAGGAGTCGCTGCACGGCATGCTGCCCGCAGGCGCGCTCGACCGCTACCTCTCCATGGTGCCGTTCAGCCTGCTGATCGAGCAGGTCGCCGCCGTCTACATGCCGATCGCGGTCGGCGGCACGCTGCGTCTGCTCGCACCGGAGGCCGCGCTGCTCGGCACGGCCGGGTCGCGGGTGGAGGACGCCCTGCAATGGCTGCGCGTGATGGGGCTGAGCGCGGCGGTGCTGCCGCCGGTGGTCGTCTCCGCGCTGGCGAAGGTCGCGGCGCAGGCTGTCGCGGCCGGACGCGATCCGGTCCAGGAGCTGTTCGGCGCGTCGACCGCGCCGCTGCTCATGGCGGGCGGCGCCCCCGTCGCCACCGAGGCGCTGGAGTCGCTCGCGGCGCTGGGCATCGAGGTCCTGGAGGGCTACGGCCTGTCCGAGAACACCTCCGTGGTCGCCTGGAACCGCCCCGGCGACGTGGTGCCCGGCACGGTCGGCAGGCCGCTGCCGCACTGCGAGGTCCGGATCGGCGAGGACAGCGAACTGCTCGTCAAGTCGCCTTCGCTCTTTGCCGGTTACACCGTCGAGGACCCGACCAGCCGCCCGCTGGACGACGACGGCTGGCTGCACACCGGCGACCGGGCGGAGCTCGACCCGGACGGACGGCTGCGCATCCTGGGACGCCTGAAGAACATGATCATCACAGGCTTCGGCCGCAACATCTCGCCCGAGTGGGTGGAGGGCCGACTGCGCTCCTGCCCGGCGGTGCGGGAGGCCGTGGTCTTCGGTGACGGCCTGGAGCACCTGGTGGCGCTCGTCCTCACCGACGGAACCCTGGCTGACGACCACGTGCACGCCGAGGTCGCCGCGTACTCCGCGCACGCGCTCGCCGAGACGGACCAGCCGAGCCGGACGATCGTGCTGCGCGACGAGCCCGCACTGCGTGCACGCTACTTCACCGTCACCGGTCGGCCCCGCCGTGACCTGCTCTTCACCGAGCAGGTACAGCCCCACCTCGCCGTCGCCGCAACCCGCTGACCATTTCCTTTGAAGGGGACTTTCCTGTGACCACCGCTTCCCTCCCGATCCACCGGTCCCGCCTCGGCGACGGAACCGGAGCGCTCATCACGCCGTCCGACAGCACCGTCAGACTGGTCGACACCGCCTCCGTGCTGCTGGACGAACTCCGCGGGGCGGGCCACCTGCTGCTGCGTGGCTTCGCGCCCAGCGTCGAGGACTTCAACGAGCTGGTGCAGAAGTGCAGCGCCAAGGTCACCCTCGACCCCGCGCGCACCTTCCACGGCGACGTCGCGCAGCTGGTGGACTCCGGCACCGACTCCATCGGCCTGCACATCGAGAACGGCGCGACCCCCTACCCGCCCGACCTGCTGTGGTTCCACTGCGTCACGGCCGCGGCTTCCGGCTCGCAGACCACCGTCTGTGACGGGCGCCGGGTGTGGGAGCAGCTGGACGAGCCGACCCGTGAGCTCTTCCTCGACAACCCCGTGGTCTTCGCCCGCTCGGTGTCCGAGCCGCAGTGGCGGCAGTTCACCGCCTTCAGTCTGGGCGGCGGCCGAAAGCCGGAGGAGGTGACCCTGGACGACCTGCGGTTCCTCGCCGACCAGGGCAACGCCACCGTGACGCAGCGCGAGGACGGCTCAGTCCACTACGCGTTCCAGACCCACGCCGCCCACCCGGGCAAGTGGTCGGAGGACACCACCTGGGCCAACAGCATCTTCGGCCCCTCCTACAACTACGAGACGCCGGAGATCCGCTTCGAGCACGGCCCGATCCCGCGCGAGGTGCTGGACGAGCTCGCCCGGATCACCGAGGAGGTCACGGAGGAGATCGCCTGGCAGGACGGCGACGTCGTCCTCATCGACAACTCCCGCGTGATGCACGGCCGTCGCCCGATCACCGACACCCGCCGCACCATCGTCAACGCGCAGAGCTTCGCAGCCTGAGCCGCCCGATCCGGACTGGACCGTACCGGCTGCGCTTATCCCCGATGAAAAGGGGTGAGCATTATTAAATCGGACGAATCAGACTTATCTGGGCAAATATCTAAAACACCATCAAATACTGACCTCACGACGCCGTTTCGACCGGGTTGCCGCACTTTGCGGTGCCTGATCGGAGCGGCGTCGCTGCGCTCCGTAGACAAATGAGACGCAGGTCACGGCCTTCTTGTGGCGTGGCGCACTTTACCGGCGGTATGGCTTGCTCCACTTGTGAAGGCCGTGTGAGAGTGCCTGAGGCAGGCCAGGCAGAGAGCCTGCTGGAGCACGGCGACCGGCGCACACAGCGCCGACCTGTCAAACGCCGATGTGCTCCCCCTGCTCGGTCGGGCCAGTCCCGAATGCCGCCGGGCGCATTCCCAGCCAGCGACGCCGGTGCGGCGAACGCGTGGTTCCGTGCGCCTTCGGTCAGGGCAGATCCGTCGACATCGGAGTGTCATGCCTTCCCACGCCCGTTTCTCCCACGCCCGTCGCTCTCTTGTGCAGCTCAACCAGCGTGTCTCCGCGATGAGCCTCAACAAGCGCCTGACCGCCGGTGTCGGTGCAGCTGTCCTGCTGACCGGTGCCGCCACGGGGACCGCCGTCGCCCTGACCGGCAGCTCCAGCCCGAGCCACACGGCCGCTGCGGCCGGCGCCGTTGCCGCCGCCCGTCCGTCCGCCAGCACCGCGAACCGCTCCGAGCAGCGCGCGCCGCTGGTCAACGCGTCCGCGTCCGCCGACGCGGCCAAGGCCAAGGCTGCTGCCGCCGCCAAGGCGAAGGCCGCTGCCGACGCCGCCGCGAAGGCGAAGGCTCAGGCAGAGGCGCAGGCGCAGGCGCAGGCCCAGGCCGCTGCCAAGGCAAAGGCCGACGCCGCCGCCAAGGCTCAGGCGCAGGCCCAGGCCCAGGCCGCCGCTCAGGCTCAGGCCCAGGCGCAGGCCGCTGCCGCCGCCAAGGCGAAGGCTGCCGCTGCGGCTGCCGCCGCGGCCGCCGCGACCCCGGTCTACGCGAACAACCTGAGCGGTTGGATCGCGCAGGCCCAGGCCATCCTCCAGGCCGACGGCGACCAGGTCCCGACCGCGGACGCGATCACCGCGCGCGCCATGACCGAGTCCTCCGGCAACCCGAACGCCCAGAACAACTGGGACTCGAACGCCGCCGCGGGCACGCCGTCCATGGGTCTGATGCAGACGATCCAGTCCACGTTCGACACGTACGCGCTGCCGGGGCACACGGACATCTGGAACCCGGTCGACAACATCGTCGCCGCGGTCCGCTACGCGAACGCCACCTACGGCTCGTTCATGAACGTCGCGTACGGCTCGAGCGGCTACTGATCAGCCGCCCTCGCCAACGCACAGCGCCCCCGTGCCTGCCTGGCAGGTACGGGGGCGCTGTGCGTTGCGGACTATCCGGTGAATCGGGCCCGGCTCACGACCTGGTGCGCGACAGAGAGTGGACCTCTCTGTCGCGCAGCAGGTCGTTACGCCTTGTCCTGGTTCGTCTTCGGCCCCTGCGGGCGGCGACGGCGCTGGTCCGGGCGACGGCCGGACGCGGCGCGGGGGCCGGACTGCTCGGTGCGCTCGGGCCGCTGAGTGCGCTCGGTGCGCTCGCCGCGCTGAGCGCGCTCGCCCCGCTGCTCGGTCCGCTGGGGCCTTTCGGTCCGCTGGGACCGCTCGTTGCGCTGGGAGCGCTCGCCCCGTCCACCGGCCGACGAGCGGGAACCCCTCGACCCGGCAGGCTTGGACGCGGCCGGCGGAGTCGGCGTCGGGAGGGTGACCGGGACGCCCGACGGGCGGCGCGCGCCGGTGATCCGGACGAGCTCCGGGTCGCCGGGGCGGACCCGGTCGTTGGACGGGCGGATGCCCGCATCGGTCATGAGCTTGGCCGTGTCGCGCCGCTCGTGGGAGAGGACCAGGGTGACCACGGTGCCGGACGCGCCCGCGCGGGCGGTGCGACCGCCCCGGTGCAGGTAGTCCTTCGGGTCGGTCGGTGGGTCGACGTTGACGACGAGGTCGAGGTCGTCGACGTGGATGCCGCGCGCCGCGACGTTCGTGGCGATCAGCGCGGTGACCTGGCCCTGCTTGAACTGCTCCAGGACCCGGTTGCGCTGCGGCTGCGTCTTGCCGCCGTGAAGCGCTGCGGCGAGGATGCCGTTCGCGAGCAGGTCCTTGGCCAGACGGTCGGTGGCGCGCTTGGTGTCGACGAACATGATCACGCGTCCCTCGCGGGCCGCTATCTCGCGGGTGATCTCGCGCTTGTCCTGGTCGCTCACGTAGAGCACGTGGTGCTCCATGTTGGTGACCGCGCCCGCGCTGGGGTCGACCGAGTGCGCGACCGGGTCGCTCAGGAAGCGGCGGACCAGGCGGTCGACGTTCTGGTCGAGCGTCGCCGAGAAGAGCAGTCGCTGCCCGTCCGGGCGGACCTGCTCCAGCAGGGCGGTGACCTGCGGCAGGAAGCCCATGTCGGCCATCTGGTCGGCTTCGTCCAGCACCGTGATCTCGACGCGGCCGAGCTGCACGTCGCCGCGCTCCAGCAGGTCGCGCAGCCGGCCGGGCGTGGCGATCAGTACGTCGACGCCGCGCTTCAGCTCACCGGCCTGGCGTCCGATCGGCAGGCCGCCGACGACGGTGGCGAGCCGCAGGTTCACGGCGGTCGCATAAGGGGTGAGCGCGGTCTGGACCTGCTGGGCCAGCTCGCGGGTGGGCACCAGGACCAGCGCCAGCGGGGCCTTGACCTCCGCGCGGCGACCGGTCAGGCGGCCGAGCACCGCGAGGCCGAAGGCGAGGGTCTTGCCGGAGCCGGTCCGGCCACGGCCGAGCACGTCGCGTCCGGCCAGCGCGTTGGGCAGCGTCGCCGCCTGGATCGGGAACGGCTCGGTCACGCCCTGCTTGACGAGCGTCGTCTGCAGCGCACGCGGCAGTTCGGCCTCGGCGAAGCTCGCCACCGGCGGCAGCCCCGGGGTCTCCGGCGCGGCCACCTCGAACTCGCCCTGCGCGGCGACGGACTGACGCTTCGTCGGACGGCGCTTCGGCGGACCGTAGGACGCGCCGCCCCGCTGCCCGCCGCCCTCGGCGTTGGCACGCTGCTGCTGGCCACCGCGCTTACGTCCGTTGCGTGCGTCCCGCTCGGCCGGGGACAACGGCCGACCGAAGCGGGTCGCGGGACGCTGGTCGTTCGACCGGTTGGTGCGGTGGTTCACAGATGGACCTTCCACAAGAAGTCACAAAAAAGGCTCCGTGGGCCCGGCCTTCCGGCCGAGCCCACGGAGCCGTAGTAGCGGGGGCAGGATTTGAACCTACGACCTCTGGGTTATGAGCCCAGCGAGCTACCGAGCTGCTCCACCCCGCGTCGGTACCTTGAACGTTAACAGAGTTCGGCCGCCGATGTCGGATGGGGCCCTGTGACGACGCCCACCTGCCGGTCGCCGCGTCTCTCTCTGTGATCAGCGCCTCACGCCGGACGCGTTCCCGGCGGGAGCGTTCCGCTCCTGGCGGCCTCGTCCAGATACTGCGTCAGCACGCTTCGCAGCTCGCGCGCGGCGCGCGGCGGTTGCACGTCCTTGCGGTGGGCGAGCGCGATCGTGCGGCGCAGTCCCGGCGGGGCGAACGGGGTGACCCGGAGCGGGCGGCGGGCGGCCACCATGCTGGGCACCACGGCCGCTCCGAGGCCGGCCTCGACCATGCCGAGCACCGCGTCCATCTCGCCGCCCTCGACGGCGAAGGGCGGCTCGAAGCCCTCGGCGCGGCAGGCGGCCATGGTCACCTCGCGCAGGTCGTAGCCGTGGCGGAACATCACCAGCGGCTGGTCGCGCAGCTCGGCGACCTCGATCACGGGTCCGGCCGTCGGCGGCGGGGCGTCCGGCGCGGAGGCCAGCACCAGCTCCTCGCTGAGCAGTTCGGTGGTGGCAAGGGCCGGGTCGTGCCGTTGCAGCGGGAGGATGATCAGGGCCAGGTCGAGGCTGCCGGTGGCGAGGTGGCCGACCAGGTCACGGGAGCCGCCCTCCTCGATGTGCAGGCCGATGCCGGGGTGCTCCCGGCGGTAGGCGCGCAGCACGTGGGGGAGGAGCCCGGTGCACAGGCTCGGTGTCGCACCGAGGCGGACCCGGCCGCGGCGCAGACCGGCCACCTCCTGCACCTCGATCCGGGCGCTCTCGGCGTCGGCGACGATCCGCCGGGCCAGCGGCAGCAGCGCCTCACCGGCGTCGGTGAGGGTGATGTTGCCGCGGGCGCGGTGGAACAGGTCGGAGCCCAACTCCCGTTCCAGCGCCCGGATCTGCTGCGACAGCGACGGCTGGGCGACGTGCACCTGCTGGGCCGCGCGGGAGAAGTGGCGCGCGTCCGCGACAGCGAGGAAGTAGACGAGCTGCTGGAGCTGCATGTTCCGCAACCCTACCCGCTCGATAGGCATTACCTATCGAAACAACCAAGATCATGTCTTGGACCTTTCGATGCGACGAACCTAGCTTCTTGTCCATGGCAGTCGCGATTCGGACGGTTCCGCCGTCGACCCTACGGACGCTGTGGTCCTCCACCATCGGCAAGAAGGCCGTGATGGCGGTGACCGGCGTGGTCATGCTGGCGTTCCTCGTCGTCCACATGCTCGGCAATCTCAAGATCTTCTTCGGTGCCACGGAGTTCGACGCGTACGCGGCCTGGCTGCGCACCATCGGCGAGCCGGTCCTGCACCAGTCCTGGTACCTGTGGATCCAGCGCACGGCCCTCGTGGCGTGCGTCGTGCTCCACGCGGTCTCCGCGTACCAGCTGAGCCGCCGGGACGTCGCCGCGCGCAGGCAGCGCTACGTCCACAGCACGCCCGTCGGCCCGTCCTTCGCGACCCGCACCATGCGCTGGGGCGGCGTGATCATCGGCCTGTTCCTGGTCTGGCACATCCTCGACCTCACCACCGGCACCCTGAACCCGCTGGGCGAGGCGGGCCACCCGTACGAGAACGTCGTCGCCGACTTCCGCAACTGGTGGGCGGACGTCATCTACCTCGTGGCGATGGCGGCGCTCGGCCTGCACATCCGCCACGGGTTCTGGAGCGCCGCACAGACCCTGGGCGCCAACGGGCCCCGCAGCGGCCCGGTCTTCAGGACCGTCAGCTGGGTCCTCGCCCTTGTCCTCTTCGCGGGCTTCGTCACCGTGCCCGTCGCAGTCATGACCGGAGCCGTGCACTGATGTCCGAGCACCCCGACAGCACCCCCTATGTCGACTATGCGGTCGGCGCGCCCGTCGCCGACACCCGGGCACCCGACGGGCCCATCGAGGAGCGCTGGAACACCCGCCGCTTCCAGGCGAAGCTGGTCAACCCCGCCAACCGCCGCAAGCACACGGTGATCGTGGTCGGCACCGGCCTGGCCGGCGGCAGCGCCGGGGCCACCCTCGCCGAACAGGGCTACCACGTCGTCCAGTTCTGCTACCAGGACTCCCCACGGCGGGCTCACTCCATCGCCGCGCAGGGCGGCATCAACGCGGCGAAGAACTACCGCAACGACGGCGACAGCGTCCACCGGCTCTTCTACGACACCGTGAAAGGCGGCGACTTCCGCGCCCGCGAGTCCAACGTCCACCGCCTGGCCGAGGTCTCCGTGCAGATCATCGACCAGTGCGTGGCCCAGGGCGTCCCGTTCGCCCGCGAGTACGGGGGACTGCTCGACACCCGCTCCTTCGGCGGCGTCCAGGTGCAGCGCACTTTCTACGCCCGTGGCCAGACCGGTCAGCAACTCCTCCTCGGCGCGTACCAGGCGTTGTCCCGGCAGATCGCCGCCGGCAACGTCGAGATGCACGCGCGCACCGAGATGCTCGACCTGATCGTGGTCGACGGCCGTGCCCGCGGCATCGTCGCCCGCGACCTGATCACCGGCACCGTCTCCAGCTATTTCGCCGACGCCGTCGTCCTTGCGTCCGGCGGGTACGGCAACGTCTTCCACCTCTCCACCAACGCCAAGAACTCCAACGCGACGGCCGCCTGGCGCGCGCACCGGCGTGGCGCGTACTTCGCCAACCCCTGCTTCACGCAGATCCACCCCACCTGTATCCCGCGCTCCGGGGACCACCAGTCCAAGCTCACGCTGATGAGCGAGTCGCTGCGCAACGACGGCCGGATCTGGGTGCCGAAGACCAAGGGCGACACCCGGAGCCCCGACCGGATCCCCGAGGACGAGCGCGACTACTACCTGGAGCGCCTCTACCCCTCCTTCGGCAACCTGGTGCCGCGCGACATCGCCTCCCGCGCCGCCAAGAACGTCTGCGACGAGGGTCGCGGCGTCGGTCCCGGCGGGCTCGGCGTCTACCTCGACTTCGCCGACGCGACCCGGCGGCTGGGCAGGCAGGCCGTCGCCGAGAAGTACGGCAACCTCTTCGAGATGTACCAGCGGATCACCGGCGAGGACCCCTACCAGGTCCCCATGCGGATCTACCCGGCGATCCACTACACGATGGGCGGCCTCTGGGTCGACTACGACCTGCAGACCACCGTCCCGGGCCTGTTCGCCATCGGCGAGGCCAACTTCACCGACCACGGCGCCAACCGCCTGGGCGCCTCCGCCCTGATGCAGGGCCTGGCCGACGGCTACTTCGTCCTCCCCACCACGCTCAACGACTACCTTGCCCGCAACCCGAGCCTGGGACTGGTCACCGAGGACCATCCCGAGGTCGCCCCGGTGGTCCGGGAGACCACCGAGCGCCTCGCCCGGCTGCTCGCCAACGACGGCGACCGCAGCCCCGACTCCTTCCACCGCGAGATCGGCGAACTGCTGTGGGAGTACTGCGGCATGGCCCGCAGCGACGCCGGGCTGCGCAAGGCGCTGGCCCGGATCCCGGAGATCCGCGAGGAGTTCTGGCGCTGCATCACGGTCCCTGGCGCAGGCGACGAGCTCAACCAGTCCCTGGAGAAGGCCAACCGCGTCGTCGACTACCTCGAACTCGCCGAACTGCTCTGCCTGGACGCGCTGCACCGCACCGAGTCCTGCGGCGGGCACTTCCGCACCGAGTCGCAGACCCGCGACGGCGAGGCCGCCCGCCAGGACGACGCGTTCTCCTACGCCGCCGCCTGGGAGTTCACCGGTACCGGCAGCGCGCCCGTCCTGCACAAGGAAGACCTGGTCTTCGAGTACGTCCACCCCACCCAGCGGAGCTACACGTGAACCTCACCCTGCGGATCTGGCGCCAGCGCAACGCCGACGCCCCCGGCGCCATGGTCACCTACCAGGTCCAGGACGTCTCACCCGACATGTCGTTCCTGGAGATGCTCGACGTCCTCAACGAGGACCTGATCCAGCGCGGCGAGGAGCCGGTCGCCTTCGACCACGACTGCCGCGAGGGCATCTGCGGCATGTGCTCGCTGGTCATCAACGGCGAGGCGCACGGCCCGGAACGCGCCACCACGACCTGCCAGCTGCACATGCGCCACTTCACCGACGGCCAGACCGTCGACATCGAACCGTGGCGGGCCACCGCCTTCCCGGTCGTCAAGGACCTGGTCGTGGACCGCTCGGCGTTCGACCGCATCATCCAGGCCGGCGGTTACATCACCGCTCCGACCGGCTCCGCTCCCGAGGCCCACGCCACCCCCGTCCCCAAGCCGGACGCGGACCTCGCCTTCGAACACGCCGAGTGCATCGGCTGCGGCGCGTGCGTGGCAGCCTGCCCGAACGGCTCGGCGATGCTCTTCACCAGCGCCAAGATCACCCACCTCGGCGTCCTCCCGCAGGGCGCGCCGGAACGCGAGAGCCGGGTGCTGGACATGGTCGGCGCCATGGACGCCGAGGGCTTCGGCGGCTGCACCAACACCGGCGCCTGCACCACGGCCTGCCCCAAGGGCATCCCGCTGACCAGCATCGCCACCCTCAACCGCGAGTTCCTCCGCGCGGCGAGGAGCAACCCCGGCGCGGCACACCGGCGCTGACGGGTTCCCGTCCGGCGCGCGTTCCGGGGCGGACACGGTCGCCGATGGCGAGATCTGACGCCACCACGGGTGCTCCCAGGTACGCGGAGGGACGCTTGGAACACCCAGCGCGGTGCCGGGACGATGACGGGCCACGACGCGATGGTCAACGGCCGGGGCTTCGGCGAGACGATCCGCAACATCAACGGCGACCCGGAGTGCAACGGCAAGAACCCGGACGAGCGCAACGACCGGATCAGCCTGTACAAGCAGTTCACCGGGATGCTCGGCACGGACGTCGGCCCGGGCGACATCTCCTGCTGATCCCGGGACGGCCTCCGGCGCGCTCAGGTGGCGCTGTGGTGCAGCTCCCGGGCGAGGACGGCCGGTTCGGGACGGATCTGGTCGAGGATCGCCGCCAGGTGGGCGTCCTTGAGTTCGTACCGGACGATCCGGCCGTCCTTCGTCCCGGCGACCGTGCCACCGGCGCGTAGCAGGCGCAGGATCTGCGAGACAGCGGTGTCGGCGATACCGGTCGCCGTGGCCAGGTCGGTGACGGCGATCGGACCGGCCCGGTGGACGGCCAGCAGCACGGCGAGCCGGTGCGGCTCGCCGAGCAGCGCGAAACGGTCGGCCCAGACGGGGAGTTGATCGGGCTCGCCGATGCCTTCGATGGCCGTGCAGACGCTGTGTTCGTCGATGGCCCTGCGGTGGGCCCGCTCGGTGGGAACGAGATGCATGGGGCCCATTGGACCCCCGCTGCCCGGTGATCTGCAACACCGTGCAGGTGAGCGGATGTGCAGGGTCAGTTGGCGGGCTCAGGCCTCGGTGGCCGTGACTGTCGCTGCGGCGTCGGCAGGAGCGGCCTCCGTCCCTCCGGCGAGACCGGTCTGCCAGCGGGACTCGATCTTGCCGTAACGCCAGTAGAGCAGCGCGACGACCCAGGTGAGGGCGAACAGCCCAGCGATGACGAAGCCAGCCTTGTTGATGTCGAAGTTGGCCATGAAGTCCCAGAAGCCGCCGGTGAGATGGAGCTCGCTGGTGAGTACGCCGAGCACCTCGATGGTGCCGATCAGGAAAGCGGCGGCGATGGAGAGGCCGGTGATGACGAGGTTGTAGTAGACCTTGCGCACAGGTCGCGCGAAGGCCCAGCCGTAGGCGAAGTTCATGAAGAAGCCGTCGAAGGTGTCGAAGAGGATCATGCCGCCGGAGAAGAGCAGCGGCAGCGCCAGCACGGCGTAGAACGGCAGCCCGGCGGTGGCGGCGTAGGCGGTGGCGGCGAGCAGGACGACCTCGGTGGCGGTGTCGAAGCCGATGCCGAAGATCATGCCCACGAAGAAGAGCTGCCAGGTGTGGTTGATGGAGCGCATGAAGCGGCCGAAGAAGCGCCACATCAGCCCGCGCGCCTGGAGCTGCCTTTCGAGCTCCTCCTCGTCGAAGGTGCCCCGGCGCATGTCGCGGAAGACCTTGAAGATCCCGGCGAGCACGATCAGGTTGAGCGCGGCGATCAGGTAGAGGAACCCGGCGGAGGTGAGCGTGCCGAGCATGCCGCCCAGCGTCTCGTAGGTCGAGTTCGGGTCGACCATCGCGCCGAAGACGGCCTTGGCGGCGACGGTGATGCCGACGCCTACGGCGGAGACGACCGTGGAGTGGCCGAGGGCGAAGAAGAAGCCACTGGCCAGGGGACGTTGACCGTCCGCCAGTAGCTTGCGGGTGGAGTTGTCGATCGCGGAGATGTGGTCCGCGTCGAAGGCGTGACGCGCGCCCAGCGTCCAGGCGGTGAACGCGACGCCGAGGCCGACGCCGAGCTTGTCGTAGTGGAAGTGGTGGGGGAGCACAGTGAAGATGTAGATGCCCCAGCCGACGCCGTTCAGCAGCAGAATCACCAGGGACATCACCCCGATCCTGGTCCATTCCGCGGGACTCAGGGACTGACGGACCATCTGTAGCTTGGCGACGAACGCGGACACTGGGCATCCTCCTCGGGACGCTCACAGGTCGGCGCGGCCTGGTCGGAGACTCCCGGAGGGCCCGGTCCGGACCGACCTTCCTGCGAGGCTGGTTTCCAGGAGTGCGACGCCAGGCGACCGGACTTGCCCTCACTCGTGCCGAGGGGTTCACCGTTGCGGGACAGCGCCGGATTCTCACCGGACTTCGCTGACGCTGCACTGTCCCCGCGCAGTGAGGGGACCTTCGGCAGCCTAGAGGTGGCGGGGGCTCGGGTACAAGCCTGCACATCTAAGCAGGTGTCTGATTCACTGCCGAGGACGGTGCGGACGTCGGCTGGTACCGGGCGGCGAGGGTACGCACCGTCTCGGTGATGCGGTCGCGGAGTTCGGCCGGTGCCAGGACCTCGACGTCCGCGCCGAGCCGGAGGAACTCCTGGTGGGCGTGGTCGATCGACTCGATGGGCACCCGGGTCTCGGTCCATCCGTCCTGTGCTGCTCCGTCGCCCAAGGCCGTTACGCCGAGGCGGCGGGCGCCCTCCGGGGTGAGCCGGACCAGGGCCTCCCCGGTGTGCAGCCGGGTGTGGAAGTCGGCCAGACTGCTGCTCCAGTGCGCGGCCAGGTCGAACCTGTCCGGGATGGCGAACTCCTGATCCAGCATATGGACTTCGAGGATCTGGTCGACCCGGTAGGTGCGGATCCCGGACGGCCCGCCGGCGGCCAGGTACCAGCGTCCGGCCTTGAGGACCAGCCCGTACGGCTCGACCCGCCGCTCGATCTCCTCCGGCGCCCGCCAGCGCCGGTACCGCATGAGGACCGCTCGCCGCGCCCAGAGCGCGGCGGCGACCGCGGGCAGGTGAGGCGTGCTCTCGGCCTCGCCGTACCAGCCGGGGGCGTCGAGCAGGAAGCTCCGCCGGATCCGCTCGGCCTGCTCGCGCAGCTCCGCTGGAAGTGCGGCCCGCAGCTTGAGCTGGGCGGTCACCAGCGCCTCGCCGAGGCCGAGTTGGGCGGCGGCGTCCGGGAGCGCCGTCAGGAACGCGGCCTGCGCCTCGTCCGGGGTCAACCCGGTGAGCCGGGTCCGGTAGCCGTCGACCAGCTGGTAGCCGCCCGCGTGTCCCGCCTCGCCGTACAGCGGGATGCCGGCGGCGGCGAGCGCGTCGACGTCCCGGTAGACCGTGCGGACGGAGACCTCCAGCTCCTCGGCCAGTTGGCGGGCCGTCATCCGGCCCCGGTTCTGGAGCAGCAGAAGCAGGGTCACCAGTCGGCTCGCGCGCATGTCGCCCAGTATCCACATCCACTGACAGGAGATGTCAGTGGAGCGTGCCTAACCTGCGTCACATGGACGACTTCGACTTCCTGCACGGCTCCTGGGACGTGGCCAACCGCCGTCTCACCACACCACTCGGCGACGCCGACGCGGACATCTGGGAGGAGTTCCCCGGTCACTCGGTGATCCAGCCCCTGTTCGGAGGGGCCGGCAACATCGACGAGATCACCTTCCCCACCCTGGGCCGTCAGGGCGTGTCCCTACGGCTCTTCGACCGCGAAACGAAGCAGTGGTCGATCCACTGGTCCGACAGCAGGACCGGCCGGCTGGACCCGCCGGTGGTCGGCGGCTTCACCGGTGACCGTGGCGACTTCTACGGAGATGACACCTACGACAGCCGCCCGATCCGGGTGCACTTCACCTGGCAGCGCCTCGGCCCGGACACCGCCCGCTGGGAGCAGGAGTTCTCCGCCGACGGGGGCCGCACCTGGGAGCTCAACTGGACCATGGACTTCACCCGCACCCGCACCCGTACCTGGCGGCCCGGCGCATGAACATCGTCGAACTCCGGCAGTACACCCTGCATCCCGGCGCGCGGGAGACGCTGATCGAGCTCTTCGAGCGCGAGTTCGTGACCGGCCAGCAGGCGGTCGGCATCACCGTGGGCGGGCGCTTCCGCGACCTGGACGACCCGGACCGCTTCGTCTGGCTGCGCGCTTTTCCGAACATGGCACACCGTCGGCGCTCGCTGGAGGCGTTCTACACCGGCCCGGTCTGGCGCGAGCACCGCGACGCGGCCAACGCCACCATGGTCGACAGCGACGACGTCCTGCTGCTGCGCGGCCCGGGCTTCACGCCGACGCCCGGCACGCGTGAAGTCCTTACCACCGTCTGCCACCCCGGGGTCGTGGCCGACTTCGACGCGTACGCCGCGCGGCACCTGGGCCCCCGGCATGCGCTGCACCGCACCGAGCACACCGAGAACGACTATCCGCTCCTGCCGGTCCGCGCGGGAGAGGACGTCCGTGTCTGGTTCGGCCCGGCCGAGCCGCCGCCTCCCTGGCCGGTCCGGCGACTGCGGCTGGAACCTGTGGCCCCGTGACGCCGTGACGCCTGACGCCGTGACGCGACGTCAGTCCTCCCTACGCCGCAGCAGGTAGCTGTCCATGATCCAGCCCTTGGCCTCGCGGGCCTCCTGGCGCAGGCGGGAGATCTCCTCGGCGGTCTCGGCGAGCGGGCCGGAGACCAGGATCTCGTCCGGGGTGCCGAGGTAGGCGCCGTAGTGGATGTGGACGCCCTCGGGATCGATCCTGCTGAACGCCGCCTTCCCGTCCAGCATCACCACGGCGTCCTCCGCACCGGGCGGGAAGCCGTCGGCGGCCAGGCGGCGGGCGGTGGTGATGCGCACCGGGCGGCCGACCCGGGTCAGCGTGGTGCGGTGGCGTGCCGCGAGCACCGAGGGGCTGCTGATGCCGGGGATGACGTCGTAGCTGAAGGCGGTGGGGTCCTGCTCCAGGATCTCGTCGAGGACGGCGGAGACGCTGTCGTAGAGGGCAGGATCGCCCCAGGCCAGCAGCGCGCCCGTGCCGTCCGGGCCGATGTGCTCGGCGATCAGGCCCGCCACCAGCTCGGCCCGGCGCCGCCGCCAGTCGTGGACCGCCTCCCGGTACGCGGGGGTGCTGCGGTCGCGCTCGGCGTCCGGGACCTGGACGAGCCGGTGGCCGGGGCGTCCGTGCTCCTCGATCATGCGCAGGCGCAGCTGGACGAGCTCCTGCCGCTGGTCGTTCTTGTCGAGGAGGAGGAAGACGTCGGTCCGGGCGAACGCCTTGACCGCCTGGAGGGTGAGGTGGTCGGGGTCGCCCGCGCCGATGCCGATGACGTTGATGTGCCGCATGGGGATGATTCTTCCGGATCGGTTCCGGCGACCGTACGCCGAGGTCAGGGCGCGGTCGTCCGGGTCAGGTGAGTTGCGGACGAGCCAGACGCGCCAGCCATGCCAGCGCGGCCGCGACGTCCGCTGCCACTGGCACGCCCGCAGGCGCGGGCGGTCGTTGGACCACGACGACGGGCAGGCCGAGTTCCCGCGCCGCCGTCAGTTTCGGGGCCGTGGCCGCGCCACCGCTGTCCTTCGTGACCAGCACGCCGATCCGGTGATGCCGCAGCAGCGCCCGTTCGCCGTCGAGGGTGAACGGGCCGCGGTCCAGCACCACGTCGACGCCCGGCGGGAGCGGTGGCTCGGGTGGATCGACCGAGCGGATCAGGAACCGGAGCCGGTCCAGCGCGGGCAGCCGGTCGGGGCCGGTGAACGGGGCCAGGTCCTTGCGACCGGTGGTGAGGAAGACCCGGCTGCCCGACTCCGCGCTGCCCGACTCCGCGCTGTCCAACTCCGGTAGCAGGGCTGCGGCTTGGGACAGCGAGGCGACCAGATGCCAGCGGTCGCCCGCGACCTGCTGCCAGCCCGGGCGGCGCAGCACGAGCAGCGGCACGCCGGTCCCGGCCGCGGCCTGGGCGGCGTTGGCGCTGATCCCGGCGGCAAAGGGATGCGTGGCGTCCACCACAGCCGACACCCGCTCGGCGCGCAGCCAGGCGGCCAGACCGTCCGCGCCGCCGAACCCGCCGACGCGCACGCCCCCGTCCGGCAGCGCCGGTTGCTCCACGCGGCCTGCCAGCGATGTGGTGACCCGTAGGGCGGCAGACCATGCCGCAAGCTCCGTTGCCAGCAGCCGGGCCTCGGTCGTGCCGCCCAGGATCAGCACATGACGGAGTGCATGACGGAATGTATGACGCAGCTCATGACTGGACATCAGCTTTCGCTGGCATCTGCGGAGTTGACGCCGTCGAAGGCGGCGAGGATCTGCTCGGCGGCTAGGGTCGCCGTCAACTCGCCCGCCCGGACCTGGGCTTCCAGGTCCGGAGTGAGCGCACGGACACCCGGATGCGCCTTCAGCCGGCCGAGCAGCTCGTCGCGGACCATGGACCAGGCCCAGTCGACCTGCTGCGAACGGCGCTTGGCGGTGAGCCGACCCGTGGACTCCAGTAGCGTGCGGTGCTGCTCCAGCCGCTCCCAGACCGTGTCGAGCCCGGTGGACTCCCGCGCGCTGCAGTGCAGGACCGGCGGGGTCCACGCAGCGTCGGCGGGATGCATCAGCCGCAGCGCGCCCGCCAGTTCGCGGGCGGCGGCGCGGGCGTCGCGCTCGTGCGGGCCGTCGGCCTTGTTGACGGCGAGGACGTCGGCCAGCTCCAGCACGCCCTTCTTGATGCCCTGAAGCTGGTCGCCGGTTCGGGCGAGGGTGAGCAGCAGGAAGGAGTCGACCATGTCCGCGACGGCGGTCTCCGACTGGCCCACGCCGACGGTCTCGACCAGGATCACGTCGTAACCCGCGGCCTCCATCACCACCATGGACTCGCGCGTCGCCTTGGCCACCCCGCCGAGCGTCCCGGCGCTGGGGGAGGGGCGGACGAACGCGGCCGGGTCCACCGCCAGCCGCTCCATCCGCGTCTTGTCGCCGAGGATGGAGCCGCCGGTCCGGGTCGAGGACGGGTCGACGGCCAGCACCGCGACCCGGTGGCCCAGGCCGGTCAGCATGGTGCCGAAGGCGTCGATGAACGTGGACTTGCCCACGCCGGGCACGCCGCTGATGCCGATCCGCCGGGCCTTGCCGGAGTACGGAAGCAGCTCCGTCAGGAACTGCTGCGCCAGGGCCCGGTGGTCGGGACGGGTGGACTCGACGAGCGTGACGGCGCGGGCGACGAACGCCCGCTTCCCGTCGAGCACACCCTTGATGTAGGCGTCCAGATCGATGCGCATCCGCTGATCCGCGACTACAGGTCCGCGTGACCGAGCGAGGCGCCGAGGCGCTGCACCAGGTCGTAGGCCGCGTCCGGGATTACCGTGCCGGGCGGGAAGACCGCTGCCGCGCCCATGTCGAGCAGCGTCGGGACGTCGTGCGGCGGGATGACGCCGCCGACGACGATCATGATGTCCTCGCGGCCCTCGGCCGCCAGCTCCTCGCGCAGCGCGGGAACCAGTGTCAGGTGGCCGGCGGCCAGCGAGGAGACGCCGACGATGTGCACGTCCGCCTCGACGGCCTGACGGGCCACCTCGGCCGGGGTCTGGAACAGCGGGCCCACGTCGACCGTGAAGCCGAGGTCGGCGAAGGCCGTCGCGATCACCTTCTGGCCGCGGTCGTGCCCGTCCTGGCCCATCTTGGCCACCAGGATGCGCGGACGGCGCCCCTCGGCCTCCTCGAAGGAGTCGACCAGGGCACGGGTGCGGCCGAGCGACGGGGACTCGCCTGCTTCGTTGCGGTACACACCCGCGATGGTACGGATCTGGCTGGTGTGCCGCCCGTACACCTTCTCCAGGGCGTCGGAGATCTCGCCGACGGTCGCCTTGGCGCGGGCCGCGTTCACGGCCAGCGCGAGGAGGTTGTTGTCCAGGCCCGATCCGGAATCCGAGCCCGAACCGCGCTCGGCCGCAGCGGTCAGCGCGCGCAGCGCGTCCTGCGTCGCCGTCTCGTCGCGCTCCTCCCGCAGCCGCCGGAGTTTGGCGATCTGCTGGGCGCGCACCGAGGAGTTGTCGACCTGGAGCACGTCGATCTGCTCGTCGCTCTCGACCCGGTACTTGTTGACGCCGATGACCGGCTGGCGACCGGAGTCGATCCGGGCCTGGGTGCGGGCCGCCGCCTCCTCGATCCGGAGCTTGGGGATGCCCGCGTCGATGGCCTTCGCCATGCCGCCGGCCGCCTCGACCTCCTGGATGTGCTGCCAGGCGCGCCGGGCCAGGTCGTAGGTCAGCCGCTCGACGTAGGCGCTGCCGCCCCACGGGTCGATGACGCGGCAGGTCCCCGACTCCTGCTGCAGCAGCAGCTGGGTGTTGCGGGCGATGCGGGCGGAGAAGTCGGTCGGCAGGGCCAGCGCCTCGTCCAGCGCGTTGGTGTGCAGCGACTGGGTGTGCCCCTGGGTCGCGGCCATGGCCTCGACGCAGGTCCGGGTGACGTTGTTGAAGACGTCCTGCGCGGTGAGCGACCAGCCGGAGGTCTGCGAATGGGTGCGCAGCGACAGCGACTTGGCGTTCTTGGGGTCGAACTGCTTGACCAGCTTGGCCCAGAGCAGCCGGGCCGCGCGCATCTTGGCGATCTCCATGAAGAAGTTCATGCCGATCGCCCAGAAGAACGAGAGCCGCGGCGCGAAGGTGTCCACGTCCAGGCCCACGGCCTGACCCGCCCTCAGGTACTCCACACCGTCCGCGAGCGTGTACGCCAGCTCCAGGTCGGCCGTCGCTCCGGCCTCCTGGATGTGGTAGCCGGAGATGGAGATGGAGTTGTAGCGCGGCATCTTCTGAGAGGTGTACGCGAAGATGTCGGAGATGATCCGCATCGAGGGCTTCGGCGGATAGATGTAGGTGTTGCGGACCATGAACTCCTTGAGGATGTCGTTCTGGATGGTCCCCGCCAGCTTCTCGGGCGGCACCCCCTGCTCCTCGGCCGCCACGATGTAGAGGGCGAGAACGGGCAGCACGGCACCGTTCATGGTCATCGACACCGTCATCTTGTCCAACGGGATCCCGTCGAACAGCTGGCGCATGTCGTAGATCGAGTCGATCGCGACGCCCGCCATGCCGACGTCGCCGGTGACGCGCGGGTGGTCGCTGTCGTAGCCGCGGTGGGTCGGCAGGTCGAAGGCGACCGACAGGCCCTTCTGACCGGCCGCCAGATTGCGGCGGTAGAAGGCGTTGGACTCCTCGGCGGTGGAGAACCCGGCGTACTGCCGGATCGTCCACGGCTGGTTGACGTACATCGTCGGGTACGGGCCGCGCAGGTACGGCGCGACGCCCGGGTAGGTGCCGAGGAAGTCCAGGCCCTCAAGGTCCTGGCCGGTGTAGAGCGGCTTGACGGAGATGCCCTCGGGCGTCTCCCAGAGCAGGTCGCCGACGCTGCTGCCGGTGGCCTCCTTGACCGCCGCGCGCCACTGCTCCTCGGTGGCCCCGGCCGGTGCACCGGCACCGAGGTCGACGTGCGAGAAGTCGGGAATCTGCGTCACGCCGGGGCTCCCATGAGGTCGAGGGCGGAGGAAAGGACGGCCGGCGCGTCGCAACCGGCGAAGACGTAGGCGTCGACCTGCGCGTACTCGGCGGGCCGACCGGCGAGGTACACACGCGTGGCGCCTGCGGTGCGGAGCGCCTCGGCGACGGCCTCGGCCTGCTCCGCGTAGAGCTCGTCGCTGGAGCAGAGGCACGCGACGGTCGCGCCGCTGGCGGCGAACGCCGAGCCGACGGTGGTGGCGTCCACGGACACCGGGTCGTGCACGGGCTCGATGCCGCCCGCCTGGAACAGGTTGGACGCGAAGGTCGCGCGCGGGGTGTGCGCCGCCGCCGGGCCGAGCGCGGCGAGGAAGACCCGGGGGCGCGCGCCGGTCGCCGCGAGCTGCGCGTCCGAACGCGCCCGCAGCGCCTCGTACGCCTCGTCGCGGCGGACCCGGGGGAGGCCCTTGCCGTCGCCCGTGTGGCGGGCCAGGGGGCGGATCCGGTCCGCTGCGGCCTCCTCGCGGACGACGGGCGTCTCGGCGAGGTTCGGGAACTCGCTGACGCCGGTGATCGGCTCCTTGCGACGGGCGAGCTTCTTGCCGCGTGCCGCCCAGGTGGCCGCGATCCGGTCGGCCACCATGCCGGAACGCAGCGCCGCCTCCTGGCCGCCCGCACGCTCCAGCTCCTGGAAGAACGCCCAAGCGGCGTGGGCGAGTTCGTCGGTCAGCTGCTCCACGTACCAGGAGCCGCCCGCCGGGTCGGTGACCCGGCCCAGGTGGGACTCCTCCAGCAGGATCGACGAGGTGTTGCGGGCGATCCGGCGGGCGAACGCGTCCGGCAGCCCGAGCTCGTGGTCGAACGGCAGCACGGTCACCGCGTCGGCACCGGCGACCCCGGCCGCGAGGCAGGCGATGGTGGTGCGCAGCATGTTCACGTACGGGTCACGCCGGGTCATCATCACCGGCGAGGTGACGGCGTGCTGCACCTGGGCAGCGGCGCCGGTGGCCGCACCGGCCCCGCTCGCCTCTGCGCCGGCCCCGCTCGCCTCCGCGACCCGGGCCCAAAGGCGCCGCGCCGCACGGAACTTGGCCACCGTCAGGAACTGGTCCGCGGTGGCCGCGTAGCGGAACTCCAGCTGGCGGCAGGCCGCGTCGACGGAGAGTCCGGCCTCGGTCAGCAGCCGCAGGTAGGCGACGCCGGTGGCCAGCGAGCAGCCGAGCTCCTCGGCGGCCGAGGCGCCGGCCTCGTGGTACGGCAGCGCGTCCACGGTCAGTGCGCGCATCCCCGGGTAGCGGTCGGCGCAGAGCTTGGCCAGCTCGACGGCGTCGGCGGTGTCCGACTCGGCAACCGGCTCGCCGGTCCGGGCGGAGAGGCCGATCGGGTCGGCGCCGAGCGTGCCGCGGACGACGTCGGGCGCGACGCCCTTGGCGTCGTAGATCCGCAGCAGCTCGCGTGCGGCGGCGCCGGTCTCGGCGCCCGCGTCGAGCGCGACCGGCGCGAGGTCGAGGTAGACGCCGTCCAGGGCACGGGCCAGGTCGGTGACGGGCACACCCGATCCGCCCACGGCCAGCCAGAGGGAGGTGACGCCGTTCTCCAGATCGGCGAGCACGGCCTCGTTGCAGCGGTCGGCCTCCGGCCGCTCGTGTCGCTGACGTACGTCCCAGCCGGTCGAGGCCGGTGCGGCGCCACGGAGGTACGGTGCGAAGCCGGGGAAGCCGGTCGTGCCGTCCGCGGTGTTCTCGGCCGTGTTCTCCGCCGTGTACAGGGGAGCGACGACGAGGCCGTCCTCCAGGGCGGTCGCGAGGGCCTCCTCGGCAGCCGCGCCCGACACGTCCTTCCCCGACTTGCGCAGTACGCCGGCTACCAGGCTCTGCCACTGGTCTCGGGTGGCGTCGGGGAATTCGGCAGCGAGCGAGAGCCCGTCATCAGGCACGACTGTCATGCAAAGGATGCTAGAGCAGCCAGCTTGAGGTTCAGCAGAGCGAACGGTTGTGATGTATCCCTCTCCGCACCTGCATGTCAGGGGGTGAGGACGAGCGAGCCCTCCGGGTGCGGATGCCTCCCGGTGACCAGGTACACCACGCGCCCGGCGAGCGACGCGGCATGGTCCGCGTACCGCTCGTAGTAGCGGGCGGTCAGGGCGGCGTCGACGGCCGTCTCGATGCCGTGCGGCCAGTCGGCCTCCCCGAGCCGCGCGAAGACCGCGCGGTGCAGCTGGTGACCCGCCCCCACATCACCGGCCTCTGGTCCCAGGCCGGCTCCGTCGCCCGGTTCGAGCCCTCCGGCGCCCACGTCGAGGAGGCGGACGGGCCACATCGGCACGAGGAGATCGCGCGGCAGCAGGAGTTGGTCTTCATCGGCACCGGCCTCCAGCACGACGCGCTCCGCCGTGAGTTGTACGCCTGCCTGCTCTCCGACGACGAGCTGGCCGGTGACGAGACCGCCTGGCGTGCCTTCGACGGCCCGTTCCCGGCCTGGGACAACGTCTGCGAGGTTCCAGTGGGTCGCTGACGCAGGTGCCCGCCCTTCGGGCGTGTTGGGGCGAAAGCTCGCATACAGGCACCCCCCGGCATGGCAGCGTGTCACCTGTTGATCACACCCTGTCCCGGAGGAGCCTGTCATGGCGAACGTCCCCGCCGACCTCATGTACACAGCCGACCACGAGTGGGTGCACGTCGAAAAGGACGGCACGGTGCGGGTCGGCATCACCGACTTCGCCCAGAACGCCCTCGGCGACATCGTGTTCCTGGAGCTGCCGCCGGAGGGGAGGTCCGTCCAGATCGGTGACGAGATCGGCACCATCGAGTCCGTGAAGTCGGTCTCCGAGCTCTACAGCCCGGTGGACGGTGAGGTGGTGGCGGTGAACCAGGACGTCGTCGACTCCCCCGAGGGAGTCAACTCGGACCCCTACGACGCGTGGCTGGTCAGCATCAAGCTGGCGGCAGGCGCCAAGCTCGACGAGCTCCTCGACGCCGCCGCCTACGAGAAGTTGATCGGCTGACGGCCTGTTTTCCTTGCTGTTGTGCTGGGTCCGCCTGCGGTGCAGCCGGCCCCAGCCGAAAACGGTAATCGATCGACGGTGCGTGATCCAACAGCTAGTCTTTTGCGTGGACATGCAAAAGGTCTGAAGCCGACTCGTCGGCGTATGGCTCCGGGGGGATGCCAGGTTGATACGGATCAGTCTGTCGACGGACGACTTGGAGCGGCTGCAGGTCGCCGACGTGCCTGACTTCGGGTACGAGCTCGCGCTGGGCGGGGCTCAGTTGGCCTACCGGACTTCCGACCGGAGGCTGACGGCGTGGAAGCTGGAGGTCGCCCGGGGCTGGAACCCCGACCACAGCAGATTGTTCGACCTGTACACGAGCCTCTACATACCGGCGTTCTTCGATCAGGTCGCCTGCGCGGCGTCGTCAGGGATCGACCCTGAGTCCCCGTCGGCTACCGCTCATCTGCGTGACCTGGCCCGATCCAGCGCCCTGACTCCGTTCACCCGCGAGCTCGCTGACGGCCGCTCGGGCGCGGTGAGCACGCTGAATCACATCCTCGCCACATTCCGTACCACGGCGCTGGACCCCTACCGCCGAAGGATCACCTCCGCCGTCGCCACCGCATCAGCCGACGCAAAAGTCCGCGCCGCGCTCGGTGGCATCGACGACATGCTGAACTCCTTGCACCCGTCGATTCGTTGGGACGGTCGGAGGCTGCGTCTGAACACCAACGTCGAGGCCGAAGAATCTCTCGAAGGGCGTCCCTTGATCCTCCAGCCGACGGCGTTGGCCACTCGCATCATGTTCGACCCGCTGGCTGACTCGGTGACGGTCATCTATCCCGCGGCGCCCGGTGTCATCACGCGCGACCCCGAGCTCCACGCTCCGGCCCCTGCCTTGGAGTCGCTCCTGGGAACGACAAGGGCAGCGGCACTCGTCGCCGTCGTCAGGACGCCGGCCGTGACCACCGGACGGCTCGCGGCGACACTCGGAGTATCGGCTGCAGCAGCCTCGCGACACGCCTCCGTCCTACGCGAGTCCGGCCTCATCGCCACCGTCCGCAACGGCCAGACGGTCCACCACGCCCCGACGCGACTCGGCACGGACCTGGTGCACGGAGCAGGTCTCAGCTGACCGACGTCAGGTGTCTCCCCGTCAGGACGGTCTAGCGGGCCGTTGAGCAGCTCGGCGCTGACAGCGCCCGTCCGCGTGAGCCGCACGCGGCTACTCCAGCCGGGTGGTGCACCTCGTCGCGACTCCGGACACGCCCGCCGGACCCTGACGCCGCGCGGCACCCCCGGTACCGTCGGCCCATGACGGAGCAGGGCGAGCGGCAGGCACGGTTCGAACGCGGAATGGCACTCCTCGAAGAGGTCAGCGGGGGGCAGGGGCAGCTCTTCGTCGACTCGATGGCCGACGTCTCACCCGAGCTGGCCCACCAGGCGGTGGCCTGGGGGTACGCGGAGATCTACGGCCGACCCCAGTTGGCGCCGCGCGACCGCCAGTTGCTCACCCTCGGCATGCTCACCGCGCTGGGCGGCTGCGAGCCCGAGCTGCGCATGCACATCGGCACGTCGCTCAACGTCGGCCTCACGCCGGTCGAGATCGTCGAGGCGCTGCTGCAGTCCGCCGGATACTGCGGCTTCCCCCGCGCGATCAATGCCACCAAGGTCGCCAAGGAGGTGTTCGCCGAACGCGGCCTGTTGCCGGTCGAGGGAACAGGCCGGGCGCAACACTAGCGGCTATCAGTACGGGGTCTCGGAGCAGATGGACTTCGACCAGGGCGAGACGCCGTGCGAGTTGACGGCACGGAGCCAGATGCAGATGTTGTCGCCGGAGACCTGGCTGCTGATCGTGTAGCTGGAGCCGCCGGTGGGGATGACGGTGTCCGTCTTGTCGTTGGCGTTGCCGGCGCCGTCGTTGGTGTAGTGGATGTCGTAGCTGGTCGCGCCGGAGACCGTGTTCCACTGGATGAGGATCGGGAAGCGGCAGCTGCCGAAGCAATTGCCCTGGAAGTAGGCGCTCCAGTTCGTCACCGTGCCTGGTGCGGAGCCGGTCGGCGGGCGCGTCGACCCGCCGCTGGAGCCTCCGTTGGAGCCGCCGGAGGAGCCTCCGCCCGTGCCGCCTGAGTTGCCCCCGGAACTGGTGCCCCCTGAGCTGGTACCCCCCGAGCTGGTGCCACCGCTCGTCCCCGCCGACGCACTGCCGGTCGAGCCGGAGCCGGAGGTCGAGCTCGACTTCGCGGTCGGGCTCGTGCCCGCCGACGCCGACGCGTGCGAGGACGGCGAGCCCGAGCCTGAACCGCTCGCCGACGGCGAGGCGGAGCGGGGGGAGGTGGTCGTCGCCGGGACCGTGGTGACCGAGGTCCCGGAGTGTCCGCCCGTTGCGTTGCTGGAGGGGGAGAGGGTCCCCGGCAGCAGCGCCACCGCGACGATCGCACCCACAGCAAGGAGGATCGGGACGACGGTGTACATCAGGCGCCTGCGGCGTCGAGGCCGCTCGGGTGGCGGCCCTTCGCTGAGCAGGACCGGGGAGACGACGCTCTGCCCCGTCGGCGAGCCGGCTGGCGCGGCGCCTCCCGCACCCGGTGCCGGCACCGCGTCAGCCGGAGCCGCCCCCGCGCCCGCCGCAGCCGCCTCGGCAGGAGCCGCGATCGCGGGCACCTCGGTGCGGGCGAAGGCCGACCGCCGGGCCAGGATGCTCATGACCTCCGACGGCCAACCGGGCTTCGGCGCACCGCACTTCTGCTTGCCGAGCTCGTGCAGCCGCTCCGCACTGGGCCGGGCCAGCGGGTTCTTGTCGAGGCAGGCAGCGACGACCTCCCCGAGCTCGGCGTTCAGCGCGCGGACCCGGGTCAGGTCGGGCTCGGTGTGGACGATGCGGTAGAGCAGGTCCACGCCCGAGCCGTCGCCGAACGGCGGTTCCCCGGCCGCCGCGTAGGCAAGCATCGCGCCGAGTGCCCACACGTCCGTGGCGCCGGTGAGGTTCTTGGCCGCGTTGGCCTGCTCCGGGGACATGTAGGCGGGGGTGCCCATCATCACGCCGGTGCGGGTCAGTCGGCTCTGGTCGGCCGCGCGTGCCACCCCGAAGTCGATGAGCGTGACGCCCTGCTCGGTGAGCATCACGTTCGACGGCTTGAGGTCCCGGTGCACCATGTCCTGCGCGTGGACGGCCTTGAGGCCGGCCGCCGCCTCGCGCAGCAGCAGCCACAGCATCGGGACCGAGAGCGGACCGCCGTGCAGGTCCAGCGTCTGAGCCAGCGTCATGCCGGGGATGTACGCGGTGGCGAACCACGGCGGACGGCCCCCGCGGTCGCTGGCCAGTAGCGCGGCGCTCACGTCCTTCGGGAGCCTGGCCAGGTTGTCCAGCTCGTGGCCGAAGTGCCGCAGGAAGTCCCCGTCCTCGGCGAAGGCAGGCAACACCTGCTTGATCGCGGCGTATCTGCCGTCGACCACACCCAGGTAGACCCGGCCCATGCCGCCGGAACCGAGCCGCCCCAGCAGTGGGATCGACCCCACCCTGCGCGGGTCCTCGTCCCCGAGTGGTGTGGCCCCGCTCCCCGCAAGGTCGAACCCGTAAGGCTCGTTCGACCCGTTCCCCGTTTCAGCCACGCAGTGTGCTCACAATCCCGGAATGTCAACTGTCCTCGTAGGCCTCGCGAGTCTACGAGAAGATCAGCGACAGATCCGCATGCAGTGATCGGTGCGGCCGGTTCTCCATCGTCCCCACATATCTGACGCAGCGTCAAGAATGGTTCACTGCGTGCTTGCCGGTGACGTGCCTGCCTACCGACGTGCCTGCCCGTCTGCCACGACTGTTGACGTGTCGTCAGGAGGCTGCGGGATCCACCGCGAAGAGGGTGAGACCGTACGGCTCGGACGAGACGACCTGCACGTCGCCGCGTAGGTCGGACGGCAGCGCGGCGGCGGGGACGCCGATCCACCGCACGTGGTAGCGGCGCAGCGTCGCCAGCCGCTGGGCGTGGAGGGTGGCGGGATTGAAGAAGGCCCAGGTGGCGTCGGAACGCGCGGTGCTGTCCCTGAGGAACACGTCCATGTACGCGGGCGCGACGGTGGGCATGCCGTGCGCCGGCGCGACGCGGAACATGTAGTAGTCCTCGGTCATCAGCGTCCCTGTGGCGGCCGTGGTCTGCGCCGACGGGAAGTGCCAGGTCGACGCGTCCCAGAGGGCGACGACGTGGACGCCCGCGTCCGTCAGCGGCGCCCGCAGACCGGGCAGCGCGAAGACGAGTGCGCCCGCCTGCGTCCACAGCCCGACCGCCGCAGCGGCTGCGGTGACCGCGAGCGCGGCCCGGCGCAGCCGCCGCGTGAGCCCGGAGCCAGGGGCTGTCCGAGCCGTCGCCGACCGGGTGGGCAGCAGCTCGTAGGCGAGGGCGAGCTGCGCGGAGAGCATGACGGCGGGCAGGATCCGGCCCATCGCCCACTCGTGGGTGAGCCCACCGGCGACGAAGACGCCAAGTGAGGAGAGGAAGAGCAGCACCAGCGGATCCAGCCGGTCCCGGCGGAACCGCAGCGCGAGCGCCGGAACGCCGAGCAGCGCCAGTCCGTAGTGCCGCCCCATGGCCAGGTAGAGCGGCTGGTGGATCCTGTTGAGCGCGTCGGCGCTGCCGCCGAGCGCCCAGAAGTCGTAGTACGGCCAGACGCTCACCACCACCGCGCAGACGGTGACGGCTCCCGCCGCGTGCCCGAGAAGCCGCAGCCGGTCCTGCCGGGTGCGGGCCTGACGCCACAGCGGGCCGCAGGCCATGGCGGCCAGGCCGAGCCCGGCGGCGAGCCCGGTGAACTGATGGATCAGCAGGATGACGCCGAGACAGGCGCCCATTCCGGACAGCCAGAGCCCCGGCCGCGCACCCCCGTCGCGCATGGTCCGGCGACGGCACCAGGCCCACAGGTTGAGCGTCAGCGCCAGCGCCGCCGTGCTGGGGTAACCGACGCCCAGCGCCAGCGAGTTGAGCGAGGGGAAGCCGCTCCAGTCGAAGAGCTGCCAGCCCCACAACCCGACCAGCAGCGCCAGAGCCAGCGCGGGGGCGAGGACGTGGTCGGTGAAGCAGCGGGTCAGCCGCACGACGCCGATCGCCAGAACGAGGACGAAGCAGGCGGCGCTGATGCTGACGACCGCGTGCGCGGAGAGGCCGGTGACCCGGCCGAGCAGTCCCTGGGGGATCGTCAGCGGCGAGTAGTAGGGGCTCGAATCGGTCGTTCCGGTCAGCGGGTCGACCGGGTTCCATGGCGACGCGGCGGCCCGCAGCGCCGTCGCCAGGTGCACGCCGAGGTCACCGTCCCAGGGCAGGCGGATGCAGACGGGCAGCCCGAGCAGGAACACGCCCACGACCAGCAGTGCGTCCCCTCGGGCCTGCCTGAGGGAGGTCCCGCGTGTCCGGGGACGGCGGCCCGCGTCGCTTCCGGTTACGCCTGTGGTCGGGGGTACCGAGCCGGTGACTGACGTCGTCATGTGGGGGACACTCCGCCGCGATCCGATCAAGGGGACACGGCAGCTTGGCACACCTACCTGTGGGCCTTCCACGGGGAGCCGACCTCGGGCTTTCCAGTGCGTGAACTCCGCGAACTCGGCGAACTCCATGGACTCTGTGAGCTCCGCCAACTCCGCGAACTCCGCGCGCGTCAGGACGTCAGGAGTGGGGGCCGCTGCGGCCGAGGGTCTTCTCCGGAGTCGCACCTGGGCGGGTCCACTGCGGCACGGGCCGGCTGGTCGGGCCCCAGTCGGCGGTGCCGTCGGCGTCGGACCGCCAGTACCAGCAGGAGTGGTGTCCCTCGGGCCAGCCCTCGGGCTTGTCCTCCCACGTCTCACCGCGGCCGTAGGGGGTCATGTCGAGCAGGCCGAAGGACCCGTTGGCCGGCTCGTTGCCCCGGCCGGTCGTGGAGTAGGTGAGGAACGCACGGTCGCCGTCGCGCAGGAAACACGTCAGGTAGCCCATGTCCCCGCCGACCGGCTCCGGCAGACCGCGCACCGAGTGCCAGGGCTGGGTGTAGCCCATGAACTCGGTGAAGGCGGCCACCTCGTCCCACCGGCCCGTGGTCAGGACCGCGAACGAGACGCCGCGTTTGTTGAGGTAGACGGCATCCGGGATGTGCCAGGCGGCGTTGGTGCAGCCCTCGCACTGCCCTTGGTGGGGTGCGCTGTCGTACCACATGTGCTTGTACACGATGAGCTCGTCACGCCCCTGGAACAGGTCCAGGAACGGGATCGGACCGTCGGGCCCGACGACCTCGACCGTGCCGTCGAACTCCACCATCGGCAGTCGTCGGCGCGCTGCGGCGATGGCGTCGCCCGCGTGGGTGTGGGCCTTCTCGCGGAGCAACAGCTCGCCCCGGGCGGCCCGCCAGGTGGCCAGGTCGACGACGGGCGGACGGCCGGGTGTGTTCCCGGCGCGCGGCGGGTTCGGTGGTGTGTCCGGTGTGTCCGGCGTGTTCGGTGCGGACGTCATGGTGTCCTCCGTGGTGAACGGATCCCCGACCCGGCCCAGCCTGCCCGTTCCCCTACCGCAAGACAACGGGACACGCTCACCCGCCCTGCGCCCGCACGATCGGGCGACGCGGTGCGTGCCGACCGTGACCCGGGTCACTCCCGTGCATGTCACAGGGGGCCGGGCTATTCCGTCTCAGGGGGTGTAGGCACCGACGAGCACGAGGAGCACCCATGGAACCGCGTCTCAACTTCCTCGCCCAGCCGACCGCGGGCAAGGCCCTCAAGCACCTCATGACGGCGGGCGCGTCGCTGCGCGAGTCGGCGCTCCCGGCCGCGACCCAGGAGCTGGTGTCGCTGCGCGTCAGCCAGATCAACGGCTGTGCCGCCTGCATCGACATGCACACCAAGGTGGCCACCGCCGCCGGCGAGACCGCGCTGCGTCTGCACCTGGTCGCCGCCTGGCGCGAGGCGACCGTCTTCACCGAGCCCGAGCGCGCCGCGCTGGCCCTTGCGGAGCAGGGGACACGTACTGCGGACGCGGGCGAGGGCGTCAGCGACGAGGTGTGGGAGCAGGCGGCCAAGCACTACGACGAGGAGCAGCTCACGGCCCTGGTGCTGCTGGTCGGCTTCATGAACCTGGCCAACCGGATGAACATCATCACCCGCCAGCCCGCGGGCGACTACCAGGCCGGACAGTTGCACTGATCCACTTGCACCCAGGCGGCATCGGATGAAGGATCCCGCCCAGGGGAGAGGAGTCGCTGTGGAAAGCGCGGACAGGGTCAAGGAGTTCGAGGAGCTGCGACCGCTGCTCTTCTCGATCTCCTACCGGATTCTCGGCAGCGTGGGGGAGGCCGAGGACGCGGTGCAGGAGACCTGGCTGCGCTTCGACGCCTCGACCACCCGGCCCACCTCGACCAAGGCCTACCTCTCGGCCGCCGTCACGCGGATCTCGATCGACGTCCTGCGGTCGGCGCGCGTCCGGCGTGAGGAGTACGTCGGGCCGTGGTTCCCCGAGCCGCTGCTCGCCGACCCGTACGAGGACCCGGAACGCGCGGTGGAGTTGGCGGACTCGCTGTCGATGGCGGCGCTGGTCCTACTGGAGCGGCTCAGTCCGCTGGAGCGCGCGGTCTTCGTGCTCCGGGACGTGTTCGGCTTCGAGTTCCCGGAGATCGCCTCGGCGGTCGAGCGCTCGGAGGCCGCGTGCCGCCAACTCCTGGTGCGGGCCCGGCGCCACATGCAGGCCGGGACGCCGCGCTTCGAGGCGAACCGGACGGAACGTCAGCAGCTCGCCGCCCGCTTTTTCGACGCGCTGAAGGACGGTGACGTGGGCGGACTGCAGCAGCTGCTGGCCGCCGACGTGCAGCTGGTCGGGGACAGTGGCGGCAAGGCACCCCGCCTGGCCAGGGTGGTCCTGGGCGCTTCGAGCGTGGCCCGACTGCTGGGCTCGGTCTACCCCGCGCTGCTCCGCATCGACGTGACCTGCGAGCTCCACGAGCTCAACGGCCAGCCCGGCGCGATCCTCCACGACCGCGACGGCAGGGTGCTCCAGACGCTGGTCCTCGACGTCGCCGACGGCCGGATCCAGGCCATCCGCGCGGTCGTCAACCCCGACAAGCTCGCCCACCTCGGCCCGGTCGCCGACGCCTGGGCGGTCGACCGCGAGTTCCGCGAGTCCCGCCGCTCCGCGCGCTGAGCACGCGTCCGTTCCACCCATCCGTTCAACTCATCTCTTCAGCTGATCCGCTCGGCGATGGTCCGGGCGCACGCGAGCGGCTCGCTGGAGGTGCTGTCCACGACCAGGTCGTAGTCGACGCCCTGGTGTGCTCAACGGCTCCCGCAACATCGCCCACCGGGCCGATGCTGCGTGGCAGCGGGGCAAAGTCAACAGCCCCAGCACCGTCAGGCGACACGCCTAGCACAGTGCCGGACGCAGGCGACCTGCTGCAGCCAGCCGTGAGTACGACTTGCAATCAAAGCTCCGGGATCGGGCGACACGCTCGGTCCTCAGGGCCGAGAAGTTGACCCGCTTCCTCCGGCAGCGCGCTGGCGAGACCCGTGGGCTTCCGCACCCGCGCCCGGGCTCGCGGGTCCCGGGCAAGCGGTCAGGCCTGGCCGGAGTAGCGCTGTCCGTCAGGCGCGGTGGGTGACACGGCCGTTGGACATGGCGAGCGCCACCGGCGTCTCCGCCAGCTCGTCGGCGGGGGTGTTGAGCGGGTCGAGGGCGAAGGCGGTGAGGTCGGCGCGCAGGCCCGGGGAGATGCGGCCGGTGCGCTCGGCTTCGCCCGCCGCGAGGGCGGCGTGAGTGGTGAAGCCCTCCAGCGCCATCGTCGCGGTGAGCGCCTGCTCGGGCATGACGGGTGCGGTGTCGGTCCCGGCGTGGCGTCGGAGTTGGGCGTAGGCGAGGACCTCGCGGGCGTCGAAGTGGGCGATCGGCCAGTCGGAGCCGAGGGCCAGCACCGCGCCCGTGTCGCGGAGGGTGCGGCAGATCCAGGCGCGGTCGGCGCGCTCGGCGCCGACGCGGGTGGACCACTCGTCGGTGTGGTCGGCGCGCGTGTAGGCGGAGTGGGTGGGCTGGATCGAGGCGATCACGCCCAACTCGCCAAAACGCCGTGCCTGTTCCTTGGAGAGCGTCTCGATGTGCTCGATGCGATGGCGCATCCGGCCGCCGGGGCCGATGGCGGCGACGGTGTCCAGAACATGGCGCACACCCGCGTCGCCGATGGCGTGGGTGGCGGTGCGGACCCCGGCGGCATGGAGGCGGTGCACGGCGCTGGTGTACTCGGCCGGGTCCAGCCAGAGCGCGCGACTGTTCTGGCCGTGGCAGTCCGGGTGCTCCAGCCACGCGGAGCCGCCCTCGACCGTGCCGTCCATGAAGAACTTCACGCCGCCGACCAGCCAGTTGCGTCCGGCGGTGCCCTGGAGATCGGCCAGCGCGTCGAGGCCCTCCGCCGAGATCCCGGGGTTGCACCAGGGCGCGAGCCGCAGGCGCAGCGGAAGGTCGTGTTCCTTCTCGACGGCCCGCAGCAGGTCGACCACGTCGCCCTCGGCGTCCATCACATGAGCGCCGGTCAGGCCGGTGGCGGCCATCGAGCTCAGCAGGGCGTGGAGGGCGTCGCGGCGCTCGGCGAAGGGACGGCGCGGCAGGACGGCGGTGACCAGGTCCATCGCCGCCATCTCGATCAGGTGGCCGGTGGGCGAGCCGTCCGCGTCGCAGACGACGGTGGACCGCTGGGCGAAGGCGACCGGTCCGGTGATCCCGGCGGCGCGCAGCGCAGCGCCGGTGACCAGGGCGGAGTGGCCGTCGTAGAGGCGGATGAACGCGGGGGTGTCCGGACCGAGGACGGATTCCAGGACCTCGCGGTGGACGGGCCGGCCGGCGAAGACGTTGTGGTCGAGCCCCCAGCCGTGGACCCATCCGTCGACGCGCTCGGCATCGGCCAGCGCGCCGCTCAGCTGGTCGAGGTCGCGGACCGCGCTGAGATCCGTCCCGGAGGCGAGGTCGATGCCGAACACCGGGTGGCTGTGGCTGTCGACCAGGCCGGGGAAGAGGGTTGCGGCACCGAGGTCGAGCACCTCCGTCCCTGCCCCGCGCCAGTCGCGTACGTCGTCCGCGTCGCCGACGGCCGTGATCAGGCCGTCCCGGACGGCCACGGCGGTGGCATGCGGACGGTCCGGGTCGAGGGTGTGGACCTGGGCCGCGACGACGATCACTTCTGGCGCGAGGGACATCGATGCTTCCTTGTTCGGGTGGATCGAGAGGAGGGACAGACAGGAGGAGAGACAGAGGAGGGGTGTGCTCAGGACGAGATCGGCAGCGCGGCGTTCTCGGAGGTGCCAGGCGCATCCGGTCGGGCAGGCTCGGCGGCGAACTCCGCGTATACGCGCGGCTTTGCGGCGCGAAGCCGGAGCGCGTACCCGACGCCGGCCAGGAAGACCAGCGGGACCAGCACCACCAGCACCGTGTTGACCGTGTCGGACGCCCCGGTCAGCAGCCCGACATGAGCGACGACCAGGTAGAGCGCGGCCCCGAGCAGCAGCGTGGCGAGCGAGGGTGCGACGACGGTGCGCAGCACGCCCTCGTCGTGGTGGATGCGACGGAAGTAGCAGGGCACGGCGACAGCCGCGAGCAACTGCAGAGCGACCAGCGCGAGCAGGCCCGGCGTGTTCACCCACAGCAGCAGCTGCGTGTAGGGGTCCGCACCCGCCGCCGCGAAGGCGACGACCACGACGACGCCCAGCACCGTCTGCGCGACGCCGGCGACCCACGGGCTGCGGTGCCGGACGTGGATGCGGCCCAACTGCCTTGGGAGCACGCCCTCCTCGGCCATGGCGAGGGCGTAGCGGTTGGTCGCGTTGTGGAAGGCCAGCAGCGAGGCGAACAGGCTGGTGACGATCAGGACGTGCATCACGTCGGCGGCCCACGGGCCGACGTAGGTCGCGGTCGCGGAGAAGAAGAGGCCGGTCGGGTCCTTGGCCGCGGCGGCGACGACCTGCTGGTCGCCGAAGGCCTGGATCACCACCCACACGACGAACGCGTAGAAGAGGCCGAGGAACGCCACGGCGATGTAGGTGGCGCGGGGGATGGTCCGGTCCGGGTTCCGCGCCTCGCGGCGGTAGATGACGGTGGACTCGAAGCCGGTGAACGCGGCGAAGGCCATGGCCAGCATGCCGGGCATGCCTGCGGCCGTCAGGTTGGCCGGAGCGAAGGAGCTCGCGCTCAGCCCGTGCGCGCCGCCCTGCACCAGCACCGCGCCGGCCAGCAGCACCAGGATCGCGACCTCGGCGAGCAGCAGGACGCCCAGCACCTTGGCGCCGAACTCGATCGAGCGGAAACCGCCGAACCAGATGACGGCGAGCCCGGCCAGGGAGATCACCGGCCAGGGGACGTTCCAGCCGAACAGGGTCTGGAGCGTGTCGTGCGTGGCCGAGCCGAGCAGCCCGTAGACGCCGATGTTCATGGCCAGGTAGCCGAGCAGGGCGAGCAGCGCGGCGCCGAATCCGGCCGGCCGGCCGAGCCCGCGGGTGATGTACGCGTAGAACCCGCCGCCGTGGCGGACATGGCGGCTCATGGTCATGAAGCCCACGGCGAAGACGGCCAGGGTGCCTCCGGCGAGCAGATAGCCGGCGGGCGCGCCGATGCCGCCGATGAGAAGGGCGAGCGGTGCGACGCCGGCCATCACCGTGAGGGGTGCGGCGGCGGAGACGACGAAGAAGGCGATGTCGGCGGTGCCGAGGGTGTTGGTGCGCAGGGTGGGGGCGGGCGCGTCCGCTCTTCGGGCGTGGGGCTCGGTCATGCGCAGGTGCCTTTCACGGCCGGCCGGGGTCCGGGACCACGGCGACTTCTCCATAAACCTAAAGCTTGATGGTTTCGGTACCGTAGCCCTGTCTTCACCGTTTGGGAAGGCCTGGTTCCGCGGCCGCGGGCAGACGATCGCCGCGCTGCGGCGAGCGTTGCGACCGTGCGTTGCGACCGCGCGTTGCGGCCGTGCGCAGCGACCACGCGCGGATGACGTGTGAGAGGGGTGCGATGGGACGGCCCAGCAAGGCCCTGCTCGACCGCGAGCGCATCGGCGCCACCGCCTTGGCGCTGGTCGACGCCCACGGCGACTTCAGCGTTCCGCAGATCGCCAAGCGGCTCGGGGTGCAGACCGCGTCGGTCTACCACCACGTCGAAGGCCGGGCCGGGATCATCGAACTGCTGCGGGTGCGGCTGGCGGCGGGGATGGACGCGTCCGCGCTCGACCTGCGTCCGTGGGACCGCGCGCTGGAGGCCTGGGCTCGCTCCTATCGCGCCGCGTTCGCCGCGCACCCGCGCGCGATCCCGATGCTGGCGGCGGCCCGGGTGGCCGCGCCCGAGGCCCTGGCGCAGTACGACCGGTGCGCCGCAGCGCTGCTGGAGGCGGGGTTCCCGGAGGGGACGGTGATGCCGCTGATCACCGCGCTGGACAACATCGTGCTGGGCTCGGCGCTCGACCTGACCGCTCCGGAGACCATGTGGGAGACCGCCCCCGACGGCTCCACCCCGTCGCTGGCGCGGGCGCTCGCCGCCGCCGGGGGCGCGGAGGGTGGCCATCGCGCCGACGCCGCGTTCGAGTTGGCCTTGACGGCCTTCCTCGCCCACTGCCGCACCCTCCTCACCGCGCCCCGGCCGGACGGCCCCGCCGCGAAGCCCTGACGGTCAGTTGCCGTTGCGTCAGTCCCGGTGCGCGATTTCTTCACCAAATCCACCCCTGAGCTGCGTGGATGGTGCGGGCTCCCGGCACGCCGGCCGAACAGGAGTGTCATATCCGGCTCGCTGTACCGGTATCGAGTGCCATGGGCTTCCTGTGACCCGGCTCTGAGCTGGCCGTTCGTCTTCCCGGAAGACTTCGTGGGCGATCCGCTGCATCGTGCGGTCCGCGTCCAGGGCGCGGCGTTTCCGACTGCGGGCCGATGTCGCCCGCTGATGCGCCGACAGCCGGATCAACCTGCGGTGCTTCGGCATTGGCGTCCCCTCAGGGGACGGACTGGAATGCGGAATCGTCCATATGATGTGATGGGCGGGTCATTCCTTCTGATTGCTTCTGATGCGCAAGCTGCTGCGCTGAACTGTGGGGTTACGTGTCCACACTGAACGCCCCTGCGGCTCTGGCTGCTGCCGCCGCTGTAGTTGCGGTCCTCCTGTTGCTGACCCTCCTGGTGGTGCAACTGCGCACCCGCAGAGCCCGTCGCCGTGGTCAGGCCGCCCGTAACGCGGCCATGGACAAGATGCGGCGGGCCTACGACGACCTGGACCGGGCGTACGCGCAGCTGCAGGAAAACAACGTGCGGCTCGTCCAGGAGCTCGACGACGCCTCCGAGGAGCTCCACCGCAGCCGGACCCAGGGCGGCGAGGTGCTGGCCAACCTGGCGCTGCGCTCCCTGGTCCTGGTGGAACGCCAGCTCGGCAACCTGGAGGGGCTGGAGGAGCGCGAGTCGGACTCCGTCCGGCTGGAGCAGCTCTACCAACTCGACCACCTCGCCACCCGGATGCGCCGCAACAGCGAGAACATGCTGTTGCTCGCCGGCGGCAGCGACCAGCAGCGCCCCGGTCGCCCCGGCGCGCCCGCCCAGTTGCTGGACGTCCTGCGCGCCGCCCTCTCCGAGATCGAGCGCTTCGAGCGCGTGCACCTGACGGCGCTTCCGCCGGTCCTGGTCCGCGGTGAGGTCGCCGACGACCTCAGCCACGTCTTCGCCGAACTGCTGGACAACGGCACCGCGTTCTCCCCGCCCACCGAGGCGGTCACGGTCACCGCCTGGCACCTGGACAGCGGCGAGGTGATGGTCTCCGTCGGCGACCGCGGCATCGGCATGACCGACACGATGCTGCGTCAGGTCAACCGCACCCTCGCCGAGCAGGGCGACGGTCACGAGATCGGCCACGGCAGCGGCCGCTCCCTCGGGCTGCGCGTCGTCACGCTGCTGGCACGCCGTCTCGGCCTGCGGATCCAGCTGCGCACCAGCGCCAGCGGAGACGGGACCACGGCCCTGGTCGCCCTGCCCGCCGGGCTGTTGGCCGACCCCGCCGAGACGCACCAGCAGGCCGTGACGGGAGGGATGGAGCACATCCCGCCCGGACGCCCGCTCCCGGAGGACGCCCACACCCAGGCCGCCACCTACCGACAGGGAGGCCCGATGCTCGCCGCCGTCCCCAACGCCCGACACGGCCAGGGGGCCGGCTTCTCCGGTGGCACCACCGGCGGGGTCGGCGCCGCAGGATCCATGGGCGGGTCCAGGTCTGCCGGTCCTGCCGGCACGTCCGCCGCGCCGAGCACGACCACGACGTCCCCCAACGGACTGCCCAAGCGCGTCCCCGGCGAGAGCGGACAGGTGGCGCAGGCCAACGAACCGAGCGGCGAGGTGGGTACTCGTCCTCCCCGGGACGCCGGCTCCGCAGCCGAAGAGCTCCGACGCCGCCTCGGCGGCTTCCAGAACGGACTGCGCGAGGCCGCAGCCCCGCGCGAGGAGGACGACAAGGCATGACCCAGGCGACCCCGCAGCAGCGTTTGCGCTGGCTGCTCGGTGATGTGCTGGTCAGCACACCCGGCCTGCGTGCGCTGGCCCTGGTCTCGACGGACGGCCTGCCCCTCGTGGCCGTCGACGAGCACTGCCCCGTGGAGGAGCTGGCGACCTTCGTCGCCGGGATCAACGGACTGGCGAGCGGGCTGACCCACCTCCTCCAACTCGGCCGGCTCAAGCGGACCGTGGTCACGCTGGACGAAGGCACGGTGATCCTCATGTCCGTCGACGAGACCGCCTGCCTGGCCGCCTACACCTCACGGGACTGCGACCTGAGCGTCGTGGCCTTCCAGATGGCCCGGTTGGTCGACCAGGCCGGCCATGTCCTGACCGCGCACGTCCGTACCGAGGTCCAGGAGGCGATCCGGTGACTGTCCCCGCGCGCTCGCTCCGCGTGCGCCCCTACGCGCTGACCGGGGGCCGAACCCGTTTCGGCCAGGTGCTGCTCGTCGAGACACTCATCTCGGCCGTCGAGCAGAGACCGGTCCAGCCCGCGTGGCAGGCGCAGCCGACCGCCTCCGCCATGCCCGAGCTGGAGCGGATCTGCGCTCTGTGCGAGGGTCAGATGCGCTCCATCGCCGAGGTGTCCGCGCTGCTGAAGCTGCCGCTCGGCGTCGTCCGCGTCTGGGTCAGCGACCTGGTGGACGCCGGGCGCATCCGCGTCCACGGCTCCTCGGTCAGCATGGGCTCCGGCAACTCGCCGATCGGCGTTCCCAACCGTCCCAACCGCGTGGTGCTCGAAAGAATTCTCGGAGGCCTTCGTGACCTGGCCTGACACCCGGTCGGACGCCGCCCCGCCCGGCGGCGTTCCCGGTCCCGGCGCGCCCGGCGTCTCCTACGCGGCCGTCGCCACGCCCGGCATCCCGCTGACCGAGCTTGCGGTGACCTCCGCCAAGATCGTGATCGCGGGCGGTTTCGGGGTCGGCAAGACCACGATGGTGGGTTCGGTCTCCGAGATCACCCCGCTGCGCACCGAGGCGATCATGACCGACGCGGGCAGCGGGACCGACGAACTGGCTCCCGGCAGTGAGAAGACCACCACCACGGTGGCCATGGACTTCGGCCGCCTGCACATCGCCGACGACCTGATCCTCTACCTCTTCGGCGCCCCGGGCCAGCGACGCTTCTGGTTCATGTGGGACGACCTCGCCCGTGGCGCGGTCGGCGCGGTGGTCCTGGTCGACACCCGTCGGCTGGCTGAAGCCTTCCCCGCGGTCGACTACTTCGAGAGCAGCGGCCTGCCGTTCATCGTCGCCGTCAACGAGTTCGACGGCGCGCCGGTGTACGAGGAGAACGACGTCCGCGACGCGCTCACGCTCAACCCGGCAGTGCCGCTGCTGCGTTGCGACGCCCGGTCCCGCTCCTCCTCGGCGCGGACGCTGGCGGCCCTCGTCCAGCACACCCTGGCGACCACCGCGTACTGACGGTCCGTCAGTCCGTCCGGTCGTCCTTCACCAGCACAACCAGCACAACAGGAGCTCATCTTGGCGAGAATCCTCGTCGTCGGCGCCGGCCAGGCCGGACTGCAGCTTGCGCTCGGCGCGCAGAGCGAGGGCCACGACGTCACCGTGATGACCGACCGCACCCCCGACGAGGTGCGCGGCGGCCGGGTGATGTCCACCCAGTGCATGTTCCGTACCTCGCTCGCCATCGAGCGTGAACTCGGCGTCAACCTCTGGGAGGCGGAGGCCCCGAAGGCCCAGGGTCTCGGCGTCTCGGTGAGCGGCCCCGAGTCCGCCCGCGTCATCGACTGGGTCGGCCGTCTCGACGACTACGCCCAGTCCGTGGACCAGCGCGTCAAGATGCCCGGCTGGCTGGAGCTCTTCGCCCAGCGCGGCGGCAAGGTCGTCATCAACGGCGTCACCGTCTCCGACCTGGACTACCTGGTCCGCGGCTACGACCTGACCGTGGTCGCCGCGGGCAAGGGCGAGCTGGTGTCGATGTTCGCCCGCAACCCCGAGCGCTCCCCGTACAGCGTGCCGCAGCGCGCGCTCGCCGTCTCCTACGTGCACGGCCTCGGCCCGCGCCCGGAGCACGACTTCCCTGCGGTCCGCTGCAACCTGGTGCCGGGCGTCGGCGAACTGTTCGTCATACCCGCGCTCACCCACTCCGGCCCGTGCGACATCCTCTTCTGGGAGGGCATCCCCGGCGGACCGCTCGACGTCTTCGAGCCGGGTCTGGAGCCCGAGGAGCACCTCAACCGCACCCTCGACCTGATGCGCACCTACACCCCGTGGGAGTACGAGCGCACCCGGGGCGGCGTCGAGCTGACCGACTCGCGCGCCACCCTCGCCGGCCGCTACGCGCCGACCGTTCGCCGGGCCGTCGGCGAACTGCCCGGCGGCGGCGTGGTCCTGGGTGTGGCGGACGTCGTCGTCGCCAACGACCCGATCACGGGCCAGGGCTCCAACACCGCGTCCAAGTGCGCCGCCTCGTACCTGGCGTCGATCCGTGCCAACGGTGACGGTCCGTTCGACCGCGCCTTCATGGAGCAGGCCTTCGAGACGTTCTGGGCGGATGCCGCGAGCGACGTCACCGCGTGGACCAACGCGATGCTGGCCCCGCCGCCGGAGCACGTGCTGAACTTGATCGGCGCGGCGGGCCAGATCCCGGCCGTCGCCGACCGCTTCGCCAACGGCTTCGACAACCCGTCGGACTTCCCGAACTGGTTCTTCACCCCGGACGCGGCCTCGGCGTACCTCGCCTCCTTCGGCGGCTGAGTCCGCTCGCTGCGCTGCGCTGTGCTGCCTTGCGGCAGGCCCGGCTCGCCCCTGCCACAGCTGGGGGAGGGCCGGGCCTGCAGCTGTGTGCGGGGCCGGTGGCGGCCGGTGGGCCACGGGTGGCGACCCGGTATCGCGTCGGCGAGGCTGGAGACACCGGGCTTCCGACGAGGTGAGGTCTCCGATGGCCGACGCAGGCGCACAGAGCACCCCACCTGCCCCGAAGCCCCGGCCCGGCCTGCTGACCTTCCTCGGCGCCGTGGGCACGGTCACCGGCAGCAAGTTCATGGTCGAGACCGACCACGCCCGGGTCCTGGTGGACTGCGGCCTCTTCCAGGGCCAGGCCGAACTGCGCCGCCGCAACTGGCGCCGGCTGCCGCTGGACCCGCGCGACGTCAGGTCCGTCGTCGTGACGCACGCCCATCTGGACCACACCGGCTATCTGCCCCGCCTCGTCCGCGAGGGCTTCCGGGGACCGATCTTCTGCACCCCCGACACCGCCCGCCTTGCGGAGATCGTGCTGCGCGACAGCGCCCACCTCCAGGAGGAGCAGGCCGAGCACGCCAACCAGAACGGCTGGTCCAAGCACCGCCCGGCCGAGCCCCTCTACACCGAGGAGGACGTCGAGGAGGTGCTCACCCTGTTCCGGCCGACCGAGCTCGGCGTCGACACCGAGATCGCACCGGGCACGGTGCTCGTCCGGCGAACGCGTCCTGATCCGTTGAATCATCCACGAAGAGCAGCAAGGGAGCCGGTCTTGACGAGCCATCAGAATCCCGAGGGTCGGACCGTGGCGGAGGTGATGACCCGCGACGTGGTGACCGCCTCCGCCCGGACGCCGTTCAAGGAGCTGGCCCGGATCATGGACGAGCGCCGGATCAGTGCGCTCCCGGTGCTCGACGGGTCCGGTCACGTGCTGGGCGTGGTCTCCGAGGCCGACCTGCTGCTCAAGCAGGCCGGCCGGCGCCGCACCCTGGGCATGCGCGCCGCCCTCCTCGACCCGGACCAGGCCGCCCGCCTCGCCGCCGATGTCGCCGAGGAGCTGATGTCCGCCCCGGCCATCACCACCGGCCCGGACGAATCCGTCGCCGCCGCGGGCCGCACCATGCTCCGCCGCCGCGTCAAACGCCTCCCGGTCGTGGACGAGGACGGCACCCTGCTCGGCATCGTCAGCCGTGCGGACGTGCTCTCGGTCTTCCTCCGCGACGACGTCGCCCTCGCCGAGGACATCGGCGCCGCCCTCGTCCGCGCCCTGGGCCCGGACATCGCCGCCGGTCTGACGCTCGACATCGATGGAGGCATGGTCACCGTCGGCGGCACACTGTCGGACTCGTCCCTGATTCCACAGGTCGCGCGCACGGTGAGCGGCGTCGACGGCGTCGTGGACGTCACCTTCACGCTGTCCCAGGCGACGGGTGGTTCCTGACGGTCGTCCGAGTGGTTGTTCACATCTGAACCTCGGAGTACGCTGACGTCGAGATTTGGTTCAGATTTGAACTACTGGCGACCGTCTCCTCAGGAGCAGCACGATGACCACCGCCGCCCCCACGCGGATGCCCGCCCTCTACCTCGGCCACGGCGCGCCGCCGCTCGCCGACGACGCGTTGTGGACCGGACAGCTCGCCGCATGGGCGGCGGATCTGCCGCGGCCCAAGGCGATCCTGATGATCTCCGCCCACTGGGAGGAGGCGCCGCTCGCCATCGGCGCGACCACGACGGTGCCGCTGGTGTACGACTTCTGGGGCTTCCCGCAGCACTACTACGAGGTCACCTACGCCGCGCCCGGCGCCCCCGAGCTGGCCGAGAGCGTGCGGAAGCTGTTGCGCGCCCCAGGGACGCCGGTGCAGGACATCCCGGACCGGGGCCTGGACCACGGCGCCTACGTGCCCCTGGTCGAGATGTACCCGGACGCCGACATCCCCGTGCTCCAGGTCTCCATGCCCACCCTCGACCCGCGGGCGCTGATGGAGATCGGCCGCAAGCTCGCACCGCTGCGTGACGAGGGCGTGCTGATCGTCGGCAGCGGCTTCTTCACCCACAACCTGCGGGCGCTGACCCAGGACGGGTCGGTGCACTCGATCATGGCCGAGTTCGACGACTGGGGACACCGCGCCCTCGACACGCAGGACATCGACGCGCTGCTCGACTTCGAGCGCAAGGCCCCCGCCGGGCGGCTCGCCCACCCGCGGACCGAGCACTTCGCGCCGCTCTTCGTCACTCTCGGCGCGTCCGAGTCCGAGCTGCGCAGCCGGCGCAGCGTGATCGACGGCTTCTGGATGGGCATGTCGAAGCGCTCCCTCCAGTTCGGCTGACAGCTACTTTTGTTCGCCGAGCGCGCACGCGGGTTCACCGCGCCCCCGCGGACGTGAAGACTCAGCGGCATGAGACTTCTGGTGATCGGTGGATCTGTCTTCGTCGGCCGGGCGTTCGCGGAGGACGCCGTGCGGCGCGGGTGGGAGGTGACGGTCTTCAACCGGGGCAGGACCCAGGACGACCCCCCGGGCGCCCGCTCCTTGCGCGGCGACCGCGAGAACGAGACGGACCTGGCAGCGCTGGCCGCCGCCGGGCCGTACGACGCGGTCGTGGACGTCTGCGGCTACGTCCCGCGCGAGGTCGCCAAGTCGGTGAAGGCGCTGGCCGGGCATGCGGACGCGTACGTGTTCGTCTCCACGATCAACGTCTATCCCGACTATCCCGCCGAGCCGACGGACGAGTCCTCGCCGCGTCACGGCGGCCTGGCCGACGCCGGGCCCGAGGGAGGCGAGGGCAACTACGGCTGGCTCAAGGACGGTTGTGAGAAGGCGGTCCGCGAGAACTTCCCCGGCCGCGTCGTCGTGCTCCAGCCAGGGCTGATCGTCGGCCCGCACGACCGTGCCCGGCGCACCACGGCCTGGCTGCGCCGCGCGGCCGACGGCGGCCCGATGGCGGTCCCCGGCGCTCCGGACCGGCCCGTGCGGGTGATCGACGTCCGCGACCTCGCCGCCTTCGGGCTCGACCTGCTGGCGGCGGCGCCGCGCGACGCGGTCGAGGACTACCTGGTCCCCGGCGCGCCCGACAACGGGACCTGGGGCGACTACCTCGACGCCTGCGTCGAGGCGACCGGCGGCAAGGCCGAACTGGTCTACGTCGACGACCAGCTCTTCGTCGACCACGGCGTCGAGCCGTGGACGGAGGCCCCGCTGTGGGTGCCACCGGTGCCGGAGGTGGCGGCCGTCTGGGACGCGTCGTGCGCGAAGGCGCTGGCCGCGGGCCTGCGCTGCCGTCCCGTCGTCGAGTCGGTGCGGGACACCGCGGCGTGGCTGCTCGCACCGGGCGGCGAGCTGGAGGCGTTCGAGGAGTACCGGACCTTCGGTGACCGCGCGGCCGGCCTCTCGACGGAGCACGAGCGGGCGGTGCTCGCCGCCCATGCGGCGGGTGCGGGGAGTGCGGCGCGTGCTGCGGAAGGGGACCGGGACGCCGGCTGAGCCGGGCTGACCGCTCGTCAGACGCGGGTGTACGCGTCGCTGCGGTTGAGCTGGTTCGCTATGGCCACGAAGGCCCGGCGCTCGGTGCGGCTCAGCGCGACCTGCTCGGCAGGATCGATGCCGACCGCGCTGCCGCCGACGGCCCAGGGACGGAAGGCGGCGAGCCAGACGGCGCGTACGCCCACGGCGGTCCAGAGCACGGCCAGGGTCAGCACGGTGTAGAGGGCGACAGCGTGGAGGGGTGACATCTGCTGATGCATGTGACCGTCCTTCACTGGTACAGCGCCCACGAACAAACGTGCGGGCCGCTCCGGCTTTGGCTCTAGTTAACACCGTGGTCAGGCCCCTGTGGCAATGGGGGCGAGAGCTTTGGTCCGCAGATGCGCGAAATGATCCCGCCGCACGGAGGGTCAGTCTGCCGCGCGGGCCTGCTCCTGTGCGGTGCCCCTGCCTGCGCCCGTGCCCCTGCTCGGCTCGGCCGCCCAGCTGGCCAGCAGCCGGAGCGACTCCGCCGACGCGGAGCCGGGCTCGGCCGCGTAGGTGATCAGCTGCTGGTCGGGGTCGGCGGGGAGCACCATCGCCTCGTAGGCGAGGCTGAGCCGTCCTACCACCGGGTGGTGCAGCTCCTTCTGGCACGGCCCCTTGCTCCGGACGTCGTGCGCCGCCCACCACTGCCGGAACTCAGGGCTCTTCACCGACAGTTCGCCGATGAGCGCCGCCAGCTTCGGGTCGTCCGGCGTGCGGCCCGCGGCCATCCGCAGGCACGACACCACGTCGCGGGCCTTGCCCTCCCAGTCGTCATAGAACTCGTGCGAGGCCGGATCCATGAAGATCATCCAGGCGAAGTTCCGCTGCTCCGGGGTCTTCGCGCCGAAGTCGCCGAGCAGCGCGCAGGCCATCCGGTTCCAGGCCAGGACGTCCGCGCGCGGGCCGATCACGTAGGCGGGGACGGCGTCCATCGAGTCCAGCAGGAACTGCAACTGCGGACGGACCCGCTGCGCCCGCGCCGGAACGGCCCGGGTGCGCTGCCGTGGCTTGACCAGGTGGTCGAGGTGCTCGCGCTCGGCGGCGTCCAGCCGCAGCGCGTCCGCGATCGCCTCCAGCACCGAGGCCGAGACGTTGTGGGCGTTCCCCTGCTCCAGCCGCGTGTAGTACGCGACGCTGACGCCCGCCAGCTGCGCCAGCTCCTCCCGCCGGAGGCCCGGGACCCGGCGGCGCGCGCCGAAGTACGGCAGGCCTACCTCCTCCGGCTGCAGCCGGGCACGGCGGGTCCGCAGGAACTCGCTGAGCTCGCTGCGCGGATCGAGGGGAGCAGGGTTGGACGTCATGACACCCAAGTATGAGGGTGACCCTGCCAGTGGTAGGAACCGCAGACGTATGTTCCAGAGGGCTCTGGCTGCCTGTTCCTATGCCTGGCAGCCTGGGAGTCATGACAACGAGCACCGTCCCCGCCTACGCCGCACCCGCCGCCAAGGCCCCGCTGGAGCGCACCACCGTGCCGCGCCGCGAGCTCGGCCCGCACGACATCCTGATCGACGTCGCCTTCGCCGGCATCTGCCACTCCGACATCCACCAGGTCAACGAGGACTGGGGCCCGGCCATCTTCCCGATGGTGCCCGGCCACGAGATCGCGGGCACCGTCGCCGCGGTCGGCTCCGCCGTCACCCGGCACCAGGTCGGCGACCGCGTCGGCGTCGGCTGCCTGGTGGACTCCTGCGGTGAGTGCGAGCAGTGCCGCGCCGGATTCGAGCAGTTCTGCTCCGGCCCCGGCGGAGCGACCGGCACGTACAACGACACCGGCCGCGACGGCCTGCCCACCTACGGCGGGTACGCCAAGCAGGTCGTGGTCACCGAGCGCTTCGCGCTGAAGATCCCCGAGGGCCTCCCGCTGGACGCCGCCGCGCCGCTGCTGTGCGCGGGCATCACCACCTACTCGCCGCTCACCCGCTGGGGCGCGGGCCCGGGCAAGAAGGTCGCCGTCGTCGGCCTGGGCGGCCTCGGGCACATGGGCGTCAAGATCGCCCACGCCAAGGGCGCCGAGGTGACCGTGCTGTCGCAGTCGCTGCGCAAGCGCGAGGAGGGCCTCAAGCTGGGGTCGGACCACTACTACGCCACCGGCGACCCGGAGACCTTCGAGAAGCTGGCCGGCAGCTTCGACCTGATCGTCAACACGGTCTCGGCGGAGCTCGACCTCAACGCCTACCTCGGCCTGCTCAAGCCGACGGGCGCCCTGGTCCAGGTCGGCGCGCCGGCGACACCGGTCCCGGTCGCGGTCTTCTCGCTGATCGGCGGCAACAAGACGCTGGCCGGTTCCATGATCGGCGGAATCCCGGAGACGCAGGAGATGTTGGACTTCTGCGCGGAGCACGGCATCGGAGCGGAGATCGAGGTGATCCGCGCGGACCAGGTCAACGAGGCCTACCAGCGGGTCCTCAACAGCGACGTCCGCTACCGCTTCGTGATCGACACCGCGACGATCTGATCCCAGGCACCGCGTCCCTCTGTCGCCCTCCCGAGCCACCGTCAGGAGCCCTGCCCCGATGACCCAGTTGTTCGAGCCCCTCGAACTGCGTGACGTCACCGTCCCCAACCGGGTCTGGATGGCGCCGATGTGCCAGTACTCGGCCCCGGCCGAGGGGCCGACTGCGAACAACGAGGACGTCGGCGTGCCGGGGGAGTGGCACTTCCAGCACCTCGCCTCGCGCGCGGCCGGCGGCGCCGGGCTGATCCTGACGGAGGCGACCTCCGTCGTGCCTGAGGGCCGGATCAGCCCGTGGGATCTGGGCATCTGGAACGACCGCCAGGCGGAGGCCTTCCGGCGGATCACCTCCTTCCTGCGCGAACTGGGCACGGTCCCCGGCATCCAGCTCGCGCACGCCGGCCGGAAGGCGTCCACGCACCGTCCGTGGGAGGGCGGAAGCGGCTCGCTGGCGGCAGACCATCCGCTGGCCTGGCGGTCGGTCGCGCCGTCGGCGGTGCCCTTCGGGTCGCTGACCGCTCCGGATGAGCTGACGGTCGATCAGATCGGGGTCGTCGTACGGCGGTTCGCGGAGGCGGCGGAGCGGGCGCTGGCGGCGGGCTTCCAGGTCGTCGAGGTCCACGGTGCGCACGGGTATCTCGTCCACGAGTTCCTCTCGCCGTTCTCCAACAAGCGGACCGATGCCTACGGCGGCCCCGTCGAGAACCGGATGCGGTTCGCGCTGGAGGTCGCCGAGGCGGTCCGCGCGGTCTGGCCGGAGCACCTGCCGGTGTTCTTCCGCGTCTCCGCCACGGACTGGCTGGACGAGGGCGGCTGGGCCGGTGACGACACGGTGCTGCTGGCCAAGGAGCTCCAGTCGCGTGGCATCGACCTGCTGGACGTCTCCACGGGCGGCAACGTCCCGGACGGCAGCCGGATCCCGGTCGAGCCGGGTTACCAGGTCCCCTTCGCGGCGCGGGTCCGCAACGAGACGGGCCTGGCCACGGCAGCGGTCGGCCTGATCACCGACCCGCACCAGGCCGAGCAGATCGTCGCCTCGGGCCAGGCGGACGCCGTCCTCCTCGGCCGCGAGCTGCTCCGTGACCCGTACTGGGCCCGCCACGCCGCCTCGGCCCTCGGCCACGAGCTCCCGAAGCTCAACCAGTACGCCCGCTCCTGACAATCGTGCGGAGGACCGCGTGTGGAGGGGCTGTGGCCCGTTGCGAGATCGACCCGCCACAGCCCCTGGCCCCGGTCCGCGCTCCTGGCGCGACGCGTAGTCGTGCAGCCAGTCGCTGCTTCACTGCGGCGGCTTCCGGCCCTGCTGGAAGCCGGTGCCATGCACGTGCCGCCGGTGGGGGTGCCTTGTAGCCTTGGACCGAGGGGGCCGAGGAGGTGCGCTATGGCCACGCCTGCTGCTGTTTCCGCGAAGGACATTTCCCGGACTTCCGGGGGTCGGGCGCGCACGGTCAACCAGGCGGAGATTCGAGCCTCGCTTGCGATGATGGACTCCTTGGGCGCCGAGGCGTGGTCGAGGCCGACCGTGTGCACCGGCTGGACCGTCCGGGACATGGTGGCCCACGAGGTCGGCCAGTTCGAGGAGTTGCCCAGGCCATGGCTCATGATCACGCGAATTCGGCGGGCCCGTCGTAGGCATCCCGAGTTGGGCGCGCTCGACGGCCACAACGAGAGTCAGATCGAAGATCGCGACGAGGCGTCGGGAGAGCGGCTGGTCGCGGAGTTCGCTCGCATCGCCCCCAGGGGAGCCCGGTCGTTGGGCCGTATGCCGGCCCCGGTACGGCGTCGGATCCGCACGAGCATGATCTTCCCGGAGGGGAAGACGCTGCCCGAGGACTCCATGGAGTACCTGAACAGCGTGCTCATCGCCCGCGACACCTGGATGCATCGCATCGACATCAGTGACGCCACCGGTACCGAGCCAGTCCTGGACGGGCACGACAGCGAGATCATGAACCAGGTACTGCTGGATCTGGCACTCGGCTGGACCGGCCCGTCCTGTCTGCTGGAGCTTTCGGGCCCGGCCGGTGGCCGGTACCAGCTCGGCAGCGGTCCACCGCTGGTCACGCTGCGGGCCGATGCCCTCGACTTCGCCCGCCACCTCGCGGGTCGGCCGTCGCAGGGTGAGCTGACGTTCGAGGGCGACGCGGACGCCGCGGAGGCCCTCGCCGCGGCCCGGGTCGTCTTCTGAGAAGAGGCTGTCGCAGCGCCGTGAGACCCGTGGGTCACGATCACCCGGTCAGTTGCCGGTTACTGGCCAACGTTCCCATCAACGGGGACACCGCAGCGATCGAGGGCACCGGCCGCTACAAGGAGCTGGGCACCTTCGCCAACCTCTGGACGGTGACCTTCGACAGGAACGGCAGGTGCACGGTCTTCCGCATGTGGAACAACCAGGTCTGACGGGGGTGGCGAGAGGGCCGGGGCTGAGGGCGTTGATGCGGATGCCGCGGTCGGCGAGTTCGGCGGCCCAGGTGCGGGCGAGGCTGCGGATCGCGGCCTTGGTGGCGGCGTAGACGCTCAGGCCCGGGACGGCGCGCAGGGCCGCGCTGGAGGAGAGTGGTCGTGCCGCGAGCCCGGTTGCCCGTGGCTGGTCCACGCTCCTAGCCCGCCAGCTGTTCCTCCGCCGGGCCCAGCCAGATCTGGGCTGCGGTGTGGATCGGGAGGTGCAGAGCCTCGCAGAGGCCGACGATGGTGCCGAAGCCGGGGCTCGGCATGCGGCCGGCCTCGATCTTGCGCAGTGTCTCCGGGGAGATGCCCGCGGTCCGGGCGATCAGCTCCGGATCGCGTCCGGCGCGGGCGTCGCGCAGCAGCGTGCCCAGGCGTCTGCCTGCCTCGACCTGTTCGGGTGTGAGGGGGATACGGACCATGGCGCCATCGTAGCCGGTATTCAAATACCGAGCTGTGTTAGGCTCCCGTCGACAGGGAAGGTATTTAAATACCGGCGTTGGTGACCGACGCCGGTGAGGGAGAGCTGTGATCGAACTGAAGACCGCCCAGGCTATCGACAAGATGGCGGTGACCGGCCGCTTCGTGGCCGAGACGCTGGCCGAGCTGTCGGAGCTGGCCCGCCCCGGGGTGAACCTGCTCGACCTGGAGCGTCGCGCCCGCCGCCGGGTCGAGGAGCGCGGTGCGGTCTCGTGCTACTGGGACTACGCCCCGTCGTTCGGCAGCGGGCCGTTCCGCAACGTCATCTGTCTGTCCGTCAACGATGCCGTGCTGCACGGCCGTCCGCGCGACCACGTGCTGCGCGACGGCGACGTGCTCAGCCTGGACTTCGCCGTCTCCATCGACGGTTGGGTCGCGGACTCCGCCGTCACGGTCCTCGTCGGCACGCCCCGCGCGGAGGACACCCGCCTCGTCGAGTCCACCCGGACGGCGCTGGACGCGGGGATCGCCGCGGCCGTCCCGGGTGCGCGCATCGGCGACATCTCCGCGGCGATCGGCGCGGTCGCGTCGGCGCACGGCTACCCGGTGAACGTCCAGTTCGGCGGCCACGGCCTCGGCCGCACCATGCACGAGGACCCGCACATTCCGAACAAGGGGCGCCCCGGGCGCGGCATGAAGCTCCGGCCGGGCATGACGCTCGCGATCGAACCCTGGTGGTCGGCCAGTTCCGACGAACTCCGCGTCGACGACGACGGTTGGACCCTCTGCCTCGCCGACGGCTCCAACGGCGCCCACTCCGAACACACCATCGCGATCACGGAGGACGGCCCCCGCGTCCTGACCCGGCTCGGCTGAGACGCAGGCCGGTTCTGGGCCGACGTTCACCAAGTGAGACGGTTCGTCCCGAACTGGGGAAAGAGTGCCATGCTGGGCGCGTGAGCCTGGCCCTCATTATCAGCTTCAGCGTGCCGCTGTCGGAGTGAGTCCCACCGGACCAGCCCGAACCAGCCGCACGCAGACCTCCCGCACCCTCCGGGAGGTCTTTTCTTTTGGCCCGCGCACCTACGGGCCCCGACAGGATCTGGAGCATCCCGTGCCGGTCGACACCCTGGACACCCTCGACACTCTCGACGCCCGCACCACCCCTGCCACCCCTGCCGCCCACCGGCCCCGACCTGCCGCCACGTCATCGCTGCTCGCCGCGACGGTCGTCCCCTCGCGGGGCGTGCTCGGGCGCCTGGCAGCGGTCCTGAGCGCGCATCATGTGCTCGCCCTCTCGTACGCGAACGCAGGCGAGGCGGTCCGCGCCCGCGTCGAGGTGCAGGTGCCGTGCGAGCATGCGGAGCGGGTGCGAGCCAAGCTCCTGCGGGTCGTGGACGTGACGGACGTGACGATCGTCGAGCGCGGGCGGCCGGACCAGCCCTGAGCCTCAGGGCCTGTCTCAGACGACGCAGAACTCGTTGCCCTCCGGGTCCTGGAGCAGAACGGCGTAGTGGTTCGCGTCCGGGTCGTCCGTGACGCGGACGACCCCCGCGCCGGCCGTGACCAGCCGCTCCACGGTCGCGGTGACGCGCTGCGCGCGCAGCTTCAGCGGGACGTCGCGTCCGCCGCCGACCTTCAGGTCGAGATGGATCCGGTTCTTGGTGGTCTTGGGTTCGGGGACCTGCTGGAACCACACCCGAGGGCCCTGCCCTGCCGGATCGACGATCGACTCCGGGGTGTCACCCGCACCGGGGGGCAGCTCGTCCTCGGGCACGCCTATGGCGACCCAGTACCCCCGCCAGCTGGCATGGCCGTCCGGCGGGGGCTCGGGGACGTACCCCAGCGCCTCGCTCCAGAACGTCACCAGGCGCTGTGGGTCGGCGCAGTCGATCGTCAGCTGCAGCGTCATCTCCATGACCGGAGCTTGGCAGACACCTCTGACAATCCCCGGCAATCCCGGGCCCGATCAGCTGCCGGTGCCGGCCGCGTCCCGGCAAGAGGGTCAAACCGGACCGGGCGCGTGCGTCGGCGAGGTGTCCGGCAGGTCGGGGGCAGGCGCAGAACTGTGAACGCGTGACAAAACTTGTGCTGCGCGACCTCTGGGCACGGGCTTTACCAGGAGGTAACTTACTCGGGCGTCAGGTCCATCTGTGATCCGTTTCACGCTTTTGGGGGACCCACCCATGTCCAGACACGCCGCTCGGCTCCTGGCCACCGCCGTTGCCGCCGTGATGACCGCCGCCGTCGCTCCGGCCGCCACCGCCGAAGCGGCTGTCGCGCCGACGGCGTCCGCGGCGTCCACCGCTGCCGCGCATGCCGCCCGTGCGGCCGTAGCTGACGACCCGTTCTACCGCTACGACGGCAGCGAGCCGCTCGGCGACTTCGCGCCGGGGACCGTGCTGAAGGAGCGGACGCTCCAGTACCACGTCTTCGGCATCCCCACGCCGCTGACGGTGATCCAGCTGCTCTACCGCACGGTCGACGCGCAGGGGCGTCCCGCGGCCAATGTGACCTCGGTGGTGCGGAGTCTGACGGGTGATCGGACCCGGGCGGTGTCGTACCAGTCGTTCTACGACTCGCTCGACCCGGCGGACAGCCCCTCCCGCGCCATCGCCGGTGACGTGACGCTGGGCGGCGTGATCCCGAACGCCGAGGCGGTCCTGCTGGTCCCGCTGCTGCTCCAGGGCTACAACCTGGTCATCCCGGACACGGAGGGCCAGACCGCCGACTTCGCGGCCGGTCCCGAGTACGGCGCGACCACGCTCGACTCGATCCGCGCCGCGACGCGGGCCGAGGGCACCGGACTGGACGCCGACACGAGGGTCGGGTTGATGGGCTACTCCGGCGGTGCGATCGCCACGGACTGGGCCGCTGCCATGGCGCCGAACTACGCGCCGGAGGTGAACCGGAAGCTGGTCGGCTTCGCCGAGGGCGGCCTGCTCGTCGACCCGGCGCACAACCTCAAGTACGTGAACGGGTCGCTGCTCTGGAGCGGCGTCATCCCGATGGCGCTGATCGGGGTCGCCCGGTCGTACGGGCTGGACCTCAAGCAGTACATGAACAGCTACGGCCAGCAGGTGTACGACCAGCTGCAGAACGCGTCGATCGTGGACGCGCTGGGCCACTTCCCGGGGCTGACGTGGCAGAAGATGGCCAAGCCGCAGTACAGCAACCCCGACTCGGTGCCGGCGTTCGTCAACGCGGTCAACCGGATCAACCTCGGCTCCACCGCCACCCCGACCGTCCCCGGCTACATCGGCCAGGGCGACGGCGGGGTCTTCGAGGGGACGTTCAGCAATCTGCCGGGCATCGGTACCGGTGACGGCGTGATGGTCGCGGGCGACGTGCGCGCACTCGCCCGGCAGTACTGCGCCACCGGTGACCACGCCATCCAGTTCCAGCAGTTCGACCTGCTGAGCCATGTCGGGACGGCCGTCGCCTGGGCACCCACCGCGATCGGCTGGCTGGCCGACCGGTTCGTGGGCCGGACGGCCCCGTCCGACTGCGGTGACATCCCGGCGGGCAACTCGCTCGCAGCGGAGGTGCCGACCTCCGGGTCGTGACGCCGACAGCGGGCCGAAACGACAGCACTGTGCCCACGGACCCGAGAGGTCCGTGGGCACAGTCCGTACCGCTTTACCGATTTACCGCTTTACCGGCTCGCTGCTTTACCGGCTCACGGGTTCACCGGCTCACTGCGAGGAGAAGACGCAGCCGTTGTCCGCGTTCGAGTAGAGCGGCTGCATCGCGAAGGTGCCGGTGGAGAAGTTGACCGTCTGGTCGTTGTCCCAGGCGCAGAGGTCGCCGATCTCCTCGCCGTTGGAGTCGACGTAGCCGCTCGACGGCTCCGGGTCCGTCGTGGCCTCGGCGTACTCGTGGCCACCGACGATGCTGAAGCCGTCCAGCTGGTTCTGCACCGAGCTGGCGCCGCAGCTCGAACCGGCGTCCAGGACGTACGGCATGTTGGTGTACGCGACGTTGCCGTCCCAGTCGTGCCAGGCGCAGAAGCCGGCGTTCGGGAAGCCGTCCGGCTGCGTGCCGCTCGGGCTCATCACGAAGATGTCCACGCCCGGGCCGGAGACGCCGAAGTGCGAGGCGGCGTTGTCGGCCTCGGCCGCGATCTGGGCCTGGGTCGGCGCGGCGGGCGCGGCCGAGCCGTCGTCGGTCCAGGTGCCGCCGAGGACCGAGCCGTTGAAGGTCGGCGCGTTCCCGCTGCCGTCGGTGTACTGGCTGGTGACGGTGGACCAGGTGTCACCGGAGGCGCCCAGGCCGTTGAAGAGGTTCTGCATGTAGGACTGGACACCGTTGGCGTCGCTGTCCCACTGGTTACCCCAGAAGTCGAGGTAGACCGTCGGCGAGGGGGTCTCGAGCGGGCCGCCGCCGTAGTTCAGGCCGCTGGTCGACGTGGTGGGCGGGTACACCGTGGCGTTGGTGTCCGTGGGGGACGCGTGGCCCGCGGTCTTGACGCCGTGGTGGTTCATCGGCATGACACCGGTCGGCTTGTTCAGTTGCACGTGGTACGTCTTGCCACCGAGGTGCACGGTGACGGTGCGTCCGTTCTGCGCCAGCTGCGCGATGTGCGCGGCCATGGCAGCGGCGGGGGCGGCGGCGCCGTTGTCCTGCTTGGGCGCGGCGTTGGCGGGGAGCGCCGAGAGGGACGCGGCGAGAACAACGGTCGCTCCGGCGGCGACGAGGCCGAAGGCGCGACGCGTCGCGGGACGGGTGGAGCGGGCGGTCGAGAACACGAGGGTTTCCTCCCTGTGACGACTGCTGCGATGGGGGACAGGGAGCATGCTGGGCTACCACTTCACGTGGTGACAACGACCTGAAGCCGGGCTGGGAGAACACTGTGAAGGTGCTGAGCATGCGGACCCACAGGAAGTGCATGTGGTCGTACAGGTGGGCGAGCAGAACGTGAACATTCGCAGTTTCACAGTTGTCTTGACGGATGTTCACGATCGGTTCCGGGCAGGGCGGAGTGGCAGACGTCAATGGCAAGGTGAACACGTTCGCGACAGCCGAACAGAGGTGGAGCAGCGCCCTCAGTCCCACTCCCAGCGGAAGCCCTCGATGCCGGGCTTGCCGTTGAGGCTCACCAGCTGGATCACGCCGTGCGCGTCGGGCTGGAGTTCCTGCACGTCGCGCAACCCGCTGTCGTCGTGGTAGCGGCGGCGGACGACCTGGTAGCAGCGGACCGGGAGCCGGTCCGGGGTGAAGTGGGCCCGCAGTACCAGTTCGCGGAGCGGCTGCCGGGATCCGTAGTCGTAGCGGGTCACCCCGGTGGAGCCGGGGCCGGCCTGGTACTCGTAGTCGAAGACGTGGACCTGACCGCTGCTCAGGCGGCGGTCGAAGAGCAGCTCGGCGGCGTGCAGGCCGGTCGCAGGGTCGGTGCGGACCCGCCCTAGGCGGCAGCCGTGCATGGCCCGGACGCTGGGCGGCTGCTCGCCGTCGATGTCGCGCAGACTGAGCGCGACGAAACGGTCCACGCCCTCGGTGCGGGCGATGACGATCCGTCGGATCCGCTCGGTGCTCCAGGAGCGGTCGGCGTGCATCCACCGGTCCCCGTGGACGCTCACGTGCTCGGAGCGGCTGTTGACGGAGACGTCGAGGTCGCTGAGCGTCATCGCCAGCAGCATGTCGTCGCCGAGCAGCTCCTCGATGTCGAGCTCGCGGTTCCTGGGTTCGCCCCAGCGTCCCCGTGGTCGGCGCGGTCCCAGCAGGGCGACGAGGCTGGAACGCGGCAGGCCGCAGAGGTCCTCGATGGCGCGCACGGCGCGCAGCGACTCGGCCCGCTCGGGTCGTCGCAGGCCGCGCTGCCAGTAGCTCAGTGTGGAGAGGCCGACGTGGATGCCGTCCGTGGCGAGTCTGCGCCGCAGGCTGTCCAGGCTCAGTCCGCTGTCGCTGATGGCCAGTTGCAGCGCGGTCTCGAAGGGGCCGGCACGCAGGGCCGCGTCCAGGGCGCGGGAGGCCCGCCGGGGTGGGGGGGTGGGGTTGGGTTGTCCGGTGCGCCGGGTGGTGCCTGTGCTGCCTGTTGCGCCCGTAGTGCCTGTGGTGCGTGTGCGTTGGCTGTAACCTGTGGGGTCGGTCACGCTTCGCCGTCCTTCACGTCCGGCCGCTCGCCGGGTGGATGGCCCATAGACTCCACGATTAGCCTGTACGCGTCAAGATCTCCTGTGGCCGGTCCGCGCGGCTCATACCGATATCTCAACTTGGGACAATCGGTACTATCCGAGGTCGAGGGACCTGCCGATGATCTCCTTCATGATCTCGGTCGTCCCGGCGTAGATGCGGGTGACACGGCTGTCCTGCCAGGCGCGGGCGATCGGGTACTCCAGCATGTAGCCGTAGCCGCCGTGGAGTTGGACGCACGCGTCGACGACGCGGCCCTGCAGTTCGGTGCACCACCACTTGGCCTTGGCCGCGTCGACGACGGTCAGTTCGCCGTCGTTCAGGGAGAGGACGCAGCGGTCGAGGTAGTGCTGGGCGACCTCGATCTCGGTGGCCAGCTCGGAAAGGCGGTGCTTGATCACCTGCTGTGCGCCGATCGGCTTGCCGAAGGCCTTGCGCTCGCGCACGTAGGCGACCGTCCACTCGAACGCGGCCGTCGCCTGGGCGAGGCCGGAGACCGCGACGGAGATGCGTTCCTGCGGAAGGTTGCGGGTCAGGCCGAAGAAGCCCTCACCCTCCTTGCCGATCAGGTTGGCGACCGGAACGCGTGCGCCGGTGAAGACCAGCTCGGCGGTGTCCTGGGCGTGCAGGCCCACCTTCTCCAGCTTGCGTCCGCGCTCGAAGCCGGGGGTGTCGCGCTCCACGACGATCAGGCTGAGGCCCCGGTGCGGGTGCTCACCGGTGCGGACCGCGACGACCACCAGGTCCGCGTTGATGCCGTTGGTGATGAAGGTCTTGGCGCCGTCGATCACGTAGTGGTCGCCGTCGCGGACGGCCTTGGTGCGGATGCCCGAGAGGTCCGATCCGGTGCCGGGTTCGGTCATCGCCACGGCGGTGACCAGCTCGCCGGAGGCGATGCCCGGCAGCCAACGTGCCTTCTGCTCCTCGGTGGTGAGGTCCAGGAAGTACGGCAGGCACACGTCGGCGTGCAGCGCCGGACCGAGGAGCGCGGGGGAGACGCCGACCCGTGCGGCCTCCTCCTGCAGGATCACGTTGTAGCGGAAGTCGGTGATGCCGGCCCCGCCGAACTCCTCGGGGACCGCGATGCCCAGCGCGCCGAGTTCGCCGAGGCCCTTGAAGAGACCCCGCGGCACGATGCCGTCCCGGTCCCAGTCCGGGTAGTGGGGCACCACGTCCCGTTCCACGAACGACCGGACGCTCTCCCGGTAGGCCTGGTGCTCGTCGTGGAAAAGGATGCGCTTCATGCCGGCTCCGCCTTGGGGACATCGGGACATCAGGAGATGGGTGTGCCTGCTTCCCGGCTGCCGCAGCGCAGGAAGGCGTGATCGTCCACGCACGCCCTGATCATGCCTCAAGCGTGGACCGCTCGAAACCGAACCGTGGTCCCGGTCAGGGCGCCGTGGTCAGGGTGCCGTGGTCAGCGCGCCGTGATCGGGCGCTCCCTTCTCCAGCGGGTGGCAAGGGAGAGGAAGGCGGAGTTCTCCGCCGCGAGACCGACGGTGACCCGGACGCCCTCTCCGTCGAAGCTGCGGACCGCGACCCCGTGGCGCATGCAGAACTCCGCGAACGCGGAACTCTCCTCGCGCAGCGGCAGCCAGAGGAAGTTGGCGTGCGAGGACGGCACCGTGTAGCCCAGGTCGTGCAGGGCCGACATCACCCGCTCGCGTTCCAGCAGCGTCAGCCCGATCCTGCGGGCCACCTCGGCGCGTTCGCCGAGCGCGGCCACGGCCGCCTCCTGGGCCAGGGCGCCGACGCTGAACGGGACCTGGGTCTTGCGGACCCCGGCGATCACCTCCGCCGATCCGACGCAGTAGCCGACGCGCAGGCCGGCCAGTGCGTACGCCTTGGAGAAGGTGCGCAGCACCACGACGTTGGGGCGCTCGCCGAGCAGCGTCAGCGCGTCCGGCACGGCGGTCGCGGCCGCGTACTCGCGGTAGGCCTCGTCCACGACGATCAGCACGTCGGACGGCACGCGGTCGGCGAAGGTGGTCAGCGCCCTGGCGTCCAGGGCGGTGCCGGTCGGGTTGTTGGGGTTGCAGAGGAAGACCAGCCGGGTCCGCCGGGTGACCGCGCGGGCCATGGCGTCGAGGTCCAGGCCCTGCCGGAGCAGCGGCACCCGTACCGGTGACCCTCCGGCCACCAGGGTGAGGATCGGGTACGCCTCGAAGGACTGCCAGCCGAAGACGACCTCGTCGCCGGGCCCGACGACGGTGTGCACGAGTTGACTGCACAGCTCCGACGAGCCCGCGCCCACGGCGATCCGGTCCACCGGGACACGGAGATGGGTGGCCAGGGCGGCGAGAAGCTCAAAGGCGCAGCGGTCCGGGTAGCGGGAGGTGGTCGCGGACGACGCGGCGATCCGTTCCACGACGGCCGGCAGCAGCCCGTACGGGCACTCGTTGTCGGCGAGAACGATGGCACCGGGAGACTTCCGCGTCGGTACCCGGGCGGGCACCCGCTTGAGGGTCGGTCGGACGAGCACCATGATCTGCTCGTTCTCCTCGCTTCCGGCTGTCGGGCCCGTGGGGGCCGGTGGGATGGGCTGGGTCTGGCCGGGCCCGGTCAGAGCGACCCCGGGGCAGGTGTGGGCACGGGCGGGTCTGGGCACGGCGCGGGCACGGGCGCGGGTCTGGGCATGGGTGCGCGTACGGGTCCGGGCACGCGCGCGAACCCGGCGCGGACGTGGGCTCCGGTCACGGCGTGACGAAGCGCAGCGCCTGCCTTCGGAGTGTCGTGAACTGTCTGAGCGGATCGCCGTCCGCGACCCAGGGCCAGGAGGAGACCACGGGGCCGATCCGCAGGAAGACGAGACCGGCGTCGCGCAGCCGGTTGGCCTGGATCAGCGCGTAGGCAAGGCCGTTGAGGTCCGCGAGGGCACCGGCGTGCCGGAGGAAGCCGGGCTCGGTCCAGGACAGCACGCTCCGGTCCAGCAGCCTCGCCTGCCGTGGTGCCTGCCACCAGCGGTCCGACAGCAGGCCGCCGAGACCGGTGCCGTCCAGCGCACGGGCGTAGCGGCCCAGCGTCGCGGCCAACTCCAGTCCGGCGCCGGGGGAGTCGGCGGGGATCTCGAAGCAGCGGCGGTCGACGAAGTCGTCCAGCCGCCAGAACGAGGCGTCGTCCAGGGCGGTGAGGTAGGACAGCATCTGCAGATCCGCCTCACGATTCCAGGGATCCCGGGCCAACGCCTCGCGCCAGACGGCTATGACCTCGGGAGCGGGCCTGCGGAGCAAGCGGCAGAGGCCGAGGCGGACGACCCAGGGGGTCGGATCCTCCGGCCGGAGGGCGGCGGCCTGCGCGCAGTCCTCCGACGCAGCGAAGGCCTGGTTGGTGAGCGAGGCGTCGTCGCGCAGGTCGACGTAGGCGATCCGGGCCCGGAAGAGCCAGGCGTCCGCGCTGCGCGGGTGCCGCATCACCCACGAGCGCGCCAAGGCGGGATCGGTGACCTCTTCGGCCAGGACCGCCATCCGGTGACCGATCCGGTCCCAGTCGCCGGCGACGCTGTCGAAGAGCTGGGCGACTGCGTCGACCTGGGAGTCGACCGCCCCCGGCATGGCGGGTGTACTGCCCAACTGCCGGCAGACGCGCCCCAGAGCCTCGTCGTCCAGTTCCGGGGTGAGCCGGGGAATCGCCCGCCGACCGCGTCCCAAAAAGTTCATGGGCTGACGTTACGAGCCGAACGGGTGCTTGTGCAGCCTTCTGCGGCAGTTATTCCGATCGGTAACCTCAAATTCTCCTCAGATCACGGATGTTCGGGCCGCCTGGGTGCCACTCGCGGCGGTGGCAGTGACTTTTTGATAACAGGAGCGCCTGCTGCCTGCGCGGACGTCTAACGTGTCCCGCATTCTCAGGACCGGGTGAAGCGAACGCGAGGAGACCCATGGTCTACGATCAACTCTCGGCTCCGGCCCGGACCGCGCGCCGATCCGGGCACCTGCGCCGCGAGGTCGGGCTGATCGGCCTGATGTGGGCCTCGGTCGGCTCGATCATCGGATCGGGCTGGCTCTACGGCGCACGGAACGCCGTCACCGCCGCCGGGCCTGCGGCACTGGTCAGTTGGGGTGTCGGCGCGGTGGCGATCGGTCTGCTCGCCCTCGTCCACGCGGAGCTCGGCGGGATGTTCCCGGTCTCCGGAGGGACCGCGCGCTATCCGCACTACGCCTTCGGCGGGCTGGTCGGCATGTCGTTCGGCTGGTTCTCCTGGATCCAGGCGGCGACCGTGGCTCCCATCGAGGTCGAAGCGGTGATCGGCTACGCCGGCCACTGGTCCTCGGCCGCCGGACTGCAGCATGCCGACGGGACGCTCACCGCCTCCGGACTCGCGGTCGCCACCGGCCTGATGGTGGTATTCGTGACCGTCAACTTCCTTGGCGTGAAGGTGTTGGCCCATACCAACAGCACGGCCACGTGGTGGAAGATATTCGTGCCACTGCTCACCGTGTTCGTTGTGGCACTCACGCATTTCGACACCGGCAACTTCACCTCGCACGGATTCGCACCGTACGGCGCCAAGGGCGTCCTCGCGGCGATCAGCACGAGCGGGATCATTTTCGCATTGCTCGGCTTCGAGCAGGCGATTCAGCTGGCGGGTGAGAGCAGCAATCCGAGGAGCCACATCCCCCGGGCCGTGCTCGGCTCCGTGACCATCGGCGCGGTCGTCTACATCCTGCTCCAGGTCGTCTACATAGGTGCGCTCCCGGCTGCGTCGCTGCAGCACGGCTGGGCCGCTCTCGCCTACCAGGGCATCTCCGGCCCGTGGGCGGGCCTCGCGGGGGTGCTCAGCCTCGGCTGGCTGGCCGCGTTCCTCTACGTCGACGCGGTGATCTCGCCCGCGGGCACCGCGCTGATCTACACCACCTCGACCTCCCGGGTCTCCTACGGGCTGGCCGCCAACGGCTACTTCCCGCAGGCGCTGGCCCGGACCGATCGGCGCGGCGTCCCGTGGATCGGGCTTCTGGTCTCCCTCGTGGTGGGGGTGGTCTGCTTCCTCCCGTTCCCGAGCTGGCAGCAGCTCGTCTCGTTCATCACCTCCGCCTCGGTGCTGATGTACGCGGGAGCGCCGCTCGCCTACGGCGCGCTGCGCCGCAGGCTTCCGCACCATCCCCGGCCCTACCGGCTCCCGGCGGGCGGCCTGATCTCGCCGCTCTCCTTCGTCATCGCCACGCTGATCATCTACTGGTCGGGCTGGAGCACGTTGTGGCGGCTGGGCTTCGCGGTGCTGGTCGGCTACGCACTGATGGGGGGTTATGCCGCCTATGCGTCCGCGACGCGGCTCCCGCAGGCACCGCGGATGCGGTGGCGCCCGGCCCAGTGGCTGCCCGTCTACCTCCTTGGTATCGGTGCCATCTCGTGGCAGGGCAGCTTCGGCGGCACCGGCCGCCTCCCGCTCGGCTGGGACATCGTCCTGATCAGCGTGTTCGCGCTGGTGGTGTACTACTGGGCGATTGCCGTGGCGCTCCGGACGGCGGAGATCCAGGAGGCGATCAAAGACGCCGAGCAGCACTGACGCCCTCCTGGTGCGGGCCGGGCTCACCCCAGGGTCGTTCGACGCGCTGGTCAGGCACGCGCGCGGTGCGCTCGTGCGGACCTGCCGACCGGAGTGCGTGCGAAGTCGGTTGCCGCACGTTACTGTTCAGTAGGGATCCCTCGGCAGAGCGCTGGAACGCGACGGAAGGCGGACGCCACGATGAACCGCGCGAACCACCCGGCGCCAGGACTGGCCGAGCTTGCCGCGCAGTTGAGTGATGGTCAGCTCACCTCGCGAGCCGCCGTCGAGCGGACACTGGACCGGATCGAAGCGACGCAGCCGACGCTCAACGCGTTCCGGCGCGTTCGGGCGGAGGCGGCGCTCGCCGAGGCCGAGGAGGCGGACCGGCGGCTCGCGGCGGGGGAGCGGCTGCCGCTGCTGGGCGTGCCGGTGGCGATCAAGGACGACACCGACCTCGTCGGCGAGCCCACGGCCTTCGGCTGCGCCGGGGATTTCCCGCCGGCACCGGCCGACGCCGAGGTGGTGCGTCGCCTGCGCGCGGCCGGAGCCGTCATCGTCGGCAAGACCAACACGCCCGAGATCGGCCAGTGGGCCTTCACCGAGGGCCGTGCCTTCGGCGCCACCCGCAACCCCTGGGACCCGGAGCGGACGCCCGGCGGCTCCTCCGGCGGCGGCGCCGCTGCGGTCGCGGCCGGGGTGGTACCCGCCGCGATCGGCTCCGACGGCGCGGGGTCGGTGCGGATCCCCGCCGCCTGGACGCACCTGGTCGGCATCAAGCCGCAGCGCGGCCGGATCTCCGCCTGGCCGGAGCAGGACCCCTTCCACGGCCTGACCGTCCACGGCCCGCTCGCCCGCACTGTCGCCGACGCGGCCCTGCTGCTGGACGTCGTCTCGGGCAACTCGTCTGGCAACTCCTCCGGCAATGACCCAGGCAATGAGCCTTGCAATGACCCGGGCAATGACCCGGGCGATCCGCATCGGCCATCTGCGGAATCGTTCCTGACCGCCGCCGGGCGCGACCCGGGCCGCCTGCGCATCGGGCTCTCCCTCGGCGCGGCCTGGGCGATCCATCCCTTGCGGCTCGATCCCGAGATCCGCGCCGCGACCGTCGAACTGGCCGAGACCCTGGCCCGGTTGGGCCACGACGTGGTCGAGGTCGAACCCCGCTACGGCCTGGTCGGCCCGGCCCAGCTGCCGCGCGCCCTCGCCGGGATCCGCGCCTGGGCCCGTCGAGCGCCCGACCATGCGCTGCTCGACCCGCGCACCCGGAGCAACATCCGGCTCGGCGCGCTGCTCGACGGACCGGTTCTGCGCGCCGCCCGCGCGGCCGAACGACCGCTCCAGCGGCGCATCGGTGCGGTCTTCGGGACGGTCGACGTGCTGCTCACGCCGACAACTGCCGCCCCGCCGCTGCGCATCGGGGCCACCGACGGCCTCGGTCCGGGCGCGCTGGACCGCGCGATGATCACCGTCTGCCCCTACGCCTGGCCGTGGAACGTCCTCGGCTGGCCGGGGGTGAACGTCCCGGCAGGCCTCACCTCGGACGGGCTGCCGATCGGCTGCCAACTGCTGGGCCCGGCCGCGAGCGAGGCCCGACTGATCTCGTTGGCCGCGCAGTTGGAGGCGGACCGCCGCTGGTACCTGCTCCGCCCGCCGGAGCGGGCGGCTGCGGCACAGGCGCCGACCTGACGTCGTCGGTCCCCGGTCGGCCCGGTCCCCGGGACGACGACCGGGCCGGGGCAGGGCTGACCACGGGACACGCGCGTCGGTAGGGCCGTAGGGTCCGTGTCATGACCGTCCATCGGATGCCGGCCGCCGAGATCCCGCTCACCCTCGAGCTGGTACGCCACCTGCTCGACGAGCAGCACCCGGACCTCGCGGGCCTGCCGCTCGAAGTGCTGGCCAACGGCTGGGACAACATGGTCTGCCGGTTGGGCGAGGAGTTCCTGGTCCGGTTGCCCCGGCGTGCCCAGTCCGCCGAACTCGTCGACCACGAGCAGCGCTGGCTGCCGGAGTTGGCGACCCGCTTGCCGTTGCCGGTGCCCGCGCCGGTGCGGATCGGGCGGCCGGCGGGGGAGTACCCGTGGTCCTGGAGCATCGTCCCTTTCCTCCCGGGCCGGATCGCCGCGGACACCACGCTCGATGACGCACCGTCAGCTTCAGCTGCGCTCGGTGGGTTCCTCGCCGCGTTGCACACTCCCGCCCCGCCGGATGCCCCGGTCAACGCGTTCCGGGGGATCCCGCTGGCGGGACGCGCCGACGGCGTGCTGCGCGGACTCACGAACGTCGCCGACACGGCCGACCGCGAAGCGGCGCTGACCGTTTGGGAAGCAGCCGTCACCGCACCGGCATGGGACGGTCCGCCGCTGTGGCTGCACGGCGACCTGCACCCGGCCAATGTGCTGGTGGACGAGGGGCGGATCACCGCGGTGATCGATTTCGGCGATCTGACCTCCGGCGACCCGGCCACCGACCTCTCCGTCGCCTGGATGCTCTTCCCGGACGAGGACCGCCGCACCGACCTGCGCGAGGCCTACGACCACGCGGGCGGGCCCGCCGACGACGCCACATGGGCGCGCGCCCGTGGGTGGGCACTGGCCCTCGCGCTGGTCTTCCTGACCCACTCGGCGGACAACCCGCTCATGGGCGGTATCGGCGAGCGGACCCTGCGCGCGGTTCTGGCCGATTCGACGGGCCTCTGACAACTGCACTGGTTCCGAGGAATCCGAGGCAATCCGAAGGAAGACGACGGAGAGGCGGCGGCATGACGACCGATCAGACGGTCTTCGACCTGGCGGCTGTGCTGGAGGAGATCACCGCAGCGACCGAGCACCTCGTGCGGACAGCGGCACGGCTCACCGACGCCGAGGTGCGCGGGCCGTCACTGCTGCCGGACTGGTCGCGCGGGCATGTGCTGAGCCACCTGGCCCGCAACGCCGACGGCGGTCGCCGTCTGCTGACCTGGGCCCGGACCGGCGTCGAGACGCCGGAGTACCCGAGCCTGACGGCCCGGGCGGAGGGAATCGGGGCGGGGGCGGGCCGGAGTGCTGCCGAGCTGCTGTCCGACCTGCGCGACAGCGCCGCCGCATTCGAGGCCGAGTACCGCGCGATGCCTCCTGAGGCATGGCAGCGCACCGTGCGCTGGACTGCCGGTCAGGAACACCCCGCCGCCCGCGCCGCCGACTCCCGGCTCTGCGAGGTTCTGGTCCACCACGCCGACCTGAACGCGGGGTACACACCGTCCGACTGGCCGCCGGACTTCGTCCGAGACATGCTCGACCGGGTGGCAACGTCCTTCGCGACCCGCACCGACGTGCCCGCCATGAAGCTGCACGCCACCGACACCGATACCACCTACGCGACCGGCACCGGACCGTCCGCGCCCACCGTCCTCGGGCCGCAACACGGGTTGCTGGCCTGGCTGATGGGCCGCTCCCCGGGCATGGGTCTCACCCTGCGCGGCGCTCCCTCCCTGCCGGAGGTGCCCTCGCTCTACTGATCCTCGCAAGGACCTTGACGGTTGTGGTGGCGGTCTGGTGATCATGGCTCGTGACTCGCGATCTGTCGACGCCGCCCGTCATCTCCTCCGGCTCACTCGCCGGTGCGCCCCAACCCGTGTTGCCTGCTGCACGGGGCTTGGTGCTGCGTCCCTGGACGTCCTCTGACGCACCGACATTTCTCTCGGCCTACCGGGACGAGGCGATCCGCCGCTGGCACACGCGGCGTCCGTCGTCCGAGACCCGCGTCCTGGAGTGGTTCGCCCGCTACCGCGAGGACTGGGCCCAGGAGCGGGGCGCCCACTGGGCGGTCACCCGCGACGGCGACGACGTCCTCGGCCGGATCGCCATGGGCAGCCTGAACTTCGACGACGGCACGGCGGGCGTCGGCTACTGGGTCCTCCCGGCAGCCCGGGGCGCGGGAGCGGCGACGAGCGCCCTGACCGCGCTGACGGAGTGGGCGATGGAGGAGATCGGCTTCCACCGCCTCCACCTGGACCACTCGACGCGCAACCACGCCTCCTGCCGGGTCGCCACCAAGTCCGGCTACCACCTCGAAGGCACCCAGCGCAGCGCGGCGCTCCACGACGACGGCCGCCACGACATGCACCTCCACGCCCGCGTCCGCGAGGCCTGAGACAGCGGCCCGGTTGACGGGCAGTCCCGCGCGGCGCGAGACCTCCTGGCGCCAGGCCAAGGTGGCGACATGCTCGGGATCGTCCCGCCACAGTCCGGGCAGCCGCATGGGGGACGACCGGAACAGAGCGAGCGGCGACCGAGCTGCCAACGGCGGGCGATCGCGCATCACGGCCGACATATGTCGCGACGACCGCGAGCGATCTTGCCAGGCGTGCATGTGCAGGACAGCGCGTTAACTCCGCTGCTGGGCAGCCCGATCGGAGGTCGCTACGGCCGTCGCCTACCTCGCCTCACCGCTGGCGGCCAGCATGTCGGGCACGGACCTGTTGATCGACGGTGGGTCTGTGAAGACCGTCTGACACAACGTCGAGGACCCAGCCCTGCCCGCAGCTGATGCGGGCGTGCCCACCGGCGCGGCACGGGGAAGTGAGGTGATTTCAGTTCGGCGACGGCATTGTGCAACTGTCCGTGCCGACCGGCCGCGTAGGATCGTGGGCATGGCACTGCGACCTGTTCAGGTGAACATCAAGGCTATTGACGACGCTGCGGTCGGCCGGTTCTGGGCCGAGGCGCTCGGCTGGGGTGTTTCCAGCGAGGGACCCGGCGTGACCAACGTCGAACCCGGTGGCGGCTACGTTTGGCCCGACCCGGTCGCCGTCTGCATCGACGTCGTGGCCGTCCCGGAGCCGAAGACGGCCACGAAGAACCGGGTACATCTCGATCTCGCCACCACCTCCCTGGCGCATCAGGCGGAGTGGGTCGAGCGCCTTCGGGCGCTCGGTGCGACGCCCGTCGACGTGGGGCAGGGTGACGTGCCGTGGGTGGTCCTCGCCGACCCGGAGGGTAACGAGTTCTGCGTGCTGGAGCCCCGGGAGATCTACCGGGACACCGGGCCGATCGCCGCGGTGCTGGTCGACTGCGTGGATCCGCGGGCCATGGCCCGGTTCTGGGGTGAGGCGACGGACTGGACCCTGCACGAGCTGGCCGACGACTTCGCGTCGTTGCGCTCGGCCAAGGGAGTCGGCCCGTACCTTGAGTTCCTGCGCTCGTCCGACGCGAAGACTGTGCCGGACCGCGTCCATATCGACCTGCTGCCGTACACCGGTGACGACAAGTCAGCGGAGGTCGCCCGGCTGAAGGCCCTCGGCGCCACCGACCTCGACCTGGGCCAGGGCGACGTCGCGTGGACCTGCCTGGCGGACCCGGAGGGCCACGAGTTCTGCGTCCTCGCCCCGCGGTGACGGGCCGGACGGTTTCCTCGACGCGACCTTCGCCGCACGGCCTGTGACGCCGGTAGACGCCAATCGGAAATTCCGGCATGCGCCGTCCGTCACGCCACCACGTCACCGGGCTCGTCGTCGTTGGGGTATCCGTTGTGTTGCTCGCAGGCCTGGTGTACGGGTTGGTCTTCCTGCTGAGTCAGGGCTTGCGGTCGGTTCCGTGGTGAGGGCGAGCGCGGCGAGGAGATCCTGGTGCAGCGTCATGTGAAGTGCAGGGTCCGAAAGCGATCAGGCTGCGCCGGATCCCGGTCGACGACCTGGACGGGCGGCCAGGCCCATTGCCACACGTTGATGCCCGGCACGCGCGAGAACCGGATCAGCCCGCGGGTGCCCTCGACGGCGACGTGTGGCCAGGCTTCGGCGATGCGTGCCCGCTCCGTGCCGTGGGAGCGCAGCACTTCGGCGAGGACCGTCACGCTGTCGTAGCCCTCGAAGGCGACGAAGGAGGGCGAGTCGTCAAGACGCTCGCGCAGGGCCGACTTGACGCGGGCGCCGAGGGGGCTGAGGCGCTCGGGGAGGTAGCGCAGGAAGGGGATCGCGGTGCCGTCCTCGCCGAGCATCGCCGCCCACTCGGGCAGTTCCGGTTGTCCGGCCGGAGCGCCGATCAGGATCTCGGCGAGGCGAGGGTCGCGGCGGACGGACCGGACGATCGACACGGCCGGTTCCGGGTGGCCGACCAGAAGGAGCAGAGCTGACGCGCCGCTGTCGACGAGTGCGTCGCACACGGCCTCGGGGGTGAGGGCGCCCGCGTCGAGTTCGCTGACCGTGCCGCCGCGTTCAGCGAGGCGGTCCCGCAGAATGCGGGTCCCGGAGGTCCAGTAGACGCTCGACTGGGTTGCCACGGCGACATGACGGTGACCCGCGCCGACGAGGAAGTCGGCGTAGATGTTCCAGCCTTGGGACTGCGCCGGGGCGAGGCGTGCGACCCAATCCGTCGGCTGGTCGGTGAGCGCGTCGAGAACCGCCGATGAGCAGAGGAACGGCAGGCCGAGGGAGTGGGCGCTGGCGGCAGCGGTGCGAGCGACGACGCTGTGGTACTCGCCCACCACGGCGGCCACGCCCAGACTGGCCAACTCCTCCACGGCCGTCGCGGCCTTCGCCGGGTCGGCCGCCGTGTCCCGGACCAGCAACTCCAGTGGCCTGCCGGCAATCCCACCAGTGTCGTTGATGTGACCAACGGCCAGTTCGAGTCCGGCGAGCAGGTGCCGGCCCGCTTCGCCCCAACCGGGGCGTGTCAGCGGAACGAGAGCGCCGATCGGGACGGTGTCGTGGTTCTGGGAGCCGATGGTGACCATGGTGGCCATTGCATCCGTGCGCGGGCGCGCAGGCAAGTGACTATCTGTCAGGTAGCTGGTCGACCCAGCGCAACTCGCCGGAGCCGAGCGCGACGACAGCCCGGGGCTGCATCGGCACGTCGTCGCCCCGGCGCGAGAGCAGCGCCAACTCGCCGACCTGCACGTCGTAGTCGCCCAGCCGGGCCGTGCACTCGGCGACGACCCCGCGTGGATCGGTGGTGCGTCCGAGGGAGAGATGCGGCGTGAAGGCGCGTGACCGGCCCCGGCAGCGCGGGAAGCGGTCCGCGAACGCGGCGTGGAGGGCGCGCCAAGGCGTGATGCCCGCTGCGGCTGGGTCGAGCCAGACGGTGCTGTAGGCGCGGTGGTGGAAGGTGCGGATGCCGGAGAGCCGGGCGGCGAACGCCGGGACCTCGGCGGCTGCCGCTGCGACCAGCGGTGCGGCCGAGTGGAAGTCGGACTCCGGGACGAAGCCGAAGAGCACGTTGACGTGCGGCGGCCAGCGCCGGATCTGCGGGTCGTGATCGCTGCGGACGGCCTGGATCGGTGGCCACAACTCGTCCGGAGGAAGCCATGCCACGGCGGTGCGGGCGGTGGGCGCGACGTCGAAAACACCGAGCGCCCCGAAATCACCCGAGCCGCCGGGCGTCACGGGCCGGTCCGCGCCAGGTGGTCCGCGAGTTCGTGTGGATGGCTGAGCGCGGCAAGATGGCCGCCGGGGATCGCCTCGACCTCCAGGCCGAGCCGCTCGCGGGCGAGACGGCGCTGGAATTCCAGGGGGAAGAACCGGTCGTCGCGCCCTTGGAGAAGGCGGGTGGTGATGTCGGGCCACTCCGTCAGCGGCCAGGGCTGTTCGAACAGGGTGGACGGCGGTGCCGCGCCGCCCTGCGCGAGGGCCTCCGCGGTCACCTCCGGCGGGACGTCGTGGAAGAAATCGACCCACACGTCGACGTCCAGGGACGGCTGGCGTCCGCTGGCGACGGCGTACTCCGCGCGGGCCTTGGGCTGGCCCGTGTCGTCCCACCACTGGCCTGCGGCCTCGCCGGGCACCGGGACCATGGCGTTGAGCAGCACCAGCTCGGCGACGGGCACGGGCAAGCGCTCGCAGGCCACCGGCGCGTGGAACCCCGCGAGGGACTGGGCGACCACGACCAACGGCCCTGACCGGTCGAAGTTCTGGAGCACCGCGTCGGCGATTGCCTCGGCGAACTCGTCGTACCCCGCGGCGTCATCGGTGGGCAGGTCCAGCGTGATCACCCGATGGCCCCTCGCCTGCAGCTCGGCTGCGAGCCGATGCCACATCCAGGCGCGGCCGTCGGCGCCCGGGACGAGCGTGTAGGTGGTGGTCATCGCCTGTTCCTTCCGTCCGCTGAGGTCTTCGACCGTATCCGCCACCACTGACAGAACTCGTGAATGACGGATGGTCAGCGCGGACCGAGCCGATCTGCCCAGTCGGCGGGGACGCGGCCCGCCGGGCCGGGGACGGGCTGGTCGGCCGGGTGGCTCGTGGGCGGGGCGAGCTCCGGGCCGGAGTCGTAGAACTCCGAGGCGACGTAGTTCCAGAACCAGCTCTCGCCCGGTTCGAAGCTGCGGATGATCGGGTGACCGGTGCCCTGGGCGTGCGCGGTGGCGTGCTTGGCGGGGGAGTCGTCGCAGCAGCCGATGTGACCGCAGGCGGCACAGCGCCGCAGGTGCAGCCACCAGCCGCCGGCCGCATCGCACTCGACGCAGCCGGTGCCGCTCGGCGGCACGGAGGGGTCGACGGAGGTGAGCGGGTGGTTCGGGTCGCTGCGGTTCTCGGGAGTCATGGTGCGGCTGCTCCTGCGGGCGCGGAAGGACGCTTGACGCGTTCAGCGGGCGTAGACGGCGACGAAGTCGCGGGTGGCCTGGGTGTAGTAGCGGTCGGCTGCCTCGCCGAAGTCGAGGATGTTGGTGGGCTTGGGGCTGGCCGGGTCGACGCTCGAGTCGTAGCTCATGAAGGACGGCCAGGCGCCGTTCATGTCCAGCGGCATCGCCCGGACCGCGCCCGCGTGCTGCATGAGCTCGGCCAGTGTGCGGGCGGAGAGCGCCTGGCCGACGACCATGATGATGTCGCCCTTGGCGGTCTCGCCGACGCCCGACCGCTCGACGTACTTCTTGCCCTGGTACGCCCAGCCGTAGGCGTACGGCACGTCGATGTCGCCCGCCAGCTTGCCGCCGTCGACCATCAGCGTCAGGCACTGCCGAACGCCGAGCACGTCCGGAGTCATCTTCACGTCGCGGCCCCAGACGCCGATCCTGATCGAGCCGTCCTTGTAGAAGACCTCGGACGCCGCGCCGTCGCGTAGCGTCGAGTCGGTCCTGCCGTCGAGGTAGAAGCCGCCCTTCGAGGTGCCGTCGGTGATCCGGAAACCACCGTTCCAGGTGGCCATCAGGCCGGTCCGCTGGCCGACCGGGATCGTCGGCGGGACGGCGAAGCTCCCGCCGGGCTCCCGGAAGCCCGGGTGCAGCTGGAAGCGCGCGTGCCCGGCGCTGATCCACGCCACCGCGGCCTCGTAGGAGGAGTGCTCCGCGTCCGGGCGGACGTAGGTTCCCTGGACCAGGGGCAGGCCGTGGTAGGTGACCAGCGCGCGCCAGACGCCCTCGCCGGGCAGGCGCGGGGTGATGCTCGTCGGCATGGGGGCCAGCATCGGCACGGCCGAGTTGAGCGAGGTGGTCCCGTTCGTCGCCCGCATCTGGGCCAGCTGCGCGGGCGTCAGCGAGCCGCCGACGCGGGGCGGGTTCAGCTCGTACTGCCAGTCCTCCAACTGGTTGATCACCAGGCCGAGGTGGTGGTCGCGTCCCCACTCCGCCAGCCGCGCCTCGGTGCCGTCACGGCCCGGGTAGGTGAGCGCCTGGCCGATCGACCAGCCCAGCCAGCCCGCGCAGACCAGTCCGGTGGCCAGGACGCTGCGGGTGACGATCCGCCGTCGGCGGCGCTGAGGGGGAGTCAGGTCGCTCGCCCGCTTCCACGGCAGCAGTCGGCGGCGACGGCGGCGCTGCGCAGGACGGTCGGCGACGGCGGTGGCGCCGTTGTGGTCGGTCATGTGCGATTCCCTCGTCGCTGCGCGCGGAGGCGCAGCCCTGTGCGGATCAACGGATGAGCGGATCAACGGGTGAGCGGGTGAGCGGAATGATGTGGACGCGTCCATGCATGCCATGACTGACGTCGCGTCACGCGACATCTGACGGTGAATCACCCGCACGAACGCTCGCGCCTGCGGGCAGTCAGTCCACGCCTACAGCCCCGGCGGGGTCGACGGAGTCGTGGTGGGCTTGGCCTGCAGTACGGGCGTGGAGTTCCCGAAGACGGGATGGTCGGTGCTCTGCTGGATCTGTGAGGCCTGCCGCCGGATCCCCGGCAGCGCCGCGTACAGCGCGGAGCCCGGACAGTAGGTGCAGTCGGCGTCGGTGTGCCCGGAGATCACGGCAAAGGTGGCCCGGCTGCCGGCGGGGAAGCGGCTGAGCGAGTCGGAGCAGGTCAGCACGGTCGAGGAGACGGCGTCCACCCCGTGCAGGCTCAGCTTCCAGGCGCACAGCGCGCTGAGGGACTGGAGCATCGGCGTGGGCACGTCCGCGCCCTCGGTGAAGGTGCCGATCGCGGCGATGCCCGCTGTGTTGACGTTGAACCCGGAACACTGGGCGCCGATCACCGGCCGGTCGACGCCGCCGTGACGGCCCTCGTAGATGTTGCCGAAGCGGTCGACCAGGAAGTTGTAGCCGATGTCGTCCCATCCTCGGCGGCCGGTCTGGTCGTCCTTCATGCTCCAGATGATGCTGGGGACGTCGGCCAGGTCGTACTCGTTGCCGCTGTCGGTGTGGTGGATGAAGATTGCCTTCACCGCGTCCGCGTAGTGGGGCGCGGGCAGGGGCTTGTTGCGGCCGATGGTGTCCCAGTCGGCGCGCCGGATGATCGGGGGCTGCGCCGCCGTCCATCGCAGGTTCACGGGGTCGGCGAACACCCGGGCAGGGGAGGACGGCGGCGCGGACGCGGCGGAGCCGCGCACCAGCACCGTTGTGACTCCTCCGACCAGGGCGACCTGTGCCACCCGACGCATCAACAGACGCCGCTCGACGTGCATGGGTACGACGATATGCACGGATCTGCGGGGTGTGGGCTCGGGGACCGGCGCTCGGGTGACAAGTTCCGCCGGGTGGGTGTGCCGTGTTAGGCCAGGTGGGAGGCGTGATGTGACGCACCGTGAGCCGCGATGTGACGCGTCGTGAGGTGGCCCCGATGGTGCCGTGAGGTGGCGCTGACGGTGGTGCCGCGTGCGCGTGCGGTGTGCGGGCTACTCGTCGACCGCGACCCCGCCCCATTCGCTCGGCGCGACGTCCCGCACGGTCTGGGTGAACTCCCAGGGGTGACCGGCCAGGTCCTCCAGCGTGCACTGGCGCTCGCCGTACGGGTACTCGGTCGGCTCCTCGACCACCCGCGCGCCGTGGGCGCGGGCCTGCTCGAACCGGGCGTCCACGTCCTCGACGCGCACCTTGATCACGTGGGTGTGCCCGCCCGACGAGGGCGACGGCGGTCGACGCTCGCCGTGCGCGTCGGCGACGATCACGGCCCCGTCCGTGCCGATGCGCATCTGCGAGCGGTGATCCTCGCCGATCCGCACCCGCTCGGAGAACCCGAAGGCCGCCGTCAGCCAGGCGACGGCAGCACGCACGTCCGGGTAGACCAGCACGGGGATCACCGTGCTGCCGGGGATGGAGCGGTTGCTGAGCACGGCACCAACGTACGACCGCCCGGGCGCGGCAGCCAGTCTGTCGTGCCCGGGAAGGGACGAGTGGAGATGGGCCCGGGGTGCCGAAACGCCCACGCTGTCGGCACCCCGGGTGAGGAGCCGCGAGGCCACCTGTCCATGCCCTCGCGGCGCGGGGATCCGGCCGCTCAAAGCAGAACCCCGCAGTTGCCCCTTACCCCTGCTGAGCTGGGCAAACCCTGTTGCTGTCTGTGGTGGGACGTGTCCGAACCGTAGCGGGCGGGGCACGCGCCGTGCAGTCAAAGGGACGGCGGGGCGGTGTGCCCGCGCGGTACGTTCGGGCGCGTGCCCGATGATCTCTTCGCCGACCCCGCGATGGCTGCCCTCTACGACCCGATGGAGGGCGACCGCGACGATCTCGACTTCTACGCACGGATCGCGGACGAGCTCGGCGCGCGCAGCGTGCTGGACATCGGGTGCGGGACCGGTGTGCTCGCGCTGATGCTGGCCGACCGGGGCCTCGCCGTCACCGGTGTCGATCCCGCCGGGGCCTCCCTGGAGATCGCCAGGGCGAAGCCGGGCGCCGACCGCGTCCGGTGGATCTGCGGGGACGCGACCGCACTGCCGCCCGAGCTGCGTGTCGATCTGGCGGTGATGACCGGGAACGTCGCCCAGGCCATCGTCGAGCCTGCCGCCTGGAACGGCACTCTCGCCCGCGTCCACGCGGCGCTGCGGCCCGGCGGGCATCTGATCTTCGAGACCCGGGACCCCGCGGGGCGCGCGTGGGAGTCATGGAACCGCGAGAGCTCCTACCGGGTCGCGCGGTTCCCCGGCCTCGGGGCGGTCACCAGCTGGGTCGACCTGCTCGATGTCGACGGCCCGCTGGTGACCTTCCGCTGGACCTATGTGCGGGAGGCCGACGGCGGGCCGGAGCTGACGTCGCTCTCCACGCTCCGCTTCCGCCGGCGGGACGAGATCGAGGCGGACCTTGCCGCGAACGGATACGAGGTCCGGGAGGTGCGGGACGCCCCGGACCGTCCTGGCAAGGAGTTCGTCTTCGTGGCTCGGAGGCCTTCGGCCTGACCGGACGACGTCACGGGACGACGTCAGACGAGCCGCTCCAGGTAGCCGTTGTTGACCAGCCACTGCACGTTCAGCTGTGCCGGTGCGCCCGGGAACAGGGAGGCGTCGAGCTGGTACTGCCAGCCCAAGCCCGGCTGGTTGAACCAGGGCGCGATCGGCCCGGCGTCCACCTCGAAGGGCTTGAGGACCTTGTAGTCGTGGTAGTTGCACCCGGCGGCGGGCTGCCCGTCCAGGCTCTGCGGCGGCAGCGCGCGCGAGGAGTACGCCGAGCCTTCCGGGGCGAGGAAGGAGCCGTACTCGCTGCCGAAACGGTCGATGTCCAGACCGGGAAGGAGACGTTCGTGGATCTCCATCGGCCTGCCGTCGGGTGCGATCAGGTAACCGTTGTCCGGCGGGTAGCGCCAGCCGCCCGCGCCGTTGTAGGCCGTCGGGTCGTAGTACTGCGCGAGGAAGGCCACGGGGGACTCGCCGCCCGTGCGGTGGTAACCCGTCAGCTCGCGGCCGACCGAGCCCGCGGTCGGGAGTTGCTCCGGACCGAGGCGCGCGTCGCCGTTGTCGAACGCGGCGGAGCAGGCGTCACTGGGCAACACGTCGGCGTGCGCGGCCTGCGCCCCCGTACCCACCCCGGTGAGCGCCGTGGCAGCGACGACCAGGGCGAGGCCTGCGCCGATCCTGGAAAGGTTCTGAGCAACCGTCATGGGGTGATCGAAACACCCCAGCCACGGGCTGGCGGCCCGTAACGTGATCAAACCACTCGAAAGAGCGGAACGGGGGTCGAACGCGGTCCCACCAGTAACGATGTCGTCCGGGCGCGCCGCCGTGCGTGGCGCGCCGGGCGCGCCCGCACTGCCCCCGCGCTCTTCGTGCGGAGTCGCTCAGCCCATCCAGTCGAACGTATCCGGGTCCGGGCCGATGCGCCCGCCGTGGTCGAGGGACGCGATCGCCGCCAGGTCCTCGGCGTCGAGGGTGAAGTCGAAGACGTCGAAGTTCTGCCGGATCCGCTCCGGTGTCACCGACTTCGGGATCACCACGTTCCCCAGCTGCAGGTGCCAGCGGAGCACCACCTGGGCCGCCGTCTTGCCGTGCTTGGCGCCGATCGCGACCAGCGTCTGGTCCTCCAGCAGGCCACGGCCCTGGCCCAGCGGGCTCCACGCCTCCGTTGCGATGCCGTGCTTCGCGTGCAGGGCGCGCAGCTCGGTCTGCGGGAAGTACGGGTGCAGCTCGACCTGGTCGACCGCGGGCACCAGGCCGGTCTCGGCGAAGAGCCGCTCCAGGTGCTTCGCACCGAAGTTGGACACGCCCACCGCGCGCGCCCGGCCCTCGGCGTGGATCTTCTCCAGCGCGCGCCACGCGTCGACGTACCGGTCGCGCGAGGGGACCGGCCAGTGGATCAGGTAGAGGTCGATGTAGTCCAGCCCGAGACGCTCCAGGCCGGCGTCGAACGCCCGCAGCGCGGCGTCGCCCGCGTGGTCGGTGTTCCAGAGCTTGGTGGTGACGAAGAGTTCGTCACGTGGCAGGCCGCTGTCGCGCAGCGCCAGGCCGACGCCCTTCTCGTTGCCGTAGATCGCGGCGGTGTCGATGCTGCGGTACCCGGCGGCCAGTGCCTCGCCGACGACGGTGCGGGCCTCCGCGTCCGGCACCTGCCAGACGCCGAAGCCGAGCTGGGGCATCGTCAGCCCGTTGTTCAAGGTGATCGTCTGCATGACCACCAGTCTGCCAGGGCCCGGCCGAGGTGCCTCGCCGAGCGTTCCACCGGGGTTTGCCCGGCATCCCCCGTTCGGCCCTCTTGCGTTGTCGTGGATCTGTCGAGAATCTGCACGCACGTCCCCGAGCCGAGTGCGCCGACGCACCGGAGACCGGAGCCTGACCTGATGTCATCCTCGTTGAACCGTCGCCGCTTCCTCCAACTCGCGGGTGGCACGGCCGCCGCGTCCGTGCTGTCCACCAGCGTCGCGCGCGCCGCGTCGATCCCGGCCAACCGGGCGACGGGCAGCCTGCGCGACGTGGAGCACATCGTGGTCCTGATGCAGGAGAACCGGTCCTTCGACCACTACTTCGGCACCCTGCGCGGCGTCCGCGGCTTCGGCGACCCGCACCCGGTCACCCTGCCGAGCGGCAAGCCGGTCTGGTACCAGAACGACGGCGGGGCGAGCGGTGGCAAGGACGTGCTTCCCTTCCACCCGGACGCGCCCAACCTCGGCCTGCAGTTCCTCGAGGACCTGCCGCACGACTGGAACAGCACGCACGGCGCGCTCAACAACGGCCGCTACGACCGCTGGGTGCCCACCAAGAGCGCCACCAGCATGGCGCACCTGACGCGGGACGACATTCCGTTCCACTACGCCCTGGCCGAGACGTTCACCGTCTGCGACGCCTACCACTGCTCGCTGCTCGGCCCGACCGACCCGAACCGCTACTACATGTGGACCGGCTACGTCGGCAACGACGGCAAGGGCGGCGGCCCGGTCGTCTCCAACGCGGAGGCCGGCTACGCCTGGACCACCTACCCCGAGCGGCTGGAGGCGGCCGGGGTCTCCTGGAAGATCTACCAGGACGTCGGCACCGGCCTGGACGCCGACGGCTCGTGGGGCTGGACGAGTGACGCCTACATCGGCAACTACGGCGACAACTCGCTGCTCTACTTCGACCAGTACCGCACGGCCAACCCCGGCGACCCGCTCTACGACAAGGCGCGCACCGGCACGAACGCGAGCGCGGGCGACGGCTTCTTCGACGTCCTCCGCTCGGACGTCAAGGCGGGCAAGCTGCCCCAGGTCTCCTGGATCGTCGCGCCCGAGGCGTTCACCGAGCACCCGAACTGGCCGGTCAACTACGGCGCCTGGTACATCTCCCAGGTCCTGGACGCGCTGACCGCCGACCCGGAGGTGTGGAGCCGCACCGCACTGCTGATCACCTACGACGAGAACGACGGCTTCTTCGACCACCTGGTCCCGCCCTTCGCCCCGGCCGACGCCGCGCAGGGCGCGTCGACCGCCGACACCGGCCTGGAGCTCTACAGTGCGGGCGGTGGCGCGGTGACCGGTCCGTACGGGCTGGGCCCGCGGGTGCCGATGCTCGTGGTCTCGCCCTGGAGCACCGGCGGCTACGTCTGTTCGCAGACGTTCGACCACACCTCGATCATCCAGTTCATCGAGCAGCGGTTCGGCGTCCAGGAGCCCAACATCTCGCCCTGGCGCCGTGCCGTGTGCGGCGACCTGACCTCGGCGTTCGACTTCCGGCGCCACGACGACGCGGCCCCGTCCCTGCCGTCGACCGCCGGATACCTGCCGCCCGACAAGAACCGCCACCCCGACTACGTGCCCACGCTGCCGGCCAACCCGGCACTGCCCAAGCAGGAGCGCGGCACCCGCCCGTCCCGTCCGCTGCCCTACGACCTGGCGGTCGACGGTTCGGTGGACGCCTCCGGCGCGCTGACCGTCGACTTCGCCAGCCACGGCGGCGCGGGCGCCAACTTCTTCGCGACCTCCACGTCCCGTACGGACGGGCCGTGGACGTTCACGGTCGGCGCCGGACGCAGCCTCAGCCACGTCTGGGACGCGTCCACCGCTTCCGCCTCCGGTCCCTACGAGCTGACCGTCCACGGCCCGTCCGGGTTCCTGCGGCAGTTCCGGGGCGAGCCGGGGCAGGTCGGCGTCGAGGTGACCGCCCGGCACAAGGGCGCCGGCGGGGAGGTGCGGCTGACCCTGACCAACCGCGGCACGGCGAGCGCGCACGTGGTCCTGGTCGACGCCTACGGCGTCCACGGCCCGGTCACCCTCACCCTCCGCGCGGGCGCCGAGGCGGTGCACCAGGTGGACACCCGCCGCACCCACGGCTGGTACGACGTCTCGGTGCTGACCGACGGTCGGCCCTCCGACCTGCGTCGCCTGGCCGGTCGTGTGGAGACGGGGCAGGTCAGCTCCAGCGACCCGGCGATCGGCCGCGCCTGACCAGTGCGGAGCTGATCGTTCCCGGCCGACAGTGCGTCAGCCGGGAACGTGCTCCGACCGGCCGTGGGTGCGGAAGGTGCGGCGGTAGGTGTCCGGGGGGACGCCCACCGACCGGTGGAAGTGGCGGCGCAGAGTCGTCGAGGTGCCCATGCCGGTGGTCTCCGCGATCAGGTCGATGCCCTGGTCGGTGGTCTCCAGCAGCTCCTGGGCGCGCCGGATCCGCTGGTTGAGCAGCCACTGGAGTGGCGTGGTGCCCGTCACCTGCCGGAAGTGGCGGCCGAGGTGACGTGAGCTCATGCGCGCCTGCCGGGCCAGGTCCTCGACGGTCAGCGGCTGGTCGAGCCGCTCGATCGCCCAGGGGAGGAGGTCCGCGAGCGGATGGTTGCCCGGTGGGGGCATCGGGCTGGTGACGAACTGGGCCTGCCCGCCGTCCCGGTGCGGCGGTACGACCAGCCGCCGCGCGACCGCGTTGGCCGTCGACGAGCCGTGGTCGAGGCGGACCAGGTGCAGGCAGAGGTCCATCGCGGCGGCCTTGCCCGCCGAGGTGAGCACGCTGCCGTTGTCCACGTACAGCACGTCGGGGTCCACCTCGACCAGCGGGTGGCGCTCGGCCAGGATCTGTGTGTGCGCCCAGTGCGTGGTCGCGCGCAGACCGTCCAGCAGACCGGCCCTGGCCAGGACGAACGCGCCGGTGCAGAGGGAGGCGATCCGCGCCCCCGCGTCGTGGGCCGCGCGCACCGCGTCGACCAGGTCGCCCGGCGGGTCCTCGTCGACGTCCGCCCAGCCGGGGACGATCACGGTGTCGGCATGCTGTAGGCGGTCGAGCCCGTGGTCGGGCTCCAGCCGGAACCGTCCGACCTGCACAGGCCCCGGGCCGCAGACGAGCAGCCGGTACCAGGGACGCGTCACGCTCACCGGCGGAGAGCCGAACACCTCCAGGGCGAGGGAGAGTTCGAAGTGCAGCATGCCGTCGGTGACGGCGAGGGCGACGGTCTTCACGTCCCGATCCATGTCCGGAAGTGTATGGGTGATGTCGTTCCGGACACTAGTGCCGTGGCTTCGCGTCCATCAGGATGATCTCGAAGCAGGAACGCGGCACGGAACAGAGAAACGGGAGTCAAGTCATGGGATCGACCCAAAAGGTGACGGTGTTCGGGGCGTATGGACACACCGGGCGTTTCGTGGTGGCGGAGTTGCTGAAGCGGGGGCTGGCGCCGGTCCTGTCCGGCCGGGACGCCGACAAGCTGGCGGCGCTGGCGGATTCCCTGCCCGAGGGGGCGGGGGAGCTCGACGTCCGCCCGGCGTCGGTCGACGATCCCGCCGCGCTCGACCGCGCGCTGGACGGTGCGGCCGCAGTGATCAACTGCGCGGGACCGTTCGCGACGACGTCGGCCCCGGTCATCGAGGCGGCGCTGCGCGCGGGGATCCCCTACCTGGACGTCGCGGCCGAGATCGAGGCCAATGTCGACACCTTCGCGGACTTCGCCGACCGCGCCCGCGCCGCCGGCACGGTCGTCGTCCCCGCGATGGCCTTCTACGGCGGTCTCGGCGACCTGCTCGCCACCGCCGCGATGGGCGACTGGACGTCGGCGGACGAGGCCCACGTCGCCTACGGCCTGAGCAGCTGGCAGCCGACCCCGGGCACGCTCGCCGCCGGCGTGGTCTCCCGCGAGCGGCGCGGCGACCGCCGCGTCCGCTACGCCAACGGGCGGCTGGAGTACGTGGAGGCCACCGAACTCCCCACCCTGGAGTGGGAGTTCCCCGAGCCGCTGGGCCGCCGGACCGTGCTGGCGGAGTTCACCATGGCGGACGTGGTCACCCTCCCGAGCCACCTCTCCATCCCCGAGGTCCGCACCTACATGTCGACGGCGGCGGCCGGCGACCTGGCCGCGGCCACGCCGGTCGACGAGCACGGACGCACGGCGGAGACCTTTGTGGTCGACGTCGTGGTCCGCTCGGGGGACGAGGAGCGCCGCGCGGTCGCGCGGGGCGAGGACATCTACGCGGTCACCGCGCCGCTGGTGGTCGAAGCGACCCAGCGCATCCTCGCGGGCGGGACCCGGACGGTCGGGGTCGCGTCGGCGGGCGAGCTGTTCGACGCGACCGACTTCCTCAAGGCCCTGTCGCCGCACGTCTCCGTCGAGACGCCGTAACCCCGCGACTCACACCGCGCCGCCGAAGAAGACCTGTACCTCCCGGATGAGCCCGTCCCGTACCGTGATCGCCTCGACGTTGCGGTGCCGGCCGCCTGTCGTGAGCTCGTAGTCGTAGTGGACGAAGACGAGCTCCGGGTCGACGGGGACGACGTGCAGCATCCGCTGCTCGGTGAAGCGGTCGGCGGTCGGGAAGCAGCGCTCGAAGAAGGCCGCCTTGTCGATGTGGTCGTCCTGCGGGCTGGTGAAGGTGAAGTCGTCGGCGTAGAGCGGGAGGGCCGCCGTGCGGTCCTGCGCCCGATAGGCACGGAACGCCGCCTCGACCACGCTCGTCGGGTTGATGTCCATGGTGACCTCGACTTCCTCCGTCCTCGGGCCGGCGACCTGCTGTCGTCAGAGTAGGACAGGAAAATCAGTTGCCCGGTTCGCAGCGCCGGGCGCACGATCGCCGTGTGATCACCTCCCTCCGTAGCAGCCGACACCCCATCAGCCCGCTTGCAGAGGACCGTGATCATGACCTACACCCTTCGCGCATACACGCCTTCTGACGAGACCTCCTGGCTCCGCTGCCGGGTGCTCGCCTTCCTCGACACCGCCTACTACGACTCGGTCGTCCCCGCCAAGCCCGCCATCGCTGCGCCCGGCTTGGAGCTGGTCGCCGTGGACGAGCGCGGGGCCGTTGTCGGGATCATGGACACCGAGGTCGAGGGCGACCTGGCGACGACAGAGACCGTCGCGATCCACCCCGACCACCGACGCCGCGGCCTGGCAGGCGAGTTGCTCGCCTCCACCCGCGCCTGGGCCCGCGACGCGGGTGCGACCACCCTGGACGCCTGGACCAGGGACGACGCCGACACACTCGCCTGGTACCGGGCGGTGGGGTTCGCGGAGAGCGACCACTACCTCCACGTCTACGCCTTCCACTACGCCGACCCGTCCGAGCCGGGCCGCGCGGTCGTCGAGGCGGGAGCGGGGTTGAAGCCCATTCAGGTCTTCGCCCACGCGCCCTTGGCCGAGGAGGCGCGTCTCCGGGCGGAGTTCGGCCGGGTGCATGTGTGCCGCCGCTTCGCCATGGCGATTTGACCACGGTGAATTAGCCGGGAAGCGGAAGGGCCCCGAACTCCATCAGGAGTCGGGACCCTTCTCGTCGCGATCAGTCGCGCGGGCGGGCGTGCAGGTGCGGATCGAAGACAACGACGCGGTTCACAGCATCCGGCCGGTCGGGCCAGACGGTGTTCTCGGTCTCTGCCTCCGCCTGCCGGTAACGGGCAACCAGGTCGCGGTGCTTCTCGCTGATGTACTCGCTCGCCACTGCGGGCTCCTCTCGTCCGAATGAAAACTAGAGGAGTTGCTGGGCTCGGCCGGGCTTGTTTATACCGGTGTCGTCCGTGCTCGGACTATGAGCGTGCGTCAGATCCATGCAGCCGATGAAAGTACAGCAGGCCGCCAACGTTCCTTGGGCAGAGGGCCGCTATCGCTGATGGCTGTCCACCCAGGGGGAGGGCCTGCCCGGCTTCCGATTTCGGATGCGCCCGTGCGCTCTTGACGCTCCGCCATGTCCGCGAAAGCGTGCAAGGACGCAGAAGCGATGAGGGATGGAGCACCGCATGACGCTACGGTTCATCGGAATCGATCCGAGCACGGGTGGCGGTGGATCGCCGACCGTGTGGGCGGACGAGGAGCGGCAGGAGGTCGTGATCCAAGGGTGGAAGCCCGAGCCCGGGACGCTGGCGGAGATCGACGCCACCGAGTGGGTACCCGGGCACGCCACCGGCGTGCCGAACGGTGAGTCCGTGGTGCGCCTGCCCGCGCGGATGGAGCCGATCGTGCAGCAAGCCTTCGCGACGCTCACCGACTCGGCCGGCCCGGTGTGGGACGAACGAGAGGGCGTCCCGAACTTCGCCGAGCTGCTGCGCGGCGCCGAGCACTCCGCGGTGCACTTGGAGCTGCGTGACGTCTACGGAGTCGGGGACGAGGCGGAGGAGTTCGAGGAGTTCCGCCGCACCGGTCACGCCATCGTGGACCCCGGGCACTCGTGGTGGCCCGAGTGGCTGGGCCTGGTCCGCGAGACGATCGGCCGTGGCGTGGTGATGCGCCGGGCCCGCGTCGTCTCGGAGCCGGTGACGGACTACATCCGGTGGGAGCACGCCGTCAGCCCGCTGAACGTCGCCTCGGGCGAGCTGGTTCGCTGGCTCCCGCGCTCGAAGGCGTCCGGACTGCTGCTGCCCGCAAACGACCTGTGGCTGATCGACGGCCGCTGCCTGCTGGTCCACTACTGGACCGGCGAGGGCGACTGGGCAGGCCACGCCTACACCGACCACCCCGCCACCGTCGCCCAGTACGCCGCCGCGTTCGAAGCGGTGTGGGACCGCGCGATCCCACACGACCAGTACGCCGTCTGAACCCCGTGTCCGCCCGCACCAGGTAGCCGCCATGCCCGCCTCCCCGTCGTCCAGCGCCCAAGCCGCACGCCAAGCCGTCGCCGCCCGCCTGCGCGAACTGCTGCACGACGCCGGACTCAAGGGCCAGGAGCTGGCCACCCGTTGCGGGTGGCACCCCTCCAAGACCTCTCGCATCCTCAACGCCGTTACCCCGCCGTCCGAGGCCGACATCCGCGCCTGGTGCTCCGCCTGCGACGCAGATGACCAGACTGCTGACCTGATCGCCACCGCCCGCGCGGTCGACGGCATGTACCGGGAGTGGCGGCGCGTCCACCGCGACGGCATGCGCAGGGCGCAGCGCGACTGGAACACCTGGCACGAAGACGCCGGCCTGTGCCGCATCTACGTGTCCAACGTCGTCCCGGGTGTGCTGCAGACCGCCGCCTACGCCACCGCGCTCCTTGCTTCCATCACGCGATTCCAGGGCACCCCGGACGACGTCACCGAAGCCGTCGCCGCCCGCGTCGCCCGCTCCCGCCTGCTGCACGAGGGCGGGCACCGGTTCGCGTTTCTGCTGGAGGAAACGGTGCTGCGGCACCGGCTCGGCACGGCGCAGGTGATGGCTGGACAGCTGCGCCACCTGCTCGCCGTCATGCCGCTCGCCTCTGTTTCGCTGGGCATCATCCCGTTCGGCGCTGATCGCACGATGTGGCCGCTGGAGGGGTTCTACCTGTTCGATGACCAGCACGTGGGCGTGGAGACGCTGACGGCGGAGATCAACGTCACCCAGCCCCGCGAGATCGCGGACTACGTGCACGCTTTCGCCGAGCTGAGCCGCAGCGCCGTCTACGGCGACGCCGCGCGCGCCCTGATCACCGCCGCCCTCACCGGCCTCGGCGAGTAGTTCCGTGCAATTGCGTAGAAGAGACTCGCGACCCGCGTGCGCCCGCTCCTACCGTCGAACCATCACCTGGTGACGCACCGTCAACCGGCGGCATCGCATGGGTGACTGGCCGACGACCTGAGCCCCCGTCGCGGGGTACGGGCGGCTGCCACGCCGGCACCGCCGGCCGATCCCGCCGACTCCCGCACGGATAACCCGTCGGCGCGGGCACACTGAAACCCGTAGGAGGGCGAACACAATGACGAAGCACGCGTGGTGGCTCCTGGCCGCCGAGGGTGGCAACCCCCAGGACGACAGCGACTCCGGCAACAAGCACGGTGGAGGCGGCTCCGACGAGGGTGGCAACACCTCCGACGGCTCCGGTCCGGCGGACGGCAAGTAGTCGATGACCGACACCCGCGAAGAGGAGGCCAGCCCCTGCGCCTTGGGGCTGGCCGCCGCGCTGATGAAGAAGGGCGCGCTCACCACCGACTGGCTCCCCGCTTTCCACGCCGCACCCCGCGAGCTGTTCATCCCGGCCACCATCTGGCCGGGCACAGCGGGCGGCAACAAGCAGCACAACGCCGTCAACCGCGACACCGACCGCCAGGCCTGGCTACGAGCGGTGTACTCCGACATCCCGCTCACCACCCAGTGGGACGACGGACAGCACGACGGCCAGCACGCAGGCGACGCCAAAGGCACCATGCCGACATCGTCCAACTCGATGCCGACGATGGTGTTCTCGATGCTCCGCGACCTGGACCCGTACGAGGGCATGCGGGTGCTGGAGATAGGAACCGGAACCGGCTGGAACGCCGCGCTCCTTGCCGCACGGCTCGGCGACGACCAGGTGGTCAGCGTCGAAGTGGACCAGGCCGTAGCCGACACCGCGCGGGCGAACCTCGCGGCAGTTGGGCGCGGCGCGCTCGTGGTGGTCGGCGACGGCTGCGCCGGACACCCCAGCGGAGCACCGTATGACCGGATCACCGCCACGTGCTCCGTGCGCAGCATCCCCGCGGCCTGGATCGCCCAGACGAAACCGGGCGGGACCATCGTCGCGCCGTGGGGACCGCAGTACGGCGGTGAAGCGATCGTGCGGCTGATCGTCGAGGAAGACGGCAGCGCCTCCGGCTGGTTCACCCGCTCCAGCGCGTTCATGTCCCTACGCGCGCAGCGAGTCCACCGAACCCCCACCAGCATCTACCTGGGCGGCAAGGAGTGGCCGGCCGACGGCACCCGCACCACCACCGCCCTGTCCCCGGACGACGTCGGCGGATGGCTCGCCATGTTCGCCATCGGGCTCCAGGTCCCCGGCGTCTACCCCCGCCCCGAGCACTATCGCGATGGCTCCTACACCCTGTGGCTGCACGACACAGCAGTCACCTCATGGGCAACCGCCGACTGGGAGAAAGACCGCACCGCATTCGAGGTCGTGCAGTCCGGGCCCCGGCGGCTGTGGGACGAGGTCGAGGCAGCATGGCGGTGGTGGGACGCCCGAGGCCGGCCGGGATTCGACCGGTTCGGGCTCACCGTCACCCGCGAGGGGCAGCAGCTCGTCTGGCTCGACCACCCCCGGCAGCCGGTACCCATTCCCGCCTGAGCCCCGGCAGGCCTGGCAACCCACCCCCCAGGTCGCTGCGCTCAGGCGGGCTTGATCACGCCGGTGTCGTCCGTGCTCAGACTATGAGCGTGCGTCAGCCATCGGCTCGTGGCGGAGCGGGCGCCAGGTGGTGCGGGTGTGGGTGATGCGGAAGCCGGCGCGTTCGAGGTTGATCTGGCTGGCTGAGCCGTAGGCGACCGTTACGACGGCGAGGTCGGTGAGCTTCGCGGCGTCGGCGAGGCGGCGGGTGATCAGTGCGCTCTGGCATCCCTGGCGGCGGTAGCGGGGGAGCGTCGCCGCGCCGCTGAGCAGGGCTCCGGTGGGGGCAGGTAGAGGCTTGCGGCGGCGGCCGGTTGGTCGTCGACGCGGGCGAGGTAGCGGCGGACGGTTGCCGGGTCGTGTTCGGCGCGCAGCATGGTGTGGCGTTCGGGGCTTGCGTCGGCGAGTTCGTACCCGCCGATGAGTGTGGCGACGTAGTCGGTGTCGTCGGTCGGGTCGAGTTCCTCCACGGTGACCGAACCCTGGGCGGGCACCGCGGATTGAGAGCAGGCGTCCAGATGCCGGTGCATGGTCGCGGTGACGGCGCCCGCGTACAGGCCGCGACGGGCCAGGGCAGCACCGAGGCGGTCACTCGCGTCTCCGGCCCACACCTCCAGGGTCGGCACGATCCCGGCATCGGTGAAGAAGGCGGATATCGCGTCGAGGTGCGGCAGGTCGTCCTCGTTGACGCCGCGGGCCTTGTTGTAGAAGGGCAGTTCGCGAAGCGCCGGGACGCGTAGGGCCACCGTCCGTCCCCAGCGGCCGGTTTCGGCGTCGAGCGACTGTCGGGCGGCTGGTGTGGCCGAGTCCCGGCAAGTCTTCGAGGTGATCAGGTCCTCCGCGCGTCGCGCGGTGTCGGCCGGCATCCGCCCATGATGCCGCACTTGGAGAGGCGGTCTCCTGCCTACGGCTCACCGCTCGCGCGAGGTGAGGTCGCGGGCGACGCGGGCGAGGTTCACGCCGTAGCCGATGCCGAACGCATGCGGAGTGAAAAGGGCGCCGTTTTCCGGGTCCCAGTACTCCGCGCGGAGGCGGGCGAGGGTGGGCGGGCGGAAGTCGTAGGGCAGACCGGCGATGCGGCCGTGCCAGGTGCGGTCCTCGGGGGCCTGGCCCAGTTCCTTGGCGACGGCCGCGCCGACCAGCGCGGAGGCGCCCGCGAGGACGATCAGATTGAGCGCGTTGCCGCGCCGACCCACGGTGTTTCCAGCGTTCCTGGCTCCCATGTCGCGACAGTAAGTCGCCGCCTGGCGGCTGGGCAAGAGCAACGCGCAGCGGCCCGCCGCGTCTCGGGACGCGAGGGGCCGCTGCGGTCGGTGGGGGGGTGGGGGTCAGCTGTGGTCGGGCTCGGCGGTGAGCGCCGTCTCTGCAGCCGGCGCGGTCGCGGGGGCGATCGCGTCGCCGGCGACGGCGGGCGGGGCCGGCTGGTTGCGCATCAGCGCGAAGTAGAGGGCCGAGGAGACCGCCAGGCCCAGCAGCCAGGAGATGTCCGCGCCGCCGAGATGGGCGACCATCGGGCCGGTGTAGTAGGTGGTGCTGACGAACGGCACCTCGACCAGGACGCCGACGACGTACGCGACCATGGTGCGCCAGTTGAACCGGCCGTAGCACCCCGCCGGGTCGAACAGCGCGGGGATGTCGTACTGCTCACGGCGGATCACGTAGAAGTCGACGAGGTTGATCGCCGTCCACGGGACCAGGAAGTACGTGAGCAGCAGGATGAAGTTCTCGAAGGTGTTGAGGAAGTGCGCCTGTCCGACCAGCGCCAGCACCGTCCCGACCGTGGCCGCGAGCAGAATGAACGCCGCGCGCAGGCCCGGGCCCACCTGGAAGCGCAGCAGCGCCGAGAGCGTCGTGGTGGTGGACATGAACGCGCCGTACAGGTTGAGCACGTTGACGGCGAGCACGCCCAGCACCACGACCAGGTAGAAGAGGCCGGAGATCGAGCCGGGTGCCAGGCCGACGACGAAGGCCACCGAGTTGTCGCCGAACGCCTTGGGCGCGACGGCCGCCGCCACACAGCCGAAGGACATCATCCAGATGCTGGCGCCGACAGACCCGGCGTACGTCCACCAGAACGGCGGCGCGACGCGGGTGGCGGAGGGCAGATAGCGGGAGTAGTCGGCGACGTACGGGGCGTAGGTGATCTGCCAGGTCGCGGCGATGGAGATCACCAGCAGGAAGGTGCCCCAGTTGAGCGAGCCCGCGTGCCACATCCCGGCCGGGTGGTTCGTCCCGGTGAGCAGCCGGTAGCTCAGGTAGACGAAGCCGATGCCGCTGAGCAGGCTGATCCAGCGCTCCACCTGGTGGATCAGCCGGTAACCGTAGAGGGCGAGCACGACGCAGACCGCCGCGACGGCGACCACCGCGGCGCTCTGGGGCATGCCGGTCCAGGCTGCGAGCGCCGAGCCGCCGAGGACCGCGCTGCTGGCGAAGAAGCCGAGGTACATCAGGATCACCAGCAGCAGCGGGATCACCGCACCCAGGAACCCGAACTGCGCCCGGCTCTGGATCATCTGCGGCACGCCGAGCTTCGGGCCCTGGGCCGAGTGCAGCGCCATGAACACGCCGCCGAACAGGTTGCCCACGATCAGCGCGAGGATCGCCCAGGGCAGGGGGAGGCCCAGTACGACCCCGAGGGCACCGGTGACGATCGTGGTGATCTGTGTGTTCGCCGCGAACCAGACGGTGAAGAGGGAGCGTGATCTCCCGTGCCGTTCGGATTCCGGGACGAACTCCAGTGCGCGCCGTTCCATGTGGCCACCTCGGAAGCTCGAGACGTGTGGGGGTGTGCCACATCTTGCTGTATGGACTCAGGCAGCTGTCAAGAGGTTGAATAATTTCATTCTGAATCGCCTGAGGTGCCCAGGGACCGCGATCTTGCCTATCGTGCTCGGCTATGACCCAGGACTGGCGCAAGGACCGGATCGGCAGCGCGCTCGACGGCACGAACCCCTCGGTGATGCGAAGGCTGGACGCGGGGTTCGCGACGATCGGGGACGTGCAGTTCCTTCCGGGGTACTCGGTGCTGCTGGTGGATGACCCGTCCGTGCAGCGACTCTCCGAACTGCCGCGGTCCAGGCGGGTGGCGTTCCTCTCCGACATGGAGCGGATCGGCGAGGCCGTCGAGCGCGTCTGCGGTCGTCTGGATCCCGCGTTCCGGCGGGTGAACCTGGAGATCCTCGGCAATACCGCCCCGATGCTGCACGCCCACATCTGGCCCCGCTACGAGTGGGAGCCGCCCGAGTTGGTCGGCCGCCCGGTCTGGCTCCACCCACGCGAGAAGTGGAGCAACCCGGGCCACGCGCTCGGCCCGGAGCACCGCCCGCTGCGCGAGGCCATCGGTGCGGAGCTGGACCGGCTCGCCGAGTAGCCGACCTCGGCCGCTATGCCGAGGCGAGCGAGATCGCCGCCACGGTCGCCCATCTGGAAAGCACCGACGGGCGGTACATTACCGGCACGACCATCGCCGTCGACGGTGGATTCACCGCCTGAGCAGGAAGATTGACTGACTGTCAGTTATTTGGCAGAGAGCCGAAGATGTCTGCACCGCGGCGTTCGGCCTCGAGCTGGTCGAGGACGGCGCCGGTGAGGTCGGTGTGGGCGCCGGTCCACTGCTCGGCGGTGGCGCGGGAGGCGAAGAAGCGGAGGTAGCCGCAGCAGACGGCGGCGGCCGGGCCGTTGTCGGTGTCGGCGGCCGATGTGCGGAGGATTTGTCGTAGTGCCTCGACGGACGGGGCGCCGTCGACCCGGCCGTCCGCGCTTCGGTAGAGACGGCAGGACACGGTGGCTGCCGTGCCCGGAGCTGCGAACGGGTCGCGTCCGTCGACGAGCAGGGTCGGCGAGCCGTGCATACCCCTGCGCTCGGCCTCGGCCGTGGGGGGGGGGGGGGGCGGGGGGGGCCCCCCCCCCCCCCCCCCCCCCCCCCCCCCCCCCCCCCCCCCCCGCCCCCGCGGGGGGGGCGCGCCCCCCCCCCCCCCCCCCCCCCCCCCACGCCCGGATGCCCGGACAGCGCGGCCGTCAGCCGTGCCCGCAGCACCGGGCCGTTCCGGCAGTCCGGGACCGTCAGCATCTCCACGCGCATCAGTGGCACCTCCAGGTCACGACGCCCACGTTAGTCCCTCCCTCTGACACGTTCCGTGGCGCGCCTGTGTGACGGACCGTCACTCCAGCAGTCCGCGGCGGATCGCCTCGGCGACGGCGGCGGCGCGGTCGGAGACGCCGAGTTTGGCGTAGAGGTGCTGGACATGGCTCTTGACCGTGCTGGGAGAGAGGAAGAGCGCTGCCGCCGCCTCCGGCACGCTGCGGCCCTGGGCGAAGAGTTCGAGCACCTCGTGTTCGCGGGCGGAGAGGACGGGGGCGTCGACCTCGCGGCGGGCGTGGATCTCGGCGGCGAGGCCGTCGGTCAGGTGGGCCGGGACGACGGAGCGTCCGGCGGCGGCCTGGGCGACGGCGTCGACGATCTCGTCGCGGGAGGAGTCCTTGAGCAGGTAGCCGGCCGCTCCCTCCTGGAGGGCCTTGAAGACCAGGCCGCTGTCCTCGAAGGCGCTGAGAAGCACCACGCGCGTCGGCAACTCGTCGCGGACGACCGCGTGCACCACGGCGATGCCGTCGAGGTCGGGCATCTTGTAGTCGATCAGGGCGACGTCCGGGAGGTGCTCACGGATCGCGGCCAGCGCGGTGCGGCCGGTCTCCGCCTCGGCGACGACCTCGACGCGACCGCTCAGGGCCAGCGAGCGGCGGACACCCTCCCGGTAGAGGGGGTGGTCGTCGGCCACCACGACCCGGATCAGTCGGTCCTGCTGGGTTGTCCGGCTCATCGCGCTCTCCGCATCGGGCTCACCGTGCGTTCGTGACGGGCCCGTTGGGCGGGGGGATCACGCCGTCCGTCCCGGTGCCGCCATCGTATGTCGGGGCGGCGTGCGCCGCCTGCGAGGTCGGGGGGAGGGGGAGGGGGAGGGTGACCGTGGCGGTGGTGCCGCGAGGGCGGTTGGGGCCGAGGACCAGGGTGCCGCCCGCCTCCTCGACGCGGATCCGCTGCGCGGACAGGCCGATATGGCCACGGGTGACAGGCGCACGCCGACCGTCGTCTCCATCCCCATCCCCGTCGACCGGTAGGCCGATGCCGTCGTCCCGGACGGCGAGGACTGCGACGCCGTCGGCCAGCGACAGCTCGACCTCCACATGCCCGGCGCCCGCGTGCTTGACCACGTTGGTCAGCAGTTCGCGCCCGCAGCGGTAGAGCACCCGGTCGGCGCGGTGGCCCGCCGACACCGCGTCGCTACGGAAGGCGAGGGTAAAGCCGCCGCGCTGGGCGGCGCGCTCGGCCAGGTCGCGCAGCGCGGGCGAGACGCCTGCCTGCTCCAGCGAGGCGGGGTGCAGCTCGGTGACGGAGGAGCGCAGCTGGCGGGCTGCCTCGCGCAGCGCCTCGTCGGCACGGTCGAGTGCGCGCTCGGTGGTGGCCTCGGCTTCGACGGGTGAGGCGGGGGAAGCAGGGGAGACGGGAACGGCTTCGCGGTCCCTGCGGGTGAGGTGATGGGCCTCGTCGAGGTCCAGCCTGGCCGCCAGCACGTTCTGCAGTGGGCCGTCGTGCAGGGCCTCGGCGAGGTCGCGGCGCTCCTCGTCCACGGCGGCGACCGTACGGGCCAGCAACTGCCCACGTTGGCGGGCCAGCTCCGCGATCATCCGCACACGGGACTGCTGGATCCGCGACAGCACCACTCCCGCCACGCTGAGCGTGGCCAGCACCAGCCCGTTGGCCAGCGTGTAGTGCAGGTCGGGGGAGGCGTGCAGGTGGCCGATGCCGGATGCGGCGATGTAGGTGACTGTCGCCGCGAGGCCCGCCACGGCCGTGACCACCGGACTGAGCTGGAACGAGGCCAGCAGCGGCACGAAGATGAAGGCGTCCGGGCTCAGCGGGGTGGACCAGTTGGGGTCGGTGAACGCACCGGCCACGCCCAGGATCACGGCCAGGAACGGCAGGTCGACCAGCGCCACCGCCCAGACCAGTTGCTGCGGCCCGTCCTCGCGCCGGGAGGCCACGACCATCCCCGCGCTCCACACCCCGTAGAGAAGGGTCAGCACGAGCGTCAGCCGGACCTGCTCGTGCGGGCGGATCAGGAGGAGGCTCGCCAGCACGACCAGGAAGACGCACGCCCGCAGCGCCGCCTGGACCCGGACCGCGCGGTGCTGGTGGGCCCGCAGGATCTCGCCGACCGCGTGCTTGTCGGCGGCGTCGGGCAACCCGAGCTCGGGGGATCCCGAGAAGGCCGGGAGCCGGCGCAGGGACGCGAGGAGGCCGCTCGGCCGGCGAGTGCGGGTCGAGCCGGCTTCTGCCTGGGCGCTGGGGTTGGGTGCCATCGTCGCTCCCGGAGTCCCGTGGAAGTCCCGTGGATGTCCGTCGAGCCCTCCGCCGTTCTCAGTCTCCCACCAGCCCCGTCCGGGTGGTGCGCGGATCATCCACCCGACCCCCCGATCGGTTGACCCTGCCGTCCCCCCTTGCCGACGACAGTGGAAAGCGCAGGTCAGCAGACCCGCCGGGCCGGATGATCCACCTGGTCCGTACGAGTGGGACACGCTTTGGGGAAAACAATGAAGTCGACGATTCTTCTCACCGGTGCAGCTGTCCTGGCCGCGGGAACCCTGACTCTCGCCGCGCCCGTCGCGTTCGCGGACTCCGCGAGCCCGACGAGCACCGCGAGCTCCACCGGGACCGCGAGCTCCACGGCGGACCCGACGGGTACCCCGTTCACCCCGGCGGACTCGACCGGGACCGCGACCACCCCGGACAGCCCGACCACGCCGGCCAACTCGACGAGCGCGGCGATCTCCTCCGGCGGTGCGGTCAGCGTCACCTCCGCGACGGACGCGGGCGCGCCGATCGACGGCGGCGGCAACGTCAACATCAGCGGTACCTGTCCGGACGACGCTGTGACGCTGACCGGCATATCCTCGCCGTTCTTCGCGGGGGGATCGGCGACGATCGGTTCGTCCAACCCGCAGGCCTTCACCGCCACTGCGACGGTCCTGCCCGACATTCCGGCGGGGTCCGACCCGGTGACCGTGTCCTGCGTCAACGGCTCCGGCGCGAACGAGACGGTGCCGGGGAGCCTCACGGTCAGCACGCCGGTCACTCCCGTCACGCCGGTCACTCCCGTCACTCCGGTGACCCCAGTGAAGCCCGTGACCCCAGTGACGCCGGTGACCCCGCCGGTGAAGCCGGTCACCCCCGTCACCCCGGTCGCCCCCGTGAAGCCCGTGACCCCGGTCGCCCCGGTCAAGCCGGTGGCCCCTGCCCATCCGGTTGTTCCGGCAGCGCCGGTGACCCCGGCCGCCCACCCGTCCCTGCTGCCCCTGGCCCCCGTCGCCCCGCCCGCGCAGCCGGTCGCCCCGGTGGCTCCGGCGCAACCGGCCGCACCGGTCGCGCACAAGGCCGCCCCGCTCGCGCACACCTCGACCGCGAAGCCGAGCAGCGACACCGCCGCGCACTCGGGCGGCTCGGACGAGAACACCGTGCTGCTGGCCGTCGGCGCGGGCCTGGTCGCTGGTGTCGGCGTGATCGGTGCCGGAATGGTCAAGAAGCGGATGAGTGCCAAGAAGTGACGAGCAGTCAGTAGAGAGCTGAGCAGCGGCCCGCAGAGGGCCGCTGCCCCTTCTCGGATCCGCCGATCATCCTCCATCCCTCCCTGCCACAGGAGTTACCCGCCATGCCCGCCTTCCTGCGCCCCGGTGACCGCACCACCGGAACCTATGCCCCCCGAACCGCCCGCCCCTTCGCCTCGCCCGCCGCGCACGTCTGCTGCACCCACTTCCGCGTCCGGACGGACCTGTGCGACGACGCCGTCGTGCTGCGCCTCTCCGGCGAGTTGGACCGGGCCGCAGTCCCCTGTCTGCTGCACGCCGTGGAGCGGGCGTTGGTGCGCGGTCGCCACCGGATAGTGCTGGACATGGACGCCCTGCGCTTCTGCGACGCGGGCGGAGTGGGCGGGCTGCTCAGTGCCCGGCGGGCGGCCGAGTCGGTCGCGGTGCGGATCTACCTGGCCCGTCCCTCGCGGCTGCTGCGCCGCCTGTTGGCGCTGTGCCGGGTCAGCGGATGTTTCCCGACCGTTTCATGACAGTTCGTCGATGGACGGGTTTGCGCGGAGACTGGACAGTACGCCCGTTGTGCCCCAGGCTACGTGACCATGGCCGGACAGCTGCTCGACGTGCGCGGACGCCAGGAGCTTCACGATGAGGTCCTGGCCGCCGCCGAGGACATCGCCGCTCTGCTCCGCTCGGGCGTCGACGGGACGGTCCGGATACCCGAAGCGGAGTGGACCGTGGCCGAGGCCGCCGCGCACCTGGTGCTCGCCAACGCGCTGATGGCCGAGATCGCGGCCGGAGTGGACCTGCCGCCGCACGGGAACGGAACGCCCGAGAGCCTCGCCGGCGCCAACGCCGCGTCCCTGGTCGCCTTTCCGGAGCGCGACCTGGCGGTTCTCGCCGACGGCGTGCTGGACCAGGCGCGCGCCTACGTCGACGCGGCGGGCGAACGGCCCGGCACGGAACCCGTGGTGACGCCGATGGGCCCGATGCGCCTGGACACGCTCGGCTCCTACCTGTTGACGCACATGCTCGGCCACGGCTGGGACATCGCCCGCGCCCTGCGCCGCCCGCACATGGTCGACCGCCGCCGGGTGGAGCTCTGCCTGCCGTTCCTCTTCACCGCGATGCCGCGGGTGGTGGTCCCGGACGTGGTGGGTGAGTTGACGGCCACGTTCACGCTCGGTCTGCGCGGCTCGCGCGACCGCTGGTCGGCCCGGTTCACCTCCGGTTCGCTGGAGGTGGCGCCGAAGTCCGGTGGCCCGGCCGGGCCGAGTGACTGCACGATCATCAGCGAGCCGGTGACGTTCTTCCTGATCGCGCTGGGCCGTTGCTCGCCGTGGGGTGCGATCGCGCGCGGCCGGGTCCTCGCCTGGGGACGCCGCCCTCGGCTCGCGGCGGCCTTCGCGACGTACTTCCGTGCGCCCTGAGGCTGTTCCGAAAGCGGGAAATGCAGAACGTCCGGGTCGGCCCCTGCGGGCCGACCCGGACGTCAGTGTCAGCTGATCCGAACCCTCAGGCTCAGCGCAGGTCGAACCGGTCCAGCTCCATGACCTTGCTCCACGCCGCGACGAAGTCCTTGACGAACTTCTGCTTCGCGTCGTCGCTCGCGTAGACCTCGGCGAGGGCGCGCAGCTCGGAGTTGGAGGCGAAGACGAGGTCGGCACGGGTGCCGGTCCACTTGGCCTTGCCGGTGGCGGCGTCGCGGCCCTCGAAGGTGGACGCGTCGTCGGCGGCGGCCGTCCACGCGGTGCCCATGTCGAGCAGGTTGACGAAGAAGTCGTTCGTCAGCACGCCCGGGGTCGTGGTGAGGACGCCGTTCGAGGACTGGCCCTGGTTGGCGCCCAGCACGCGGAGGCCGCCGACGAGGACGGTCATCTCCGGCGCGCTCAGCGTCAGCAGGTTGGCCTTGTCGAGCAGCAGGTACTCGGCCGGGAGGCGGTTGCCCTTGCCAGTCCAGTTGCGGAAGCCGTCGGCCGCCGGCTCGAGCGCGGCGAAGGACTCGACGTCCGTCTGCTCCTGCGTGGCGTCCGTGCGGCCGGCGTGGAAGGGAACGGTGACGGTGTAGCCGGCGTCCTTGGCCGCCTTCTCGACACCCGCCGCGCCCGCGATCACGACCAGGTCGGCCAGCGAGACCTTCTTGCCGCCGGACTGGGCGGAGTTGAAGGACTCCTGGATGCCCTCCAGCTTGCGCAGCACGGTGGCGAGGCGGTCGGGGTCGTTGACCTCCCAACCGGCCTGCGGCTGCAGGCGGATGCGGCCGCCGTTGGCGCCGCCGCGCTTGTCGCTGCCGCGGAAGGACGAGGCAGCGGCCCACGCGGTTGAGACCAGCTCGGAGACGTTGAGGCCGGAGGCCAGCACCTTCTCCTTGAGCGCGGCCACGTCGGCGTCGTCGACCAGCGCGTGGTCCACGGCCGGGACCGGGTCCTGCCAGATCAGCACCTCGGAGGGGACCTCCGGGCCGAGGTAGCGGGCGAGCGGGCCCATGTCGCGGTGGGTCAGCTTGAACCAGGCGCGGGCGAAGGCGTCCGCGAACTGGTCGGGGTGCTCCAGGAAGCGGCGCGAGATCTGCTCGTAGGCCGGGTCGAAGCGCAGCGACAGGTCCGTCGTCAGCATCGTCGGCGCGTGCTTCTTGGACGCGTCGTGGGCGTCCGGCACGCTGCCCGCACCGGCGCCGTCCTTCGGCCGGTACTGGTTGGCGCCCGCTGGGCTCTGGAACAGCTCCCACTCGTAGCCGAAGAGGATCTCGAAGAACGAGTTGTCCCAGGTGGTCGGCGTGTTGGTCCAGATGCCCTCCAAGCCGGAGGTGATCGCGTCGCCGCCCTTGCCGGTGCCGAAGCTGGACTTCCAGCCCAGGCCGACCTCGTCCAGCGGGGCCGCCTCCGGGTCCGCGCCGACGTGGTCGGCCGGGCCGGCGCCGTGGGTCTTGCCGAAGGTGTGGCCGCCGGCAATCAGCGCGACAGTCTCCTCGTCGTTCATCGCCATCCGGCGGAACGTCTCACGGATGTCGCGGGCCGCGGCGATCGGGTCCGGGTTGCCGTTGGGGCCCTCGGGGTTGACGTAGATGAGGCCCATCTGGACCGCCCCGAGGGGGTTCTCCAGCTCGCGGTCGCCGGTGTAGCGCTGGTCGTCGAGCCAGGTGGTCTCGGGACCCCAGTAGACGTCCTCGTCCGGCTCCCAGACGTCCGCGCGACCGCCGGCGAAGCCGAAGGTGTCGAAGCCCATCTGCTCCAGGGCCACGTTGCCGGCCAGGATCATGAGGTCGGCCCAGGACAGGTTCTTGCCGTACTTCTTCTTGACCGGCCAGAGCAGGCGGCGCGCCTTGTCCAGGTTGCCGTTGTCGGGCCAGCTGTTGAGCGGGGCGAAGCGCTGCTGACCGGCGCCACCGCCGCCGCGGCCGTCGCTGATGCGGTAGGTGCCCGCGCTGTGCCAGGCCATGCGGATCATGAACGGGCCGTAGTTGCCGAAGTCGGCGGGCCACCAGTCCTGCGAGGTGGTGAGCACCTCGGCGATGTCCTGCTTCACGGCCGGGAGGTCGAGCGACTTGAAGGCCGCCGCGTAGTCGAAGTCCTCGCCCAGCGGATTGGCCACGGCCGGGTTCTTGGCGAGGATCTTCAGGTTGAGCCGGTCCGGCCACCACTGGCGGTTTCCGCCACCCTGCGTGGGGTGCGTGGCACGTCCGTGCACGACCGGGCAACCACCCGAGCCCTCCGCTCCGACCATTGCGTCAGGGGTCTCAGACATGGGAATCCTTCCGGGCTTGACGAGTAACTCCGAAGTCTGGCTGAGAGGAAGAGGCGAGGGCGTTCAGGCCGGTGCGTGTCGCGTGCAGGAATTCGTGTCGCTCGTGTGGTTCGTCCTGCACGGCGGACAAGCAGGCCCGACCCGCGGTCTGCGCGGTGCGCGGTCTGCGCGCCGCCCACGCGGCCTGCGCGTTGCGGTCGTCGACGACGGGAATGTGAATCCCCGTCGTTGGGTAGGCAGTCACGTGCGATAACTCCAGGCCGTCCTTGCGTCCATCCGGTGCCGCCTCGAACCCTATCTTAGACCTTGTCTAAGTCAATGCCGACACCAATCTCGAACAACATCCGAGTGGCTGCTACCCTCGACGCATGAGCGACCTGCTGGAACGGCTCCGTACCCGCGGCTGGCGGCTGACCGCGCAGCGGCGGGTCGTCGCCCAGGTCCTGGACGGCGACCACGTTCATTTCACCGCCGACGAGATCCACGCGCGCGCCGTGGAGCTGCTGCCGGAGATCAGCCGGGCGACGGTCTACAACACGCTCGGCGAGCTGGTCAGCCTCGGCGAAGTCCTCGAAGTCAGCACGGACGGCCGCGCCAAGCGCTACGACCCGAACGCCCACCACGCGCACCAGCACCTGATCTGCCAGTCCTGCGGCACCATCCGCGATGTCCACCCAACGGGTGACCCGCTCATCGCCCTGCCGTCGACGGAGCGCTTCGGCTTCGCCGTCTCCGGCGTCGAGGTCACCTACCGCGGGCTCTGCCCGGACTGCGCGGCCAAGGCCTGAGGGTCATAGCCTGAGGGTCAAGGCCTGAGCTGGTTCGCCCGCCGAAGGCCGAGATCGACAGCACCGCACCGGGGGAGTGCCATGGACGACGGCTCGCACGACGGCTCGCACAACGACTGGTACGTGGACGACCGCTGCACCAACTGCGACGTGGCGCGGCAGTTGGCGCCCGGGCTGATCGAGCAGGTCGGCGGGCGCTCGGAGGTGGTGCGGCAGCCGCGTGACGCGGACGAGCTCGCCCGGATGCACGCCGCCGCCTTCGCCTGCCACACGCGGTCGATCCGGCAACCGGAGCAGCCGCTCGACACCGCCGCGGACCCGTACCCGATGGCGCTCGATGAGAACGTCCTGTTCTGCGGCCACAACTCGCCGCACACTGCCGCCGCCAACTCCTACCTGCTGCGCCGGCCTGACGGCACGCAGATGATGGTCGACACGCCGCGCTGGTCCGCCGCGCTCGCCGACCGGTACGAGGCGTCGGGCCAGGTCACCGACGTCCTGCTGACGCACCGGGACCACGCGGCCCACGGTCGCCGGTATGCGGACCGGTTCGGTGCGCGGCTGTGGATCCACGAGGGCGACCTGGCCGCCGCCCGCGACGCCGACCAGGTGCTGCGCGGCATCGAGCCGACCGAGATCGCGCAGGGCGTGATCGCCTACCCGCTCCCGGGACACACCGAGGGCAGCGTCCTGTTCGTCGCCGACGAGCGGTACTGCTTCAGCGGCGACAGCCTCTACTGGTCGCGCACCAAGGGCGCGCTCGCGGTCGCGGAGCACGTGACCTGGTACTCCATCCGGGAGTTGGCGGCCTCGCTGACCCGCACCGCACCCCAGCTGCGCTTCGCCTGGGTGCTGCCGGGGCACGGCGACCGCAAGCACCTCGCGCCCGAGGAGATGGCCGAGCAACTGCGCGCGCTGACCGCGCGCACGCGTCAACTGCGGCCGACGCCGGTCGACTTCGCCTCGCATCAGTGGTGAGCGGAGGACTCACACATCCGGAGTGAGCCCTCCCGCTGTTCCGTTGCTCCGAGCACGTCCTATGCTCGGCGGTCATGATCTCTTCGCCGACGGACGAGCCGCGGGACCTCGGGCGGGACCTCGGGCGGGACTTCCGGAGGTTGTGGACCGCCTACGCGGTGAGCGCGGCGGGGAGTGCCGTCGGGGCCGGGGCGTTGCCGCTGGTCGCGGTGCTGGCGCTGCACGTGTCGACGTTCCAGGTCTCGCTGCTGGCCGCGTTGTCGGCGCTGGCCGGGGCGGCGATCGCGCTGCCGCTGGGGAGCCGGATCGAGTACCGGACCAAACGGCCCGTCATGATGGCGGCGGACCTGGTCCGCTGTGTCGCGCTGGCGAGCGTGCCGGTGGCGGCCGGGCTCGGAGTCCTGACGTACGCACAGCTCTGCGTGGTCGGCGTGGTCCAGGCGGCTGCGGCGATCGCGTTCGGGGTGGCGGGGACCGCGCATCTGAAGGGGCTGGTGTCGTCCGCCGGTCGGCTCCGCGCCGCGGCGCACTTCGCGACCACGGACTGGATCAGCCAGACGGCCGGCCCGCCGCTGGGCGGCCTGCTGATCGGGGCGTGCGGGGCGACGGTCACCATGGCGGTGGACGCGTTCTCCTTCCTGCTGTCGGCCGTTGGCGTCCGCGCCATCCGACGCCCCGAGCCCGCGCCGCCGACGCGGCCGTCGCAAGCCGAGGGGAAAGCAGCACAGCGTGCTGAGCTGGCCGCCGGATGGCACGCCATCCTCCGGCATCCGGGCCTGCGTCCGCTCTTCTGGAACTCGCTGCTGTTCAGCGGGGCGGTGATGATGAGCAGTCCGCTGCTGGCCGTGCTGATGCTGCGGGACCTGCACTACGCGCCGTGGCAGTACGGGCTGGCGCTGGGCCTGCCGTGCCTGGGCGGGGTGCTGGGGTCGCGGTTCACGACCCGGCTGAGCCGGCGGCTCGGTCCGCACCGGATGCTGCTGCTCTTCGGAGTGGTGCGCGCCCCTTGGCTGTTGTTGCTCGCCTGGGTGCCGGCCGGACCGTTCGGGCTGGCCTTCCTGGTCGTGGTGGACACGGCGCTGCTCTTCGCGGCCGGGGTCTTCAACCCGACGTTCGTCGCCTACCGGATGTCGGCGACGCGGGACGACATGCTGGCGCGCGTCATGACGGCATGGTCCGTCAGCACCAAGGCCGCGCAGCCACTCGCGATCGTCCTCGGCGGCGCGGTCGCCGCGTTCGCCGACATCCGGACGGCTGTCGCCGTGGCGGGCGTGCTCTGCCTGGCCAGCGGTCTGCTGCTGCCCTGGCGACAGGACCAACTCGCCGTGGCAGCAGGAGAGGAGGCGGAGGGGACGCCGCTCAGAGCTGCTCGAAGTGGAACGAGCGGGTGAAGCAGTCGCGCGGCTGGCCGAGGGCGAAGAGCACGCAGTCGGCCACGGAATCGGCCGACAGCGGGCTGTTCGACGAGCGGTCCGAGCGGTCCGACCGGTTCGGGCGGGCGGCGTTCGCGTCGAGTGGGTCGCTGTCGTCGAAGTCCGGCGGATAGAGCGAGATCACCCGGATCCCCTCCGGGCGCAGGCGGGCGGAGAGGACGTCGGCGAGGCCCGCCTGGGCGGCCTTGGCGGCGTAGAAGGCCGGGTGTGCGTCGGACCGGTGGTTGCGGGGTTCGGCCGCCGAGGAGACCAGGTTGACCACGTCCGCACCGGCCGCCGACTTCCGTAGCAGCGGCAGGAAGTGTTTGGTCGTCAGCACCGTGCCCGTGGCCCCGGACGCGACGGTGTCCGCGATCGCCGCGTCGTCGGCGTCCCAGAGGTCGGGGCCGTGCAGGTAGCGCGCGGCGTTGTTGACCAGGACGTCGACGTGGTCGGTCTGGGTGCTTACCCGCTCGGCGAAGGCCGGGATCGTCTCCGGCCGGGACAGATCGCAGGCGGAGGCGTGGATCTCCGTGCCGCTGTCGGCGCGGACCTCGTCCGCGACGCGCTCGGCGGACTCCAGACTGCGCGCCGAGATGAACAGCCTGGCTCCCAACCTGCCCATCCGCAGCGCCAGTCCGCGTCCGAAGCCGCGTCCGGCACCGGTGATCACCACGGTCCGCCCGGTGAGCCCCACGTCCATCCCCCCGCCTTTCGACTGCGACCAGCGGAGCCTACGCCGACCGGACCGGCTCCGCCGTCTCGACTCCGGCCGCGGCGGGAGCGTTCGAGCGGGCGATGAGGCGGGTGGAGGCAGCGTCCGCCGCGCGGCGCGCCCGGATCCCGACCGCGCTCAGCACCGCGCTGATCGCGAGTGCCACGACGGCGGTGGCGAGCGCGGTCTGCAGCCCGGCGCGGAAGTGCGGTGAGGAGGCCTGACCGACCAGCAGTCCCATCACCGCGACACCGATCAGACCGCCCACCTGCCGCGAGGCGTTGAGCACGCCCGAGGCGATGCCCGCGTGGGCGGGGTCGACCGAGGTCAGCATGGCGTTGGTCATCGCCGGGACCACGAGGCCGGTCCCGAACCCGGCGACCAGGAACTGCGCGAGCATCGCAGGGTAGGAGTGTCCGCCGACCGCGGGGAGCGTGAGCAGGTAGCCCGCGGCGGCGAGCACACTGCCGACGACCAGGACGGTGCGCGTGCCGTAACGCTTCGTCAGCGGGCCGGAGGAGAGGTTGGCGGCCATGATCGCCGCCGTCATCGGCAGGAACGCCAGCCCGGCACGGATCGGCGAGAAGCCCCACACCTGCTGGAAGAAGAGGCTGAGCACAAAGATCAGGCCGTAGAAGGAGAAGTTGATCAGCACCCCGATCAACGACGTGGTCCCGAAGACCCGGTGACGGAACAGCTGCAGCGGGAGCATCGGGTCCGCGCTGCGCCGCTCGACGCCGAGGAAGCCGACGAGCGCGAGCACGAAGACCGCCAGGCAGGTCAGCACGAGCGGGGAGCTCCACCCCTGGGCGTTCGCCTCGACCACGGCACCGGTCAGCGCGCCCAGACCGACGGCGGCGAGGACCTGACCGGGCAGGTCGAGCCCGCGCGCGGACCGCGTCGCCGCGGCGTCACGCGGTGCGGCAGCGCGCGCGTACCGGGCAGTGATCACCACGCCGATCGCGGCGACCGGGAGGTTGACGTAGAAGATCGAGCGCCAACCGGCGGTGGCCACCAGCACTCCGCCGACGACCGGACCGAGCGCCAGGGCGAGACCACCGGCCGCCGCCCACAGGCTGACGGCGCGGGTACGCCGGGCCGGGTCGGGGAAGTTGGTGTTCACGATCGAGAGGGACGAGGGCACGATCATGGCCGCGCCGACGCCCTGCACAATGCGCGCGGTGATCAGAGCGACCAGGTCCGGAGCCGCGCCGCAGGCGAGCGAGGCGAGCGCGAAGACCACGAACCCCCAGACGAAGATCCGCTTGGGGTCGAACCGGTCGCCCATGGCACCCGCCGTGAGCAGGAAGCCCGCGAAGGTGAGGGTGTACCCGTTGACCACCCATTCGAGACCGGACAGGCTGCCGCCGAAGTCGGCGGAGAGCGCCTTGATGGCGACGTTGACGACGCTGACGTCGAGGATGATCACGACGGCGCCCAGGCAGGCCGCGAAGAGCGTCAGGCCCGGACGGGTGCGGACGGCGTGGGGCGTGCGGACGGCGGGGTGGTGCGGCATTGCTCTTCCTTCCGTGCCGCGCGTGGCGGCGTGGGGAGGCAAAGGACAGGGACCGGACGGCGGTCGTGTGGTGAGCTGCCCCCGAGGTAGAGTGTTCGTCGTAGTGCGAACACCCATAGTGTTAGCAGAGCGTCGAACACTTTGCAATCCACTCCTGCCGCGTCGGACGAAGAAGAGAGAAGGGGCAACTGCCATGGCACAGACGGAGGATCGCGTCGCCGGTGCGCGTCACCGGGCTGCGCCCGTTCATGCGGACCTGGTCGAAGTGAGCCTGGAGACTGCGCTCCTCGCGCTCGCCGACCCGATCCGGCGCACCCTCGTGCGCACCCTGGCGGGCGTGCCTGACTGGGAACGCGCCTGCGGCAGCTTCGATGTGCCGGTCACCAAGGCCACGCTGAGCCGGCACTTCCAGGTCCTGCGCGAGTCGGGTCTGCTGGAGCAGCGCGACGCAGGCGCGAAGCGGTTCAACCGGCTGCGCCGCGAGGAGTTCGATGCACGGTTCCCCGGGCTGCTGGCGCTGGTCATGGCGGAGTAGTCGGCGTGGGTTCCGGGTGCTTGACGGGGCCACTGGGCGCATTGTTGGATGAGTGACCAATACTGGCGCCCGTCCATAGGCCCGCCTGGCCCGCCTGATGTCCGCCTGAGATTCTCTGCGCCGAGGAGCATCGCGATCATGACCGCCCCCACGGTTTTCCGTTCCCCCGCCAGCGCTCCCGGCCAGCGCGGCCTGCTCCTCGGTCGCGCCTTCCCGGACCGGATCAGGCGCACCGCCGATTTCTACGACGAGCTGTTCCGGGCCACCGGCGCCGGGGCGCAGGACGTCGCCAGCGCGGCGGCAGCCGCCTTCGGGCACATTGCCGCGCTCGCGCCGGAGTTGGCCGAGGAGATCGACGGCATCGCCCGAGGGGCGGAACTGCCGCTGCACCGCGTCGCCGCACTCAACGCCCGCACCGAGATCCTCGGCCGCTTCGGGCGCCAGCACCCGGAGTGCTCGACCGTCGTCCACGTCCCCGCCGACGGGCGCCCGCCGGTCACCCTGCAGACCTGGGACTGGCACGACGGCATGCGCGACGGCTGGTTCGTCTGGCACATCGAGCACCCGGACGGGCGGGTCGTGAAGACCGTCACCGAGTACGGCATCGTCGGCAAGATCGGCGTCAACGCGGCCGGACCGGCTCCACGACAGGCGTTGGGCCTGCACTTCAACATCCTCGGCCACGCCTCGGACGCCGCCGCGTCCCTTTCGGACCGCGCCTGGCTGCCGGTCCACGTCCTGGCCCGGCACGTGCTCGACCGCTGCACGGACGTCGACACCGCCGTGGAGCTGGCCACCACGACGCCCGTCGCCGCGTCGAGTTCGCTCACGCTGGCCGGTTTCGCCGTCGGCCGTGCCCGCGCGACCACCGTCGAACTCAGCCCGGCCGGACCGGCGTTGCTGCAGCCCGAGGCGGACGGCTACCTGCTGCGCACCAACCACTTCGTCGATGCGCGGCTCTCGACGGGCGAGGCGATGGCCACCGAGGACCCCGACACCCTCAACCGCCTGGCCGCCCTCCGCACCGGCACCGCGGGCCGCCCGAAGCCGGACCGGTCCGAGCTACTGGACGCGCTGACCTTCCACCTGGACGAGGGCGCCGCCCTCTGCTGCCACGCCGCGCCGGACGCGCCGCTCGGCCAGCGGTGGGAGTCGCTGGCGACGGTCTCGCTCGACCTCCCGGACGGCCGACTCGCCGTCCACGCGGGCGGTCCGTGCACGGCAGGTGAGAGCGCGTGGACGGTGGTCTGACATCAGCTGACGTCAGGTCAGGATGGGTCACGACGGGCCCGGCGCGCGGCAGTACGCCGCCGGAGTCGTGCCCGTTTCGCGGCGGCATGCGCCGCAGTCGGCGATCGCCTTCAACACCAGCGGCGGCGACAGCATGGAGGCCGCCGCCCGCTGGCTGTCCCGACGAGGCGCGTCGGGCTACGACTGGCCCACCGCTTCAGGTTCGCGTCGTGCCGGTTCCGACTGTTGCGGCGTCGTGGCCGCTGCCCGGGGCGAGGTGCGGATCACGAGCGCGGCGACCACGATGGCACCCACCACGAGGCCCGCGCCGACCCGGAAGGCGAGCTGGTAGCCGTCAGTGAGGGCGGAGTCCGGCGAGGTGCCGTGGCCCAGCAGCGTCTCGGTGCGCGAGGCGGCCAGGGTGCTCAGGACCGCGAGGCCGAGGGAACTGCCGACCTGCTGCATAGTGTTGAACATGCCCGATGCCAGGCCCGAGTCCCCGGCCGTCGCGCCCGACATGGCGAGTCCGGCGAGCGCCGGCATGGCCAGGCCGAAGCCGATGCCGAGCGGCACCGTCGCCGGGAAGACGTCGGTGAGGTACGCGCCGTGGACGGAGACCTGGCCCAGGATCGCGAGCCCGCCCGCGATCAGCGCCAGCGCGACGAGCAGCACCGAGCGCCCGCCCCACCGGCCGATCAGGCGCGGCGCGACCAGCAGCGACATGCCCCCGATCAGCAGCGACACGGGAAGTACGCCGAGGCCGGTCCGCACCTCGTCGAACCCGAGCACCTTCTGCATGTAGAGCACGGCCAGGAACGAGAAGCTGAACATGCCCGCGACCATCAGGGTGTGCGAGCCGAGCGCACCCATGACGTTGCGGTACCGGAACATGCGCGGCGGCAGCAGCGGATCGGCGGCCTTCGCCTGCCGGAGGGCGAACGTCGCCAGCAGGACGGCGGTCACCAGGCCCAAGCCGCCGGTGCGGAGGGAGAGGAAGCCGTGGCCCGCCGTGCCGACGATGGTGTACACGGCCAGCATCAGTGCGGCGGTGATCAGCACCGCGCCGACCGCGTCGGTGCTCCTGCTGCCGTCCCGGATCGTGCCGCCGTCGGCCTGCAACCTGCGGGCGGCGAGCACCACGGCCACCGCGCCGATCGGCACGTTGACGAAGAAGATCCAGTGCCAGCTGACCGCCTGCGTCAGCACGCCGCCCAGCAGCAGGCCCAGCGTGCCTCCGGCGGACTGCACGAAGCTGTAGACGCCGATCGCCTTCGCCTGTTCCCTCGGCTCGGGGAACAGCGTCACCACCATCGCGAGCGTGACCGACGACGTCACCGCGCCGCCCGCGCCCTGGAGGAAGCGTGCGGCCAGCAGCACGGTCTGGTCCTGTGCCAGCCCGCACGCCAGGGACGCGACCGTGAAGACGACCAGGCCCACGACGAAGACCCGCTTGCGGCCGAGCAGATCGCCCAGCCGTCCGGCGAGGAGGAGCAGGCCGCCGAACGGGATCAGGTACGCGTTGACGACCCAGGCCAGGCTGGACGGGGAGAAACCGAGGCTCTGCTGGATGGTCGGCAGCGCGACGTTCACGATGGTGCCGTCGAGGATCACCATCAGCTGGCCGACGCAGAGGATCGCCAGGGCGAGCGAACGGGACGCGTTGCGGGTGGGCGGCGACGAGTACGGGGCCGGGAGCGGCTGGGCAGGCATGAACGGGCCTCTCATGGGTAACCTTTTGTTACTGAGACCATCTTGTGTAACCATCGCCCGAGGCGGAAGGAGGCACTTTTATGTCACGCAGTCACATTTCTGTGACCGACCCGGTCACGGAGGAGAACCCGGCCTGCCCGGTTGCGGAGGTGCTGGACCGGGTCGCCGGCAAGTGGGCCATCGGGATCCTGGTCGCCGCGGCGAAGGGACCGGTGCGCTTCACCGAGTTGGAGCGCAGTATCGAGGGCATCAGCCGCCGGATGCTCACCCTCAACCTGCGCAAGCTCGAACGCGAGGGCCTGCTGGAGCGCACGGTCTATCCGACGGTCCCGCCCAAGGTCGAGTACGCCTGCACGCCGATGGCGATGGAACTGCACGAGACGCTGATGACGCTGGTCGACTGGGCCAAGCGGCACAGCACCGACATCGTCCGCGCCCACGAGGCCTACGACGCCGCGCAGGCGGCCGAGGTGGCCTGACGACGCGGGTTTCTCAGCCCGCAGCCCTCGGTGCGAGCAGCGCGCTGAGGGCTGCGGTGCCGTCGAGCAGGGCCTTGGAGCGGGCGTTGACCGTCGCGTCCCTGGCGCCGAGGGCGGTGGCGAGGTCCGACGTCCGACGGCCGCGCCGGAGCTCCGGCATCAGCGCCCGCAGCGGCTCGATCCGGTAACCGGCCAGGCGGAGTTGGTGGACGATGCGGGCGTCCCGCACCTGGGCCGGGGTGTAGTGGCGGGTGGCGCGGGCCGGATCGCGGTGGGGGTCGCGGTCGGGCACGACGAGGCCCTCCGCGTCCCAGTGGCGCAGGGTCGACGGGCGCACGCCCAGCGCCGCGGCGAGTTCGGAGACGCTCATCGCGTCGAACGCGCGGACGTCCGCGATCGGCTCGTCGGAGATCGCCGCGACGGCCTCCTGTGCCTGGCGCAGGTCGCGTCGCTCCACGTCCAGTCGGGCGTGCGCGGCGTCGAGCAGGACGAGCACCTCCGGCGAAGCGGGGTAGGCGTGAGCGGCCCGGACGATGCGCCGGGCCTCGGTCGGGCCCGTGCCTGCGGCCAGGGTGCGGTAGGCGAGAGCAGAGCGGACGTGGACCTCCGCGTAGACGCGGAAGCCCGCCGCGGTGCGGGTCGTGGGCGGGAGCACGCCGTCGCGTTCGAGGTTGCGGATCTGCTGGACCGAGCAGCCGGCGCGGCGTGCGACGTCGACGGTGCGCAGGGGCGACGATTTGAGACCTGTCACCCGAACTCCCTTGCTCTCCACCACGTGGCCGGCAGAAGTCTCCACGAGGACATGAATGCCACGCTGGAGTACATGACCATGGAAGAGATCCTAAGTTTTATCGACGGCCTCGGCGACGTCCTCACCGTCAGGCCCGTGCCCGGCGACGGTTCCCCTGAGATCAGCTGGGGGGACGCGTTCTGCTACCTCGCCCCCGACGGCGTCAACCCGACGGAGCCGCAGCCCTTCGCGACGATCGTGACCAAGGACTACCCGGGCGACGCGTCCTCCCGGCTGGACCGGCCGGACGCGTTCCGCGTCAACGTCGCCTCCGGGCGGGACGCGTTCGTCCGGTGGACCGGGCACGCACCGCGCGAAGCGGGCCTCGACGGCGAGGGTGACGCCGGTGCCGACGACACGGTGTTCGCCCACCCCGTCTACGGCACGCTCGGCTGGCTGGCCGTGGTGAACCCTGGCCCGCGCACCGACGGAGCCATCCGCGAGCTGCTCAGCGAGGCCCACCGCCTGGCCCGCGCACGGCACGAGCGGCGCGCGGAGACCGGCTGACGGGACGGCCGACCGACCGAGCGGCCGACCGAGCGGCCGGAGCGTTCACCCGCCGAACCCGTCGGCGTCCGTGGTGTACGGGTGGACCGGGCGGTCGGCGTCGAACGGGGTGAACCAGGCGTCGATGGAGGACGGAGCGAAATCGGGCGAGGTGGCGGCCGGGCCCTCGTCCAGCGCGTCCGTGGCGGGCGGGGCGTAGAGCCACTCGTGGTCGAGGGTCTCGTACACGCTCGCCTGGAACGCGAGCAGGGACTTGCGGACGCCCGGGTCCAGCAGGCCGTGCAGGTCGAGGGTGGCCTCGGTGGCCTCCAACAGCAGGCGCAGCAGCAGTTCCTCGGCGACGCAGCTCGGTCGCCCGAAGTCGGGTCGGCAGAGCCGGTCGGTGAGCGTGACGGCGGTGACCAGCAGCTTGCGGGCGAAGCGCGGCGTGTACAGATGGGCGAACTGTGGTGGCAGTCCTTCGAGTTGCAGCAGACCGTCCTCGCACTCGGCCGCATTGGGGCCGTCGCCGAGGGTCTCGATGTCGGCGAAGAGTTCGTCGATGAGGATGTCGATGCTGTAGACGAGCGCCCCTGCGGCGAGCGCGGCGTCCTCGGCCGCGGCGCGGTCGCGCTTGTGCGCTGCGTCGGCGGCTTTGGCCGCGTTGGCCGCTTTGGCCGCGTTGGCTGGATCGGCTGCGTCGGTTGCGTCGGGTTCGTCGAGGCCGGGGTGGGGAAGCCCGAAGGACTCCGGGCCCACGCCCGCGAGCCGCGGTGCGAGCGCGCGGAAGGCGCGCTGCAGTCTGCGGCGGTCCTCGCCGATCGGCGGCTCGGAGCCGGTCGGGGCACTGCCCGGTGCGGCCTCGATCGTCGGGCGGACGGCGACGGAGCGGGAGGTCGCGGGCCCGTCCACCGGTGTGTCCGGGGTGTCGGCGGCCTGCAGGCTCTCCTCGGCGGAGTCGAGGTGCAGCTCGACCTCGCACCGGTCCACGGTCCACTCCGACAGCAGCTCGCTGTGCTGGAGGATCTCGCCGATGACCGCCTCCACCGCCGCCTCGGCGTCCTCCAGGGTCGGCGCGTCGACGAAGACCTTCAGCAGCGCGCCGTCGGGATGGACGCCGATGAAGTGGTCAGTGATCTCGACGACCTGACCGTCCTCGTCCTCGATGCTCTCGATCGCGTCCAGCCCCTCGCGCAGCAGGTGGACGACGCCGGCCCGCTGCAGCGGGTCGAGCCCGGGGGACTCCTCGGGGCGTCGGGTGTCGACAGTGACCGCGTAGCTCATACCTCCAGCCTGCCCCACCCCACCGACACCGCACACACGGCAACGCCGGGCAGGATCAGCAAGCGTGCGGAGTGGGATCGCGGCAGGTCAGGCCGGGGCGTGCGCGGGCCTGCCGATCCGCAGCTGATCCGGTCCCCGGACGGCGCTTGTCCGCCGCTCGTCCGCCCACAGGCGAACGCCTGGCCGGGCGCTGCTGCCCGCCGGTAGCGTGCACGCATGGCGGAGATCGAGATCGACGGCGCTCGGCTGGCCTACGATGACACGGGCGCGCCCCCGGGGTCGGGCCCGGACGCGCCGACGGTGGTGCTCGCGCACGGCGGGACCTCGGACCGGCGGATGTGGGACCGTCAAGTGCCGGTTCTGGCCGCGCGGTTCCGCGTCGTCCGCTACGACTGGCTCGGCTACGGGACGTCCGGCGACGTCGCCGGCGACCACGCGCGGCACGAGCAACTGCTGGCGCTGCTGGACGCGCTCGGCGTCGGGCGGGTGGTGCTGGTCGGCAACTCGGACGGCGGCAAGCTCTCGCTGGACGCGGCACTGTGCGCGCCGGAGCGAGTGGCGGGGCTGGTGCTGGTCGGGTCGGGGCTCTCCGGCCATGTGTGGCCGCCGGAGTTCCTGCGCCTGTACGAGGAGCGCATCCACGACCTCGTCGGCGCCGAGCGGCTGCGGGAGTACGCCTCCGGCACGGCGCGGGTGATCGACCCGGCCGACCTCTCCCGCTACGTCGAGGCCACGGTCGAGCTCCTCGTCGCCGGACCGGCGCGGACCAGGCACGACCTTGCCCCGGAGGTGTGGTCGCTCGCCGTCCGGATGTTCCGCCGCGTCATCGAGCGCGAGTGGGCTCAAGCCGCGGCCTTGGCCTCAGCCCCGGCCTCGGCGCAGGCCTCAGCTCCGGCCTCCTCGGCGCAGGGCGGCCCGCGCAGTGCAGGCACGGCCCGCGATCTCGACCCGGGCGCGGAGTCACGGCTGGCGGAGGTCTCCGTCCCGACCCTCGTCGTCCACGGCACCGAGGACGTGCCGGCGATCATCGCCGTCTCCGAGCAGCTCGCCCTCGGGATCCCCGGCGCGCGCCACGTCGTCATGCCCGCGACCGGCCACGTGCCGCCGCTGGAACGCCCGGAGGAGTTCAACCAGGTCCTGGCCGAGTTCCTCGACTCCCGCTTCGGGAAGTCCGTCAAATCGCGCTGAATACCCGCCGCTTGGCTGCCACCCCGCCCCGGGTTGACGCGCGTCCACAGGGGCATTCCCGCAGCCGGAAAGCATTGCCGGGATGTCCGCACGGAATTGCTGTGCCCTGACAGGCGGTCAACTGCCGCAATACGGACGTTTCATGATCGATCATCCCCCTACCTGCACATCTGTGGCGGAGTCAGATCCCCCGTTTGTGCAGAGCCGGAGGCTTTCGCACGCCTGAAAGATTTCCTTGGTGTGGCTGAAACAAAAATGGTGAAGACTCACTCCGGTCACGCGGGTATCCGATCGGGCACCCTGCGTGTAATGATCCTGCCAAGATGAACGGCAAGGGGTGAGGCCTGTCGAACCGTAGACCCGCCACACCCTGGTGCCACAAAAGGGAAGGTTGGGCCGCGTATGCGCAAGATACGTCAGTTGACACTCACCACAGCGATGGTGGCTCTGACGATGGCTGTCGCGGCGGGTTGCTCGGGAGGCGGAGGCTCCGGATCCGGGGCCATCGGCAACGGTGGGGCCGGCAGCAAGAAGCCCGTCAAGGCCGGTGGGACGGTGACCATCGCCGAGGTCGGCGCGACGCCGAACTTCGTCTTCCCACTCGAGCCTGTGACCAACACCGACGGCTGGAATGTCAACCTCACCCAGCCGCTGTGGCCCGCTCTCGTCTACGCCGGCGACGGCAGCCAGTCCGTGGTCAATCCGGACGAGAGTCTGTTCAGCAACATCACCTGGGCCAACGGCGACAAGCAGCTCACGATCGACCTCAAGCACTGGAACTGGTCCGACGGGCAGCCGATCACCAGCCGCGACTTCACTTTCGTCTACAACCTGATCAAGGCGAACGCCTCCAACTGGAGCAACTACGTCCAGGGCCTCTTCCCGGACGACGTGGCCGGCGTCTCGACGCCGGACGCCAACACGGTCGTGATCAACCTGACCCGGTCGTACAACCCCACGTTCTACGAGGACGACGTGCTCAGCAACATCCCGTTGCTGCCGCAGCACGCCTGGGACAAGTCCTCCGACGCGGGGCCGGTCGGCAACCTGGACGAGACCAGCGCCGGGGCCAAGGCCGTCTACGCGTACCTGCAGAAGGAAGGCGGCGACATGGCCACCTTCGCCACCAACCCGCTGTGGCAGGTGGTCGACGGGCCGTGGAAGCTGTCGGAGTTCCGCACGGACGGCTACTACAGCTACGTCCCCAACAAGCAGTACTCCGGGCCGGACAAGCCCGTCCTGGCCAAGGTCGTGGACACCCCGTTCACCACCGACACAGCCGAGCTCAACGCGCTGCGCGCCGGTGACACCCTCGACATCGGACAGCTGCCGCTGAACGACGTCAAGCAGGCCTCCGCGCTGGAGCAGAACGGGTACTCGGTCGCCAACATCCCGGTCCCCGGCGTCGCGATGATCCAGCCGAACTTCTACAACGCCCAGGTGGGGCCGGAGATCCAACAGCTCTACGTCCGGCAGGCGCTGGAGTACCTGATCAACCGGCAGCAGATCGTCTCCAAGGTCTACTCCGGGTACGCCGACCCCGGCAACGGCCCAGTGCCGCTGACCGCGACCGGCCCGTGGGCCTCGCCGCTGGAGAAGTCCGGCGGGCCGTACCCGTACTCGCCGTCCAAGGCCACCGCCCTGCTCCAGGCGCACGGATGGAAGGTCGTGCCCAACGGCACCACCACCTGCCAGAGCCCCGGCACCGGCGCGAACCAGTGCGGCGCGGGCATCACGGCGGGGGAGGGGCTGACCTTCCAACTCGCCTACTCCTCCGGCCAGGCGTCCATGGACGAGCAGAACGCCGCCATCAAGTCCTCCGAGGCGCAGGCCGGCATCACCATCAACCTGCACTCCGAGCCCTTCAACTCGCTGATCGCCACCGTGGGTGCGTGCAGTGCGTCGTCCCACCCGGCCGCCACCTGCGGCTGGCAGCTGGCGGACTTCGGCTACGACCCGTACCCGCTCTACCCGGCCGGCGACGGCTTCTTCAACAGCACCGGCAGCAACAACCAGGGCGGCTACGCCGACCCGAAGATGGACCAGCTGATCAACGCGACCGAGTACGGCTCGGGGACCTCCGCCTTCTTCGCCTACGAGGACTACGCGGCCCAGCAGTTGCCCTGGCTGTGGCTGCCGAACCAGAACGGCCTGCTGGTCTACCGGAGCAACCTCCAGGGCGTCACGCCGCTGAACCCGTTCTCCGGCGGACTCAACCCGGAAATGTGGGGCTTCACCTCGTGAGTGCCTCATGACCGCCTACCTCGTCCGCCGGATCGGGCAGGCGATCACCGTGGTGATCGGGGTGATGGTGCTCACCTTCATCCTGGTCCACCTGGAGCCCGGCAGCGCGGCCCGCGCCACCCTCGGGACGCGGGCCACCGCCAGCCGGATCGCCATCTTCGACAACGTCAACGGCCTCAACCAGCCGTTGGTCGAGCAGTTCTGGACGTACGTCAAGCAGGTGTGCCAGGGCAACTTCGGCACGTCCTACTCCCTGCAGCAGCCGGTGTCGACGCTGATCGCGCAGCGGCTGCCCAAGGACGCCGTACTGCTTGGCCTCTCCACGGTGCTGGCCCTGGCCATCGCCGTGCCGCTCGGGATCTACCAGGCGGTGCGGCGCAACGGAGTCGGCGACAACATCGCCACCGTGGCGGCCTTCGTCCTCTACTCGATGCCCGACTTCTTCTTCGCGCTGCTGCTGATCGCGGTGTTCTCGGTGCAGTTGCACCTGCTGCCGCCGCTGGCTCCCCGCGCCACCACGGTGGCCGGGATCCTGGCCGACCCACGGGCGTTGGTCCTGCCCGTGGTGACGCTGACGCTGGTCAGCGTCTCCGGCTACAGCCGCTACATGCGGTCCTCGGCGATCGACGCCCTGGCCCAGGAGTACCTCCGGGTGGTCCGGGCCAAGGGCCTGCCGGAGCGGCTGGTGCTGATGCGGCACGTGCTGCGCAACTCGATCCTGCCGATCGTCACGATCGTCGGGCTCTCCGCGCCCAGCATCGTCGCGGGCGCGGTGATTGCCGAGGAGGTCTTCAACTACCCGGGCATGGGGCTGCTCTTCTTCCAGGCAGCCACCAGCCACGACTACCCGATCCTGCTGGGCTCGACGCTGGTCGTCGGCATCGCCACGGTCGTCGGGAACCTGGCCGCCGACACCGCCTACAGCCTCCTCGACCCCCGGATTCGCTATGTCAGTACATGAGCCGGTGCATGAACCCGCAGTCGATGCGGAGCGGGACCGCGAGGCGGCGACTGCTCCCGGCCCCGCCGGGCCAGGCGGGCCGGGCGCCGTGCCGGAGGCGGGCGAGCTCGCCGAGCGGCGCGGGTCCGGGCGGTTGGTCGTCTCGGCGCTCGCGCACAACAAGATGGCGATCGCCGGGCTCTGCCTGGTGGCGCTGATGGTCCTGTTCTGCTTCGTCGGCCCGCTGCTCTACCCCACCAATCAGGTGACCGTGCGTCTCGACCTGTCCGAGTTGCCGCCCAGCGGGGCGCATCCGCTCGGCACCGACGCCTCCGGCTACGACGTGCTGGGCCGGTTGATGGAGGGCGGGCGGTCCTCGCTGGAGCTGGGGTTCGCCGTCGCCGTTGCCACGACCGTCATCGGCACGCTCTACGGGGCGTTCGCGGGATTCATCGGCGGGGTGGTCGACGCGCTGATGATGCGCGTCATCGACACCTTCCTGGCCATCCCCGGCCTGGTGCTGCTGCTGATCCTGGTCAGCATGTTCACCCCGAACCTGCTGATGATCATCGTGCTGCTGTCGCTGCTCTCCTGGCTCGGCGTGGCGCGGTTGGTCAGAGGCGAGGTACTGAGCCTGCGCACCCGCGAGTTCGTCCAGGCGGCCCGGATGATGGGCGGAAGCCGACGCCGCATCGTCCTGCGCCACCTGGTGCCGAACGCCATCGGCGTGGTCCTGGTCAGCGGGACCTTCACCATCGCGGACGCGATCCTGGCGATGTCCACACTGAGCTTCCTCGGGCTCGGCATCCCGCCGCCCCACGCGGACTGGGGCACCATGCTCTCCGACGGTCTCAACTACCTCTTCGACGGCTACTGGTGGCTGGTCTACCCGCCGGCGGTGATCCTGATCGTCACGGTCGTGGCGTTCAACCTGATCGGCGACGCCATCCACGACTCACTGGACGCGCGACTCCAGCGGCCGTAGTGGTCTAACGGAGCGACGGGCGGGCCGAGGCGTACGCGCCTCGGCCCGCCCGTGCGTTTCCGGGCGCTTCCGTGCGTTCTGTCAGTCCCTCCGTGTTGACTGGGCCGAAGACGAAGGGAACCCCCCGTGGACATCCTGCTGATCGCCGGCCTGTGGCTCGACGGAACCGCCTGGAAGGACGTGACGCCCGAACTCGAACGCCTCGGCCACCGCCCCGTCCCGCTGACCCTGCCGGGACAGGGCGACGGTAACGCGTCCGCCACGCTGGACGACCAACTCGCCGCGGTCCTCGCCGCCGTGGACGCCGCACCGGGCCCGGTGACGGTGGTCGGCCACTCCGCCGCGAGCACCCTGGCCTGGCTGGCCGCCGACGCCCGCCCGGAACGGGTCGTCAGGGCCGTCCTGATCGGCGGCTTCCCGGGCGCGGACGGCCGCGCGTACGCCGACTTCTTCCCGATCGCGGACGGGGCGATGCCGTTCCCCGGCTGGGAGCCCTTCGCGGGCCCCGACAGCGTCGACCTGGACGAGTCTATGCTCCGTCAGCTCGAAGCCGCCGCGATACCCGTCCCCGAGGGTGTCGCACGGGGCGTCGTCCGGCTGACGGACGAGCGCCGGTTCGACATCCCGGTGACGGTGGTCTGCCCTGAGTTCTCCCCGACGGAGGCCCAGGGCTGGATCGGCGCCGGACAGATCCCGGAACTCGCCCGCGCCAAACTCGTCGAGTTCGTCGACATCGCCTCCGGCCACTGGCCGATGGTCACGAAGCCGACCGAACTCGCCCGGCTCCTTGAGGCGGCTACAGCGGACCGCCGGTTGTGAAAACGCGTGGCGGTGCCGGTCGGTGACGGCCCAGGATGCGTCCCATGGTCACCATCCGCACCGCCACCACGGACGACGTCACGACCCTTGCGGCACTCAACGCCATCGTCCACGACCTGCACGCCCGCGCGCGCCCTGACGTCTTCGTCACCGCTCCGGCCACTGACGAGCTCGAAGCCCTCCTGGCCGGTCAGTTGGCCGAGCTGGGGGTGACCTTCCTGCTCGCCGAGGCGTCCGACGGCCGCGCCGTCGGCTATGCCATGGCCCGGGTCGTCGAGCGACCGGCCAGCGCCTTGGTCGTGCGGGAGACGGTCGTCTCGCTCCAGCAGATCGCGGTGGATCCGGCCGCTGCACGCAGCGGGGTGGGCTCCGCGCTGCTGGAGCACGTCCGCGTGCTGGGGCGCGCTGCGGGCTGCCGCCGCCTGGTCACCCAGGTCTGGGACCTCAACGAGGGCGCCTTCGCCTTCTACCGGGCCGCGGGACTCAAACCGGTCACCCGGACGCTGGAACAGGGCCTCTGACCCCGTGCCTGGTTCTGTGACCCAACTGTGCGGCAACAAAAGAATCTTGACGTTCCGTCAGTAACGCTCCGAACGAGGACTCCTGTCCGGCTGTCCCGTGCCACCGTCAGGTGCGTGTACGTCCCAGCAGGTCAGGCTTGATGCTGTCCCGATATTCCGTCATTCCGCCGCACTCCCTGGTGGGACGGGAAGTGGGCCGAGCACGCTCGGCCCGAGCAGTTCCCAGGGGCCCATGGGAACTGCGTCCGAGTTGTTCGACCAGGAGGGGAAAGATCGCGATGAGGTCACGCAGCTTGAAGGCGTTCGCCGTCATGGCGGCGGTCGCGGCCATCGGTACGGCAGGGGTGAGCACGGCGGACGCCGCGTCCCAGGCCGCGCCGCGCGCCGTGACGCAGGCCGCCCCGTTCGCCGCGCAGGTCCGCGAGGCGGGGCTGAACACCACGCAGGCCGCCGCCCTGCAGAGCAAGGTCGACCAGATCCTGCACCAGTACAGCGGTGCCAAGCAGGTCGCGGCGAACGAGTTGGCGCTGCCGCACGGCGCGTCCGTGCTGCTCCCGCTGCCCGGCCAGAAGTACGCGCGGGTGCTCCCCGGCGCGGTCAACCTCGGCTTCGCGCCCGCAACCGGCGCCACCAGTGGCGTGCGACCCGCCAACACCGGGAGCGGCACGCCCAACACGGGGGTCTGGTTCTTCACGCTGAACGGAGTGCGGCAGCCGGGGCCCGGCTGCGGCTACGAATACTTCTGCATGTGGCAGGGGCAGACCGGCGCGGGCGAGCAGTTCAACGTGAGCACCTGCAACGAGGACCAGGAGCTGCCGGGCTCCGGCTGGAACTCCGACGGCTCCTGGATCAACAACCAGACCGCCGGCACCGATGCCTTCCTGCTCAATTCGAGCAAGAGCGTGATCTACACGACGCCGCCGCCGGTGTTCTGGAACTCCGACTACAACTGGGCGCCCGTCTGGTACGCGGACGCCTGCAACCACTGATCCGGTCGATCGCCGAGCACCGCTGACGCACAGGGCCGAGCTGCCCCACCCGCTCGGCCTTGTGCCGTGTGCGCCAGGAGAACGGGGGCAAGCTGGGTGGGTGTGGTGACGCGTGTGCCGGGGAAAGGCAGGAGGGACATGACAACCGGCGCCGCGCGCGGTCACGAGCTGTGGCGTGGCGTCCTGACGTTCTGGGGGTAGGTCGGATGGACCGCAGGCACTGGCTCTCGTTCGCGGCGGCAGCGGCGCTCGTTCTTGGTACGACCGGCGCGGCCACGGCCGCGAGCGGATCCGGCGGCGGCACGCAGAGCCTCGCCCCGGCCGCACACCACGCCGTCCACCACGCGGCCGTGGCCGCCACCGCCGCGGACCCGTGCGGCTACACCGCGGCGGTGCCCGCGGACCGTTTCAAGGGCATCCCGGTCTTCGACGCGACAAAGGCCGCCCAGCCGTACTCGGCGCAGCTGCGCACCAGCCAGGGCGTGATCACCTTTCAGGCACTGACCAGTCAGGCCCCCTGCACCACCTACTCGTTCCGCTTCCTGGCCGAGCGAGACTACTACGACCGCACCCACTGCCATCGGCTCACCACCAAGGGCATCTACGTGCTCCAGTGCGGCGACCCGACCGGGACCGGCTCGGGCGGGCCGGGCTACTCCTTCAACGACGAGAACCTGACCGGCGCGACCTACCCGGCCGGCACGGTGGCGATGGCCAACGCTGGGCCGAACACCAACGGCAGCCAGTTCTTCTTCGTCTGGAAGGACACCAAGCTCTCGCCCGCCTACACCCCGTTCGGCAAGGTCACCGGCGGCATGGACGTGCTGCTCAAGATCGCCGCCGCGGGAGAGGACGACCAGAACGGTCCGGGCGACGGCTTCCCGACCCTCCCGGTCGACATCCACGGCGTCCGGATCCTGCACGGCTGAGCGCTGCCCGGCGTTCGGTCCGAGCACTGAGACGGCCTGGTCTCCGCACCGAAAGGGCGGGGATCAGGCCGTAGCATCGGGCCTCATGCACATGGGAGTGATCGGCCACGAAGACCTGTCCGACGTCACGGAGATGCTGGTCCGCGGCGAGCTGTGGCGCATCGTCACGGGTTGCCCGAGCCACGACCTCGTCGGCGTGACGCCGCTGCGCCCGGGCCCGGAGACCTGGTTCGCCCAGTCCGTGGTGGACCACGGCGGCGGGCTGGAGATCCTCGGCACGACCGCGCACGCGCTGCGCGAGGAGGCCCGTGCCGTGCACCATCTCGGCTCCGGGATGGCGCTGGTGCCGACGCTGCTCGGCATGGTGGAGGAACTGGTCGCCGTCTGGGACGGCCGACCCGGCACGGAGGTCGCCGACGCGGTCGCGGAGGCGGAGCGCCTCGGCCTCTACGTCCACCGCGTCTGGCCGGAGGGTTCCGCGCGACGGTAAAACGCGGACGCACAACCGCCCGCCGTGGCACGGTGGTTCCCGTACTGATCATGAAGCCGGCATGCGGGAGCGGAAGATGACGAAGGTTTGGCTGGTCACCGGGGCGAGCAGCGGGTTCGGCCGGGCGATCACCGAGGCGGTCGTGGCGGGCGGTGACCTCGTGGTCGCCGCCGCGCGTCGCACCGAACTGCTCGACGACCTGGTCGCCGCGCATCCGGGCCAGGTCGAGGCGCTTCGACTCGACGTCACCGACACGGCGGGTGCCCAGGCCGCCGTCGACAGCCTGGTCGCGAAGCACGGGCGGATCGACGTCCTGGTCAACAACGCCGGACGCGGTCTCGTGGGCGCGGTCGAGGAGACCACGGACGCCGAACTGCGCGAGCTGATGGACCTGCACTTCTTCGGCCCGGTCGCGCTCACCCGCGCCGCGCTGCCGCACATGCGCCGCCAGGGCTCGGGCGCGATCGTGCAGATGACCAGCATGGGCGGACGCTTCGCCTTCGCCGGGGTGGGCGCGTACTGCGGCACCAAGTTCGCCCTGGAGGGGTTGTCCGAGTCGCTGGCCGCAGAGGTCGCGCCGCACGGGATCCGGGTGCTGATCGTCGAGCCGGGAGCGTTCCGCACCGGCTTCGCCGGGTCCGGCGCGCTCTACCAGTCCGAGGCCATGGACGCGTACCAGGACACCGTCGGCCCGGTCCGCGCCGGGCTGCCGGGCGGCGCGGGCCAGGAGGCGGGCGACCCGGCCAAGGCCGCGGCGGCGATCCTGACCGCCCTGGGCGCCCCCGAGCCGCCGCTGCGCCTGCTGCTCGGCAACGACGCGGCCGACGCGATCAGCGGCAGTCTGGACCGTGACCGCGCCGAGTTCCGCGCCTGGGAGAAGCTGACCCGCTCCACGGACTTCGACAGCTGAGCCGACCGCCGTCCCACAGGAACCGCGAAGACTTCTTTGCAAAGAACTGTTTGCAAAGAAGTCTTCGCGGTCTACCGTATGCGGTATGGCTGAGACAGCAGCGGGCGGCTCCAAGCCCCCGAAAGGTGAACTGACGTCAGTTGTCCTTGATGCCAAGGGACTTCGGGCACTGGCGCATCCGGTGCGGGTGCAGGTGGTCGGGCTGCTGCGCAAGCACGGCCCGTCCACGCCCACCCGCCTCGCGGAGCGGCTGGGCGTCAACTCCGGGACAGCCAGCTACCACCTGCGCCAACTCGGCGCGGCGGGGTTCGTCGAGGAGGTCCCGGAGCTCGGCAACGCGCGCGAGCGCTGGTGGCGCGCGGTCCACCAGTCCACGGAGTTCAACGACCCGGCCCTCGCCGACCGCGAGCCCGAGGCGACGCAGGCGTACCTCCAGTCCGTCGCCGCGGCACACACTCTCCGCACCCAGCAGACGCTGAACGACGTGCCGACCATGCCCCGCGAGTGGCGCAACACCATCGATCTGAGCAGTTGGCCCCTGCGCCTGACGCCGGACGAAGCCGCCGCTCTGGGCCGGGAGTTGGAGGCGGTCCTCGGTCGCTACCGAAAGGACGCGCCGGAGGCGGCGGCGGACGCCCCCGAGGGCGCCAGGCGGGTCACCGCGATCTTCCACGTTCTGCCCGAACTGGACGCCGACGGAGGTGCGGAGTGAACACCGAGATATCCGGCCGTTCCCGCAGACGGTCGTTACGACCACTCGTCGGCGTGCTGACGGCCATCGCCGTCTCGCAGACCGGCACCCGCGTCTCGGCCGTGGCGCTGCCCTGGTTCGTCCTGGTCACGACCGGCAGCGCGACACAGACGGGGCTGGTGGCCTTCTGCGAGCTGACGCCCTATGTGGTGGTCAAGGCGCTCACCGGGCCGCTGGTGGACCGCACCGGCCCGCGCGCCGTCTCGTGGACCACGGACCTCGTCAGCGCGATCGCCGCCGGTGCGATCCCCCTGCTGCACAGCCTGCACCTGCTCTCCTTCGCGCTGCTGCTGGCGCTGGTCGCAGTGGTCGGCGCCGCGCGTGGGCCGGGAGACCTGGCCAAGGAGGTCATGGTCCCGGAGGCGGCCGACCTCGCCGAGATCCCGCTGGAGCGGGCCACCGGGCTGACCGGGACGACCGAACGGCTCGCCTCCACCATCGGCCCGGCGGCGGGCGGCGCGCTGGTGGCGCTGCTCGGGCCGCTGACGGGCATCGTCGTCAACGCGTGCTCCTTCGCCCTCGGCTCGGTCATCATCGGCCTGGCACTGCCGCGCGGCGTCGGACAGTCAGTTGATGCCAGGTCAGATGACGCCGGGGAGGCCGGAGAAGTGGAGTCCGGCTACTGGCAGCGCTTCGCCGAGGGCTTCACCTTCCTGCGTGGCCAGCCGCTGCTGCTCTCCGTCATCGTGATGGTGGCGTGCACCAACCTGCTGGACCAGGGGCTCTCGTCCGTCCTGATCCCCTTCTGGGCCCGGCAGTCCGGCGGCGGGCCGACCGCGATCGGCCTGATGAGCAGCGCGGGCGGCGCGGCGGCCGTCGCGGGCAGCCTGGTCGCCGCGGCGCTGGCGCACCGGCTGCCGCGACGGCTGGTCTTCTTCGCCGGATTCCTGGTGGCCGGGGCCCCACGCTTCCTGATCCTGGCCTCCGGCGCGCCGTTGGGCGCGGTGCTGGCGGTCTTCGCGGTCGCGGGGCTCGGCGCGGGCTTCATCAACCCGGTCATCGGAGCCGTCCTCCTCGAACGCGTCCCGCGCCGGATGCTGGGCCGCGTCAGCGCCCTCGGCGATTCCCTGGCCTGGGCCGGGATCCCGCTCGGCGGCCTCCTCGCCGGAGCCGCCGTGGTAGCCGCCGGCCTCGTCCCGGTGCTGCTCGTCGGCGGCAGTGCCTACTTCCTCACCACCAACCTCGCCGGGCTACGCCCGGAGTGGCGCGAGATGAAGCGACCGGACGCGAGGCCTCGTCCCCGCGCCGGCTCACTTCGTCCTTCTCGGCCTTCCTGACCGCTCGCGTCGCGCGGCCTGTTCGTCCCGACATCGGCTACGACGAGCGCGTCCCCGCCAAGGCGGCCCAGGCTCCCGGCGCGAAGCCGTCGCCTTCGCCCGCGCGGCGCACCTCGACCGCGCCGGGGCCGGCGAAGTGGGCGGGGACGAGCAACTCCCGTTCGTCGGCGGCCCGTGCCAGGACGCGGCGGCGGCTCGCCGCCGACTGCACCGGATCCAGGCAGAGGCAGCTGCTGCACCCGGGTGCGACGATCTGCACCGGATTGTGCACGAGGTCGCCGACGAAGACCGCCCGCTCCCCGGCGGAGGCCAGCCGCAGCACGGCGGAGCCGGGCGTGTGGCCGGGAGCGGCCTCCAGGGTGAGTCGCCCGTCGATCCGGTGGCTGCCCTCCCACAGGTCGACCTGCCCAGCCCGGTGCACCGGCGCGAGGCTGTCCTCGTACATGAGCCGGTCGTCCGGGCGGCGACCGCCCGCGTATCCGTTCGCCGGCCCGAAGTAGGCGTCGTCTGCGGCCGGTACGAGATAGCGGGCGTTGGGGAACGTGGGCACCCAGCCGTGCTCCGTCGCCGTGGTGTTCCACCCGACGTGGTCACCGTGGACGTGGGTGTTGACCACCACGTCCACCTCCTCCGGGCGGATGCCGGCCTGGGCCAGCAGCCCTGGGAAGTCGCCCTGCCAGTTGTCGAACATCGGGGAACCGGGCCGCTCCCTGCCGTTGCCGATCCCGGTGTCCACGACCACGGTCATCCCTTCGCTGCGCAGCACCCAGGTCTGAATCGCGACCATCGCCCGCCCTGTCTCCGGCTCGACGTGCTCGGGCGCCAGCCAGTGCGCCTGAGCCGCCCACAACTCCTGTGTCGCCCCCGGCACCAGATCGGCGGTGGGAACGAAGGCGCCCGTCCACTCGACGAGCCGCAGCACTTCGACGTCTCCGACCTGGAAGACCTGCACATTGTCCGCTGTCATGCCGTCAACCCTAGGGAGACCACACGAGCTTCTCGATACGTCAGCTGCTCCTTCGCATACGCATGCGTCTCACCACTGAGGTCTTCTGAGGCTACCCTGGTCATCATGGACGTGGTGAGCGACGCCATCGCGGCGGTACGTGTCGGGAATCCGGAGACGACCAGGGTCAGCGTCACCGGCACCTGGTGCACCAGGATCGAGGGGTACCAGGGCGCGGGCTTCCATGTCGTCCTCAGGGGCAGCTGCTGGCTGCTCCCCGACAGTGGGGACGCCCCGGTGTCCCTCGGGCCGGGCGACGCGGTACTGCTCCCGCACGGCACCGGGCACATCCTCGCCGACTCTCCCACCGACGAGCGGACGGTGCGTCAAGCTGTGCCGCTGGAACGTTGGTTCGCCTCGGGCGAGCCCTTCCCTGGGACCGTCCCAGACCCCGGGGACACGGTGCAGTTGCTGTGCGGCAAGTACCGGCTGGACCGCAGTCGCAAGCATCCGCTGCTGGCCGAACTGCCCGCAGTCGTCCATCTGCCCAGCCGGGTCGGCGGAAACCAGGAACTTCGCGCCGCCATCGACCTGCTGGGCCGGGAGCTGGAGCTGCGCGGGCCCGGGTCCTGCATCGCCGTGCAGAGCCTGCTCGACCTGCTGCTCGTCTACATGATCCGCTCCTGGATGAGCGACGGCGCGGTCGGCGCGTGGCCGGGCGTCCTGAGCGACCCGGTGGCCGCCGCCGCGTTGCGCGCCCTGCACACGGATCCGGCGGCGACCTGGACCAACGACTCGCTGGCCGTGGCGTCGGGCGTCTCCCGCGCGACCCTGGCCCGCCGCTTCACCACCCTGGTCGGCCGACCGCCCATGGCCTACCTCGGCTGGTGGCGACTGACCCTCGCTGCCCGCATGCTGCGCGACACGCAGGACCCCCTCGCCACCATCGCCCGCCGGGTCGGCTACGGCAGTCCCTACGCCTTCTCCCACGCTTTCAGACGCGAGTTCGGCACCACGCCGGGCCGCCACCGTGAGACGGCAGACGGCGTCGGTGATCCGGCGGTGTAGCCGTCGCGTCTGACGGCCGGTCGGGAGCCGCATCCGGACGCCTGGTGCGCCGCCCGGCGTCAGCCGGAGACGCTGCCGTACGACCCGGTGATCGCCCTCCGGGGCGGCTACCCCGACGGCGGCTGAGGTCCGCCCGTGGGAGGCGTGGCGTTGACAACCGTAGTCGGATGACTACGGAATGCTGCTTGCGCGGTCACAGTTGTGCAGGTTAAGCATGGTGTGTGCTACGCCGCCGCGCGCCTTCCACGCACCGTGACCGCGGTGCGTCGTCGGAGCGGGAGCACGAGCCCCGGAAGAAACGCGGACCGCGCGGACCGCGCGCCGCACTGTTCGGGCGGAGCCTGGCCGGGCGGATGTTCCTCATCGAGCTGCTGATCGTGCTGCTGCTCGTCGTCGCGGGCGTGGTGGCCATGGTGCTCCAGGCGCGCTCCAGTACGACGAGCGACGCCCGCAGGATCACCCGCGGCGTGGCCCAGTCCTTCGCGACCGCTCCGGGTGTGGTCCAGGCGCTGGAGTCGCCCCACCCGACGGCGGTGCTGCAGCCGCAGGCGGAGCGGGTGCAGCAGGCGGCCGGGGTGGACTCGGTGGTGGTCTTCAACACCTCGTTCGTCCAGCTCACCTCGCCCTACCCCGACTATGTCGGCCGTCCCTACCAGCCCACGCCGTTCGTGCTCCATGACGTGCTGCCCAAGCTGCTCGCCGGGCAGACGGTCACCTTCGAGGACAACCAGCCGGGCTTCGACTCGATCGCGACCGCCGTGCCGGTGTTCGACGCCGCCCATCGACCGCTCGGCGCGGTCGCCGTCAACATCACGGTCGGACGGGTCAACGCCCTCGCGGACACCCAACTGCCGGTCCTGCTCGGCGGAGCGGCCATCGCTGTGCTGCTGGCTGCCGCGGGCACGGCGTTCGCCTCCCGGCGGCTGCAGCGGCAGACGCGTGGCCTCGGTCCCACCGAGCTGGCCCGGATGTACGAGCACCATGAAGCTGTCCTGCACGCCGTGCGCGAGGGCGTGCTGATCATCGGCGGCGACGGACGGCTGACGCTCGCCAACGACGAGGCCCGCCGCCTCCTCGACCTGCCGCCGGACGCCGAGCAGCAGCCTGTGGCGGCGCTGGGTCTGGACCCGGCGACGACGACGCTGCTCACCTCCCCGGACGAGGTGACGGACGGCATTCACCGTGCCGCCGACCGGCTGCTCGCGGTGAACAAGCGCCCGACCGCCCCGTACGGCGGCCTCCCCGGCAGTGTGGTCACGCTCCGGGACACCACCGAGCTGCACGACCTCACCAGCCGGATCGAGGCTGCCGGACGCCGCCGCCGACTCCTCTACGAGGCGGGCATGCGGATCGGCCGGACTCTGGACATGACCCGGACCTGCGAGGAACTCGCGGACGTCGCGCTGGGCGGCTTCGCGGACGCCGTCTCCGTCGACCTCGTCGACGCCGTCACCCGCGGCGAGGAGCCACCCCGGACCGCCGGACTGCTGCGCCGCACCGTCCTGCGCGGCGGCGACCAGGAGCCCGACACTCCGGTCGGCACCACCGTCACCCTCACCCCGGACAGCCCGCAGGCCCTCGCCCTGGCCGGTGAGTGTGCCGTCCCGGACGCCGACCACGGGACGCTCATCGTCCCGCTGCGGATGCGCGGGGGAGTGCTCGGCTTGGTCGAGTTCCGCCGGGCCCCCGGGAGCCCGGCGTTCGACGCGGACGACCTGCCGCTCGCCGAGGACCTGGCCGCCCGCGCCGCTGTCTCCGTCGACAACGCCCGCCGCTACACCCGCGAACACGGGACCGCCGTCGCCCTGCAACGCAGCCTGCTCCCGCGCAGCGTGCCCGAGCGCACCGGGCTGGAGCTGGCCCACCGCTACCTTCCGGCGAGCGCCGGTGTCGGCGGGGACTGGTTCGACGTCATCCCGCTGCCCGGCTTCCGTACGGCGCTGGTGGTCGGCGACGTGGTCGGGCACGGCATCAACGCCGCCGTCGCGATGGGGCGTCTGCGCACCGCGACCCGCACCTTCGCCGCCCTGGACCTGCCGCCCGACGAGGTGCTGGGCCGGCTGGACGAGCTGGTCACGCAGCTGGACGAGGAGGCCGGGCAGTCCGAGCAGTCCCCCGCGGACGGGGTCCCCGCCGACGTCACCGTGACCGGATCGACCTGCTTGTACGCGGTCTACGACCCGGTGTCGGGCGTCTGCACTCTCTCCAGCGCGGGGCATCTCGGCCCCGCCGTGGTGCGTCCCGACGGCACCGTGGTCTTCCCGGAGGTCGCGGTCGCCCCACCGCTCGGCGTCGGCGGCCACCCGTTCGGGACCAGCGAGATCGGGCTCGACGCGGGCTCGCGGCTGCTGCTCTTCAGCGACGGCCTGGTGGAGGCTCGGGGCGAGGACATCGACGAGGGTCTGCGCCGTCTCCGCGTCGCACTGGAGAACCACGGCCGCGCGCTCAGCCCCGAGGAGATCTGCGCCGTCGCGGTCCGCGCGGCACCCGCGCCGCAGCCGACCGACGACGTGGTCCTGCTCGTCGCCGGAACAGCGCTGCTGCCGCCCGAGCAGGTGGCGGAGTGGGAGGTCCCCGGCGACCCGGCTGCCGTGGCGCCGGTGCGCAACGCGTGCGTCAAGCAGCTGGTGGAGTGGGGACTCGAGGAGATCTCCTTCAGCGCCGAACTGATCCTCAGCGAGCTGATCACCAACGCCATCCGGTACGGCGTGGCGCCGGTCCGCGTCCGGCTGCTCCGCGACACGGGACTGGTCTGCGAGGTCTCCGACGGCAGCAGCACCGCCCCGCACCTGCGCTGGGCGGCGACGACGGACGAGGGCGGTCGCGGCATCTTCCTCGTCGCCCAGCTCGCCCACCGCTGGGGCACCCGCTACACCGCGAGCGGCAAGGTGATCTGGTCCGAGCAGCCGCTCACCGGAGGACTCCAGGGGGAGGGTGTGTTCGCTGACTTCGACGACATTTAGGCCCGGCAGGGGAAGTGGTGCTCACACACCGGCGCGGGCGCGTCCACGCGGGCGGAACGGTGACGGCGCGTTAGGGTGGCTGCGTCCCGACCACCCCGGGTTCGCGGAGGCCAGGCACGAAAACCATCTCGCGGGAGCGTGTCCTGCGGACTTTGACCTTCTGGCTGCGTCCGGCGTTCGCTTTGCGCGTCGTCAGCCGATTCCAGCGCTTGGTGGGCTTCGACCGCTCCATGGCGCTCGCGTCGAGTGCCCTGACCGCCGGGATCCCGCTGGCTCTGCTGGTGGCGTCCGTGGTGGTGCAGCTCGGCCAGGAGGACCTGGCCACCCGGCTGATCAACCGCTACGGCCTGACCGGTGGTGGGGCGGAGGCGGTCAGGTCTCTTTTCTCCTTCGCGGAAGGACCCGGGGTCAGTCTCGGAGTCGGTGGGACGGTGTTCCTGATCATCTCGTCCCTGAGTCTCGCGCGAGCGGCCCAACGGTTGTTCGAGCAGACCTGGGAACTGCCGCCGCTGAGCGTGCGCAACACTCTGAACGGGCTGCGTTGGCTCGCGGGCCTCGTCGCGTACGCGGCAGTCGGAGGATGGCTGTACGCCACGCTTGGGGAAGCGCGGTTCGGTCTCCTGGCAGCCGCGTGTGAGGTGCCGCTGACCGCCGTGTTTCTCGTGTGGGGAGGCTGGACCCTCTGCGCCCGACGACAGGCCTGGCGGGACCTGGTGCCGTTCGGCGTTGTCGGAGCGGTCGCGAGCAGTGCTTACTCCGTCGTGGCGGCGGTGTATCTGCCACATCTCTTCAGTTCCTATGCCACCCGCTTCGGGCCGGTGGGTGCCGTCTTCGCAATGATCGCGGCGTTGTTCGGCGTCATGGTCGTGCTCGTGGCCTCGTCGGCGCTGGGCCGGGAGGTCCATGACGAACTCGGCCGGATCGCCCGCGGCAACCGCCCGCCGGACGACGAGGTGCGGCAGGAGTGGGCGGCTGTGGTGGCGCAGGCGCAGGAGCGCTGGGTGACGGCACGCGAGGAACTGGCCCGCCGCAGGAGCCGGCGTAACGGGCGCGGTCGTTGACCGGGGTGGTTGGTGGGGCTGGAGAAGCAGCCGAACGAGGCCGTCCGGGTCCGCGACTGGAAGCGCGGACCCGGACGCGGTCGTTCCGTCAGTGCGCCCCGCGCGTCAGCTGTGCTTCCAGACGTCGGAGAAGCTGCCACCGGAGATCGCGCCGGGCTGGGCGCGGACCGTGCTGCCACTGCTGTTGACCATGACGATCTCGGTCGGAGAGGTGCTGCCGAGCGACTTTCCGCCGGCCGTCGCGCCGGTGAAGTTGACGGTGCCGAAGTTCGCCAGGCTGGCTATCGAGCCGTTGACCTCCGGGGCCTCGGCGATGACCTCGGCCGAGCTGTCCTGGTAGCCGGAACTTCCGGCATGCGTGGTGGACTTGGACCAGCCCTTGGTGCTGTCGGTCAGCGTCATGGTGAAGGTGCCGTTGCCGTTGTCGGTCACCGACGCGGACATCGAGTCGCCGCCCGCGACGGTGACGCCCGAGTACGCGCTCTCCGAGGCGGGCAGCACCTCCCACCACGCGCCGTACGTGGCGTGGCCGCCGATGCAGTCCGCCTCGGTGCCGGTCTGCTCCAGCGCCGAGTTGCTGTAGCCGTCGAGGCCGACCCAGAAGGACGAGTAGGTCGTGGCCGAGCCGCAGCTGACGGAGGGCTGGACCCAGGAGGTGGAGACGGACTTGTACGCGCCCGACGAGCCGGTGGCGGCGTAGCCGGACCAGTTGGTGGACTCCACGCTCGCGTTGGTGACGGCGCCCGTCCGCTGGTGCAGACCGTGCAGGGAGTGGCTCTCGTGCGACGCCTGGGCCTGGGTGATCTGGGCGGGCGACGCCGTGGGGGTGGCCGCGATGGCCGGGGTGGCCAGCGCGGCGGCGCTGACGCCGACGGCGATGGCCAGCAAGGGTGCGGTTCGCCGAACGGTCCTCATGGATTCTCCTATGGGGGTGAGGAGTTGGGGTCGGCCGCCGCGAAGTGGGGGTGATCTCCGGCGGTTGACACAGCCTCACCTTGTGTACATGCACCGGACAAGAGGGCTCCGCCCGTTCAGTTTCAAGGGAATTGCCGAAGAGATCGGCAAGGAGACCGGCGAGCAGCCTGCCGAGGAGGACTGCCGCAGGGCGGGATGAGCCCAGGGCGGGCAGCCGCCAGGGAACTCACAGGTTGTTAGATGCAATCGTGGGTAATGATCAGCCAGACACGGGGGCGGGGTCGGCAGAAGGAGGGCGTGACTATGACGCAGGTGCCTGCGCAGAGCGTTCCCTTCGACCAGGCGCTGCGTCACGCCATCGCGGAACGCGGCCTCACGCTCGAACGCATCGCGGACCGGCTGGACGCGCGCGGGATGCGGCTGTCCGTCGCGACGCTGAGCCTCTGGCAGACGGGTCGCTGCCGTCCTGAACGGCCCAAGTCACTCCAGGCGCTGAGCGTGATCGAGGAGGTGCTCCAGGTCCAGCCCGGCGCCCTGTTCGCCCTGCTCGGGCCCCCGCGTCCGCGCGGCCGGTGGGCCGTCAAGGGCGCGCAGCAGAGCGCAGAGCAGGGCGCGGGTCAGGTGGCCGTTCCCAGGGCGGCGGGGGGCGGCGGTGTCGGTGTCGTGGGTGATGTTCCGCTGACCGACGCGTGGTCGCCCGGCGAGCAGGGCCGGGGGCTGTGGGAGCGGTTGGACACCCGCTGGGATCTCAGTCTGACCCGGCTGAGCTGCCACAGCCGCCTGACCGTCGACGCGGACCGCTGCGTTAGCTCGTTGTGGAGCAGACGCGTGGTCCGCGCCGAGGCCGACGGCGTGGACCGCTGGATCACCGTGCTCCAGGCGCACGAGATCGGCCGCGGTCCTGAACTGGAAGTCCCGGCACCGCTGCGGCTGGGCGCCGTCGAACACCTGCCGGACCAAGGCCTGTTGGCGGCGGAACTGCTCTTCGACCGTGCGCTCGCCAGAGGCGAGACAGCGATAGTCGAGTACACCGTCCACCGGGCGTCCGCCGGGCGGCCGGTCCATCACTTCGACGCCCGCCTCAACCGGGCCTCGCGCGAACACCTGCTGGAGGTCCGCTTCGACCGCGCGGCCCGGCCCGGCGCCTGCCGCATGTTCCGCAGTGGGGCGTTGGACGCCGTCCCACGCGAGCGGTCGCTCCGGCTGAACAGCGCCGGGACCGTCCACGCGGTGGCCCTCGGCGCGGGACCCGGCCGGTTCGGGATCCGCTGGGACTGGGACGGGAACTGACGGGACGTCATACGACAGCAGCGACTGCGGTGACTGCGGCGACTGCGACGAAGATCAGGTTGACGGAACCGCGCCTTGCTCGAACGCGCCTGCGTGGTCGGCCACCCACTCGGCAAAGGATCGCGCCGGCACCCCGAGGACGTCGGAGACGGCTGAGGTGATGAACGCGGGCCTGCCAGTCGTTGCGCCCCATGCGGTGAGCAGCATGTCGACGACCGCGCGCGGGGCCTTGCCCTCTGTCTCGCTGCGGAACTCGTCCGGTGACAGCTCCTCGAACCTGACCGGGCGTCCCAGGATCTTGCCGATGATGTCCACCTGCGCCGCCTGGCTCAGTGACTCGGGCCCCGTGAGGACGTAGTCAGCGCCGGCATGTCCGTCCTGGTAGAGCGTCCGCGCCGCGACGGCTGCGACGTCACGGTCGTCGACGGGTGCGGTCTCGGCCGCACCGTAGGGCCATCGGACGACCTCGCCGGCGCGGATGGCGGGTGCCCACCAGGCCAACGAGTTCGATGCGAACATCCCCGGTCGGATGATCGTCGACTCGAGTCCGGTGGCCGCGATCAGTCGCTCGATCTCGGCGTGGAGCACCGCCATGGGATTCGGCTGCTGGAAGAAGGGGTGCGGCGTCCGGTGCGGCGAGGAGAGGAAGACGACGCGCCGCGTGTGGGCCGCCAGGCGCTCGACAACTGCCGCAGCCGTCGTCGGAGGCGCGGTCCAGAGCAGGAAGACGGCGCTGGTGCCCTGCAATGCCTGGTCAAGAGACGCGGGCACGGTGAGGTCGCCGGTGACGACTTCGACGTCGGCCGGCAGCGTCGCCGCGCCTTCGGCACGACGCGTGAGGGCGCGCACCGGCACGCCCGCGCTGACGAGTTGGTCGATGACGCCGCGCCCGATCCGGCCGGTGGCGCCGGTGACGAGCACCGGTGGCATGTGGGTGGTGTCTGTCCGATTCACTCCCGCAGCAAAGCGTTACTCGGTTAAAAAAGCAACCTGGTTACACAATGTTATGCTGTCCGGGTGATCGAGTCGACGGGGCTGCGCGCCCGCAAGAAGGCGCGGACTCGTGACGCCATCGCCGATGCGGCGATCTCACTGTTCCTTGCACACGGATTCGACCAGGTCTCGGTCAGCGACATCGCTGCGGTGGCTGAGGTCTCCAAGCCGACGCTCTTCCGGTACTTCCCGACCAAGGAGGACCTGGTACTGCACCGATTCGCAGACCACAACGGTGAGGCCGCACGCGTCGTGCGCGACCGCGAGCCCGGCGTCTCGCCCGTGGCGGCCCTGCACCGGCACTTTCGGGCCGGCCTCGATCTCTACGATCCCGTCACCGGCCTCAGCGACCATCCCGCGGTGGTGGAGTTCCATCGCCTGGTGTTCACCACGCCGAGCCTGGCGGGACGGCTCACGCAGTACATGCTCGAGGACGAGCAGGCGCTGGCAGAAGCCCTCGATCCAGGCCCGGACATCCAGGCGCGACTGACGGCGGCCCAGGTACTCGCGGTCCAACGGGTGCTCGCCCGTGCCAACTGGCAGAAGATCGCCGACGGGGGAACCGCGCGCGACGTTCACCCCGAGGCTGTCATCGACGCCGACCAGGCGTTCGCCCACCTGCGAACGTGAGCGGTCGTAAGTCCCCCTGTGCGGTGGGGAGATCGGGCAGCAGGTCTGACCTGACGCCTCCTGACCGGCGCCTCGGCCATGGCTAGCGTCCCCGTGTGAGTATTTGGACTTCCTTGGATCCGGCGTCCACCACCGTGGACCCCGGCGGCACCGCCACGGTGCGACTGCGGGTGCGCAACACCGGCGATGTCGTCGACGAGTACCGCTTCGTGCCGGTCGGCGACGTCGCCGCGTACGCGACCGTCGAGCCCGCCACGCTCAGGCTCTATCCGGGGACCACGGGAAGCGTGGAGATCCGCTTCGCCCCGCCCCGCAGTCCGGATGCGACGGCCGGTCCGAACCCGTACGGCATCCAGGTCGTCCCGACCGAGCACCCGGAGGCGACCACCGTCCCCGAGGGCAACCTCAGCATCACGCCGTTCGCCGAACTGCGGGCCGAGTTGGTGCCGCCGACGGTCCGGGGGCGGTTTCGGGGCCGGCCGGTGCTCGCGCTCGACAACCTGGGCAACACCAGGCTCACCGCGTCCGTGTCCGGCCTCGACGAGGGCGACCAGCTCGCGTTCGAGTTCCACCCGGCAACGGTGCAGATCGAGCCCGGCCGGGCGGCCTTCGTCAAGGCGGCCGTTCGGCCCCGGCGCATCACCTGGCTCGGCCGGAAGCAGAACCGGTCCTACCGGATCGCCGCGCGCGAGGGCGCCCGGACGAAGAGCCCTGGGACAGGAAATCCGGGCAGATCTTGGTGCCGTATCAGGAAGATTCGCCCAGTCGGCTGCTGACGGGCGGTGACCGCGTCCGGTTCGATCCAGCGGGCCGCGGTGGGAGAGAGCAGCTGTAGGGCCGCCGTCGCCCGCGTCCGGCGGTGCCGGGGCGGGCGGCGACGGCCCGGGTCGATCCGTCACACGTTCACACGCTCACAACGCCCATGCGCGAGCGGGTGATCACTCGTCGGCGGTGAACACCGGGTAGTAGCCGTCGGCCTGGCCGGCGGAGGTGGGGTGGTAGGACTCGTAGACCGGCAGCGTGGTGCTGTGGATCCACTGGTCGTCGGTGCAGATCTCGTGCCCGCTGAAGGCGTTCCGCACGTCGCCGAAGGTGAAGTTCGGGTACTTGGCGACCTCGTTGGCGATCACGCCGTCGAGGTCGTCGGCGGCGCCGTTGATGGCGCTGCGGCTGGTGTCGCTGATGCCGAAGAGGCAGTCGCCGGGGACCGCGTAGAGGTGGGGGTAACCGAGCACGACCACGTGGGCGTTGGGCGCGTCGGCGCTGATCGCGGAGTAGAGCGTGTCCAGCCGCGAGGCGAGCTGGGTGTTGACGGTGTTCTCCGCGGTGCTGACGGCCGAGAGGCACGAGCTGGTGCCGTCCAGCACGCAGGTCTCCATCGTCGAGGTGAAGCCCGCGTCGTCGCCGCCGACGGTGAGGCTGACCTCGGTGGTGCTGCTGTTCAGCCCGGAGAGCTGGTTGTTGAGCACATCCTGGCTGGTCGCCCCGGAGCAGGCCGCGAAGTCGAAGCTGGACGGGGAGTTGGCCTGCTGCCACAGCTCGGGGTAGGACAGCGTGCTCTGGTAGCAGGAGCCGCTGGAGGAGATGTAGCTGCCGCTGCCCACGCCCGAGGCGTAGGAGTCGCCGAGTGCGACGTAGCCGCCGCTGGTGGCCTGGGCGGTCGGCGCGCCGGCCAGCGCGCAGGCCACGAGGGTGCCGACGGCGAGGGTGCTCGCCAGGAGTCGTCTGGACGCGTGGATGTGCATGGTGCCTCCACTTGTGGTGGTGGTGCACGACATTGGGGGGTGGGGCCTGGGTGACGCGCGTCGCGGACTTGTGTACCAGCCGGTAACCCGCCGTGAATAGTGTCCATGCCAACCTTCTGACAGCCATTCTGAAGAGTCCTGAAAAACCTTGCAGAGCGTCAAGATCCCTTTGTTTCAAGGGACATTCGAGGGGCAAGGGTGTCGAGGCAAACACCGACCGGCCGTCAGATCACCACTGACGGCCGGTCGAGGGGAAAGAAGGAGAGGTCGGGCGAGTTTCAGGAGAGCTCGCGCTTGAGGATCTTTCCAGTGGCGGTCATCGGCAGTGACTCGACGATCTCCACGATGCGGGGGTACTTGTGACCGGCCATCTGCTCCCGGCCCCAGGCGACCAGTCCCTCCGGCAAGGCCTCGGCCCCCGGCTTGAGGATCACGAACGCCTTGACCTCCTCGCCATGGCTCGCATGCGGCACACCGATAACCGCGGCCAGGCTGATCGCGGGGTGCGTCATCAGCACCTCCTCGATCTCGCGGGGGTACACGTTGAAGCCGCCGCGGATGATCATGTCCTTGGAGCGGTCGACGACGTAGTAGAAGCCGTCCGCGTCCCGGCGCGCCAGGTCGCCGGTGCGGAACCAACCGTCCCTGATCACCTCGGCGGTGGCCTCGGGCCGGTTGTAGTAGCCCTTCATGATGTTGTGGCCCTTGACGGCGATCTCGCCGATCTCACCGACCTCGGTCACCTCGGACCAGTCGTCGTTGATCAGCTTCACCGCGACGCCCCAGATCGGCACGCCGATCGAGCCGGGACGCGGCTCCTGGTTCGGGTCGCTGAAGGTGGCCACCGGGCTGGTCTCGGAGAGGCCGTAGCCCTCCAGCACCTGGACGTGCAGCCGCTCCCGGACCTGGTGGATGATCTCGACGGGCAGGCTGGAACCGCCGGAGGCGCCGACCCGGAGGTTGCGCGCGATCCGGTCGACGTCGACGTCGTCGGTGAGCGCGCCGAGCAGGCCCCACCACATGGTCGGGACACCGGCGAAGAAGGTGATCTCCTCGGTGTTCATCAACTGCACCACCTGCTGCGCGTTGAACCGCGGCACCAGGTGGAGCGTGGCCGCCATGGCGAACCCGGCGTGCATCTGCACGGTCGCGCCGTAGGTGTGGAACAGCGGCAGGCAGAGCACGTGGCTGTCGGTGGCCGGCCTGGTGTCGAACATCCGGTTGCAGGCGAACACGTTCATCATCGTGTTGGCATGGGACAGTTCGGCGCCCTTGGCCTGGCCGGTGGTGCCCGAGGTGTAGAGGATTACCGCGGTGTCGGTCGCCTCGGTGACGACCGGGTCGAAGACCGGACTCCGGCCCGCGAGCGCCGACGCGAACGTCTCCGCGCCCATGGTCACCGCGCCCTCCACTGGGCTCGGCGCGGCGGCTTCGGCGGCGTCGGCGGTGATCAGGAAGAAGTGCTCGACCTCCTTGACCTCGTTGAACGCCGCCCAACCGGCCGCGCCCATCGGCAGTTCCGGCGTGCCCTCGAAGCAGAAGTACGCCTTCACGTCGGCGTCCCGCAGGTGGTAGGCGATCTCGCGCGGCTTGAGCAGCACGTTGAGCGGGACCACGACCGCGCCCGCCTTGAGGACGCCGTAGTAGACGACCGGGAACTGCGGCAGGTTCGGACAGCTCAGCGCCACCTTGTCGCCGGGCCGGATCCCGCGTTCCACCAGCAGGTTGGCGACCTGGTTCGCGGCGGCGTCGACCTGGGCGTAGGTGAGGCGCGTCGGGCCCAGGACCAGCGCGTCACGGTTCGGGTAGGTGCGGGCGGAGTCCTCGAGCAGGATCGACAGGTTCAGCATGGTGCCTTCCGGGAGGTCGGGAGCCGGGCCGTCGGGTGTGAACGCATGTCAGATGAGATCACAGGTCAGGCGCGGAAGCTGCTGCTCGGTCGATCCCGCTCGGGGCGGGTGCCGGGGTCGGATCGACGTCGGGTCAGATCGGCGTCGCGTCGGATTGGCGTCGGGTCAGGCCACCGGGACGCCGGTGCCCGCGATCGCCTCGGGGCGGAGCAGCGCGGCGAGCTGCTCGGCCGGGAGCAGGCCGCGCTCCAGGACGAGCTCGGCCACGCCACGGCCGCTGGCAAGCGCCTCCTTGGCGATCTCGGTGGCGGCGACGTAGCCGATGTGCGGGTTGAGGGCGGTGACCAGGCCGATGGAGTTCTCGACGGTCGCGCGCAGCGCCTCGGTGTTGGCGGTGATCCCGGTGACGCAGCGGTCGGCCAAGGTGAGGCAGGCGGCGCGCAGGTGGGTGACGGACTCCGACAGCGAGTGCAGGATGATCGGCTCGAAGGCGTTGAGCTGGAGCTGACCGCCCTCGGCGGCCATGGTGATGGTGACGTCGTTCCCGATCACCTCGAAGGCGACCTGGTTGACCACCTCGGGGATGACCGGGTTGACCTTGCCCGGCATGATGCTCGAACCGGCCTGCACCGGCGGCAGGTTGATCTCGCCGAGGCCCGCGCGCGGGCCGGAGGACAGCAGACGCAGGTCGTTGCAGCTCTTGGAGAGCTTGACGGCGATGCGCTTGAGTACGCCGGACATCTGGACGAACGCGCCGCAGTCCTGGGTGGCCTCGACCAGGTTGGCGGCGGTGACCAGGGGCAGCCCGGTCACGTCGGCGAGATGGCGGCGGGCGGCCTCGGCGTATCCGGCCGGGGCGTTGAGGCCGGTGCCGATCGCGGTCGCGCCGAGGTTGATCTCGTGGATCAGCTGGACGGCCTCGGCCAGTCGACTGCGGTCCTCGTCGAGCATGACCGCGAAGGTCGAGAACTCCTGACCGAGCGTCATCGGCACGGCGTCCTGGAGCTGGGTGCGACCCATCTTCAGCACGTCGCGGAACTCGACGGCCTTGCCGGCGAAGGCGTCCTGGAGGTGGGCCATCGCCTCCAGCAGGCCGCGCACCGCGAAGACGGTCGCGATCCGGACGGCGGTGGGGTAGACGTCGTTGGTGGACTGGCTGAGGTTGACGTCCTCGTTGGGGTGCAGGTGCTGGTACTCGCCCTTGGCGTGACCCAGCAGCTCCAGCGCGCGGTTGGCCACGACCTCGTTGGCGTTCATGTTGGTCGAGGTGCCTGCGCCGCCCTGGATGACGTCCACGACGAACTGGTCGTGCAGCGCGCCGGTGCGGATCTCGCGGCAGGCGGCGACGATCGCGGCAGCCTTGGCGGGCGCCAGCAGCCCGAGCTCCTCGTTGGCGAGCGCGGCTGCCTCCTTGACCGCGGCCAGGGCGTCGATCAGGTGGGGGTAGGCCGAAATGGGCGTGCCGGTGATCGGGAAGTTCTCCGTGGCGCGCAGGGTGTGGACGCCCCAGTAGGCGTCGGCGCAGATGTCACGGTCTCCGAGGAGGTCGTGCTCGCTGCGGGTTGCGGCGGTCATGGCGGTCACTGCGGTCATGGCGGGTGCGGGTCTTCTTCCTCGGAGTGGACGGTGACGAGGGCTCAGGTGCGGGAGAGCGCTGAGGGTCAGGCGGTCAGCGCGGGTACCGGTTGGACGCGCCCGACCGGGTGCCCGCCGCCCAGCAGCGTCTCGCCCGCGAACGCGGTGAGCAGCTCGGGGTCGACGCCCGCGCGGGCGAGCGCAGCGGCGGCGACCGGGATGCGCGCCCGGTTCGCGCCGTCGGAGATCTTCACGGCGATCGCCCGGCCGTCCGGCAGCGCGCCCACCTGGACGCCCTCGAAGCCGTCCTTGGCGAGCAGTCCCGGTACGGCGTGCATCAGCGCGGAGACGTCCCGGCCGGAGCCGGAGGCCATCTCGGCGTGCTCGCGCATCGCGTCCGCGACGCGTGCCTCGGGCGTGCCGGGCGCGGCGGTGGTGATGCGGGCGGCGGCGCGGGCGAGGCCGTGCAGCGAGACCGCGAACAGCGGCGCGCCGCAGCCGTCCACCGTGACCGTCGCGACGCGCTGCCCCGTCAGGTCCTCGACTGCTGCCGCGACGGCCTGTTGGAGCGGATGCGCGGGATCGAGGTAGTCGTCGAGGGACCAGCCGTTGAGTGTGCAGGTGTAGAGCATGGCCGCGTGCTTGCCGGAGCAGTTCTGCGCCAGCCGGGACGGCAGGCGTCCGGCACTGACCCAGGCGTCCCGGACGGTCGGACCGTAGGGCAGGTCCTCGGCGTTGCGCAGGTGGCTCTCGGTGAGACCGGCCAGCTCCAGGATCCGCCGGGCGCCGTCGAGATGGCGCTCCTCGCCGGAGTGGCTGGCCGCCGCCAGCGAGAGCAGTTCACCGTCGAGTGGCAGCCCGGCCCGCACCATGGCGACCGCCTGGATGGGCTTGAGCGCCGAGCGCGGATAGAACGCGGCCTCGATGTCGCCGAGTTCGAACGCGACCTGGCCGTCCGCGTCCAGCACGACGACCGAGCCGTAGTGGACGCCCTCGACCACCCCGCCGCGCACCAGGTGTGCGACGGGGGAGTGACGGGGTTCGCGTATCGCGGGGGAGTCAGCGAGGTTCACGCGTCGGATCCGCCTTCGGTGGGAGTGGGATGGGGATGTGGGTGGGTGTGGTGCGCCCGGGGTGCACGATGCTGCTGAGGGTCGCGTCGATGCAGTCGAGGTGGTGGGCCATGGCGGCGACGGCGTCGTCCTGGTTGCCGTCGACCAGCGCCTCGACGATCACGCGGTGCTCCCGGTTGGACTGCTCGCGGCGTCCGGGGCCCAGTTCGTTGAGGAACGACGACTGGCGTGCCAGGGCGTCACGAATCTCCTCGATCACCCGGCGGAAGGCCGGGTTCTGGGCGGCTGCGGCCACGGTCAGATGGAAGAGGCTGTCCATCGCGACCCATGCGGTGGTGTCCGTCTCCCGCTCCATCCGCTCCAGCAGATGGGCCAGCCGGTCCAGGTCCTCGGGGGTGCGGCGCAGCGCCGCGTAGCCCGCTACGGGGATCTCGACGTGCCGGCGCACCTCCTCCAGATCGCCGGCCGCGTAGTCGCCGAAAGTGGGCTCCTCGACCGCGTGGGCGATGACGAAGGTGCCCTTGCCGGTCCGGGAGGCGGTCAGGCCCATCGCCTGCAGGGCGCGGAGCGCCTCCCGCAGCACCGGCCGGCTGACCTCGAGCATGCGGCACAGCTCCGCCTCGGAGGGGAGCTTGTCGCCTATGGCGTAGTCGCCGCGCTCGATGGCCTGGCGAAGATGGCCGAACACCGCTTCCATCGCGCTGACGCGACGCGGCATTGCGCCACCTGTCTGGCTGTCTGACAGGTTCACCCGAGTGATCCTGGAGGTTGCGGATGGGGCTGTCAAGCGTGGATTTGCCACCCTGCGCGGGGGCGGCGGCCCACGGTGCCGAGCCGAGGCAGGGAGCGGTGCTGTCCGCCGCAGTTGATGAACCTTCAGGTGGCGAAGGCGGGTTGGAGCCCGTCGCGCGGGCATGTGGCCCTGCTCACAGAGGGCTCGCGGCGGTTGCCCTCGCCGTGTCGCACTGCCTAGCGTGCCGCCTGTCCGCGCATAGCGGACCCCGATGTTCCGGAACGCCGAATCCTGCCGCCGGAGGCTCGGGCAGCGCGAACATTCGGCCCGGCAGGGGCGGGGGAACCAGGTAAGTCGCTGCGCTCCAGAAGGTCCGCAGCTTGGGGTGAAGCCGTGCTCAGCACGGCCGGGCTAGCCCACGGTCCGAATCCGACAGCTCACCTCGCAGGCGTCGTAGAGGACCCTGCCATGCTCCTGTCCGGAAACGGCCGTCACCGCCGTCCCCGCACCAACCAGGCCCGTCGCCTGGCCACCGTCGCCGGTGTCGCCGGCGCCGGCATCGCCCTCCCGCTCGTCGGGACGTCCAGCGCATTCGCCGCCTCGACCTCCACCTGGGACGCCGTCGCCCAGTGCGAGAGCACGGGCAACTGGTCGATCAACACCGGCAACGGCTACTTCGGTGGCCTCCAGTTCTCGCAGTCCACCTGGGACGCCTACGGGGGTCAGCAGTACGCGTCCTCCGCCGACCAGGCCAGCAAGGACCAGCAGATCGCCGTCGCCGAGAAGGTCCTCGCGGACCAGGGCCCCGGCGCCTGGCCCGTCTGCGGCCCGCAGGCCGGTCTGACCCAGGGCGGCCCCGCCCCGGTGATCAGCACCTCCGGTTCGTCGAGCTCCGGGAGCTCCTCGAACAGCTCGACCGCTTCCAGCGACAGCGGCCAGGCCCAGGCGGGCTCGGAGGACTCCGACGGCGGCAGCTCCGCCGCGCCGAGCACGGCTGCTGCCGGCACGAGCCCTGCCAGCACGCCCGCTTCCGGTGCGACTGCCGGTGCCACCGAGTACACCGTCGTCTCGGGTGACTGGCTGTCGACGATCGCCGAGTCGCACCACGTCTCCGGCGGCTGGCAGGAGCTGTACCAGCTCAACAAGGCCACGCTCACCCAGGGCCCGAACCTGATCTTCCCGGGCGAGCACCTGCAGCTCACCGGCGCGGGTTCGTCGTCGAGCACGACCACGAGCACCAGCACGAGCACGACCGGCAGCGACGCGTCCGCCGGCAGCAGCGCCCAGAGCAGCTCCGCCGCGCAGCCCGCGAGCAACGCGAACCTGAGCGGTGACCCGCAGGCCATCGCCGCGCAGATCGTCCCGGCCGACCAGCTCGCCTCGTTCGACGAGATCATCTCCCACGAGAGCGGCTGGAACGTCACCGCCACCAACCCGTCCTCCGGCGCGTACGGCCTGCCGCAGTCCCTGCCGGGCGACAAGATGGCCTCCGCCGGCGCCGACTGGCAGACCGACGCGGCCACCCAGCTGCGCTGGGCGCTGCAGTACATGGACTCCACCTACGGCAGCCCGAACCAGGCCTGGGCGTTCTGGCAGGCCAACAACTGGTACTGACGGTCCGTGGCGCGGGGGCGGGGTCAGAGCGTGAGGCTCGTCCCCTCCTCCGCGGCCAGGACCTCCCCGTCGTAGGTGGCACCCGCCTCCGCGACGGACCGGCTCCGCTGGGCGCCGGGCCAGAAGTGCGTGAGCAGCAGCCGCTTGGCCTGTGCGTCGGCGGCCCACTGGCCGGCCTCGGCGGCGCTGAGCAGGTACGGGTCCCGGTCCGCGCCCTGCAGGGTCGCCCCGGCCACGAACAGCTGGGCCCCGGCCGCCAGTTCGCCCAGCCCTGCGGCGGGACCTGCATCGCCGCTGTAGGCCACGGCCACTCCTGACACGGTCAGCCGCACCCCCGCGTGCGGCACATGATGCGGCAGCAGCATCCCGTCCAGCCGGAACGGCCCGACCTGGTGACTCCCCGGCAGCGGATGCGGCGCGAACACCTCCCGCAGGTCCTCGCTCGGCTCCATCGCCTGCACGCGCTCCAGTACCCCGTCCGGGCAGTACAGCGGCGTGCGCCCGGCTCGTCCACCTCCGGCCCGCTCAGCCCCGAACGTCAGCGCCCGACCGAGCCCGCTCAGGTCCGCGCAGTGATCGGGATGCCCGTGCGTGATCACCACGGCGTCGACCTCGTCCGCCGTGCAGTGCGCCAACAGGCGCGGCAGCGTGCCGTATCCGAGATCCAGCACGACGCGGAACCCGTCCGCCTCCACCAGGAGCCCACTCGCCGCACGCTCGGCCTCTGGCCACGCGCCGCACGTTCCGAGTACCGTGAGAGTCGGCATATGCCCATTCTGGCAGGGACGTTGTAGCCGCGCAGGCGCTCACGACACCGGGGCACAACTCGCCGGGGACCGGTCCCCTCTGACCGTGGCTAGCTTCTTCCACAAGCCAGTCACACCTTGGAGGGGCCGTGAACTACTACCTGGACGTGCTCAAGAACTACGCAGGATTCTCGGGCCGGGCACGGCGCGCGGAGTACTGGATGTTCACGCTGTTCAACGTCGTCGCCGGCGCACTTCTGATCATCATCGGCGCCGCGATCCACTTCCCGCTGCTCTACGCCGTCTACAGCCTGGCGGTCCTGCTGCCCACGCTCGCGGTGGCCTTCCGCCGCCTGCACGACACCGACCGGTCGGCGGGCTGGATCCTGATCGCCCTCATCCCGTTCATCGGCGTGATCGTCCTGCTGGTGTTCCTGTGCCAGGAAGGCACGCCCGGACCGAACCAGTACGGCGCGAGCGTCTGACACATCATCTGACACAGAGGGCGGCACACATCGGGGGAGGATGCTGCGATGGCAGGCGACGGGGGAGAAGCGGTCAGGCGCGACGGCCCTGGCGGCGGAGCGGTGGTACTCGCGTGGCCGATGGGGGCGCGGGACCGTGCGGTCGTGCCGCTACGCCCGCTCGACGCGAACGACATCGTCAAGGGCGTCTTCGCCACCGTCCGGCGGTACTTCTGGCCGCTGTACCTCCCGCTGCTGATCGTCGCCCTCGGCAGCACAGTGGTACTCGGCGGCAGCGCGTGGGCCGCGTGGGGACTGATCACCTCCCCGCACCTGCACGGCGGGCGGATGACCACAACGCGCGGGATCGAACTGGCCCTTGCCGCAGCCGTGGTCATCGTTCCCGCTCTGTTGTGCGCGGTCCTCGCGTCCGCGGTCACCACGGCCGTCTGTCTCACCGTCCTCGGCCATCACGCGGTGCTCGGCCGACGCCTGACGGCCCGCCAGGCCTGGGCCGAGGCGCGCCCCCAGTTGCGGCGGACACTCGGCACCCAGCTGCTGACCTCGCTGGTCGTGGTCGGCGTCCTCCTGCTGTCCGTCCTTCCGGCCGTCGTTCTCGGCCTCGCTCTCCACAGCGCTGCTGCCGCAGGGTTGGCCCTGCTGCTGCTCTTCCCCGGCCTTGCCGCAATGCTGTACGTCGGGGGCAGGCTGCTCTATGCCACACCGGTCTCAGTACTGGAGGGCATGACCCCCACGACTGCGCTGCGCCGCTCCTGGCAGCTCAACCGCGGCGTCTGGTGGCGCACCTTCGGCATCTCGCTCCTGCCCGGCATGGTCGGCCGGGCGGCGACCCAACTGATCATCGGCGTCGGTTCAACCGTCGCGGCTCGGTACCTCCCACCGGAGCTTCTCTACGGTCCGTCGGGCAGCAAGGTCCACCTGTCGGCAGACAGTCTCATCCTTCCCGTCTCCATCGTCGTGCTCGCGTTCGTTGTCGCTGCGGTCGTGACGGCGCCGCTGACACCGCTGACTCTGGGCCTGCTCTACCTCGACCGGTGCTTTCGGAAGGAGAGCCTCGAAGGCACACTGCGCGCAGCGATTTGGGGCGAGGTGCGCTACGGCTCCTCTGTCCTGTTCCCGGTCCCGCCGGGGTTTCCGCCGCGGCCCCCGGGCCGCAGAACGACGAAGCCTGCGGACGAATACCCGCGCCACGGTGAACAGAAGCCCAACAAGGGGCGCGCGATGATCGCGGCCGGGTGGACGTTGCGGGTCGCCGGAACGGGCGCCGGGGCGGCCGGAGACGGCGTGTTGAGGCAGGGGGTCGGTGCCGGCGCGGGCATCTTGACCTGGGTCGATCTGCTGGCCAGGGGAGCAGGGTTGGTCGGCATGACGATCGGCATGTGGGTGTTCCTCTACGGCCGCCTGCTGATCAAGAGGGGCAAGCGTCACACGGTGAAGATCATCGGCTCCTTCACCGAGCTCCTCTACACGCGGTACGTGCTCTACCTGCGGCCGTTCGCGCAGGACGAGGCGATGTTCAAGATGCCGACGACGCTGGTCGGTGGGGGTGATCCGGGGACAGCCATTTTCCTCCTCTCCGGGCTGACGCAGGAGGAGTACCTGGTGCGCCGGTTCGGAGGCATCGGAAAGGTCATCGCGATCGGCAGTCCGGACGAGGACCTCCCGCTTCCGGGCGCGGCGCGCGGCTACCTGCCGCTGGACGACTGGCAGGACACCGTGGGTGGGCTGATCCGAGGCGCCCACGTGGTCGCCCTCGCCGCCGGCAGGGGCGAGGGAACGGTATGGGAGTTCGCCGAGGCTGCTCAGGTGATGGACCTGAAACGGCTGGTGCTCCTGGTCTACTGCGACGAGGAGGAGTACGGCGACTTCTGCGAGTCGGTAAAAGCCGAGTACGCGCGCCGTTTCGCTGCCGCACAGGAGGCGTCGGGACAGGAGCTCCCGACGCGGCGCCCGCTGCCTGAGCTGCCTGCCTTCCGGCCCAAGTCCGGCTACCAGGAGCTTTCGCGGTGGAAGGTGGTGTGCTTCGGCGGCAGGAAACGGGTGAAGGCGTTCGAGGACTGGGACTTCCCCCTCAAAGGCATTGTCGTCTTTGGCGAGAACGGGGTGGGGGAGTTCAGGCGATTCGATCCGGCAGCCATCGCCCTCACGTCAGTCAAGAGGGGGTGGTCGCTCTCACGCCTGGTCAAGCGTCAACTCAAGCCTGTCCTCGCGGAACTCGCCGAACTGCCCCGTAATCAGAGCGTCACGGACAAAGTCAGGAGTGCTTGAGCGATGCAAGAGACCGATCCTGCACCCGAAGCCGCACCCGCACCCGCACCCGAAGCTGCACCCGCGCCCGAAACTGCACCCGCGCCCGAAGCCGCACCCGCGCCCGAAACTGCACCCGCACCCGCAGCCGATATCCCCGAGGCCCGCACCGCTGAGGCCCGCACTCCCGACGCCGGGTCGCGGCCTGTGCCGAGGAGCAGGGTCGGTCGCGGGTTGTTCGAACCCTACGCCCTGGCAGTCGAGATGGCGGACCGGGTCTCGGAGCGGCGCGGCGCCGCCAACAAGTTCTTCCTCTCCGTCCAGACGACCTTGCTGGCGGCCGTGGGCCTTGCCGACACGACACTCGACCACGTCGCGTGGTACTCGGCACTGACCGCAGCCCTCACCGGATGTGCGATCTCCGTGGTGTGGTGGCTGCAACTGCGCAGCTACCGGATGCTCAACGCAGCCAAGTTCAGGGTGATCAACAGGCTGGAGGAGCGACTGCCCGCCCGGATCTTCACGGACGAGTGGGAGATCCTGAAGCACGTGGGAGACCCCGGTTCACGGCGGCTCGGCTACGTCGAACTCGGCACGACCGAGCGGCTGATCCCGTGGCTGCTCGCCGGATTGCACGTCCTGTTGCTCCTGGGCAGACTGCTGGGATGAGCCAGTACCTCACCGAAGACGCCGCCCTCATCCGGAACCTGCTCCCGCCGGCCGCACAGCCGCCGGGGGACGACGACGCACTCTTCCTCGGCTACGCGGTGCTGATGAGGGCCAAGGGCACGCAGACCACGTCGGAAGACGTCCACGACACGTGGTCGGCGTGGATGCTCGGGCGCGAGCCCGACCATCCGGCGATCGTGCCCTTCGAGCAACTCCCCGCCCGTACCCAGGCCATGGACCTCCCGTACATGCAGGCGATCCACACGGCCGCTCAGCAGCGCACGGCCGCCGGCGGTTCGTGACTCGTCCGGGTCGAAGTCAGCCTTGACGCAGGGCCGCATCGATGTCGGTCGCTGCTACGCGGGCCGCTTGCGCACGTGCCGGTGTCCCTCGTGCGGGAATTTCGGCGGCATCGGCGGGAGCACCGAATCCAGGACGTAGCCGCACTTCTGCGCCACGCGGCACGAGCCCTCGTTGCCGACGGTGTGCAGCAACTCGATCTCGTCGGCGGGCATGAGGTTCTGCCCGCCGAACAGCCATTCCGTCGCGCGCTGGACGCAGCGCGAGGCGATGCCGTTGCCGCGGGCTTCGGCCACCGTCCAATAGCCCACTCCGGTCGCTAGCATCTTCGGCGGGTTGGCCGCCTTGATGACGAAGTAGCCGACGAACCTGCCGTCCTCCTCGATGGCCCAGCTCAGATGGGTGCCGTTCGCCCAGCCCCGGTCCTGGTCGGCGAGCCAGGCGCGCGCCCCGTCCTCGTCGCCGACGGGGCGCATCAACCAGCGCCGCATCGCCTCGTCGCGGTGGGCGGCGACAATCGCCGGGACGTCCGAGTCCTGCCAGGGACGGAGCGTCAGAGCCGGCGCACTCGGGGTGGGTTCCACCATCAAGGTCATTGGCGACGTCATGCGGACCATCCAACAGCATGGCCGCGCGCCGACGTGACGAATTCGGATGACGGACGGTCGGCCCGGGCGACCGCCGCCACCTCGACCGGGTGGTCGGGCAACTTCCGCGTCGTGCGGTGCGGTGGTGATTGTCGTCGATGGTCTTGACATGTATTCGTTGCTGCCGCTTTGCTGGCTTTCGCGTTCACATGGTCCAGACCACTCCCCACTTTGGTCCAGACAACATGTGCGCACGCCCCTGGCGAACGACGGCGCCCGCTCGGTCGCGCCGCCGGTCCCCCCATGCCGAAAAGGGAGCAGTGCATGCCCAAACGCTTCTTCGTCCTGTCCGCGTCGGCCCTGCTGAGTGTCGGCGCGTTCGCGGCGCTCACGGCCACCGGCCTGACCCCCACCGCGCACGCCGCCGGCGTGTCGTGGCCGTCGCAGGTCTTCGCCCCCTACGTGGACACCGGCCTGAGCAACACCACACTGACCACGGTGGCCTCCGACTACGGCACCAAGTACTTCACGCTGGCCTTCGTCGACGGCTCGGGCTGCCAGTGGTCGATGCCCAACGAGTCGGGCTGGCAGTCCCAGATCTCCTCGCTCCAGGCGCAGGGCGGCGACGTCAGCATCTCCTTCGGCGGCTACACGACGGACACCAACGGCACCGACCTCGGCAACACCTGTTCGTCGGCGAGCGCGATGGCCGCGCAGGTCGAGTCGGTGGTGACCACGCTGGGCGCGAGCCACCTCGACTTCGACATCGAGTCCAACGAGGTCACCAACTCCTCCGACATCACCCGCACCGCGCAGGCACTCGCGCAGGTCCGCTCCTGGGCCTCCGCCAACGGCCAGAGCCTGTCGCTCTCGTACACCATCCCGGCGGCGCCGACCGGGCTCACCCAGTCCGGCGTCAACGTCCTCACCACGGCCGTGGCCAACGGCTTCACGCCGGACGTCGTCAACATCATGACGATGGACTACGGCACCTCCGGCACGGAGATGGGCACGGCCGCCAACCAGGCCCTCGACGCCACGGCCGGCCAGGTGGCCTCGGCCTTCGGCATCTCCACCTCAGCCGCCTACGCGCGGCTCGGCAACACGCCGATGATCGGTCAGAACGACAGCGCGGGGGAGGTGTTCTCACTCGCCGACGCGGGCACCGTCGAGTCCTACGCCGCCCAGCAGGGCATCGCGGAGCTCTCGTTCTGGGCCGAAGGCCGTGACAACGGCGGCTGCCCGGGACAGACGACCGCGAGCTCGACGTGCAGCGGCGTCAGCCAGAACAGCGGGGCCTTCACCCAGGCGTTCCAGGCCTTCACGGGCGGCAGCAGCTCGACGGCCACCCCGACGCCCACCCCCACTCCCACGCCGACCTCCACCGGCGGGGGCGGTGGTTCCTGCGCGGCGACGTGGAGCGCGTCGAGCGCGTACACCTCCGGCCAGGAGGTCTCGTACAACGGTCACAACTGGACCGCCAACCAGTGGAACGACGACGAGGTTCCCGGCGGCCCCTCCGGCGCGTGGAACGACGACGGGGCCTGCTGAGTCCCTGACCCGCCGACACCCCTGCACTGCCCCGGCCGAGGTGAGGCCGGGGCAGTGTTCGCCGGGCGCGCACGCCGCCGCGCCGATCAGGCCGGGCCCTGTGGGCGGTGTCAGCCCTGGCGCAGGGCGGGCATCGGGACAGGGATGCCGTAGGTGCTGGAGCCGACGCCCACGCCGGCCTGGCACGTGTTGGGCGGGGTCGTGGACGTTCCTCGGGAGGAGGGTGTCTCGGCGGCCCAGAACATGTAGCCCAGCATGCCCGGCGTGGTCCCGGCACCGCCTGGCGCCGCAGCCTGGAGCCAGCTCCCGGTGCTGCTCTCCAACGACGCGGAGAAGTCGTTGCACTCGGGCAGCACCTGGGGCTGGCCGGCCAGATAGACGCTGCCGGTGAACTTGGCCGGGGCGAGCGGCGCGATCGGCGGGCTGTAGTTGGGCTTGCCGTCGATGTGCTCCTGCCAATTGGCCTCCGCGGCGGTGGCGGAGGGCTGCTTGTTGGGGACCATGGCGTTGGCGTAGTCCAGCACCGGGTTGCTCGTGCTGAGCCAGTTGGCCGTGGCGTACTGGGTGAGTCCGATCAGGTAGCGGTCGCCCGCGGCCAGGTCGATGGTGAGCCGGGCGGTCGGGTCCGCGCCGGTGGCGTCGTAGGGATGGACGGACCGGTAGGCGCTGATGAAGGACTGAAGGCCCGTCAGGTTCGGGCCGGTGGAGTTCTCGTAGTCGATCTCGATGCCGACGCCGAGCTGGGTGGCCAGCGCTGCGGCCTTCTGCCCGAGCAGGGTGGGGTTCTGGCTGAGGGCGGTGTCCCAGTCGGCCGTGTAGGTGGCGCCGCCGAGGGAGAGCATCACGCGGACGCCGTGGCTGGTGAAGTAGTCGACGACGGCCTGGTTCATGCCGACGGGCGCGCCGTTCACGTCGCCGCTGTCGTTGGTGTCGTCGAGCAGTTTGAGCGGGTCGACGAAGGAGAGCACGACCAGGTTGACCGACGGGGTGCCGTCGCCACGGTCGATCAGCCAGTGGTTGTCGGTGTCGAAGCCGGTCATGTCGCGCACCGTGCCCCAGGTGCACTCATCGTTCCCGCAGTCCCAGGCGCCGTAGACCTGGATCGGCGAGGTGGCCGCCGCCGGTGCAACGGATTCCGCCGTTGCGGCGGTTGCGGCCGTTGCGGCGGTTGTGCCGGTGGCCGCCGCGGTGACCAGCAGTATGGTGGCTGCCAATGTCGTGAAGCCGCGTCTGTGCATGTGCATCCTCGCCTCCAGGCGGGCCGGGACCACGGTGGTGTGCGGTGGACCAAAGGGTGGAGTGGAGTCTGCCGCTCCGTCAATGGTCTGTACCAGAAAGGGCGGTGTGCAGGTGCGCCCGCGTTCGCGCCTGCGTCCGCCCCCGTGGCGTGCGGCGAAGCGGAAGGTAGCTGCTCCGTTTTCACAGGTAATGCCCCCTCCCCATGAGCACCACTTTCATGTCAGAGTGCTTGTCGAAGATCGCCGCAGCGACGGACACAGCGACGAACGGGAGTGAACATGCCCGAACCGGTCATCATCGGCAGCGAGCGCAGCGAAGTCGGCCTGCCGTCGGGGATGGAGGTGCTGCGGCGGGGCGGTTCAGCGCTGGACGCCGTCGAGGCGGCGATGCGGCGCTGCGAGGACAACCTGGCCGACCACTACGTCGGGACCGGCGGTCTGCCCAACGCCCGTGGCGAGGTCGAGCTGGACGCCTCGGTGATGCTCGGCTCCAGCCGTCGGTTCGGCGCCGTGGGCGCGGTGCACGGCTATCCGAACCCGATCTCCATCGCCCGCGCGGTGCTGGAGCGGCTGCCGCAGCACTGCCTGCTCGTCGGCGAGGGGGCGGAACTCTTCGCCGACGAGAACGGCTTCACCCGAGCGGAGCTGCTGACCGACGAGGCGCGCGCGCTCTGGCGCGAACAGCTGGACGCGGTCGCCCGCAAGGAGTCGGCCGAGTCGGTCGGGTCGGTCGGGTCGGTCGAGTCCGTCGAGTCCGTCGAGGGCGAGAACACCGCCGCGCTGCCGGGGGACCACCGCTATCGCGCCGCGGCCCTCGACCTGGTCCGCAAGTTCGCCCCGCACGAGGGGCCCTGGGGGACCATCAACATCATCGCCCTGGACGCCTCCGGTGAGCTGTGCGTGGGCGTGTCCACCTCCGGCTACCCGTTCAAGTATCCCGGCCGGGTCGGGGATTCGTCGGTCCCCGGCGCGGGCAACTGGTGCGACCTGCGGGCCGGCGGCGCCGCCTGCACCGGGCGCGGCGAGCTCAGCATGCGCGGCGGGACCGCCCGCACCATCGTCGACCACCTCGCTGCGGGCCACGACCCGGCGGAGGCCTGCCGCCTCGGCCTGGCCGATGCCGCGACCCTGCCGGACGACTTCCGCGCGGAGCTGCGCGCCCTCGCGCTGACCCCCGACGGGCGACACGGCGGCGCGGCAGGCCAGGAAGGCAGCGTCTACGCGCTGATGACGCCGGACTCGACCGAGCCCGAGTTCCGTCCCCGCGTGGTGCTCTGACGGTTCCGGTCCATCAGACGCGGTTCATCAGACGGTTCATCACATACACGACGTGGTTGGAGGGTTCGCTGATGTTCACCACCCGTCCCACCCTGCAGGGCACCTTCGGCATGGTGTCGTCCACGCACTGGCTCGCGTCGCAGTGCGCGATGGCGGTGCTGGAGGACGGCGGCAACGCCTTCGACGCGGCGGTCGCGGCCGGCTTCGTGCTGCATGTCGTCGAGCCGCACCTGAACGGACCGGCGGGTGAGGTGCCGATCATCCTGGCTCCGGCCGGGGGCAGTGCGACCGTGCTGTGCGGCCAGGGGCCGGCTCCGGCCGGGGCGACCGTCGCGCACTACACCTCACTCGGCCTGGACCTGGTCCCCGGCACCGGACCGCTCGCGGCGGCGGTGCCGGGCGCCTTCGACGCGTGGATGCTGCTCCTGCGCGACCACGGCACCCGCACGGTGCGGGACGTGCTGCGCTACGCGGTCCACTACGCCGAGTCCGGTCATCCGGCGGTGGAGCGGATCGGGGCCACCGTGGAAAGCGTCCGTGAGCGCTTCGAGCAGGAGTGGACCAGCTCCGCCGAGCTCTATCTGCCGGGCGGCCGGGCCCCGCAGGCGGGCGAGCTGCTGCGCAACCCCGCCCTCGCCGCGACCTGGCGGCGCGTCATCGCCGAGGCGGAGGCGGTGGGAACGGACCGCGAGACGCAGATCGAGGCGGCCCGCCGGACGTGGCGCGAGGGCTTCGTTGCCGAGGCGCTGGTCGAGGCGTCGGACCGGCCCACGATGGACACCTCCGGCGAACGCCACGCCGGCCTGCTCAGCGGTGACGACCTGGCGGGATACCGGGCCGGGTACGAGGCTCCGGTCACCCTGGACTGGAACGGCTGGACGCTGTGCAAGGCGGGGCCGTGGAGCCAGGGGCCCGCGCTGCTCCAGCAACTCGCCCTGCTGCCCGATGACTTCGGCACGGGTGAGACGGCGTACGGCTCCGCGGGCTACGTGCACACCCTGGTCGAGGGCACCAAGCTGGCCATGGCCGACCGCGAGGCCTGGTACGGCGACGCGGCCGACGTGCCGCTCGACGCCCTGCTCTCGCCCGCGTACAGCGCCGAACGCCGCAATCTGGTGGGCGACCGGGCGAGCCTGGACCTGCGCCCCGGCTCCCCGAACGGACAGTCGCCGCGCCTGCCCGCGCACGTCCACCACCTGGTCGAGCAACTGGCCAAGTCCGGTGCGGGGGACGGTTTCGACGCGCTGGGCACGCTGCCGTCGGGCGCGGGGGAGCCGACCGTCGCACGGGACGGGCTGACCCGGGTCGACACCTGCCACCTCGACGTCGTCGACCACTGGGGGAACCTGGTCTCCGCCACGCCCAGCGGCGGCTGGCTCCAGTCCAACCCCGTGGTCCCGGAGCTGGGCTTCCCGCTCGGCACCCGACTGCAGATGGCGTGGCTCGAACCGGGCCTGCCCAACTCGCTCACTCCAGGCCGCCGTCCGCGTACGACGCTCACACCGTCACTGGCGCTCCGCGACGGCGAGCCGGTCATGGCCTTCGGCACACCCGGAGGCGACCAACAGGACCAGTGGAGCCTGCACTTCTTCCTGGCCGCTGCGCTGCGCCCGCCGGTCCGTGGCCAGTTGGACCTCCAGGGCGCCATCGACGCCCCCAACTGGCACACCGACGCCTTCCCGAGCTCGTTCTTCCCGCGTGGGATCCGACCGGGCAGCCTGGTGATCGAGGATCGGATCGACGGCGAGGTGGCCGCGGAGCTGCGTGCCCGGGGTCACCAGGTGACCCTGGCCGACCCGTGGTCGGAGGGCCGCGTCTGCGCCGTGGCCCGCGACCCGCGCACGGGGGTGCTGTCGGCCGCGGCCAACCCGCGTGGCATGCAGGGCTACGCGGTCGGCCGCTGAGGCGTCCGCTGCCCGCAGGTCGAAGTGACGCCGCGTCATCACCCCGCCATAACCCCGCGATCACCGCGTCAGCGCTCCGCCGCTTCTGGCGACCACCTCGTCGACGGTCTCGGCGGCGCGCAACACGGTGAACCGCACTTCGCCGTCGCGGGTGAGCTCGAAGCCGTGGACCGGCGGCAACGGCAGGCTGTTGTAGTGGAACGGCGAGGAGAAGGCGTACGCGCCGGTGTCCGGCACGACGGCCAGGTCGCCCGCCGACAGGCGCGGCAGCAGTCGCTCCTGCGCCAGCAGGTCCCCCGCGAAGCAGCAGGGTCCGCCGACGTCCTGGACCTGCTGCTCGGCGCGACTGGGCCTGCCGTCGCGGTCGTAGGCGAGGACCCGGAGCGGCCACAGCTCCGGGGCGAAGGCGGTGCGGGCCGCCACCTGGGCGCCGGCGTGGGTGAGCGCGATGCGTCGTCCGCCGGAGGTCTTGGTGTACTCCACGCGCGTGGCCACGAAGCCGTTCCGTGCCATCAGCGCGCGCCCGTACTCGGTGACGATCCGGAAGGATCCGTCGAACAGCTCCGGCACCTCCCCCCGGAGCACGGCGACGTGGTCGGCGAAGGTCGGGGAGTCGGTGTCACCGCTGAAGTCGACGTGCAGTCCGCCGCCGATGTCGATGCCGACGACCTGGTCGGGCCGTTCCTGGTTGACCTCCTGCGCGAAGTCGACGGCCGTGGCCACCCCCGCCGCGTTGAGCTCCAGTGGCACCCCCTGCGATCCCACGTGGACGTGGACCCAGCGCAGCCAGGGCCGGTCCCGGTAGGCGTCCAGCAGGCGCTCGCGGTTGCCCGGATCGGTCAGCGCGATCCCGAACTTGGTGGTGCGGCCCGCCGTGGACATCGCCTCGATGCTGCCGAGGCCGACCTGCGGGTTGAGCCGGATGCCGATACGTGACGCGGGCGGGGCGGTGCCGATCAGCCGGTCGACCCGTTCGAGTTCCTCGAAGTTGTCGATGTTGACGGCGATGCCGTCGGCGAGAGCGGTGGACAGCTCGCCGAGCGTCTTGACGGGGGAGTCGAGGACCAAGCGCTCCGGGGGGAACCCGGCGGCGCGGGCCTGCGCGAGTTCCCCGGCACTGCTCACCTCGCAGCCCAGACCGTGACTGCGCAGCAGGGCAAGCACCGGCACCAGGGGGTTGGCCTTGGCGGCGAACGCGTGCAGGACGTCGAGTTCGGGTGGCCAGGCCGCGCGCAGCGCGTGGGCACTCTCGCCGATCCCGGCCACATCCACGAAGGCGGCGACCGGGCTGTCCGACTCGTCGAGGAGTCCTCGGACCACGGCGGCACGGACGGCCGCGTCCCGCCGGGCTCGCCGTGCGGCGGCCGTTGCGGCTGCGGTGGCCGTGCTGGGAGTCGGAAGCATCGCTACCTCGCTCGCGGGGGTGCCGGGCGGTCGGACGGGGCTCAGCCTGCTCCGTCGAGCCGGAGTCGGCGGGAGCATCGAAAACCTCGGTGCTCAGTCACCACTTCGTTCCCAGCTCACGGCGGGACAGGCTGCAGCAGTCAACATAACGGCTCACCCCGGCGACGCTGCCCAGTGGCCTGCACGACACATCACGAGCAGTGACGGGGCGTCAGTCTTCGTGCGCGCATCATCCGACCCGGGGCCTGCCCGACGGTTCCCAGCCCGCCCGTCCCAGAGAACGTAAGGTGCTGGTCATGACCGACACCGGTGCCGCGACGCCCGTTCCGTCCGAGGACGAGGCGGCAGCGCTCGCCGACGACGCGGTGGCCTGCTGCTCCCGCCTGATCCGTTTCGACACCAGCAACTTCGGCGGCGGCGAGAGCCGAGGCGAACGTCCCTGCGCGGAATGGGTCGCCGAGCGGCTGACCGACGCCGGGCTCACGCCCGTCGTGCTGGAGTCCGCCCCCGGCCGGGCCAGCACCGTGGTGCGCATCGCGGGCGCCGACCCCGCCGCCCCGGCGCTGCTGGTCCACGGACACCTGGACGTGGTGCCCGCCGAGCCGTCCGACTGGTCGAGCCATCCGTTCGCCGGAGAGGTCCGCGACGGAGCGGTCTGGGGACGCGGCGCGCTCGACATGAAGGACATGGACGCCATGATGCTGGCGTTCGTCCGCCACTTGGCGCGCACCGGCGCCAGGCCACCGCGCGACCTGGTCCTCGCCTTCGTCGCCGACGAGGAGGACGCCGGCGAGTACGGCGCCCGCTTCCTCGTCGAGCAGCACCCCGACCTGTTCGAGGGCGTCAACGCCGCGATCAGCGAGTCCGGCGGCCACGCCGTCCATCTGCCGGGCGGCGGCAGGCTCTACCCGATCGCCGCCGGTGAGCGGGGCAGCGCCTGGATGACCGCCACCGCGCGCGGCACCGCCGGGCACGGATCCCGGCACAACGACGACAACGCCGTGGTCAAGCTGGCCGCGGCGATCGGCCGGTTCGACGGGTACGAGTGGCCGGTCCGGGTGGTGCCGATCGTCGCGGCGCTGCTGGACGGACTCTCCCGGCACCTCGGCGTCACCATCGACCCCGCCGATCTCAGCCCGCTGGGCGCCGCGGCGGATCTGGTGTCGGGAACCCTGGCCAACTCGGTCAACCCGACCATGCTGCGGGCCGGTTACAAGCACAACGTGATCCCCGGCGAGGCGAGTGCCGCTCTGGACGGACGTATCCTGCCCGGCACCGAGGCGGAGTTCTTCGCCACCGTGGACGCCCTGCTCGGCCCGGACGGCACCCGCACGGGCGACTTCCGGGCCCCCGTCAGCGCCGACCACACCGCGCCGGACTTCGCGGCGATGGCAGCGGCCCTGCGCGCCCACGACCCGGAGGCCCTGGTCCTCCCGTACTGCATGACCGGCGGCACCGACGCCAAGGCCTTCGCCGCCCTCGGCATCCCCGGCTTCGGTTTCGTGCCGGGCCGCACCCCCGCGGATTTCGACGCGTGGCAGTACGTCCACGGCGTCGACGAGCACGTGCTCACCGACAGCCTCGCCTTCGGCGCCCGGGTGCTGACGAGCTATCTGATGACGGACCCCCGCGTCTTCGCCTGAACGCCTGGACACCTCCCGGCGGCCGACGGCTACCGTGCTGCTTGCACCTGCGCCACACCGACGCCCTCACGGAGACGGAGTCCGTATGCCCCTGCTGCGTCCACCCGCCCTTCGCCCCGGCGACACCGTCGCCGTCCTCTGCGGCAGTTCGCCCGTCGGCGACCAGGAGCGCCTGGAGTCCGGCCTGCGCGCCCTGACCTCCGTCGGGCTGAAGCCGGAGGTCCTCGCCTCGGCCCGGGCCGTCGGCAGCACGTACGACTACCTCGCCGGGGACGACGCGTTGCGCGCCGCCGACCTCACCCGTGCCCTGACCGATCCCCGTTACGCGGGCGTGCTGACCGCCTGCGGCGGCTACGGCATGCAGCGCACCCTGGAGCTGATCGACTGGGGTCGGATCGACGCCGCCGCGCCCAGGGTCGTGGTCGGCTACTCGGACGTCACCGCACTGTTGGAGGCGCTCGCCGCGAAGCTGGGCTGGGTCTCGCTGTTCGGTCCGATGGTGGCGAGCAGCGGCTTCTGGGAGGGCCCGGAGGAGTACGACTTCCGGGAACTGACGAAGCTGCTGCTCACCCCCGAGCGCGTCACGCAGCTGAGTTTCCCCGGATCCTGGGCGCTGGTACCCGGCGTCGCCGAAGGCGTGACGGTGGGCGGCACCGCGACGTTGCTGACGGCGAGCCTGGGCACCGACACCTCCTACCCGGCGCGCGGCGGGATCCTGCTCCTGGAGGACGTCGACGAGCGCCTGTTCCGGCTGGACCGCGCCTTCACGCAGCTCCGGCGGGCCAAGGACTACATCGACGGCGTGGCGGGAATCGTTCTCGGCACCTTCACCGAGTGCGGCGACCCGGCGCAGGTCGACCGGCTGCTGGACGACCGCTTCGGCGACCTGGGCGTCCCGGTGCTCGCCGGGGTGAACATCGGCCACAACACCGCGATGCAGACCTGGCCGATCGGCGTCCGCGCCCGCCTGGACGCGGACAACGGCACGTTGACCTTCCTGGGTCAGGTGCTGGCGGAGCGTCAGGACTGACGGACCGGCCAGTGATCCGCCCGCCACCGAACGCGGCAGCGTGGCAGACTCCGAGTCTTCGATCGGCGAGCGGCGACTGGCGAGCGGGAGTGGGGCATCATGCGCGTGCTGGTCTCGGCGGACATGGAAGGCGCCACCGGAGTCACCTGGCCGGACGACTGTGAACCGGGAAACCCCGCCTGGCAACGCTGCCGGGCGCTCTTCACCTCGGACGTGAACGCCGCGATCGCGGGCTTCTTCGCAGGCGGCGCCACGTCCGTCCTGGTCAACGAGGCCCATGCGACGATGCGCAACCTGCTGCTGGAGCAGCTCGACCCGCGCGCCGAGATGCTGACGGGCCGTCACAAGGACCTGACCATGGTCGAGGGCGTCCAGCACCCGGACGTCTCGGGCCTGGCGTTCGTCGGCTACCACGCCGGAGCCGGGGCCGAGGGCGTCCTCGCGCACACATACCTGGCCAACTCGATCACTCAGGTCGCCGTCGACGGGGTCCCGGCCAGTGAGGGATACCTGAACTCCCTGGTGGCTGCTGAGTTCGGCGTGCCCGTCGTCCTCGTCACCGGCGACGACCGTGCCTGCGCGGACGCCGCGTCCTACGCGCCCGACGCCGTGACGGCCGCGGTGAAGGACTGCGTCAGCCGGTACGCCGCGGTCTGCCGTCCGCCTGCGGTGACCTTCGAACAGATCCGCGCGGCGGCCGAGCAGGCCGCGCGGCTCTGTACGCGGGCCGAGCCGGTCAGCGGGCGCGGCTTCGAGGTCGAGGTCGAGTTCGACGCCAGCCACCTCGCGGCGGCGACCGCCGGCGTGCCGACGGTCCGGCGGACCGACGTCCGCCGGGTCGCGTTCACCACGGACACCGCGTACGCGATGATCCGCACGTTCAGAACCGTGGTGACGGTCGCTGCCGCCGCGATCGAGAACGCCTACGGCTGACCGCGAATCAGCCCAGCCCGAGGGTGGCCGCGATCTGGTCGCCCATCGCCGCCTCGCCGATCGCGTTCGGGTGGACCGGAACGTAGTTGGTGCCGAAGAGCAGCGGCTCGATCCACCGGGTGCCGACGGGTGCGCACGCGTCGTGGCCGTCGGAAACGGCGGACATGTCGACGTAGGTGACGCCGTTGTCCGCCGCGGCGTGCTGCGCGGCGGCGTTGAGGTGGGCCTCGATGTCGCGGAGGTAGGGGATGTCGCCGGACGCCAGCGGCATCTTGGCGTAGCAGCCGGGGACGGCCTGGGCCGGGACGATCCACGGGTAGCCGACGATGGCGACCCGCGCGTTGGGTGCCTTGGCCTTGACGGCGGCCAGCGCCGAGTCGACCGCGGCGTAGGTGGTGGTGTCGATGGTGTTGTCGAAGCTCGACCCGTACAGGCTCTGGCAGGGGTGCCCGATGCCTAGGGTGGCGATGCCCGCGGAACCGCAGGCGAGGATCGCGTCGATGAAGGTGTTGCTGTCGTTGCCGCCGATGGTCATCGTGACCAGACCGGTGTCGGCGTTCAACGCGTCCAACTGCGGGGCGACGCCAGGGTACTGAGAGCCGGCGAAGTCCTTGGTCTCCGCCCCGCCGCAGGTGACGTCGGTCAGGTTCAGGCCGAATCTCGCGGCCAGGTCGTGGGGGTAGTTCAGCGTCGAGCGCGCGCACTCCAGCGGCGCGCTCAGATCGAGCGGCAGCACCCCGGATCCGGCGCTGTAACTGTCGCCCAGGGCGACATAGTTGACGGAGGAGTCCGCCTGCGCCCGCGCGGGGAGCGCGAGGCACAGGCCGGCCAGGACGGAGACGGCGGCGGTGGCCGCGGCAAGACGCCGCGAGCGGGCACTGTGAACACGAGCCAGACGGAGCGACATGCGGGGATCTCCTTGGACCGGGTGGGGCCGTGACAGGGAGAAAAGCAGACGACGACACGTCAGCAGGCAGATGTCGTCGGCGTTTCCGCTAAGTTACCCGCGGGAAACGTAGCTCCGTCACCTGGAGAGAGCAAGACCTGTGCCGCGATTGCACGCTCGGCGTTCGGGACGATGCCGCTCCGGCTGGATCCCCGGCTCCGCCCGGATCCGGCTCTGGCCCCGACCCAGCGCCGGGCAAGGCCCCCGGGGGCGCGGTTCGCCGGTGGATGCCGCGGACCGTCCGTCTGACTCGGTCAGCCGCGCCCTGGTCGCGATGGTGCTGCCGCACTTCGCCCGCGGTGTCGGTCCGACCTGACGGTGGATCGCCAGCAGGGGCACACGAGCGCCGGACGAACATCGGCGCTCGTACCACCCGCTGATCACTGACATTTGACGATTGACGACAAGAACAGGGAGGCGCTGTGTCGCGTTCCGAACCACTACCCCGCACCGTCCGCTTGCTGTTACTCGCCCGGGTCGTCAACCAACTCGGGGCCTTCTCACTGCCCTTTCTCACCGCGCTGATCAGCACCAACCACGGCGCGAGCCTGACCACCGCCGGGCTGGTCAGCGCCTCCTTCGGGCTCGCGACGATCCCCTCACGGCTGGCCGGGGGACACTTGGCCGACCGAATCGGCCGGCGCACGACCATCGTCCTCGGGCTCTGCGGATGCGCCGCCGCACAGCTGGCGATCGCGGCCTCCGCGTCGCTCACCTGGGCGGTCGCCGGGGCGGTGCTGCTCGGGCTGGCGTTCGAGCTCTACGAGCCCCCGAGCCAGGCGATCATCGGCGAGTCCGTGCCGGAGCAGCACCGGGTGCGCGCGTTCAGCCTGTTCAGCGCCGCGCTCGCGGCGGGCGGCATGGGTTCCGGGCTGCTCGCCGCCCTCCTCGGCCGCTGGGACCTGCGCTGGCTCTTCGTCACCGACGCCGTCACGTGCCTGGCCTGCGCGCTGCTGATCCACCTGGCCCTGCCCCGCGACCGCCCGGCACCGCTCGCAGCGGACCAGGACGACACCGCCGTACGACCGCTGCGCGACCGAGCCCTGCTGGGCGTCTTGGCCACTGGCACCGCCTACGCCCTGATCAACCAACAGACCGTGATCACCCTGCCGCTCGTACTCGCGCGGCAGGGCCTGCCCGCCGCCGAGGCCGGCCTGTTGTTCACCGCCGCCGCGGCCACCACCGTGCTCGCCCAGCCGCTGATCCGCCTGCCCTGGGTGACCCGGCTCACCACCCCTGTCGCACTCGCCCTCGCCCATCTCCTCCTGGCTGCAGGGCTGACCGGCTACGCCCTCACCCGCACCCTGCCGGCGCTGCTCGCCTCGGCCGCCGTGAAGAGCCTCGGCGATCTGCTGGTCATGGGCCGCATCTACGCGCTCGTCACGGACCTCGCACCTCTCGGCGCAAGCGGCCGCTACCTGGCCGTCTTCGGTACCAGCTGGGGAATTGCCGCGACGCTCGCCCCCCTCCTCGGCACCCAACTACTCGCCCACGCTGGGACGATCGCACTGTGGTCGGCAATGGCCGTGTTCTGCCTTCTGCTTGCCGCACTGCATCTTCGTGTGACACCGGAGTCGCCCCGGTCACCGCAACGTCGCGTATCAAGGGAGCGCAGGTCGACCAGGCCAGTGGCTGCACCTCGCCTGCGACGCTGACCAACAGCGCTGTTCAGTTCCACCGAGACTCCCGTTCGACCGACACCCCTCAAGATCGGAACGACAAGAGCGACTCAAGTCCCCTGGGCTACTCCGCGAGTCCGGCTCGGAGGAGCGGCCGTGCGCGGACTCGGAGAGCCTGTGGGGCAACCTCAGTCGAAGTGGACGAGGGTAGGCCAGAGTTGGGCCCAGGTGCCGCGCGGCTGGCGGCAGACGTAGATCGCGGCGTGGTGGTCCGTCTCCTCGTCGTGCACGCCGTGCATCTGGATCGGGGCGACTTCGGTGACCTCGGCCCACGATCGGTGCAGCTGGGCGGGGCCGAACTCGCCCACGCACAGCGCGACGTCCGGGCGCCCGGGTGGCGGACCCCAGAGCGCGTAGGTGTTCTGCGCGCTGAACACCGGCTGCCGGAGGCCCTGCGCGGGGCCGAGGATCGTCAGTGCGCCCGCCTCGCCGTAGTTGCTGGTGAAGATCGGGGTCCCGGGTGGCAGCGTGGCGGCAGCCTTCCGCACCTGTTCGACGAACCCCGGCCACCCGTACGTCTCGATCACCGTGGGGTTCAGTGCCCGCACGGCGTCGGCCGCGCTCACCGGCAGCACCGGTAGCCCCATCAGCAGCGCGGCCAGTGCGGACACCCCGATCCGCCTCGCCCAGCTGTGCCGCCCCGTGGCCCGATCCCGGACCCACCCCGTCGACTCCACCCGCACCGCCCCCGCCGCGAACAGCGCGGCCAGTACCGGGGCCGGGTAGTACGCCTTCCCTCCACTCGCGGTGAACACCACTACCGCCACCACCGCGACCGCCAGCACCCACCGGTGCGCGCGGCCGGCCGGGGACGCCAGCCAGCGGACACCGAGCACCCACAGCGTGATCAGCGGCGGACCGGCCAGCAGCACCCCGATCACCGGGAGATGCTCCAGTGAGCCGAGCGGGCCGCCCTGTCCGGCGGCAAGCACCCGGGCCATCCGCAGGTTCGGCCAGCCGTGCGCGGCGTCCCAGACCACGTTCGGCGCGGCCAGTGCGAGCGTCATGACCCCGGCGAGCCACGGTCCGGCGGTGCGCAGCGCCTCGCGGCGCAGCAGCGCCAGACCGACCACGATGCCGAGCAGCAACACGGCCAGCGTGTCCTTGTTCTCCAGGCCGACACCTGCGGTGACTCCGGCGGCCAGCCATGACCCCGTGGTGCGCAGCCGCAGGGCTCGGGCGACCAGGACCAGCAGGGCCACCCACACCAGCTGGTCCACCACGGTCGTGCCGAACAGCAGCGACGCGGCCACGAACGCCGGACAGGCCGCGATCGCAGCCGCGGTGATGGTCTGGGCGCGGCGCCTGCCGCCGAACTCGGCCGCCAGCATGGGTGCGAGCAGCACGCATCCGACCTGCGCGGCCACCGCCAGGACCCGCAGCGGCAGCACGCCGCCGGGCAGTGCGGCGGCGAGCCGGGCGAGCAGCGGGGCCAGCGGCGGCTGGTCGGCGTAGCCCCAGGCTGGGTGGCGGCCGCAGATCACGTAGTAGAACTCGTCACGGTGCCAGCCGTACCGGGTGGCGACCGCCAGGTGCACCACCGCCACGGCGGTGGCGATCAGCACCACCGGGCGCCACGCCATTCGCTCGCGGCCGGGTGCCAAGGGGGCGGCGGGTAAGACGGATTCACCGATGTCCGTCATGGCTTTCCTCCGTGGTTGGGAAGGCGGCGACCAGAAGGTGGTGCACGGTGCGGCGGCAGTCGTCGTCGGTCAGCGTCTGTGAGTCCGGGTCGCCGTGGCGGTGCATGGCGAACCAGGCGACGGTCTCGACGATGAATCGGGCGGCGACCGGCACATCGGGTACTGGGCGCAGCAGGCCGGCCTCAATCCGGGCGGCCAGGTACGTGCCGACGTGTTCGACCATCGCGCGCCGCCGCTGCACGAAGTACCACTGGGCCAGCTCGGGCAGGTGCTCGGCGCAGCTCTCGACCAGTTGCAGCGCGATCCGGTTCTGCTCGACGAACGCGTACAGCTCATCGACCACGGAGCCCAACTCCGCGGCGGCCGACAGCCCGGACGGCCCGGCCGAAGCCCTGGCCAACAGCGGCAGTGCGGCCTGGTCGCCCGCCCAGGACTCGACCAGCTCGATGACCTCTTCGGCGGTCGGGGTCGAGACGGGCACGTCCAGCCCGGCCACCGCGTTCGGCCGCAGCACCCGCAGCAGTGCCAGGTGGAGCAGGGCCTGCTTGCTCTTCACGTAGGTGTAGAGCGCGCCGTGGCTGAGCCCGAGCGCGGCCGCGACATCGGAGATGCCCGCAGGCCGGAAACCCCGTGCCAGGAACACTCGCACCGCCGCGTCGGCGATCTCCTCCAACGGCCGTATCGGCATCCGTCCTCGCATGGACCGACCATAGACTGACTCAGTCAGTCATTCAATGCGCACGGGAACACCCTGGGGCCCGCTGTCACCCGTTGGGCGGCCGGTTGATCCAGGTCGGGCTCCCCGGCGGCCTACGATGAAACGAGGAGTCACAGGAGTCGACGCCATGCACTTCCCGTTGCACAGACACCCGGTCGTGCGGATCACCGACGCCCGCCCGAGCGTGACCGACGACATCCGCCATCGGCAGCGTCGGTATGCCCTGACCATGGGAATCCGTACGCTCTGCGTCATCCTCGCCGTCGTCCTGTGGCAGGAGAGCCGGATCGCCGCGATCATCGCCCTCGTCTGCGGCGGCGTGCTGCCCTACATCGCGGTGGTGTACGCCAACGCCGGACGCGAGACGACGGTCGACCCGCCCGAGGCCTACATTCCGCCGCAGGCGGGGCCGCCGCCCCAGCCGGGGTCCGAGCCGAAGCCGGAGCAGGCCGGGCCGGACCCGGACGATCCCTCCGACGCGCCGGGTGACGGGTTCTAGGGCCGTTCTATGCCGTTCTAGGCCGCCTTGTCGGCGTAGTGGACCGCGCCCTGCCAGTCGACGAGGACGACCGGCTCGTCACCGATCACCCAGGCGTCGTGCCCGGACGGCAGCATGGTCACGTCTCCCGCCTTCGCGTCGAACTCGGTCCCGTCGGCCATGTGGATGCGCAGGGTCCCGGAGAGGTGGTACTGGAAGTGCGGCGCCTCGCACCATTCGGTGCCCGCCAACGGTTTGACGTCCCGGGACCAGCGCCAACCGGGCTCGAGGGAGAAGCGGCCGACCACGCCGCCGCCCGCGTGGAGGAGCTCCGCGCGCCCGTTCGGGAAGGTGCGGATCTCGTCGGGGACCGTGAAGTCGAGGTGCTCGGTCGCCATGGCCGTCGTCGCTTCGCGGGACTCCGCCCCGCCGAGGCTCTCCTCGTCCCAGGCCTGCACGCTGGTCTGCGCGGTGATGCGCCCGTCCCGCAGGTCGAGCATGGACGTGCACGTGACCCGGGTGCCGTCCGGGTAGCGGCACTGCTCCAGGTACGCCGCATGGCTGCCGTCGGCGGAGACGACGACCTGTTCGAGGCGGTGCTCCATGTCCCGGCCGCACACGTCGTCGAGGAACTCGCCGATCGCGGTGGTCCCGGTCATCTCGTGGGGGTGGCTCGGCTGGTCGCGCTGGTCGACGACGGTCATGTGCGCGTTCTCCGCGTACAGGCCGCGCAGGGCGGAGACGTCACGCCCCTCGATGCCCCGGCGTAGGGCGTCGGTGTCGAACATCGGTGTGCTCTCCATCGTGCTCATCGGTTGCCCACCTTTTGTGATTGTTCGTCCGTGTATGTCGTTGTGGCCCTTCCACTGCATACCACCCTGGGGCGACCGTCAAGGCTTGGTCCCGCCACGCCCGGCCGCGACCTGCGGTTTCGCCTTGACAGGTGGGGTGGGCGAGCGTACAGAGAAGAGATGCACCCGGGTGGGCGGAACCGGCCGCACCGCACGGCCGGAACGGGGCGCCCGCCGACCGGCACGGGTGACCGCGTGCCGGACGCCGACCATCGCTGCGACGATCTTCAGGTCGACGCGCTGGAGCGCACGCTCACCGCCACCGGCGCCTACGGCGCCATGATCTATCTGCGCTCCCACGACCGGCGCTCCCTGCTGCTCAGCACGGCCGCCGGGGTCCCGGTGGCCGCACTGGAGCCGTTTCGGCGGGTCTCGGTGCAGGGGTCCCTGCCTGCACCGGTGGCCTACCGGTCCAGGCGGAGGGTGCACCTGGCCGGAGCCGAGGACACCATGCGGCGGTTCCCACAACTGCTGGCGGGCCTGCCCTATGCGTTCGCGTCCGCGTACGCGCCGGTGACCTGCGGGGAGGAGACCTACGGTGTGCTGTGCGCGCTGTGGCCCGCCATGCCGGAGGGAGTACCCGCGGCGGTCCTGCGGAAGCTGCGTCAGAGCGCGCAGCGGCTCGGCGCGGATCTCGGGAAGCTGGTCGCGCAGGGCGGGACGGTGGAGGGCCGGGCCACCGTCCTGGAACTCCCGTGGCCGCCCGGTCCCGTCGTCCGCTTGGGCCTCTTCGATCTGGATCTGGAGACCCGGTCGATCACGCTCGACGACGAGCTCCGCGCGATCCTCGGTCTCGACCCGTCGGCCGGTCCCCGGACAGCTGCCGGGCGTTCTGTCGCAGGGCTGAGGCCAGGGCGGGAGGCTCGGGAACTCGTCGACGCGATCGACCCGGGCGACCTGCCCAAGATGCGGACCGCGTTGCGCCATGCCGAGCGCACCGGCCGCTTCCGGCCGCTGCGCCTGCGGATCAGGGACGAGACCAAGCGGACACGCCCGGTCCAGGTCTGGGCCGAGGTCCGTGACGCCGGCGGTTCCGCAGGGCGGCATCTGACGGGTGCGGTGCTGGACATCGGGACCGCCGCGGCGGCCGCGCAGGCGGTGGAGCGGCTGCGCAGGGGCGTCTTCTCCCTCGACCCGGACGGGCGGGTCGACTACGTGAATCTGGGAGCCGAGCTCCTCTTCGGGGTCCGTCGTGAGGAGCTCCTCGGCGAACGGCTGTGGGAGGCGCTTCCGTGGCTGGCCGATCCCGCCCATGAGGACCGCCACCGGGCTGCGGCGATCTCCCGGCTGCCGACGGGCTTCCTCGCTCGTCGCCCGCCGGACCGGTGGTTGGCCTTCAGCCTGTACCCGGACGCGCACGGCATGACCGGGACGGTCGTGCCGGGAACCCACCCCGCCGGGGACGATCTCCGCGACTCCGGGAGCACTGCCGCCGCCGGGGCGGGCGGGGAGGAGGCCCGACCGGGACCGGGCGCGGGCGCGACGGCCATCTACCACCTGCTCCGGCTGGCCAGCGCTCTCGCGGAGGCGGTGTCGGTGCGCGAGGTCTGCGAGGTCGTGGCCGAGCAGATCCTGCCCGCGTTCGGCGGGCAGGAGCTCGCGATCTACGTGGCGGAGGAGGGCCGACTGCACCTCGCGCTGCAGGTCGGCTACCCCAAGGGCTTCCTGGACCCGTTCGAGGGCACGCCGATGCGGGCCCGGCTGCCCGGCGCGGAGACGCTGACGAGCGGCGCTCCGATCTTCTTCGCCTCCGTCGACGAACTGTCCAGCGCCTATCCCGGCATTCCCCTGGACGAGATGTGCGCCTGGGCCTTCCTCCCGCTGATCGCCTCGGGGCGTCCGGTCGGCAGCTGCATCCTGGGGTTCGACGAGCCGCATCCGTTCACGTCGGAGGAGCGCGGGGTACTGACCGCCCTGGGCGGTCTGATCGCCCAGGCCCTGGAGCGGGCCCGGTTGTACGACGCCGAGTACGCGCTGGCCCGGGGACTGCAGCGGGCACTGCTCCCGCATGCGCTGCCCCAGCTGGAGGGCGTCGCCGTCGCCGCCAGGTATCTGCCCGGCACCCGTGGCATGGAGATCGGCGGGGACTGGTACGACGTGATCGTCACCCCGGGTGGGGTCTGCCTGGTGGTCGGCGACGTCGAGGGGCACAGCGTGGCGTCGGCCGGGCTGATGGGGCAACTGAGAAGCGCGGTCCGGGCGTTCGTGGCAAGCGGCCACTCGCCGGGCGAGGTGCTGGAGCATCTCAACCGACTGCTGATGGACCTCGGCTCGGGGTTGCTGGCAAGTTGCTGCCTGATCGAGCTGGCCCCCGCCTCGGGGAAGGCCTCCGGCGTGCGCGCGGGCCACCTGCCGCCGCTGCTGCGGCACCCGGACGGCAGCACGCACGTCCTCGAACTGGGCGGCGGAGTGCTGCTCGGCGTCGACCCCTGCGCCGCCTACCCCGCCGAGGAGCTGACCCTGCCCCCCGGGTCGGTACTCGCGTTGTACACCGACGGGTTGGTCGAGCGACCGGGAGTGCCGATCGACCAGGGCATCGACCGGCTGCGCACCTCGCTCGAACGCGCGGACGCCGCCTCCCTGGAGGAGGTCGCGGACCAACTCCTCGCGGACACGCTGCCCCCGTCCCACCGAGCGGACGACGTGGCCCTGCTGCTCGCCGCGCTCCACGGGTGAACGCCTGCTTTTCAGGTGCGGCGCGCCCGGTGCCTCAGGCGGTCAGGGTGGATGCCGGAGATGCCGTCGGGCGGGAGGGGTCCGACCAGCGGGCGGGGTCGGCGAGGATGCGGCGGACGGTGGTGAGTGCCGCGCCGAGGAGCGGGCCGCGCCGGCCGAGGTCGGAGGCCTGCAGTGCGTCAGGGGTCCAGGGTCGTACCCGGACGCGGGCGGTGAGTTCGGCGCCGATCGCGGGGAGCAGCCACTGCGCCAACTCCGCGTAGGCACCGCCGAGGACCAGGGCCGAGGGGTCGACCAGTTGCACGGCCGAGGTGAGCGCGATGCCGAGCGCGCTCCCTGCATCGGCCAGCGCGGTCAGCGTGGTCGGGTCACCCGCTGCGGCCCGTTCGGCGAGGGGCGCGACCGGGTCGCGGTGACCTCCGCGCAGCCCGGCGGCGCGCAGGACGGCACGCGCGCCCGCGTACTGCTCCAGGCAGCCGCGCGCGCCGCAGGCGCAGCGGGGACCGTCGGCGTGGACCGGGACATGCCCGAGCTCGCCCGCGAAGCCGCCCGCTCCGCGGAAGAGGCGTCCGTCGAGGACCAGCGCCGCGCCGATGCCGGTCTCGGCGGAGACGTGGAGCAGAGTCCCGGTGCGGCCTGCGGCCCACAGTTCGGCCAGTGCGCCGAGGTTGGCTTCGTTCTCCAACTCGGGTGCGGGCAAGGTCAGTTCGGCGGGCCAGTGGGCGGCGGGGGAGACCTGGTGCCAGCCGAGGTTGGGGGCGTGTTCAACGGTTCCCGGCGTGTGGCCGAGGATGCCGGGGACGGCCAGGACCGCTCCGGCGGGGTGCAGGCCGGCGGCTTCGGCCTCGGCGGTGGTCCGGGCGGCCAGCGCCGCCAGCTCGGCCAGGACCTGCTCGGGTGGGCGCTTCCGGTTGGCGGCCGGTATCCGGTGCCAGATCCGGGTCGCACCGCGCAGGTCGACCACGCAGGCACCGAGGTGGGCGGGGCCGACCTCCAGCCCGAGGCCGGCGGGTCCCCGGTCGTTGAGCGTGAGCGCCCGGCCGGGGCGGCCGACCCGGCCGGTCGGTGCGCTGTCCTGTTCGACCAGCAGCTCGGTGGCGGCCAGGTCGTCGACCAGGCTGGAGACGGCCGTGCGGGTCAGGCCGGTGCGGGTCGCGACCGCGGCGCGGGAGAGGGGGCCGTGCTCGGCCACGGTGGACAACACCAGCGTGAGGTTCTGGCGTCGCATCCCCTGCTGGGACGCCGGGCCTACGGGCCCGCTCGGCGGCGCGTCGCGCACGGTCACTTCCTCCCTGTCCCTGTCCGGATCCCTGTCCCGGTCCTGGTTCGGCCTGGTCACCGCGGTTGTTGCAGGGCCCGGGCTCGGTGCAGCGTATCGGTGATGCGGTCCAGGGCAACGTCGTCCCTGGGCAGCGGGTCGAGGAGCGGGCCGTCGGCGGTGTGCCAGCGGCGGGCGACCGCGTCGGCGCTCTCGCCGGTCAGCAGTGCGGCGGCCTGCGCGGCGGCGCCGAGGGCCACCAGCTCCTTGGTGCGCGGTACTTGGACCGGGCGCCCGGACAGCCGCTGGACCGTGTGCTGCCATGCACGGCCCTGCGCGCCCCCGCCGATCAGCAGCAGCGGCCGGTCGCTGGAGTCGCGCTCGCCGCCCGCGCGCAGCACCTCGCCGAGTGCGGTGAGCAGCGCGTGCGCGGCACCGTCGTAGGCGGCCTGGAGCAGCTGACCGGGTGTGGTGTCGTGCCGCAGGCCGTGGAGGAGGCCGCTGGCCAGCGGCAGGTTGGGGGTGCGCTCGCCGTCGAGGTAGGGGAGGACGACGGCGGTCCCGCCCGGTTCGACGTCGTCGCGGTCGCGGCCGAGCAGCGCGGCGATCCGGTCCACGGCGAGCGTGCAGTTGAGGGTGCAGGCCAGTGGCAGCCAGCAGCCGAGCGCGTCCGCGAATCCGCAGACGGTGCCGCTCGGGTCCTGCGGCCGACCGGCCGTGGCCGCGTAGACGGTGCCGGAGGTGCCGAGGCTCAGCACGGGCCGGGCCGGTTGCCCGGCTGTGGCGGACAGACCGAGACCGAGTGCGGCGGCCATGTTGTCGCCGGTACCGGTGGCCACCGGCGTCCCGGGGCGCAGCGGTCCGCCCGCGCGGGTCAGGCCTGCTCGCGCGCCGGGAGAGAGGACGGCGGGCAGCTTCGCCGGGTCCAGGCCGATCAGGTCGAGGATCGCGCTGTCGTAAGAGCCGGAGGAGCCCGAGGTGTCGCTGTCGTCGGGGGTCCACCAGCCGGTACCTGACGCGTCGCCTCGGTCGGTGACCGCCTCGCCCGTCAGGCGCTCGGTGAGGTAGTCGTGCGGCAGTCGGACCGCTGCGGTCTGCTCGGCGGCACGGGGTTCGGTCGCGCGCAGCCAGGCCCACTTGGCTGCGGTGAACGCGGCGGTCGGCACACTGCCGGTGTGCTTCGCCCAGGCGTGCGCGCCGAGCGCGTCGGCCAGTGCCTCGGCCTGTGGTGCGGACCGGACGTCGTTCCACAGCATCGCGGGCCGCACAGGCGCGCCCGACGCGTCGAGGGTGACCAGCCCGTGCTGCTGGGCGGCGACCGACACGGCCTGCGCCCGATCGGCCAGGCCGGTGGCGGCGACGGCCTCGGTGAGCGCCCGCCACCACTGCTCCGGGTCGCTCTCGCGGCCGTCCCCGCCGCGCCCGCCGCTGACCTGGTGCGTGGCGCGCCCCTCGCCGACCACGGCGCCCGTGTCGACGTCGACGGCCAATGCCTTGGTCGCCTGGGTCGAGCTGTCCACACCGATGACCACCCGTGTGGTCCCCGCCCTGCTGTGGCTCATCGCGCACGCCTCCCTGCTCTGCCTGATTTCGCGCTCCTGCGCCGTCGGGCTTCCCTCGGCGGCTCTCGCATACTAATTTGTCCAGTGCCATTACGAATAGATCCGGAGACCGCCGATGACCCGTGACAGCCTCGCCCCCGCACCCGAGCACAAGTTCACCTTCGGTCTGTGGACCGTCGGTTGGCAGGGCCGTGATCCCTTCGGCGACGCGACCCGCCCCGCCCTCGACCCGGTCGAGTCGGTGCAGCGCCTGGCCGCGCTCGGCGCGTACGGGGTCACCTTCCACGACGACGACCTGATCCCCTTCGGGGCGGCCGAGGCCGAGCGCGAGGCGACGGTCAAGCGGTTCCGGGCAGCCCTCGACGCCGCCGGGATGCGGGTGCCGATGGCGACGACCAACCTGTTCACCCACCCGGTCTTCAAGGACGGCGCGTTCACCGCCAACGACCGTGACGTGCGCCGCTACGCGCTGCGCAAGACGATCCGCAACATCGACCTCGCGGTCGAGCTCGGCGCCGAGGTCTACGTCGCCTGGGGTGGACGCGAGGGCGCGGAGTCGGGCGCGGCCAAGGACGTCCGGGTCGCGCTGGACCGGCTCAAGGAGGCCTTCGACCTGCTCGGCGAGTACGTCGAGTCGCAGGGCTACGACCTGTGTTTCGCGATCGAGCCGAAGCCCAACGAGCCGCGCGGCGACATCCTGCTCCCGACGGTCGGTCACGCGCTGGCGTTCATCAACGAGTTGGAGCGCCCCGAGCGGGTGGGCCTCAACCCCGAGGTCGGGCACGAGCAGATGGCCGGGCTGAACTTTCCGCATGGCATTGCACAGGCGCTGTGGCACGGCAAGCTGTTCCACATCGACCTCAACGGCCAGTCAGGGATCAAGTTCGACCAGGACCTGCGCTTCGGCGCGGGCGACCTGCGGCAGGCGTTCTGGCTGGTCGACCTGCTGGAGTCGGCCGGGTACCAGGGACCGCGCCACTTCGACTTCAAGCCGTCGCGCACGGAGGACTTCGCAGGAGTGTGGGCGTCGGCCGCGGCCTGCATGCGCACCTACCTGCTGCTGGCCGAGCGCGCCCGCGCCTTCCGCGCCGACCCCGAGGTCGTCGCGGCGCTGGCCGAGTCACGGCTGCCCGAACTCGCCCTTCCCACGGCCGGGGACGGCCTCTCCGGCCTGCTCGCCGACCGGCTCGCCTTCGAGGACTTCGACGTCGAGTCCGCCGCACGCCGGGGCATGGCCTTCGAGGCGCTCGACCAGCTCGCCCTGGAGCACCTCCTCGGCGCGCGGTGAACCTCCCTCGGCGCGCTATTTCTTGACCTCGGTGAGGGAGCGGAGCGCGAGGGCACGTTGGCTCAGCGCGGTGAAGTCCGGCGGGGTGTCCGTCCGGCTCGACTGGCCAGTGAACAGCACCATCGCGACGGTGCTGTTGTCGGCCCAGGCGCAGACCGGCATCCAGACGCCGTTCGCATGGCCCACGGCGCACTGGAGGACGCCGCCGAGGGAGCCGCTCGGCTCGGTCGTCTTGTCGCTCACCGTGCCGATCCCGCTCCAGACGGCCGCCTCCTCGGTGTCCGGCGCGTACACCTTGCCGTAGCCGCCGACCAGGGCGACCTGCGGGAGCTTGTCGCCGACGTGGGTGACGTAGGCGGCGGCGACAGGCGTGGCTCCCGCCTGTTGGAGCGGGCCGCCCGCGGTGCTGAGCGCCGTCAGCATCCCGTTGGTCGGGTCCGAGGTCAGGCCCTGGAAGCTGCTCGGCGGGGCGAGTCGGTAGGTGCCCAGCTTCGCCAGCATCGGGCCGAAGTACGCGTAGGCGCCGCCCGCCGCAGCGACCAGCAGCACGAGAACGCCGAGGCAGCAGCCGAAGCGGCGGCGTCGCCGGGGCTCGGGCGCGGGTCCGGGAGCGTCGACCGGCGTCTCGGAGCGCAGTGGCGGCAGGGCACTTGACGCCTGGTACTCCTCGTCGAGGCGCCCGAGCTCGGCGTAGGGATCCGGCGCCGGACGCTGCCGCGGGGGCCGTTGTGGCTGTGTCTGCGGCTGCGGGGGCTGTGGGGGCTGCGCGTACGGGTCCGGGTACGGGTAGGGCGCGGGGTGCTGGTAGGCGTCCGCGGGGACGTCGCCGTACCCGGACCCGTAGCCGTATTCGTACCCGTATGCGTCGGCAGCGGGCTGCGCCGGAGCCTCCCACGGCTGCCCGTAGGGGGCCTGCGGTTGTCCGTACGGATGCTGCGGTTGCCCGTAAGGATCCTCGGACTGCCCGAACGGAGGCGGGTAGGTCGACATGGGTGCCCATGAGAGCGCCGTGTTCGACCACGTGTCAACGGTTGTCAGAGCCCTGCCAGCGCCCGGTTCTTACAGTGCCGGGCCCTGGGCCGGACGCTTTGGAGTGCCATATTCCGATTGGGGTGAATTGGCGTGCCTTCGAAGGCGCAGGATTCTTACCGGGGCGGTGCGGGTCAGTAGCCTGCGCAGTCGCCAGTAGTGCTGCTGCGTCCGCTGGACGAGGGTCAGGGCGGTGATGCGGTCGCACGACGTCAGCCGGTACTTGAGCCGTAGGGGCGGACTGAGCGTGGCCAGGTGCTCGGGGTCGACCTCCTGGAGCAGTCGGCTGACGTGCTGTTGGTAGGCCGCGCGGTAGGCGCGGTCGCCGCGGCAGACCCAGGCGAAGAACATGGGGAGCTCCTCGCGGAGCGTGTTGTCGTCGTAGAGGCGCAGCTGGGCCGCGCGGTCGGCGGGATCCACGTGGTCGCGGGCAAGCAGCCAGGCGCGGACCAGCTCGACGGAGCGGACGCGGTCGATCAGGCCCTGGGGGTCGGTGCGCTTCTGGGTGATCGACAGCTGGCCTTCCTGGCGGATCCGCCAGTGGTAGACGGGCTCGTGGAGGACGTCGACGCCGGCGGCCAGGAAGTGGAGCGGGATGCTGACGGGCGCGTCCTCGTAGAGCATGCCTTCCGGGTAGAGCAGGCCGGCGTCCTCGAAGAAGCGGCGGCGGTAGACCTTGTTCCACGCGGTACGGTCCCTGACCAGCGTGGGCAGGCGGGTGACGTGCGTGGCGGGCAGGTCCCGGCGGAACGGTTCCTGGTGGACCCGGGAGGGCACGTAGCCGTCGGCGGTCAGCCGCAGCACGTTGCCGGTGGCGAAGTCCGACCCGGTCCGGTCGAGCGACGCGACCATCCGGCGGTAGGCGTCGGGCGGCAGGGTGTCGTCGCTGTCCATGAAGGCGAGGTACTCGGCCCGGTCGCTGACGTTGCGCCATCCGGTGTTCCTGGCCGCGCCCAGCCCCCGGTTCTCCTGGCGCACCAGCCGGAAGCGGGGGTCCGCCTCCGCGTACGCCTGCGCGATCGCGGCGGACCGGTCGGTGGACCCGTCGTCGACCATGACGCACTCGAAGGCGTCCAGGGACTGGCCGGCGATCGAGTCCAGGCATTCCTGGAGGTAGTCCTCGACGTTGTAGATCGGGACGACGACGGAAAGTCGTGGCGTCATCGCTGGAGCCATGAGGGTCTCCTGCCTCGCACATCGTGTTCGTGAGGTCACGCTAAGCGGTGGGCAGGCCTCCCGCGAACGGGCGTGCGCGGCGTGCGACGCGCCGACGGCCCTGCTGAGCTGGCGGGGCATCGGTGGGGTCGACGGAGGAGGACACGATGGCGCGAGACGGCTGGGCAGCGTCCCGGGAGCCGGGGTCGGACGACGACCTCCGGGCGTTCGCGGAGCCGGACGACCTGTCGGACGCGCCTTTGGTGCGCGGCGACCGCACCGACGGCGACGACCGTGGCGACGAGTTCGAGCTGCCGGACGAGCTTCCTGTCGAGGACCGGCGGTAGACGGTCGTTCGTTGCCGTCGTTCGTTCAGAACCTGAACGCTCCAGGGATTCTCACGGCATCGCCGGTCCTAAGTCTTGACGTGTCCGCGACGGTGAACCAGACTCTCGACGAGTGGACCTGAGGTCTACACCAATCCTCCGCGCGTGCGGACGCGGGCCCCGTCGTCCCCTGGAGTGACGCATGCTCTCCCGACGCACCTTCCTCGCCGCCACGGCCACCGCCACGGCGACCGCACTCACCGCCCCGGCCTGGCTGCCGGGGCTCGCCGCACCGGCTGCAGCCGCCGCGTCGCTGCCGATCACGCTGCAGAACAACTCCGGCTCGAACACCGTCTACGCCTACATCTCCGGTGCGGACAGCACCGGGTGGCCCGGATTCGTCGCGGCGGACGGATCCTTCCAGCAGCTGCCGAGCCCCTCGTCGAACCTCACGCCGGCGCCCGACTACTCCATCGCGCTGGGCGCTTCGGGCACGTCCACCACGGTCCCGCTCTCCGAGTACGTCATCGGCGGTCGCGTCTGGTTCTCCGTCGGCCAGAAGATCCAGTTCTTCGTCAACCCGCCCAACGGCGGCGGGGTTCCCGGCCTCGTCCAGCCGGGGTTCACCACTTCGGACCCCAACTGGCAGACCAACTGGACGTTCTGCGAGTTCACCTACAACAGCGCCAACCTCTACGCCAACATCAGCTACGTCGACCTGGTCGCCTCGCCGATCTCCATGCAGTCCACCGGAAGCGCCGGCAACCAGAGCGTCAGCCCGCTGCCCGACGGTGCGCTGTCCTCGATCGCGTCCGGGCTGGTCGCCCAGCATGCGAGCGACGGTGCGCCGTGGGACACCCTGGTGGCCACCGACAGCGGCGGCACCGTGCTGCGCGTCATGGCCCCCACGCACTCCACCGTCGACTTCGGCGGCTACTGGACGTCCTACCTCGACCAGGTCTGGAGCCGCTTCGCGGGAACGACGCTGACGGTCGACACTCAGTCCCTCGGCGTCTTCTCCGGCACGGTCTCGGGCGGCGTCCTCACCTTCTCCGGTCTGAACGACGACGGCGTGGCGTTCACCGTGCCCAGCGCGGCGGACATCTTCAGCTGCAACAGCGGGCCGCTCTACAACTCCGGCGGCGACGCCCGCGGCGCGGTGGCCGCCCGCCTGGCCGCCGCGCTGAACCGCAGCACGCTGCTGCTGGCCGGGGGCGAGAACCAGCCCAGCGGGGTCACGCCCGCCCAGTACTACACGGACGCGACCACCAACCACTACGCCCGCCTGGTCCACCAGTACGCGTCCATCGGGTACGCGTTCCCGTACGACGATGTCGGCCCGACCGGTAGCGCGCCGGTCGACGGACACCTCCAGGACCCCGCGCCGACCTCCTGGACCATCTCGCTGGGTAGTTGACCAGCCGTCAGTTATCTGCCAGCGCGCCGCCATTGGAGGCCGCCGACGGTGCCGCCGCACGCCCGGGTGGGTGCGGCGGCCGCGGGGACGGCCGGTTCGCCCGGCGGGAGAGTGCCGTGGGCGGCGAAGTAGGCCAGGTCGGTGGCCCGTTCGGCGGTCAGCGCGGCGGTCGACGCGGCGGCGTTCTCGTAGGAGTCGGCCGGGGCGGGGCCCGCGAGAGGCCCGGCGACCGTGGAGAACGGGGTGGACCCCGGGTCCTCGCCGGAGGGGTTGGTCCAGCCGCATTCGTTGAAGTACAGCGCGTCCGTGGCAGCGGACCCGACCGCGATCACCAGGTAACGGCCCGTCAGCGCGGCTGCCCAGGCGGAGGCGAAGGACCGGGTCACCTGGCTCGCGGGCAGCCCGGCCGCTGCCGCGGCGGACTGGGCGGTGGCGGCGTCGGCCGGGGTGGCCGCGTAGAGCAGGACCTCGTCGGGCCAGGCCGACGGCTGGGACGGCAGGGCGGACAGGGTCCAGTCCGCGCCCGGCGCGGCGCCCAGGACGGTGCTCGTGTCCGCCGACAGGCCGGCGCTCTCGGTGAGGCCGGGCTCCTGGAACAGAAAGAGTTCCTGCGGGTGGCCGTACTGCGGATAGGCGCTCATTCCGGCGAGCCCTTCGGCGGTGCCGGGCAGCGTGGTGGTGGACCAGGCGCTGCCGTCCCAGGCGGTGACAGCCGGTGCGCCCGAGGCGGTGAGGTAGGACACCTCGACGCCCGTCGCGCCGGTGCTGCCTGCGCCGGCGGTGGCCGACGGCAGCAGGGCGGTGGTCGCGATGAGCGGCGTACCGGGCGCGGGTGCTCCGGGCAGCTCGGCGACGGACCAGCCGCCGCGCCCGGTCGAGACGGCCTCGGCGAGGTGGCCCCCGGTGTCGGTGTAGAAGGCCGCGACCCGGTCGGAGGCCTCGGTCACCGCGGTCAGCGCGCTGTCGTGGGCGATCGGGAAGTCCGAGCCGATCCGCTCGCTCGTCCAGGCGCCGGAGGTGTTCTGGGTGACCGCCAGGGTCCCGTCGCCCGAGTGGTGGAAGAGCACGACTGCGGTGCCGGCGCCGCCGCCGCCGGTCGCGGCGAGGGCGAGGGCCCCGCGCGCCGCGTCGGGGAAGGCCGGGCCGGGGAGCACGGTGGTGGTCCACCGGCCGTTGTGCTCGGCGGCTTCGGCGAGCCGCCCGTCGGCGGCGTAGAAGAAGACCTCAGGGGTGGGCGAACCGCCCTCGGCGGCGTTCCCGTCGCCGTTCACGGCTGCCGCGACGATCGCGCTGCCCGGAGCCGGGGAGCCGGGCAGGGTGGTCGCCGTCCAGCCGCCGCTGCCCAGTGAGGTCTCGGCGAGCGTGCCGTCGGCCGCGCGGTAGAAGGAGTGCGGGGTGCGGGCGTCCGCTGCCGCCGGGTCGGACCAGCCGAGCGAGGCCACCGCCGGTGCGTGCGCGGGGACGACGGGGGAGGGCTGCCCGGGGACGGTCTGACGCAGCCAGTCCACGCCGTCCGAGGTCTCGGCGGCGAGGGTGCCGTCCGCGCCCGGGGTGATCAGGTACTGGTCCAGCAGGCGCGCGGAGTACCAGAGCGAGGGGTCGGGGACGTCGACGACGGTCGAGGAACTGCCCGCCACGTCCACGGTCCAGGCCCTGACGGCGGCGGTGCCCAGGTCGGAGGTCGCGGTGAGGGTGACGGTGTAGACGCCGGGGCCGGGGAAGACGTGGTCCACCGACTGCGTGGCGGTGTTGGTGTCGCGGCCGTCGCCGAAGGTCCAGTAGTACTGGGCGACCGTGCCGCCGGTTTGCGCGGCGTGCCCGTCGAGGTGGATCTGCGCTCCCGCGACCGCGGCGTGCGGGCCGCTGATCGAGACCGCCGGGGCGGGCGCCTGGCGGACGGCGGGCGGCTTGACGATCACCCACTGCTCGCCCGCGCCCCAGACCCCGGCGGCCCAACTGGTCAGCGATACGTTGGTGTCGTACTCGGCGGTGATGCCGTTCGCGCCGAGGAAGTCGCCGTCGACCAGGTCGACCGTGCCGTCCGGGTGCGTGGCGGAGACGATGCCGACATGGTCGGCGAAGCGGGACGCGTTCACCGGGCCGGGAGGGAAGAACACCACGGCGTCTCCGGGAGCGGCCGTGCCGCCGTCCACCGTCGGCGTCTGCCCGTGCTGGAGCGCCCACGCGTAGAAGGAGACGGACCCGGCGTTGAGGGTGTCGACGTCCTGAGTGACACCCGCCTGCATCCAGGCCCACTTGGCGAAGTCGGCGCACCAGGACTCGTTCTCGTTCTCCACGCCGAAGCGGGTGTCGGAGCCGCAGCCGTCGGAGTTGGGCGAGAAGGCGCCGTCCAGGGTGCTGAACGGGTCGCAGTCGACACCGTCGAAGGAGGTGACCGCAGGGGTGGTGGCGAGCCCGACCTGGCCGAGCGCGATCCGCGCGATCGAGCCGCCGAGTCCTTCGCCGGTGGTGCCGGTGGTGCCGGTGGTGCCGGCGGCTCTGGCCGTGGCTGCGGTGCCCGTGTGGGCGGCGCAGGCCGCCGGACCGGCCAGGCCCCAGGCGGTGCGCACCGCCTGCGGGAGACCGAGGCCGCACTCCAGCGGCCCGGCCTCGCCCACCAGGCGCCAACTGCGCCCGGAGTCCGTACTGGTGAAGAGGCCGGTGCCCGCGCCGTCCTGGAACGACGCTTGCACCTGGGCCCCGGCCGAGGCGGCGGGCAGGAACGAGGCCTCCGCCCACCGCGTGCCCGTCGCCGGGTCGGTGGCGGTGCGCACCGAGCCGGCACGAACCCCCGCTACGGCGTCGGACGACAGGTGACGTCCCGTCATGAAGGCCTGCTCCAGCACCGACGCCGAGGTTGACGCCGATGCTGACGCCGGATCAGCGACGGCGGTCGCGGTGGGCGCAGTGGCGACGCAGCCCACCGCGACCATCGCCGCTCCCACCGTGAACCGCATCAGTGCGCGGAATGCGGGCACCTGAAATACCTCCAACCGGAGAGGAGTCAGTCGGCGAAGCGCTTCTGCAGCCGCAGCAGGACCGCGGAGACCGCGACCACGATGACGAAGCCGAGCAGGGCCAGGGCCGTGGCCAGGCCCATGGACTGGGCGGTGGTGCCGAAGCCCCCGAAGCCCGTGCGGTAGAACAACGTGCCGAGGACGTCGGTGGAGTAGTCCGGCCCGGCCTGGGAGCCTTCGAGGATGTAGATCAGGTCGAAGGTTCCGAACGCGCCGATGAAGTTCATGGTGGTGACCAGGAGGATGGTCGGCCGGATCGCGGGGATGAGCACCGACCACAGCGTGCGGAACCGTCCGGCGCCGTCCAGGGCGGCGGCGTCCAGCATGTCCTGCGGCACGTCCATCAGCGAGGCGAGGAAGAGCAGCACCGGGAAGCCCATCCCGGCCCATGCCGTGATCACCGCGATGGTGGGCAGCGCCAGCGTCGGGGAGCCGAGGAACGGCGCGGCCAGCGCGTCCAGGTGCAGCGTGTGCAGGACGCTGTAGACCACACCGGTGTCGGGCTCCAGGTACACCGTCCACACGTAGGCGATGGCCACCGGCGGCAGGGTGAACGGCAGCATCAGGATGACCGAGTAGCGCCGCGACGCCTTCTCGTTCTGCAGCAGCAGGAGGTAGGCCAGCGCGATGCCGACCACCAGCGTGAGCACCATCGAGATGGCGAAGAAGCACAGGTTGTGCTCGACGGCGTGCCAGAACTCGGGCGCGAACTGGGAGTCGAAGAGCGTGTACGTGTAGTTGCGCAGGCCGATGAAGTCGTTGAGCGGGCCGGTGCCGTCCCAGTTGTAGAAGCTGTACCGGACGCCGGAGAGCAGCGGGTACACGACGAACACGGAGAACAGCGCCAGGCAGGGCAGCACCAGCCCGGCGAGCACCAGGCGCTGACGCCGCGCGCCCCGCCGTCGCGCGGAGCGGCCCGCGTCGGCCGGGCGCGCCTCCGGGGCGTCTGCCGCTGCCTCGACGGTGGTCGACACCGAGGCGTCGACGGCACCGGAGGTGGTCGTGGGAACGTCCATCGCGGTCGTCAGTTCTTCTTGCCGAAGTACCAGGTGAGCTGTGAGTCGATCCGCGCGGCGGCCTGTTGCGGCGTGATCTTGCCCTCCAGCAGCGGCACGGCGATGTTCTGCTCGGCGGTGAAGATGCCCGGATCGGTGGTCGCGGACTTCGTCCTGATGTCCGTCGAGCTGACCGGCGGGGTGTCCATGGGCGAGCGGATGCCGAAGACCGGGTTGACGCTCTGCGTCTGGTACCACTGCGCCGCCTGCACGCTCAGCGGGTAGCTGGACGGCACCTGCACGCCCTGGACCGGCGAGATCTCACCGGCGATCTGGGTGAACGCGTCACCGAAGGCCTTGGTCGCGGTGAAGGCGACGACCTTCTTGGCCGCGGCGGCATCGGCGGAGGACGTGATGTTCGCGTTGAGGGAGATGTCGCCGTCCGCGTACCAGTCCTCGCGCGGCTGCTTGCCGTCCGGCGAGGGCACCAGCATCTGGCCGTACTTCAACGACGGGTCGACCTGGTTGATCGTCGCCGTGTCGAAGCCGCCGTCGATGATGAACGCGGCCTTGCCGAGCGCGAACTGGGTCTCCTGCTCGTTGCCTGCCGAGCCGACGGCCTGCCAGTTCGACTCCAGGTACGGCGCGAGCTGCTGGAACGCGGCCAGCGTGTTGACGAACTGCGGCGTGGTGTAGTCGGCCTGCTTGGCGGTGATGGCCTGGGCCGTGGCGTCGTCGAGGGTCGACGCCCCGATCGCGTCGATCTGCAGGGCGAGCAGCCACTGCTGCACGCCCATCGCGTACATCGGCGTGACCCCCTTGGACTTCAGCTGCCCCATGGCCGACAGCAGTTGCTGCCAGGTCTGCGGCACGGCCACGCCGTTGCCGGAGAGCAGCTTGGTGTTGTAGTAGAGCTCCATCGTCTGCACGGCGAACGGCACGCCGTAGGTCCTGCCCTGGTACTGGGTGGGGGCCAGCGCGGTCCTGCTGATCGTCGAGGTGTCGACGCTGCCGTCCAGCGGGGCGGCCATCTTGGCGGCGGCGTACTTCATGGTGCCCTCGCCGGCGCGGTCGTAGAAGACGTCCGGACCGGCGCCGCCGTTCATCGCGGTCTGCAGCACCGAGTCGTAGGACGTCGGGCTGATGGCGCGGAAGTTGATCCGGACGTCGACGCCCTGTTTGTTGAGGTCCTGCTGCACGGTCTGCCAGACCGGCGCGTCCTGGGACCGCCAGGACCACACCGTCACGGTCGGCTCGCCGGAGGACCCGCCGGAGGTGCCGCAACCGGAGAGGCCGAGCGTGGCTGCGACGACCGTGCACGAGAGCAGCGCTGCCGTGGTGCGCGGGCTGCGGCGGCGGGCGCCGGGGGTGGAGGTCATGTGGGGGTGCATCCTTTCGAGGACCCGGAACAGGGGAGAAGGACTGGGGCGGGGCGACTGGTGCAAGGCGGCCACAGCGGTGCGCGGGGGTCACATCTTGACGCCGCCGCTCGTCAGGCCGCGCCGGAACTGCCGTGCGACCAGCAGGAATCCCACGATCGTGGGCAGCGAGACGATCACCAGTCCGGCCAGCAGCAGTTGCCAGGCGGTGGTGTGCTCGCCGACGAACGACAGGATGCCGACGGGGACCGTCATGTTCTGCGGATCCTGGATCAGCAGCAGCGGGAGGAAGAACTCCTTCCAGGCCATGAGGAACTGGAAGACGGCGACGATGCCGAGGGCCGGGCGCACCAGGGGCAGGACGACGTGCCAGTAGATCCGCAGCGGTCCGGCGCCGTCCATCACGGCCGCCTCCTGCAGCTCGAACGGGATTGAGCGCATGTAGTTGACCAGGATGAAGACGCTGTAGGAGATGCCGCCGGAGGCGAAGACCAGCACCAGCGCGGTGAGGGTGTTCAGCAGCTGCAGGTTCTCGATCAGGATGAAGATCGGCAGCGCGATGATCTGGATCGGCAGGGCCAGGCCCGACACGAAGAACAGGTACAGCAACTGGTTGCCGCGGAAGCGGTAGCGCGAGATGACGAACGCCGCCAGCGAGGACACCAGCAGGATCACCGCGACCGTCGCACCCGCCACGATCAGGGTGTTGAGCAGGAACTGGCCGAGATCGCCCTCGGACCAGGACTGCGAGTAGTTCTCCAGATGGACCTTGGTCGGCAGGGACAGCGGCGTGCCCAGGATGCCGGGGATGTCCTTGATCGAGAGGTAGACCACGAACAGCAGCGGCACCAGGACGACCGCGGAGGCGAGCACCAGCACGGTGTGGCCGACGAAGGGTGCGGCGCCGGCTCTCCCCCTCCCGCGCTCGCGCCGGAGAGCGCGTCCGGGACGGCGGGTGGCCCCGGAAGGCTGGTTGACGGCGGCCACAACGAGGGTCCTTCCGTAGGTGGGTTCGGGTCGGTCCCAATCTCCGAAGGTGGTCGGAAGGTTACCGATGGTGGAAAAAATGCGTCAATGGTTTACGCGAATCCGCGTGCCCCGCGTCGCGCTGGGCCCGGATGACGCTCGCGCTGGGCCCGCCGGACAGACGCTAGGCCGCAGGAGACCCCTGCGGGCGCCGGAATCCCGGTATATGACGGAGCATCAGCACGTCGCCGCCGCGAAGGCCTGCGCGGCATCGGCGACGGCGGCGCGCAGGGGGTGCACGCTGCCGCCGTCACGTGTCGGGTGGACGCGGTTGGTCAGCAGCACCACCGTCAGGCCGCGGTCGCGATCCGTCAGCAGCGAGGTGCCGGTGAAGCCGGTATGCCCACGGGAGGCGACGCCCGCTGTGCCCATCCACGCCGTCTCGCCGATGCGCAGGCCCAATGAGGCGCCGTGGGACGGGCGTTCGCCGTCGGGCGGGAGCACGGTGGGGAGCTGGTCGTCCCACATCCACGCGGCGGTGCGCTCATCCTCACCGCGGCGGACGGCCTCGGCGAACCGCACCACGTCCTCCAGCGTCGCGAAGAGCCCGGCGTTGGCCGCCGTTCCGCCCAACGACCATGACGCCTCGTCATGCACGATCCCGCGGACGGTGCCCCGGGCGAACTCCGGCTGGCGCTCGGTCGCGGCGGTGCGCGCGGGGTCGGGCCGGAAGGTGGTCGCGGCGAGGCCGAGCGGGGTGAGCGTGTGCCGTCGGACCAGGGCCTCCCACGGCTCGCCGGTGGCGCGCTCCGCCAGCAGCATCGCGGTGAGGTAGCCGGTGCAGGCGTACTCCCAGCGGGTGCCGGGCGGGGCGGTGAGCGGGGTGGCGGCCAGGTCGGCCAGGAGCGCGCGGCGGTCGGGAGGCCAGGAGCCCTGGGCACCCGGGGCGGTGCGCCCCTCCGCCGCCGGACGCCAGCCGTCCCAGACGGCGGGCAGGCCGGAGGTGTGGGTCAGTAGCTGACGCAGCGTCACCTTGGCGCGCTCACCCTCGCGGTACTCCGGCAGCTGCTCAGCCAGCGGCGCGTCCAATGCCAGCGCGCCGGACGCGACGAGGCCGAGCAGCGTGTGGGCGGAGTAGGCCTTGGTGACGGAGGCCAGGTCGAAGAGGGTGTCGGGGTCGACCGACTGCTGTCGGTCCGCGGGGAGTTCGGTGCCGTCGTCGCCGACCTGCTGCAGCACGCCCGTCCGGTGCCGCAGCACCGGCTCGCCGAGGACGGTCACCGCGACGACGGCGGCCGAGCAGGTTCGGCGGGCGACGGCGGCGTCGACGAGGGCGGTGATCCGGTGGAGCGGGTCGGTCATGGTGCGCAGGCCCCCTCGCGTGCCTCCTCGGTTGCCTTCTCGCGTGCCGCCTGGGTTGCCTCCTCGGTTGCCTCCCCGGACGTGAACAGGGCGGCCGGGTAGGTCGCGTGGACCGTGGTGGCCGGGCCGCTCAGTGAGCGCGGGTCGCGTCCCTCCTCCAGCGCGCGGCGCAGGGTGTCCGAGCCCCACAGCCGGTCCAACGCGCAGCCCTGCTCCGACGCGGGTGTCCCGGAGCCGCGCGGCAGGACGCGCAGCTCGTCCGGGTAGAGCCCGGCCAGCGCCCACAGCAGGGTCAGCCCCGTCCGCACGGGGGCGAACGCCGCGGCGTCGGTGACGTGGAGTGAGACCCCGCGCAGCACCTGGCCTGCGTACATGTGGAACACCGGCCGGAACCAGGTCTCCCGCCAGAGCACGCCGGGCAGCTCCTGCTCGCGCAGCAGGGGCAGCAGCCGGTCGTCGACGTAGGGTGCGCCGACGGTCTCGAACGGGCGGGTCGTGCCGCGTCCCTCGCTCGCGTTGACTCCTTCGACCAGCCCGGTCGCGGGGTAGACCAGCGCGGTGTCCGCGGTCGGCAGGTTGGGGGAGGGCGGCACGAAGGGGTGGCACGCGCCCGGCGACCGGTCCTTCCAGCCGCCGACCGTCACCACGACCGGATCCGGTAGCGGGGTTGACGTCCCGGCCGAGCGCAGGGCGGCCAGCCGGGCGATCTCCCCGGCGGTCAGGCCGTGCCGCAGCGGGATGTCCAGCCGCCCGACGAAGCTCCGGTACGCCGGGTCCAGGCCGGGGCCCTCGACCGTGGTCCCGCCGAGCGGGTTGGGGCGGTCGAGGACGGCGAAGGGGACGCCGGTGCGGGCGGCAGCAGCCATGCAGTCCAGCATGGTCGAGGTGTAGGTCCAGTAGCGAGTACCTACGTCCTGCATGTCGAAGACGACGGCCTCGGGTCCGGTGGCGGCGATCGCCGCATCCAGGTCGGCGGCGGGCAGTTCGTAGGTGTCGACGATCGGGATGCCGGTGGCCGGGTCGTTGCCGGTGCCCTCGGACCTGCCGGCCTGCGCCGTGCCGTGCAGGCCGTGCTCGGGCGCCAGCAGCGCGGTCACGGTGAAGCCGCGTTCGCGCAGCGCGTCCACTCCGCGCCGCAGGTCGGCGGTGAGGCCGGTGGCGTTGGTGGCCAGCGCGATGCGACGGGCGGGCAGCAGGTCCGGATCGGCCAGCAGCCGGTCCAGGCCGGTGGTCACGGTCGGCATCGCGGTGGGCGTCGCGGTCCTCACGGCGGAACACGCTAGCCGGGGCTCCGGGATGGGTCAACGGGTTCCGGCATCTGTCGTTCGGACGTAAATTATCGACCTCGTCTTCGCCCGTGCCCCGACCACCTGGCAGGCATGTGCGAAGGCCGTCGACCTGGTCGGCTGCGAGTCCGTAGGATTTCGCCATGACGCAAGGGACTGAACGGCGGCGGCGCGACGCAGGGAAGGCGACGGCTGTGCCCTCCGTGCCGCCGCAGAGCGTGGTGGTCCGGATCAGGGCCCTGCTGCCGACCCTGCCGCCCTCCGAACGGCGGGTGGCGGAGGCGGCGATCGCGGATCCCGGCGCGGTGGCGGGCAAGACCATCAGCGAGTTGGCCGCCGAGTGCCGCACGTCCGAGACGACCGTGGTGCGGTTCTGCCGTGCCGTCGGTCTGAAGGGCTACCCCGATCTCAGGATCGGGCTGGCCGCCGCGGCCGGGCAGGAGGACGGCTCCGCGAGCTGGACCGCCGTCGGCAGCGACATCGGCCCGCGCGACCCGCTCGCGGAGGTGGTCAACAAGCTCGCCTTCGCGGACGCCCGCGCGGTGGAGGACACCGCCGCGCAACTGGATCTGGACGCCCTGCAGCGGGCCATCGACGCGGTGGCCGCGGCCGACGCGGTCGACCTCTACGGAGCCGGGGCCAGCGCGCTGATCGCCCTGGACCTGCAGCAGAAGCTGCAGCGGATAGGCCGCCGGGTCAACGCGTTCCCGGATCCGGACGGGGCGCTCACCTCCGCGGCGCTGCTGGGCCGGGGTGATCTCGCCATCGGCATCTCCCACACCGGGTCCACCGCGCACACGGTGGCCGCGCTCGCCGAGGCGCGGGACAACGGCGCGGCCACCCTCGCCATCACCAACTTCCCCCGCTCGCCGATCGCGGAGGTGGCCGACCACGTGCTGACCACGGCCGTGCGCGAGACCACCTTCCGGTCCGGGGCGATGGCCAGCCGGATCGCTGCGCTGACGGTCGTCGACTGCCTGTTCGTGGGTGTGGCGCAGCGCAACTACAGCCGCACCATGCGCGCGTTGGAACGCACCTACACGGCCGTCCACGGGCACGCGGAGCCCTGAGGCCTCCGCCGCAGGCGCGCCGTCAGTCCGGCCCTCAGCCTCAGGTGCGGTCGGCGGGGGCGGCGGCGACGGCCGTCCGCACGTCTCCCTCGGACCCGGACAGCAGCGCTTCGGCCTGCGCGGCGTCACATCGGGTCAGCAGCATGATGATCGCCGTCTTCGCGTGGCCGTCGGCGGCGGCCAGGGCCCGCTCGGCGGAGTCGAGGTCGGTGTGCGCGGCCTCAGCCACGATGCGGCGGGCGCGGTCGCGCAGCTTGTCGTTGGTCGGGCGCAGGTCGACCATGAGGTTGCCGTAGACCTTGCCGATCCGCACCATCGCGGCGGTGGACAGCATGTTGCAGACCAGCTTCTGCGCGGTGCCCGCCTTGAGCCGGGTTGAGCCGGTCAGCACCTCGGGGCCGGTCACGACCTCGATCGCGACGTCGGCGTGGGCGCTGATCGGCGCCCGGGGGTTGCACGCGACGGACACCGTCGACGCCCCGAGGGAGCGCGCGTGCCGCAACCCGCCCACGACGTAGGGCGTCCGGCCGCTGGCGGCGAGCCCGACGACGGTGTCCCGGGCGCCGACGCCGAGCGCGTCGAGGCCGACGACCGCGCCCTGCGGGTCGTCCTCGGCGCCCTCGACGGCGGTGGTGAACGCGCCCGGCCCGCCGGCGAGCAGGGTGACCACCTGGGCCGGATCGGTGCCGAACGTGGGCGGGCACTCGACCGCGTCGAGCATGCCGATCCGGCCGCTGGTCCCGGCCCCGAGGTAGACGAGTCGGCCGCCCTGTCGCAGCGAGGCGGCGATCAGCTCCACGGCGGACCCGACGGCCGGAAGGACGGCCCGGACAGCCCTGACCGCTGCGCCGTCCTCGTCGTTCATGGTGGCGAGGAGGTCCGACACCGGCATCCGGTCCAGGTCTCCGGTGCCGGAGTGCGGGGATTCGGTGCCCAGCAGACTGAGATCCACGGCGCATGGTCCTTTCGCAGGTCGGGCGGCAGCGCGTCCGAGCGGGGTCCACCGTAGTCAGCCTCCCCGGGACGGTCAAAAACATACGGCCTTCTGTTTATGCAGGTAAATGATTGACATGCCCGTCCACCTCTTCGATACTCGCTGGAACGCAGGCCGGTCACTGGGTCCGAGCGAACGGAGCACGGGTCATGGCAGCCGTACTCGCGGTGGACCTCGGCAAGACCGGCTGCCGCGCCGGGCTGTGGTCCGACCCTGCCGAGCCCGGCACCGATCGCGCCAAGCGTGGTGCGGACCCCGCCCTGGCGGTCCGTCAACTGCCGGGCGCTCCGGGGCTGGCGAGCCCCGGGGGAGCGGCCCGGGCGGAGGCGCTGATCAGAAAGGTGTCCGCCGACCTCCTCGCCGAGACGGGAACCGACCGACTCGCCGCGCTCTGCGTCGGCGCGGCCGGAGCCGTCGCCGCCCCGGACGCCGCCCGCGCCCTGGCCGAGGCCCTGCTGGACGCCCTCCCCACCGACCAGGTGGCCGTCACCAGCGACGCCGTCACCGCCCACGCGGGTGCCCTCGGCATGACGAGCGGAGTCGTACTCGCGGCCGGCACGGGTGCGGTCGCCGTCGGCGTGGGCGAGACGGGGGCCCTCTCCGTCGTCGACGGATGGGGTCCGTGGCTCGGCGACGAAGGGGGCGGCGCCTGGATCGGCCTGGCCGGTCTGCGCGCCGCACTGCGCGCCCGCGACGGCAGGGGCGAGCCCACGGCGCTGAGCCAGGAGGCCGCAGACCTGTTCGGCGATCTGGGCCGCCTGCCCGGCGTGCTGGAGCAGGACGGCAATCCGGCCCGGTCCGCCGCCCGGTTCGCCCCGGCCGTGGCCCGGAGCGCCGCTGCCGGTGACCCCGCCGCCGTCGCCATCCTGCACGCCGCGGCCACCGCGCTCGCCGCGACCGTCGCCACTGCCGCCCGGCTGACCGCGGGGACTGGCGCCGAACCCGTTCAGGCTCCCGAACCCGTTCCCTCTCCCATCGCCGTAGCCGTGACCGGCGGCCTGGTGCACCTGGGCGCACCGCTCCTGGACCCGCTCCACGCCGCGCTGGCCCTGCGACACCCGCGGCTCGTCGTCCGGGACGCCCTCGGTGACCCCCTGTACGGCGCCCGGCTGCTGGCCCGTCAGTCCGACGGCCCGCACGAGCCGTTGGTAACTCGGCTGTACCGCCGGACCGCGTCGGCCGACTCGACCGGCAGAGAAGCAGGCCTCTCCTGAGTCCCGGCTCCACGCGTTTTCGGCGCCTGCCGCCTGCGGCGTTTCGCTCGTGGGACGTCCGGGCGGTAGGTCTAGGCTCGGCCCGTGGAGAAGCCGGAACAGCACGCCGAGGGAGCGGGACCGTTCACCACCCGCCTCACCTGGCGTGTTCCCGGCGGCGGCACGGCTGTGTGGGAGTCACGACTCGCCCGTCGACGCGGACGGATCGCCGTGCGCCCGCCCGGTGCGACGACCAGCCGCAGCACCAGCGCCGACGACGTCGCCCTCAGCCGCCTGCGCAGGCTCAATGCCATTGCGGCGACCGCCTTCGTCATCGGCGGAGCCCTCTTCGCGGGCGGCGCCGGAGTCGCGCAGTTCGGCTCGGGTGATGCCACGACCTGCGCGTCGATCTACTTTGCCGGAGGCCTGTTCTTCAACACTGGTGGTTATGTCTCGCTGCTCCAGGACATCAACTCGCCTCGTCACCTACCGGGAGGCGAGGGACGGTTGGTCACCCTCGGCTGGCGCTGGTGGAGTTACGAGCCGACGCGGGTGGACTGGCTGAGTACGTTCCTGCTCTTTGCCGGCACGCTGGTGTTCGGTGTGAACCTGCTGGATTCCTTCGTTCAGGGGCTCAGCGTCCAGCAGGTCAACCGGCTGATCTGGGGACCCGACGTGGTCGGCTGCCTGCTCTTCCTGATCTCCGGCCACCTCGCACTCGTCGAGATCTGTCACGGCCGGCCCGGTGTGCGCCTGCGCAGCCTGGGCTGGTGGATCGTCGCAGTGAACCAGCTCGGCTCCACCCTCTTCATGGTCTCGGCGCTCGCCGCCTACACCCGTCCCTCGACCGGCAGCCTGATCAACGTCGACATCGCCAACTGGGGCACCCTCACCGGCGCTCTCTGCTTCTCGCTCGGCGGCTTCCTGCAATTTGTCGAACGCCCCTGAACACCGATGAACGTCCCCGATCCTCGGCCGAAGTGATCGGCGTCGGCCGCCACGCCCGGGTTCAACAGGTCCACTGGTAGTCGCTGACGTGTCCTTCGGTGATGGTGGCGGTGCCGTGCGGTGTGTCGTCCTGGCTCCAGACGGTGTAGCGGCCGACGGGGAGGGGGGTGATGACCGCTGCGTACAGGGTCCGGTCGGGGAGGTGGCGTGGGCGGACGGCCGCGTGTGTCCGCTGTTCCGGCAGGTCCGTCGGGCTGACGTGGATCTCGAGTTCGTCCTCCGCGCTGGTGGTGTGGATGACCAACGCTCCGGTCCCGGTGCCGATGTCGAGGACGACGCTGCCCTGACGGGAGGGGGCCGGCAGCGGCGGGTGCGTGTGCCCCTGCCCGTGCTGGTGCTGGTGCTGGTCGAGGGCGGGCTGGTCGTGGATCTCTGTGCGGGTCATGACCGGTTCCTTGGAAGCGAGTTGGGCTCCGGTGCCCGTCGACTGGGAGGTTCCTTCCGCGCGGGGCACCGGAGCGATCAAGCGATCAAGCAGGAAGAGAGGCCGTGGGCGATGGCGCGGGGCTCAGGAGGCGGGGTGGTGGTAGCCGTCGTACGGGACGCCGAGGTACGGGAACCGGCTCAGGTAGGGGTTCTCGGGTGAGCTGCTGTCGAGGCCGTCGGTGATCTCGCCGGCTGCGGCGTCCGGGGTGAAGGACTTGTCGACGAGCGCGTAGGTCAGGCCCGCGATGGCGCGTAGTTCGACGGTCACGACGTCGTCGAAGACCCGGCGCCCGTTCGGGAATCCGGCCGGGTCGCCGCCGATCAGGCCGAGGATGTTCGGCTTTGCCGCAGGCGGGATGGCGACGTTGAGGCGCAGCATGTCGGCCTCGGTGGGGCCGGTGAAGTTCTCGAAGCCGGGGACGACGCCCTTCGGGATGCCGGTGAGCAGGATCGCGAGCAGGTCGGCGCGGGGCTTGCCGGACTTGTCGAGCGCTTCCAGGTTCGCGAAGACGCCCGGGTAGAGCACCGGCAGCAGTCCGGCGAGTTCGGGCTTGGCGACGTAGGAGGCGAACCTCTTGTCGTCCGCCGGGGGCAGGGCGTTCCACTCGTCCTTGCGGGCCATCGGGACGAGGACCTCGTTGAACAGCGGGTTGCCCAGCCGGGAGACCTGGACGAACGGACCGGACTCGGAGTCCTTGCCGCGGCCCTGCTCGATGATGCGGGAGGCGCGGCGGCTCGCGGTCGTCCACACGCCGATGACGGCGTGCGGGCTGTCGACGTCCTTGCCGTTCCAGCAACCCTGGGTCAGTTCGTCGACGGGAACCTGCAGGGCGATGCTGTGGACGTTGAGTTCCTTGGTGCTGTCGACGCCGGGGGCGTCCTGGAAGTGCATCGCCTTGGCGAAGACCTGCAGCGACTGGAAGGGGCGCAGGTCGGCGAGGTCGAAGATGGAGCCGAGGTCGACGTAGAACCCCTCCGCGCGCTGCCCGGCGAAGACCTTCCGACTGCCCAGGCGGTGCACGGCCTCGTTCGCGAGGGCCGGGTAGTCGGGGGTGGACAGCGGGCCGATGTTGCACGGCGGGCACATCAGGTCCTTGCCCAGCACCGTCTGACGTCCGCCGTGCTCGACGCGGGTGACGGTGTAGGTCTGGAAGCGGTTCCAGTTCGGCGAGTCCAGGGACGTGATCGGGCCGGTGTTGTAGAGGAACGTGTCCTGGTTCCGCAGGTGGGTGGTGAAGCGGAACTGGTACGTGATGTCCGGACGGGCGTCGCCGTCGTTGTCGATGTGGATCTCGTAGAGCACGTCGTCGCCGAACTCGTAGAAGTTCGGGCCGCCCGCCGGGTTCTGGAGCGGGATGTAGTTGGCGATCAGCGTGACGGTGCCAGGGGAGTCGGGGCTGACGAACGCGTACAGGTCGGTGCTGTCGGCGACCGGGTCCTTGGCGATCTCGGGGGCTTCACGGTGGGAGGACATGGAGAACCTCGCAGATGGGTGATGGGTGCCGGAGGACAGGTGGGGTCCGGCCGGGGGAGTCCCCGGCCGGGGCACCCCAGGGACGATCTGGGGTCAGCGCGCGGCGCGCAGCAGTTCGGCGACGAGCTTCGGGTCGCGGACCCGGTGATGCCGCTCGCCGTGGAAGATGTCCAGTTCACCGCTGCGGGCGTCGACCACGCGGACCACGAAGGGCTCGGCAGCGGTGTGCCGGGGAGCGTCGTGCGACAACGCCGTGTCCGGTCGCGGTGCCGCGGCAGCGGCGTCGGTGGCACCGGCGTTCAGGGCGAATCCCGCCGCCACGGTCACGGCGCCTGCGGCGGTGGCGTTCTGGATCAGGCGGCGACGTGACAGGGGTGACGGATCGCCAGGCCGTTCGGTGTCGAGGGTTTCGGACATGCGCAGTCCTCCGCTGGGACGTGGGTGCGAGGAGCCGCGATCGCCGGGTTCCGCGCCGATGGCCGACGCAGGCGGCAACCGGCCCCACGGGGCAGGTCGGGTGGCGGCGAGGAGCAAAGATCCGGACGGGGGCGGCGCTGGTCGCTCGCAGTCAAGCCCCGACATGACGGACAGTCAAGAACCGTATACGCACCGTAGACCCCGCCCCGACCGGCGGCGCCGCGTGGAATGCCAGCTCACGGCCATCCCGGCAGCTCCGATCGGGTGAACCTGTCCAGGCGCTGACGGGTCGCACCGGCGGCCCTGCTGACCAGCGCGGAATCATCGTGGTGACGGACGATCCGCTCACGCCCTCCGCCGTGGCCGGACACTTCACCGTGCCCCGGAGCGTCGGAGGCGCCTTGGCAGCCTCAGCCCTTGGTCCGCGCCGGCGCCCGAGTCGAGAATGGTGTCCTGGTCGAACGAGAGGTGGCAGCACTGTGGGACGCCCGACACTGGTTGCCGTCAGCGGCCCTCCCGGGGCCGGCAAGACGACGTTGGCGCACGCCCTGTCCGACGCGCTCGGCTGGCCTGCGGTCTGCCGCGACGAGATCAAGGAGAACCTGGCCGCCGCTGGTGCCGAGCCCGCCGACCAGGTGGACCTGAAGACGCTGGAGACGTTTTTTCGGACCCTGGCTGAGCTCCTGAAGTCGGGCAGGAGCCTGGTGGCGGAGGCTGCGTTCCAGGACCGTCTGTGGCGCCCGGGGTTGGAGCCGCTGGCGGACCTGGCAAGCATCCGGATCGTGCGCTGCGTTGTCGATCCGGAATTCGCCCGCGTGCGCGTCGCCCGCAGATCTGTCGAGGTGCCCTCGCGTGCGGTGCACGGAGACGCTGACCTCCTGCGCCGAATTGCGGAAGGGGAACGGCCGATCGAGTCGTGGGTCCCGATTGCCCTCGACGTTCCCTGCCTGGTGGTGGACACCACACAGGGCTGGAAGCCGTCCCTGGACCGGATCGTCGCATTCGCCACCCTCAACCTCCCCCCGGGGCGGGGCTTGCTCGCGTCCGGGTGACGGCCGCGTGTCCGCTCGGACCGCCGGCCGCATGCGGCGTGAGACTGGTGTCGGGTCCCGACAGCTGCAGGCTCCGCGACGGACCGCTGTCGGGTCCTGCCATGGTCGCCTCTGCGCGGGGCCCGACACAGGGACGGCTAGCGTGCCTTCAACGCACGCCTGGCGAGGGCCTTGTGCAGGGCCTCATCCACCTGCCCGGCGAAGACGAGCTCGACGCCCTGGCGCCGCCGCTGCCCGATCTTCGTCGCCTCCGCCTGGTTGCCGGCCGGGGCGACGAGCACCGTGGCGTAGCTGTGCTTGGCCGCGTCCAGGGCCTCGCCGAAGCCCTCGATCGGCACCAACTCGCCGGTGGCCGTGACCGCGCCGGTCACGGCCACCTCGGGACGCACCAGGTGGCCGCCGAGGTAGGAGACCAGGGCCGCGACCACTGCCGCGCCGGCGGCATGCCCGTCGGCGACGGTCGCGCCGACCGGGACGTTGCCGTAGGCCTGGACCACCTGCACGTCGTTCTTGGTGAACCAGGACGCATCCAGCTCCGGCAGGAGCCGGGCGGTGTTGGCCCGGACGTAGGCGAAGGCCGCCTGCGCGGGCTCCTCCAGCAGTGCCGACCACTTCCGTGGGACCGTGAGCCGCCCCTTGCCCGTGGCCGCAGTGACCTCCACCGGCACGAGCTCCCCGGAGAGCGGGGTCCAGGCCAGCCCCAGCCGACTGTCGTGACGATGCATCAGCAGGTCGGAGTGGGCGGCGAGGTGTATCTTGTTCTCGACGTCGGCCTCGTAGTCGACCACGACACGGGAGTGGTCCTCCGGGTCGTACCAGACCGGTACGTGGCTGCCCTGCCACTTGAGGGTGTGCACCCGGGACTTCACGGTCGCCTCGAAGGGCGGCTGCGAGCGGTCGACCGGCTGTACGAGGAGCTTCATCCAGCAGTCGAACCAGGTGGTGGTGAGGTCCTCGTCCGACGACCACGCGGAGCGCATGTTGCCGCCCTCCCCGATGGTCCGCATGGAGAGGATCTCGGCGTTCCCCTCGCGTCCGTGCTCACGCAGGTCCTTGAGCAGATGCTTGTGCTTGAAGAACATGGCAACCCCCTGGTGGTGACGCTGATGCCCCTCGTGCCAGAACTCTCGGCGACCCATGCTGCGGGCGGGCGCGCAGATTGTGCCACGTTCCCGACCGCTCGCGCAGCGTGCACCCGGTCATGCCGATGGGACCGACCGCGCCGTGCGCGGGCAACTGGCCCGGGCCCGCGCACTCGCCCGGCCGGCGGCGAGGGACGACGATGGAAGGGTCGGAGAGGAGTGAACATCCATGGCCACCTTCATCAGCCTTGTGAGCTGGACCGACCAGGGCGTCCGGGGCTACCGGGACACGACCGAGCGGGCCGCGGCCTTCGGCGCGGCGCTGGAGCGGCTGGGCGGGAATCTGATCTCGATCTACTGGACTGTCGGACCCTACGACCTTGTGATCACCGTCGAGGCGCCGGACGACGAGACGGCCACCGCCGCCCTGCTGCAGATCAGCGCCGTCGGCAACGTCCGGACGGTGAGCATGCGGGCCTTCAGCGCGGAGGAAATGGACGCGATCGTCACCAAGGCAGCGGGGTGAGGCGCGTCGCCTCCTTCGTGAACCCGATCCCTCTTGAATCCGAGACGCGACCGGCTAGGCCCTGTCGTCAAACTCGCGTCGGATCAGCCCGGGTTGTCTGGTGCGGACAGCTGCAAGGCGGAGGGTCGCCCTCGTACTGGGCCGTACTTGGGCGATCCGACAACGCGGCAGAAGGGCGTGCCAGGCAAGCCGGGCCCGGCGGGAGTTTGACGACAGGGCCTACGCGGACTCGCGGACCACGAGCTCGGTGGAGAGGATGATCTGTCGGTGGCTGCGGCTCGGGGCGGCGATCTGCTCCAGCAGGAGCCGGGCCATGGCCCGTCCCATCTCCTCGCTCGGCTGACGCACCGTGGTCATGGGGGGTTCGGTATGCCGGGCGATGGGGGAGTCGTCGAAGCCGACCAGTGCGACGTCGGCCGGAATCCGGCGGCCCGCCCGGCGCAGGGTGCGCATCGCGCCCGCGGCCATCAGATCCGAGGCGCAGAAGACCGCGTCGAGGGCGGGTTCGCGTGCGAGCAGTTCGGCCATGGCCTGTTCGCCGGAGCTCTCGGTGAAGTCACCGTGGGCGATCAGTCCCGGGTCGACGGCGAGCTCGGCCTCGCGGAGTGCCCGACGGTAGCCCTCCAGACGGACGCCGGAGGCTTCCATGTCGAGCGGGCCGGTGATCGTCGCCACCCGCCGACGCCCGAGGTCCAGGAGATGGCGTACGGCGGCCCAGGCGCCGCGAAGGTTGTCCGAGTCCACGTAGCTGAGCGGTTCCAGGTCGGAGCGGCGTCCGCCGAGGACCGTGGGCAGGCCCGACTGTTCCAGCAGCTCGACCACGGGGTCGTCCGTGTGGACGGAGACCAGCAGCACGCCGTCGACGCGGCGTCCGTCGAGGAAGCCGGCCAGGCGGCGGCGCTCGCGCTCGGTGCTGACCAGGATCAGCAGCAACTGCAGGTCGGTGTCCGAGATCTCGCTGGCCACGCCGCGGATGATCGACGCGAAGAAGGGCTCGGAGGCGAGCCGCGTCTCGGTCTCGGGAACGATGAGGGCGATGGCGTCGGTCCGGCTCGTGACCAGGGAGCGGGCGGCCAGGTTCGGGACGTAGCCGAGTTCGGCGATCGCCTGCTCGACGGCCTTGCGCGCCCGCGGGCTGACCCCTGCCGACCCGTTGACGACGCGTGAGACCGTGCCACGACCGACACCGGCCCGTGCCGCGACGGCCTCGAGTGTGGGGCGTCCGTCGCCGCGCTCGGCCGACCTGGTGCTCATTCCGTTCCCTTCGTCCCCGGGCTCATGACGCGCTCGCTCTTCCTGCGCCGGGGTGTGCACAGGGACGGCCGCTGCTCGCGGGGTCACCACCCTAGCGCGATCTGATTGGGATCGCTCCCAGATGTATCGGACAGGTTTCTGCGCGGGTCTTGACAGTGGCGCACGAGAAGATTCAGGCTTCCGGCACCGAGCGATATGGGAGCGCTCCCATCTGATGGTCTCCACTCCTCGGTCCCACGGCAGTCCGTTCCGGTTCCGCCTCCGTCGTCCGTCCAGGGAGTCAGCTGCGATGAGTTCCACCGGTGCCATGCCATCCCTCCGCCCGCCCGCTCCACCGTCGGCGACCCGCGCCTCTCCCGCTGACGACGGGCTGCTGCACTTCCCGCCCGGATTCCTCTGGGGTGCGGCCACCTCGGCCTACCAGATCGAGGGCGCCGCCTCCGAGGACGGCCGCACCTCCTCGATCTGGGACACCTTCTGCGCCACGCCGGGCAAGGTGCACCACGGCGACACGGGGGAGGTCGCAGTGGACCACTACCGCCGCTTCCGCGAGGACGTGGCCCTGATGCGCGAGCTCGGGCTCACGGCGTACCGGTTCTCGATCGCGTGGCCCCGGGTACAGCCGACCGGGCACGGGCCTGCGGTCGAGCGCGGGCTCGACTTCTACCGCCAGCTGGTGGACAACCTGCTGGAGGCGGGGATCACCCCCGTGGCCACGCTCTACCACTGGGACCTGCCACAGGAGTTGGAGGATGCGGGCGGTTGGCCGGTCCGGGCGACCGCCGAGCGGTTCGGTGAGTACGCGGCCCTGGCCGCCGGTGCGCTGGGCGACCGGGTGAAGAACTGGACGACGTTGAACGAGCCTTGGTGCTCGGCCTTCCTCGGGTACGGGTCCGGCGTCCACGCGCCCGGCCGGACGGATCCGGCCGCGGCGCTGCGTGCGGCGCACCATCTGAACCTCGGCCACGGCCTGGCCGCCGCCGCGGTGCGCGCGGCAGTGCCGGACGCTTCGCTGTCGGTCAGCCTCAACCTGCACCAGATCCGACCGCTCACCGACAGCGCGGCGGACGTGGAGGCGGCCCGGCGCATCGACGCGGTGGGCAACCGGGTCTTCCTCGGCCCCATGCTCCACGGCCGGTACGACGACGACCTCTTGCGCGACACGGCCCACCTGGTCGACTGGGAGCGGCTTGTCCGACCCGGCGACACCGCGACGGCCCACGCCCCGATCGGCGCGCTCGGGATCAACTACTACACCCCCGCCTGGGTTTCCGCAGATGGCCGCCCGGGCACCAGCGCGGTGCACGGGACCGGCGAGGGCTCGCCCTGGCCGGGCTCCGAGTCCGTGGCCTTCCACCAGCCGACGGGACCGGTCAGCAGTATGGGGTGGGCGATCGACGCCACCGGGCTCTTCGACCTGCTCTCCCGGGTGCGCGAGGAACGGCCCGACCTCCCGATTCTGATCACCGAGAACGGCATGGCCTGCGAGGACTATCCGAACCCCGACGGCGAGGTGCGCGATCCGGAGCGGGTCGCCTACCTGCGGGAACACCTCGCCGCCGTCCACCGGGCGGTGGCGGCCGGAATCGACGTCCGCGGCTACTTCGCCTGGTCCCTGCTGGACAACTTCGAATGGGCTTACGGCTACTCGAAGCGGTTCGGCATGGTCTACGTCGACTACGCCACACAGCGTCGTACGCCCAAGTCGAGCGCCTACTGGTACGGCGAGGCGGCACGGAAGGGGGCGATACCCGTGCCGGTGAACTGACGCGGAATTCACAGCGCTTGGACTCTTGTGAGGAGCCGAAGGCGGTCCTACGTCCCGCCTGGCAGGGCGACTACTCGGCCGCCCGCGGCGTCGAGATCGTCCGCGGGCTGATCGCCCGGGACGAGGAACTGCCACGTGCCATCGCCTGCGCCAACGACCAGACCGCGCTCGGTGTGATCCACGCCCTGGCCGAGCACGGGCTCGACGTCCCCGGCGACGTCGCCGTCACCGGCTTCAACGACCTGCCCTTCGCCCGCCACCTGCGTCCCCAGCTCACCACCGTGCGGCAGCCGATCCAGGAGATCGGCGCGCGAGCCTTCGAGGTCCTGCACTCCATGATCACTACATCTCAGCCGGCCACGGCCCCCACCCGCGCCGACGTCGTCCTGCCCACCCGCGTGATCCGCCGCGAGAGCTGCGGCTGTCCGCCCGACCCCGCGACGCCTGCCCGGCGTCGGCTCGTCTGACGGGAGACCAGCATGCGAGCTCTCCTGAGAAGGCTCTGGTTCTACCTGATAGCCGCCGTCGCGGCGATCACCCTGAACTTCTTCATCCCCCGGATGGTGCCGGGCAGCGCCTTGCAGAACTTCCTTGCCAAGATGAACACCGCCTCGCTGACCCAGGCTCAGCTCCAGGCCCTGGAGGCCCAGTACGGCGGGGGACACCAGAGCCTGGTCGGGCAGTACCTAACGTATCTGGGCAACCTGGCCCACGGCGACCTGGGTGTCTCCAGCTCGCTGTCCACACCGGTTTCCACGGTGCTGGCCAACGACCTGCCCTGGACGATCGGCCTGGTCGGCTCGGCCACCGTGATCGCCTTTCTGGTCGGCACGTTGATCGGCGTCCTGGCGGGCTGGCGGCGCAGCGGGCTGCTGGACTCGCTGTTGCCGGCGGCCACCTTCTTCCAGGCGGTCCCGTACTTCATCCTCGCCTCGCTGCTGATGCTGAGTTTCGGCTTCTACTGGGGGGTCCTCCCGACCGGCGGAGCCTACGACACCGGCCGCTACGCGACGGTGACACCGGGGTGGAACCTGCCCTTCATCGGCAACGTGATCGAACACGGCGCCCTGCCCGCCGCCACCGTGGCGTTGGCCTCCATCGCCGGGTGGATCATCGGGATGCGCAACATGATGATCACGACCATGGACGAGGACTACGTCCTGGTCGCCGCCGCCAAGGGCCTGCCCCAGTGGCGCGTGGTCGCGGTGGCGGCCCGGAACGCACTGCTGCCCAGCATCTCCAACTTCGCGCTGTCCATCAGCCTGGTGGTCACCGGCTCCATCGTCACCGAGATCGTCTTCAACTACGCCGGCGTCGGGCGCGAGATCTTCAACGCCGCCCAGGCCGCCGACTACCCCGTGATGCAGGGAATCCTGCTGGTCGTCACCTTCACCGTGCTCGGTGCGAACCTGCTCGCGGACATCGTCTACGTCGCGCTCGACCCCCGCGCGAGAAGGGCGGCCTGAGCCGTGTCCCCGACACTCCGACCGCGACGAGGTCGCCCGCGCTCCGCCTCCGGCGGCAGCCGCTCCCGCTGGCTGCGCTCGCCCAAGGTGACGATCGGTTCGCTGATGCTGGTCATCTTTGTGCTGCTCGCGGTCTTCGGGCCGATGGTGGCCCCGCACGCGCCCGACTGGCAGGCGTCCACGCTGGACAACGTCCCGCATCCGCCGTCGGCACAGTTCTGGCTCGGCACCGACGTCCAGCAGCACGACCTGTTCTCACAGCTCCTGGCCGGCGGCCGGGACACGCTGCTGATCGCCTTCGTGGCCGGGATCGTCGCCACCGTGCTGTCCGTGCTCGTCGGGGTCAGCGCCGGCTACCTCGGCGGCAAGGCGGACGAGGTGCTGTCGATCCTGACCAACATCTTCCTGGCCCTGCCCGGTCTGCTGATCCTCATGGTCGTCATGAAGATGATGCCGGACAGCGACACCGGCAACCCGCTGCTGATCGGCGCGGTCATCGCGCTGAGCGCCTGGGCCTGGGGAGCCCGGGTACTGCGGGCGCAGACGCTGGCCCTGCGCAGCCAGGACTACGTCGAGTCGGCCCGGGTCATCGGCGAGGGCCGGAGCAGGATCATCCTCTTCGAGATCCTCCCCAACCTGCTGCCGATCCTGGCCTCGTCCTTCATCTTCACCGTGATCTACGGCGTCGGTGCCTACGCCTCCCTCGCCTGGCTCGGTCTGATCAACCCGACCAACGCCTCGTGGGGCACCATGCTCAACACCGCCCAGCAGTTCAGCGCCACCACCAGCGGCACCTGGTGGTGGTACGGGCCACCGGCCCTCTGCATCGCCTTCGTCGGCATCGCCCTGGCACTGCTCAACTTCGGCATCGACGAGATCGTCAACCCGCGTATGCGCAGCACCCGGCGGGGCCTGCGCAACCGGGGACCGCGCTTCCAGCTCGGCCTGACCCCCGTCGTCCGCGCCGAGGAAGGAAGCCGACCGTGACGCAGCCCCAGACCGTCAGCCCGCCCCGGGCGGAGACCGGGCGCGAGGCCGTCCTCGAGGTCCGCGGTCTCGACGTGGACTACGGCTACGGTCCCGACGCGGTCCGCGCCGTCAGCGGAGTCGACCTCTTGTTGCACCGCGGCGAGGTGCTCGGCCTGGCCGGAGAGAGCGGATCGGGCAAGTCGACGCTCGCCTATGCGCTCACCCGGCTGCTGCGCGCACCCGGCGTGATCACCGGCGGCGAGGTGCTGTTCCACTCCCGGCCGCAGGGCGCCGACGCCGGTCCCGCGGAGACCGTCGACATCCTGGCCGCCGACGTCAAGGAGCTGGGCCGGATCCGCTGGTCGGAGCTGGCCGTCGTGTTCCAGAGCGCCATGCACGCGCTGAACCCGGTAGCCCGGATCGACGCCCAGCTGACCGACGTGCTCAAGGCGCACCGGCGGCAGATGAGCGCCACCCAGCGGCGCGAGCGCGCGGTGGAGCTGCTGCGGATGGTCGGCATCAGTGCCGACCGGCTGCGCAGCTACCCGCACGAGCTCTCCGGCGGCATGCGGCAGCGCGTGATGATCGCGATGTCGCTGGCGCTGGAGCCGCAGGTCGTCATCATGGACGAACCCACCACCGCGCTCGACGTGGTGACGCAGCGCGAGATTCTCGAAGAGCTGATGCGGCTGCGCGAACGCCTCGGCTTCGCGGTCGTCTTCATCACGCACGACCTGTCACTCCTGCTGGAGTTGGCCGACTCGATCGCCGTGATGTACGCCGGGCGGATCGTGGAGCGCGCCAGCGCGGCCGAGCTGTTCCGCGCCCCGCGCCACCCGTACAGCCTCGGCCTCAAGGGCTCCTTCCCGAGCCTGCACGGCGAGCGGGTCCGGATGGAGGGCATTCCCGGCTCCCCGCCGAGCCTGCGCTCGATGCCGGGCGGCTGCGCCTTCCACCCGCGCTGTCCCTTCGCGAAGGACCGCTGTGCCGAGGACCTCCCGCCGCTGGTCACCCCGGCAGTCGACCTGACGACCAGTCAGCAGCGCGTGGACGCCACGCTGTCGACCAGCCGGGTCAGCGCCTGCTGGCAACAGGACGGGCAGCAGCCCGCCCCGGAGGCCCTTTCCCTCCCCTCACCGACCCTGATCCCCTGGCCCGTCCGGGCGTCCGCCGCGCCGACCGTCGAGGCTGCGTCCGTGGTCGGCGGGATGGACGACACGACCGCAAGCACCTCATCCCTCGGGAGCTCCTCATGACCGACACCGTGAGCGCAGGGAGCACCGGAAGCGCCGTCCGTCCCGGTCCGGTGGTCCACGGGCCGGAGCGCCCGGGGGCTCCGGCTCTGGAGGCTCGCAACCTGACCAAGCACTTCACGGTCCACGGCGGCCTCGGCCGCGGTGCCGGGATCGTGCACGCCGTCGAGGACATCTCCCTCGCCCTGCCACGCGGCACAGTCACCGCGGTGGTCGGTGAGAGCGGCTCCGGCAAGTCCACCCTGGCCCGGCTGCTGACCCAGCTGATCACCCCGACCTCGGGCGAGCTGCTGCTGGACGGTGAGCGGGTGCGCGGCGACGCCCGGTCCCGCCGCGCCTACGCCAGCCGGGTGCACCTGGTGCTGCAGGACCCGTTCTCCTCGCTCAACTCCGTGCACACCGTCCGCTACCACCTGGAGCGACCGCTCAAGCTCCACGCCGGGCGCCGCCTCGGCCGCGAGGCGCTGGAGCGGCAGGTGCTCGAACTTCTGGAGCGCGTCTCGCTCACTCCCGCCGAGAACTACGTGGACAAGTACCCGCACGAGCTCTCCGGCGGGCAGCGCCAACGCGTCGCCATCGCACGCGGCCTGGCTGTCGGGCCGGAGGTGCTGCTGGCGGACGAGCCGGTCTCCATGCTCGACGTGTCGATCCGGCTGGGCGTGCTGAACCTGCTCCACGAGCTGCGTGAGCGGGAGCAGTTGGCGATCCTCTACGTGACCCATGACATCGCCTCGGCCCGCTACCTCGCCGACTCGATCGTGGTGATGTACGCGGGGCAGATCGTCGAGTCGGGCGACGCGGTGCGGGTCACCGACGCACCGGCCCACCCGTACACCCAGCTGCTGCTCAGTGCCGCCCCTGACCCGGAGCGGGCCGAACCCCCGGTCCTGCGCGGGCGGGGCGCGCCGCCCAGTCTGGTCTCCCCGCCCAGCGGCTGCCGCTTCCACCCGCGTTGCCCCTTCGCGATGCCGCTCTGCTCGCAGCAGGCACCGCCGACCCTGGAGGTGCCAAGTGCGGGCGACGGTCGGCAGGTTGCCGCCTGCTGGCTGCTCGGCCCCGAGCACGCGACGAGCCCGGACGTCGAGCCGGACGTCGATCCGGCCGCCGAGCCGGTCCGGTCGGCAGGAGACGCAGACAGCACCGACGTCCGCTGAGGGGGACACCACGGGCCCGGTCTGAGCCGGGCCGCCACAGCCGCGCGGCCTCTGCCGCAGGACGGACGCGGAGCCCCGGGCGAGGGCCAACTCGCCCGAGGCGTCATCCGCCTCCGACAGCTGTGACCCGTCCGGCTCGCACCGGTCGGGTCACCGCACTGCACCACTGCTCACGGACCTGGACCTGGTCGCTCACCACAGCCGGCGCCCGCCGGTCGGACACAAGGAGCGTACGACAATGAGACGCAGCACCACCATCAAGGGACTGGCCGTCATGGCCGCACTCGGCATGGGCCTGACGGCCTGCAGCGGCAGTTCCTCCCCCAAGGCCGGCGGCTCGGGCGGGAGCGGCAACGTCGCGGCGGAGACCCTCTATCTGGAGGACAACACCGGCGCCACCGCCTTCACCGAGGACTTCAACCCCTTCGACGGCAACTCCCTCGGCCGCACCCAGAACACCGACTCGCTGATCTACGAGCCGCTGCTGCAGTACGACACCCTCAACCCGAGCCAGGCGCCCACCCCTTGGCTCGCGAACAGCATCACCTGGTCGACCGACGGCAGGACCGCGACCATCCACCTGCGCCCCGGCGTCAAGTGGTCCAACGGATCCGCCTTCACCTCCGCCGACGTCGCCTTCACCTACCAGCTGGTGACCGCCAACGCCGCAGCCAACACGCAGGGCGTGCCGAAGGCCTCCTCGATCACCACCCCGGACGCGAACACAGTGGTCCTCAGCTTCGCCACGCCGGAGCTGGCCGGCGCCCAGGCCATCGGCAACCAGCTGATCGTGTCCAAGGCACAGTGGTCCTCCGTCTCCGACCCGGCGACCGCGGTCATCCCGTCCGCGCAGGCGATCGGTACCGGGCCCTACCTCGTCGACGCCTTCACCGCACAGAAGGTCAGCTACAAGGCCAACCCCGGCTACTGGGGCGGCAAGGCCAAGGTCCCCGAGGTGGCCGTGGCCAACTACGCCAGTAACGACGCTGCCACCACCGCACTCGCCCAGGGACAGCTCGACCTGGCCGGCAACGACATCAACAACGTGCTGACCTCGTTCGTCGCCAAGGACCCGCAGACCAACCACCTGTTCCAGTCCTCCGCGCCGTACTTCCCGGCCGGGAACACGGTCGCGCTGCTGATGAACACCCAGAGCCCGACCGCGCCCGCACTCGCGGACGTGGCGGTGCGCAAGGCCATCAGCGCGGCCATCGACCGGGCCTCCATGGCCAGCCAGTGCGAGACCGACTACGAACTGCCCGCCTCCTCGTCCGGTGGCCTGACCCTGCCGCTGGACCAGTCCTCGCTCGACCCGGCCACCGCCAACGACCTGAAGTCCTCCTCCGACCCGGCCACCGTCCAGTCCCTGCTGACCGCCGACGGCTACGCCAAGGCCGGAGGGAAGTGGACCAAGAACGGGAAGACCATCTCGTTCACGATCATCGACCCCAACTCGTTCACCGACTACTGGTGCGACGCCAAGTCCATGCAGCAGACCCTGAACGGGCTGGGCTTCGACGTGCAGATCAACGGTGACATGGACTACAACGGCTGGAACACCGCGATCACCACGGGCAAGTACGACGTGGCGCTGCACTGGGGCCAGGGCACCACGGCCTTCCAGCGGCTCCAGTTCATGATCGACTCCACCATGTCCGCGCCCATCGGTCAGCCGTCGGCGGGCGACTTCAGCCACTACCGGAGCAGCGCAGCAGACGCAGCGGTCCAGGCGTACGAGAACGCCACCACCCCGGCGGCACAGCAGGCCGCGCTGAACAGCCTGCAGCAGCAGCTCTCGACGGACGTGCCGGCGATTCCGGTCCTCTACGGCGCGTCCTGGTACGAGTTCAGCACGGCGAACTTCACCGGCTGGCCCACCCAGGCCGACGCCTACGTCAACCCGTCCCCGCAGGACCAGGCTTACGAGTACATGATCCTGCACCTCACGCCCGTCAAGTGACGCGGCGGAACGGATGATCATCCCTCAGCCGACCCGGGAGTACCTTTCCGGGCCGGCTGAGGCGAGCCCGGAGGACTCGCGTTGCGAGGGCAGGAGTTGTCGCGGTACGAGGCGTTGACGGCGGAGCCGGGCGACCGCCGTACCCTCTTCCTGTGTCAGCCTCCCGCCTTCATCGCGTCGCCGTCCTCGTGCTCGAGGGGGCGAAGCCGCTCGATGTCGGAATTCCCGCGCAGGTCTTCACGACCCGCGCGAGCATGCCGTACGAGGTGCGGGTCTGCGGGGCGATGCCCGGCCTCGTGACCGGGGGCGACGGCCTCGCGTACTACGTCGCCCACGGGCTCGACGCGCTTGCGTGGGCCGACGTCGTCTTCGTCCCCGGCTACCGGTTCCCGGACCGCGACGACCCGCCGCGGGCCGTCGTCGACGCCCTGCTGGCCGCCCACGACCGGGGCGCGCGGCTGGCCGCCATCTCGACGGGGGCGTTCGCGCTCGCGGCCACGGGCCTGCTCGACGGCAGGCGCGCCACGACGCACTGGCACTACACGCGGGCCCTCGCGGCCAGGCATCCGCTCGTCCGGGTCGACGAGAACGTGCTGTTCGTCGACGAGGGCAGCGTGCTCACCTCGGCCGGCGCCGCCTCCGGCATCGACCTGTGCCTGCACATCCTGCGCGGCGACCTCGGAGTGGCGGCGTCCAACCACGCGGCCCGGCGTCTGGTCGCGGCGCCCTACCGGAGCGGCGGCCAGGCCCAGTACGTGCCGCGCAGCGTCCCCGAGCCGCTCGGCGAGCGGTTCGCCGTGACCCGGGAGTGGGCGCTGCACCGGCTCGGCGAGCCCCTCACCCTCGACATACTGGCGCGGCAGGCGGGGGTCTCGCCGCGCACGTTCTCCCGGCGCTTCGTCGAGGAGACCGGCTACACGCCGATGCAGTGGGTGATGCGCGCCCGCATCGACCTGGCCCGCGCACTGCTCGAGCGCTCGGAGCGCAGCGTCGAACAGATCGCCGCCGACGTCGGGCTCGGCACCGGCGCGAATCTGCGCCTGCACTTCCAGCGCATCCTCGGCACCACGCCGAGCGAGTACCGGCGCACCTTCACCCGGGGCGAGTGACCCGCCTGCCCGGACACCGCGCTGCGGTCGGGTGGGCGGAATCCGGGTTGGCGGGATCCTTGGCGGGATCCTTTTGAACCGTGGCGATCCCGCCACTGTCAGCGGTCTGAGCTGCAGGCGAGGCTGGAGTGGAAGGGAAGGGACATCACTCAATGACTCGCATCGCCATCAACGGATTCGGCCGCATCGGGCGCAACGTGCTGCGCGCACTGCTGGAGCGCGACAGCGCCCTCGAGATCGTCGCCGTCAACGACCTGACGGAGCCCGCCGCTCTCGCCCGCCTGCTCGCCTACGACAGCACGGCCGGCCGGCTCGGGCGCCCGGTGAGCGTCGACGGGAACGTCCTCGTCGTCGACGGCCGTCGGATCACGGTGCTGGCCGAGCGCGAACCGGAGCAGCTGCCCTGGGCCGAACTCGGCGTCGACATCGTTCTGGAGGCCACCGGCCGCTTCACCTCGGCCAAGGCCGCCCGGGCGCACCTCGACGCGGGCGCGAAGAAGGTGCTCGTCAGCGCGCCGTCGGACGGCGCCGACGTCACGCTCGCTTTCGGGGTCAACACCGACGCCTACGACCCGGACCTGCACACGATCGTCTCGAACGCCTCCTGCACCACCAACGCGCTCGCGCCGCTGGCCGCGGTCCTCGACGAACTCGCCGGTATCGAACACGGGTTCATGACGACGGTGCACGCCTACACGCAGGAGCAGAACCTGCAGGACGGCCCGCACCGCGACCCCCGTCGCGCCCGAGCCGCCGGCGTCAACATCGTGCCGACCACGACCGGCGCCGCCAAGGCGATCGGACTGGTGCTGCCGAAGCTCGAGGGCAAGCTCTCGGGCGACTCGATCCGCGTACCGGTGCCGGTGGGCTCGATCGTCGAACTCAACACGACCGTCGCCCGCGACGTGACCCGCGACGACGTGCTGGCGGCGTACCGCGCCGCAGCACAGGGGCCGCTCGCCGGCATCCTGGAGTACTCGGACGACCCGCTCGTGTCGTCCGACATCACGGGCAATCCCGCCTCGTCGATCTTCGACTCGGCCCTGACCCGCGTCGACGGCCGCCACGTCAAGGTGGTCGCGTGGTACGACAACGAGTGGGGCTTCTCGAACCGCGTGATCGACACGCTCGAGCTCCTCGCCACCCGCTGACCGGACGCCGGCGCGGCCAGGACGCCGGGGCGCGCTGGCGTCCGAAGGGGCGGAACCTCAGATAACCCTCAACATATGTTGTCGATTTGGGTCAGAGGGTTACATCTAGGGGATAGTCGGGCTACTTTTCCTGAGTTTGCACGGAACACCACATCGTGCAGGAGAGGTAGCACAATCCATGAGTACCGAGACCTCAAGGCCGGTTCCTCCGACCGCCTCCACCGAGGCGGCCGGAGGCGGTCACCTTCAGGCGGGGCTGAAGAGCCGCCACCTGTCCATGATTGCCATCGGCGGAGTGATCGGCGCCGGTCTGTTCGTCGGCTCCGGCGCCGGCATCGCGGCGGCCGGCCCGGGCATTCTGCTCTCGTACGCGCTGGCCGGTGTGCTGGTCGTGCTGGTGATGCGGATGCTCGGCGAGATGGCCGCCGCCAACCCGCAGAGCGGGTCGTTCTCCGCCTACGCCGACCGGGCACTCGGCCGCTGGGCCGGCTTTGCCATCGGCTGGCTGTACTGGTTCTTCTGGGTGGTGGTGCTGGCGGTCGAGGCGACCGCCGGTGCGAAGATCCTGCACGGCTGGCTGCCCGGCGTCCCGCAGTGGGCCTTCGCCCTGCTCGTGATCGCCGTGCTGACCGTCAGCAACCTGGGCTCGGTCTCCTCGTACGGCGAGTTCGAGTTCTGGTTCGCCGGGATCAAGGTCGTGGCGATCGCGGCCTTCATCGTGGTCGGCGTCCTGGCGATCTTCGGCGTGCTGCCCGGCACCCACGCGGTCGGCACGGACAACCTGACCGGACACGGCGGCTTCCTGCCGCACGGCGTCGGCGCCGTGTTCACCGGCATGCTGACCGTCGTCTTCTCCTTCATGGGCAGCGAGATCGTCACGCTGGCGGCGGGCGAGACCGCGGACCCGCGCCGCGCCGTGACGAAGGCGACCAACAGCGTGATCTGGCGGATCGGCGTCTTCTACCTGGGCTCGATCCTCATCGTGGTCACCCTGCTCCCGTGGGACGCGGCCTCCGTCAAGGGCAGCCCGTACGTCGCGGTCCTGGAGCACGTCGGCATCCCGGGCGCCGCGCAGCTGATGAACGTCATCGTGCTCACGGCCGTGCTCTCGTGCCTCAACTCGGGCCTGTACACCGCCTCCCGGATGGCCTTCTCGCTCGGGCAGCGCGGTGACGCCCCGCGTGCCTTCGCCAAGGTCAGCCGACGTGGTGTGCCGCACGCGGCGATCCTCGCCTCGGTGGTCTTCGGCTTCGTCGCGGTGTTCTTCAACTACACCTCGCCTGACACGGTGTTCAGCTTCCTGCTGAACTCCTCCGGCGCCGTGGCGCTGTTCGTCTGGCTGGTGATCTGTCTGTCCCAGCTGCGGATGCGGAAGATCATCGAGCGCGAGTCGCCCGAGAAGCTGACCGTCCGGATGTGGCTCTACCCGTACCTGACCTGGGCCACCATCGGACTGATCTGCTTCGTGATGGCATACATGTTCACCACGTCCGCCGGCCGGATGCAGATGGTGCTCTCGCTGGTGGCCGCAGCCGTCGTGCTGACGGCCGCCCCGATCGTGCAACGTCGGCGCGCGGCGGCCTCCGGTTCCACCCGCTGACCGAATCGGCGAGTGCCGTCTCCTGGCGGCACTCGCCGTGCGGCGGGGCTTTCGGGTTAGCGAACCTCGACGTCCTCGACCGCCTTCGACGGTGGCTGGGGCCAACGGCCCCCCTGCCGGGCGCTCGTGTGCATGGGGTGATCCTCGCCGCGGTGCGTGGGATGAAGCGGCCAGCCCGTGCAACGGCCCTCGCACCGCCGCGCCCTGCGCCTGTGTTCGCTGTGCGATCGAGTCGATCGCACAGCGCCGCCCAGGCCGCTGACGGTCCGCCACACAGAACCGTCCCCGTCACACCACGACACGCTTGTGGTAGTTGACCCGGTCGATGTCGCGTACCTCGACTGTCACCTGGACGGTCAAGCCGGGCACCGGCGCAAGGTAGCGGCTGGCTGTCTCCAGGGCGGTGCGGCCAAGCTCTTGCTTGGTCTCGGGCGTGCGCCCCGACAGGATCGCAAGCTCCACGTGGATCATCGCGTTACTCCCGGAGCCCTCCCCGATGACGCTCTCCCCGCTTGCGTAGAACCTGGTCTTGAAGTCGTCCAGCGGACCGTCGAGCAGGTCCGCCGCCAGAGGGTGCAGGGCGAGGGTGAAACCTCGCCGGTCGAAAGCATCGGTCAGCTCGGCGGAGTACTCAACGGTGATCTGCGGCATGAGGAACTCTTACCACGTGGACCTCTTCGGTGGGGCCCGCGGTCTGCGCGATGACCCGCCGCATCGCATCGTGGTCGCTCAGTCCGGCGGCGCGGACTCTGCGGCTTCCAGCTCTTCCACCGTGGCCGCGCCGACCGGCACGTCGGGGTTGCGGAACCAGGAGCCCTGGACGGCCCACTGGATGAGCATCAGCACGAGGCCGAGCACCAGCGCGCCGATGCCGATCACGGAGACGCCGCCGACCTTGCCGACCACGGGCAGCGTCATGGTGGTGTGGCCGTAGTTCGGGTCGGCGTAGACGTCGAAGGCGGCGTAGCAGAAGAAGTACAGCAGTATGACGCCGCCGAGCAGCGGCAGGATGCCCTTGAACCAGAGATCGCGGGCGCTGCGGCGCAGCACCTTGCGGAAGTACCAGGCGCAGGCGAAACCGGTCAGTCCGTAGTAGAACGCGATGCCGAGGCCGACCGAGGAGATCGAGTCCGCGAGAACGTTGCTGCTGATCCGGGTCAGCAGGACGTAGAAGGCGATGGAGACCAGGCCCATCCCCACCGTGGACCATGTCGGGGTGGCGAAGCGCGGGTGCACCCGGCCGAATTGCGAGGGGATGGCCTTGTGCAAGGCCATGGAGAAACTGGTGCGCGCGGTCGGCAGGATCGTGGTCTGGGTCGAGGCGGCGGCTGAGGTGAGCACCATGAAGATCAGCAGCTTGGACAGGAACCAGCCGAGCCCCGAGGTGCCGAAGACGGCTCCGCCGAGGCCGGAGAGCACGTCGCCGGAGTTGTCCGGGTTGGTCAGCCCGATGCCCTTGTCGCCAACGCCCGCGAAAGCCTGCGCCGAGGTGGAGACCAGGGCGTAGATCAACAGCAGGATGACCGTCGAGAGCACCGCCGCCCGGCCGGGGGTGCGCGACTTGTCGGCGGTCTCTTCGTTGACCGAGACGGCCGTGTCCCAGCCCCAGTAGATGAAGACCGCGGCGAGGACGCCGGCGGTCAGCGCGCTCGGGGAGGACACCTGGAAGGGGTTGAACCACGAGCCCGAGACGCGGATCGCCGTCGCGGGCGCGTGGCTGCTGTAGACCTTGACCAGCGCGGTCACCGACAGGAGCGCCAGCATGGCGACCTCGACGCAGAGCAGGACGCGCTGCAGCGCCGCGGAGATCTCGATGCCGATGTAGCAGATGAAGGTCATCAGGACGATCCAGACGACCCCGGCCACGGTCGTCCACAGCGTGCTCGAAGCGAGGTTCGCGTGGCCCACGAGCTGGAAGCCGTAGATGCCGGCGATCTGGGCCAGATTGGCCATGACGATGATGTCGGCGATGATGATGCCCCAGCCGCCCATCCACCCGGTGCGGGGCCCGAAGGCCCGGGCGGCCCAGGTGAAGGTGGTGCCGCAGTCCGGGTCGACCGCGTTCATCTCCTTGTAGGCATAGGCGATCAGCAGCATCGGGATGAACGCCAGGATGGTGATGATCGGCGCCTGCAGACCGACGCCGACGACGATCAGTCCGAGCGTCGCCGCCAGGCTGTAGGCGGGTGCGGTCGACGCCAGGCCGATCGCCACCGAGGAGAACAGGCCGAGGGCGTTGCCCCGCAGACCCTTCTCGCCCGAACCGGAACCGGAGACCTCACCGGGCACGACGGACGCGCCCAGGCCCCACGACGAATCAGACGGTTCGGAGGACTCAGGAGTCGGAGACGAGGCACCCATGGTGAAACCTCCAGGCGCTCGTGCAGCGCCGGACCGCGGTCGGAGACGTGTCCCTATGATCACTCGATTCCCCGATTCCTGCCCACCCGGGGTGCCGCGGCGACACTCGGCGGGCCGGCATCGGGGCAGTGTCTGCGCGGGAAGGCAAATCCCGCCGAATCGCCGCGTTGCGGCGATTCCCGCCGGTAGGATCGGCGCGACATTCCGTACACGACTGGGGGATTCCTGTGCGACTGTTCATCACGTCGAGGCGATCGACGGCCACCGTCGTCGGTGCGGCACTGCTGCTCACCACCGCGGCAGCGGGGGTCGGGCTCGGAGCGGGCTCCGCTGCCGCCGCGCCGAGGACGACGCCGTTGGAGACCATCGCGGCGCTGTCCGCGCAGCGGGTCGAGGTGGGCGACCAGGTGGCGGCGGCCAAATACGGGACCGGCAGCCCGATCGACGACCCGGCGCGCGAGGCGGCCGAGATCGCCACCGCCGAGCAGCAGGCCACGGCTCTGGGTATCGACCCCGCGCCGGTCGCGAAGATCTTCCGCGACCAGATCGAGGCCAACAAGGTCGTCCAGCGCGCCCTGTACGCCGAGTGGGACGCCGACCCGTCGCTCGTCCCGACCACCAGGCCCAGCCTGGCCACCATCCGGGTCGAGCTCGACACCATCGGCACCGAACTCGTCCAGGCCATCGCCGCGGCCGAAGCCAGCCGCCAGGCGCCCTCCTGCGACGGGCAGTTGACCGCAGCGGCGGTCCACGCCCGGCACCAGCAGAGCCTCGACGCCCTTCACTACGCCGCTCTGCTCCGCGCCCTGCCGTCGGTCTGCGCCGACTGATCCGCGACACGGCAGGATGCCGCTCGTCGAGGAGGGCCGGGACCTGTCCTCGACGAGCGGCATCCTGGTCGACGCCGTCTAGCGCCGCCCGCTTACCGCCTAGGGTCTGCGGTCGGCCTGACGGCCCGGCCTCACCTCAGATGCCGACCGAAGAACTGGTTCCCGTCCTTCAGCTCGAACCACGGGGTGCCCGTGTGCCCGCCCATGTTGGCGTGCAGCGTCTTCTCCTTGCTGCCGAAGGCGTCGAACAGGTCCAGGGCGCGCTGCCGAGGGTTCCCCTCGTCGTCCCACTGCAGCAGGAACAGCAGCGGAATGGTGAGCTGCCGGGCTTCCTCGCGCTGGGCGCGGGGCACGTAACCCCCGGCGAAGAAACCCGCGGCCGCGATGCGCGGCTCGGCCACCGCCAGCCGAATGCCGACGGCGGTCCACCCCGAGTACCCGACCGGGCCGTCGATCTCGGGCAGTTCAAGGAGGGCGTCCAGGGTGGTCCGCCAGTCCGGGACCGCCTTGTCGACCAGCGGGCCGATGAAGGACTCGAAGATCTCGTCAACCGGCTCGCCGGCCTGCATCGCCCTGCGGAGGTCCGCGCGGGCCTGGTCGTCGGCGGCTGAACGGGGCCGACTACCGCATCCAGCTGCGTCGATGGAGGCCACCGCGTAGCCGTTCGCCGCGGTGTGCCGGGCCCGGGCGACCAGCCGGGGTTCGTTCTTGGGCAGGCCGTTGTTGTGGGCCATCAGGACCAGCGGTACCGGTGCGGAGGCGGATCCGGGCATCCACAGGGTGCCGGGGATCTCGCCGAGGGTGAACTCGCGCTCGACGACGCCGTCGAGACGCTGCTCGGAAGTGAATTCCATGGTCGTGCCTTTCGGGAGTGCTCGTAAAAACGGCGCTCCCGGACGACCTATCGCCCGACCATGACCCCAGAGGGGAGCACCCATGTCGTTTGTGTGTTCACGGGTACCACCTCCTCGTTCTCCTGCACGGTCTCGGCATAGCTAAGCAGGGGTTGCCGTGGTCTGCAAACAGGTTTCGCCCTGCGTCGGTTCGGCGGTGTTCACGCCGGAGGCGCTGCTCGCCTCCGGCGACGCGGAGGCCTGCGCCGAGCTGTTGCCGGGGTTGGCGGACGGCACGTCCGTCGGGACGATGGACCTCGGTCTGCCGGCGGCCTGAGCCGGTTACGCCATCGGGGCGGGCTGCGACGTCCAGCCTGCGCCCTCTTCTCTAACAACTGTTTGGTAGGTTAGCGTGCCCCTAGGGCGTCGCGAGCCACGTTCGAGAGCCAAGGGGCTGAGTATGACCACAGTCGACGCCTTCCGGGCCGAGATCCGGGACTGGCTGAAGGGCAACCTCGCCGGTGAGTACGCGCTTGCCGACGCGCCCGCCCGGGTCAACCACATCGGCGAGCACCCGCGCCGAACTCGTCCGCGATGCACGGGTGGTGACGGGCCAGAGGATCTGGACCTCGCTGGCAGACGAGTCCGACTGGTGCTTCGTCATCGCCCGGACCGCCGCCCGATCACGCCGCGACCAGGGACCGTCCTACTTGCTGGTGCCCATGCACCAGCCGGGCGTCGAGGTGCGGCCGATCGTTCAGCTCACGGGGACCAGCGAGTTCAACGAGGTCTACCTCCTCTTCTCCCGTCCGGACACCGTCTACGCCGGTACCGACGAGATCCAGCGCACCATCATCGCCGAGCGCGTGCTCGGCCTGCCGAGGGAGGCTCGCGCATGACGCCCACGACCCCCGAGTACGTTCCCGCACACGGCTTGCTGACCGGCCGCACCGCCGTGGTCACCGCCGCCGCCGGAGCCGGCATCGGCGGTGCGACCGCCCGCCGACTGCTGGAGGAGGGCGCGGACATCGTCATCGGCGACGCACACGCCCGCCGCACCAAGGAGACGGTCGACCAACTCGCGGCGGAGTTCGGCGCGGACCGGGTGGCCGGACGCAGCTGCGACGTCACCGACGAGGAGCAGGTCGCCGCACTGTACGACCTCGCGGAGGAACGCCACGGCCGCCTCGACATCGTCGTCAACAACGCCGGCCTCGGCGGCACCGCCGAACTCGTAGACATGACCGACGAACAGTGGGACCGGGTCATCGACGTCACCCTGAACGGCACCTTCCGCTGCACGCGTGCCGCGCTGCGGCGGATGAAGGCCGCAGGCGACGGCGGAGTGATCGTCAACAACGCCTCCGTGATCGGCTGGCGGGCCCAGGCCGGTCAGGCCCACTACGCCGCCGCCAAGGCCGGCGTCATGGCGCTGACCCGCTGCGCGGCCGTGGAGGCGGCGGGCTACGGGGTGCGCGTCAACGCCGTGTCGCCGAGCCTGGCCATGCACCCGCACCTCGTCAAGGTCACCACCCGGGAACTGCTGGAGGAGCTCACCGCCCGGGAGGCGTTCGGCCGCTACGCCGAGCCCTGGGAGATCGCCAACGTCATCGTCTTCCTGGCCAGCGGCTACTCGTCGTACATGACGGGGGAGACGGTCTCGGTCAGCAGCCAGCATCCGTGAAGGAGCAGGCCGTCCGGCGGCCGGCATTGACGTTCGCTCCCTCGGCTCAGGTTCGGGGCACCGGGAAGAGCATGCAGCTGCTGGTGGCGTGGGCGAGCAGCCGGTCCTCGGAGTCGAGGAGTTCGGCCTGGGCGAGGGCGGTGCGCCGTCCCTGGTTGAGGACGGTGCCGACCGCGCGGATCTTGCCAGTGCCGACGGTGATCGGGCGCAGGAACTTCACGTTCAGGTCGAGCGAGGTGTAGCCCGTGCCGGCCGGGAGCACGGACTGGACCGCGCAGCCGGCGGCCGAGTCCAGCAGCGAGGCGTAGACGCCGCCGTGGACGCTGCCGATGGGGTTGTAGTGCTCCTCGCCCGGCTCCAGGACGAACACCGCGCGGCCGAACTCGACCTGGTCCAGGGTGAATCCCAGGGTCTCGGCGAGCGGAGGCGGCGGCAGCTCGCCGGCGAGGAGCCGCCGCAGGAACTCCAGCCCGCTCCCGTCCCCGACGGCCGACGCGGTGATACCGGGATCCTGCCAGCCATACGTGCGCGACCTGGTCATGTCCTGCCCCTCTTCAGCTGACTTCACTTTTCGAAGCTAGCCATCCGCGCATCTGGATGTCAACCCCGAAGTCAGCCTAGGATGGGTCCATGACGTGGCTGGAGACGAGCACCGAGAACTGCACCGTCCAGCGGGCCGTCGACCTCGTCGGCGAGCGGTGGGCCCTGCTCGTCCTGCGGGACGCGATGAACGGCGTGCGCCGCTTCGACGACTTCCGCCGGCACGTCGGGCTCTCCGAGGCCGTGCTCTCGGACCGGCTGCGCAAGCTCGTCTCCGCCGGCATCCTGACGGCCGTCCCCTATCGCGAGCCCGGCAGCCGCACCCGCCACGAGTACCGACTTACCGAGAAGGGCTGGGACCTGTGGCCGGCGATCATCGCCCTCAAGCAGTGGGGGGACCGCTGGGCCGCGGATCCGGACGGCCCGCCCCTGGAAGTCAGCCACCGTGACTGCGAGGCGCCGCTCGAAGTCGTCGTCCACTGCGCTGACGGGCACGGACCGCTCACCCCGCGCCAAGCGCGCGCGACTTTGACGGCGTCGGCCCGGCCGCTGCCGTGAACTGACATCACGTCAGATGATGCCGCGACCCGTTCATCCGGGTGGGAGCACCTGGCCGTCGGGCCGGCGGACTGGGTTGGACGCTGCGCGGCACGCTGGCAACTGTGGCGGACATGCCAGGGCGGCGACTGTCTCGGCGGCCTGGGTCATGATGCGTTCAACCAGCTCCTTGCAGGACGGAAGATCCTCGATCAGACCCGCCACCTGGCCGGCGGCCATCACCCCGAGGTCGGGACGGCCGTCCACCATGGCGGCCTTGAGCATCATCGGGGTGTTGGCGGCCAGCAGGATCTGACTCCACGTCAGATCCTTTCCGTGCTTCATCGCCAGGCCGTCGCGGACCATGGCCGACCAGCTCATGCCGGAGATCCTGCGGAACGCCGCGGCGTGCCGCACCGCGCGGAGCAGGGCGGTGGTCCGACCGGAGCGCTCCAGGCCGTCGACCAGTTCGGTGCGCAGCATCCGGTGGGGGAGGCCGTCCACCTTGGTGGTGACGGTGACGTCCTGCACGGACGCGGCGAGGTAGCGGGCCTTGACGGCGTCCGGGACGGTGGAGTCCGAGGTGAGCAGGAACCGGGTGCCCATGGCGACCCCGGCGGCGCCGTACGCCAGCGCGGCCACCAGCCCGCGTCCGTCGTGGAAGCCGCCGGCCGCGATCACCGGGATGTCCACCGCGTCGACCACCTGCGGCAGCAGCACGGTGGTGGCGACGGCGCCGGTGTGGCCGCCGCCCTCACCGCCCTGCACCACCACGGCGTCCGCGCCCCAGGCGGCGACCTTCTCGGCGTGCCGCCGGGCGCCGATGGAGGGGATGACGACGACGCCCGCGTCCTTGAGCTCCGCGATCAGCTCGCGGGAGGGGGCCAGCGCGAAGGAGGCGACCCGAACGCCCTCCTCGATGATGATCCGCACGCGGTCCCTGGCGTCGCTCGCGTCCGCGCGCAGGTTGACGCCGAATGGCGCGTCGGTGCGCTCCTTGACCTCGCGCACCGCGGTGCGGAGATGATCGGTCGTCATGGTGGCGGAGGCGAGGATGCCGAGTGCCCCGGCGTTCGCGGTGGCGGATACCAGGCGCGGCCCGGCGACCCAGCCCATGCCGGTCTGCACGAGGGGGTGGCGGACGCCGACGAGCTCGGTCAGCGCGGTCCCGAAGCTCGCGGTGCTGCGTGCGCTGTCGGTGCTCACGACCGGACCTCGCGATCGCGCAGCCGCTTCGGGTCGATCACCTCGCGGATCAGGTGCAGCTCGGCCTCGGTGGGCTCCCGGGTGGCCGGCACCTCGTCCGGCACGACCAGCGGGAAGGCGGTGGCTGCCTGAACCTGCTCGACGCTCACCCCGGGGTGCAGCGAGCGGAGGCGCATGGTGCGGTCCGGGGTCTCGAAGTCGAAGACGCCGAGGTCGCTGACGACCCGTCGGATCTCGTGGAAGCGGCTCGCGGCCGGCCCCGCGGCAGCCGCGCGGTCGTACCCGACGCCGCAGACCATGTCGACCTTGTCCACGAAGACCCGTGGGGAGTGCTTGGGCACCCAGTAACTGGTCGGGTTGTTGACGGTGTTGACCGGAGCCCCCCGCACGCCGAGCAGTTGGCGGTCGGGTCGGGCCCAGTCGCCGATGCAGGAGATGTTCTGGTTGCCGTGCCGGTCGATCTGGCTGGCGCCCATCATCACGTGCCGCCGCCCGCCCGCCACCATGGACAGGTGCAGGCGGTAGGGCAGCCAGCCCTCGACCACCTCGGCCTTGGCGCCGACCGCAGGGGTGTCGCCGATGAACATCGCCTCGCCGTCGGTGAGCAGCAGGTCGGGGGAGAAGGTCAGCCGGGCGAGCCGGGCGCCGACGGCGGGCACGGTGCCCATCGGGGTGGCCAGGATCTCGCCGTCGCCGCGCCAGGCCTCGGCGCAGGCCACCACGCAGTACTCGGCGCGAGTGGTCATCAATTCTGCTCCTCTTGACGGAAAGCACTGACGGCGGCCTGGTAGGCGTCCTCGTCCCCGGACAGGAAGCGTTCGGCGAACGCCGCCCAGGCCTGCGGGTCGGCGGCGGCTGCGGCGTAGGCGCGTTGGAAGGCCTCGTCGCGCTCGTAGTCGGGCAGGCAGGAGGTGAAGTGGGCGCCGTTCGGGGTCTCGACCACGCCGGTGACGTCGGAGCGCTTGATCAGCAGGGTCTGCGGCGCGCCCGACTTCAGCAGGTCGGCGGTGTCGACGATGCGTTCGCAGGACACGTACGCCTCGCGGGCCGCCGCGCAGAACAGGTCGTCGAAGTACGGGTCCGGGCCGAGGTACTGGCCGTTGCCTCGGGCGTCGGCGGCGTTGACGTGGACCAGCGCCGCGTCGAGTTCCAGGGCGGGGACGGCGACCAGCTCCTCGCCGTCCGCGTACGGCGAAGTCACCGTCCGCAGCTGGGGGTTGACCCGCATGACGTCGGAGCCGAGACCCGCCCTGCCGGGCATGAAGGGCAGTCGGTGGGCGGCGGCGGTCAGGCCCCACATGAACATCGACTCGTCCAGCTCGACCAGTTCGAATGCGCCGCGCTCGCGGGCCGCGCGGAAGTGCGGCTCCAGCGGGATCGAGTCCAGGGTGACGAAGGCGGCCACCAGCTCGCGGATCCGGCCCGCCGCGGCGAGCAGCCCGACGTCGGGGCCGCCGTAGGAGACGACGGTGAGGTCGGTGACCTCGGACCGGAGCAGGGCGCGGACCAGGGCCATCGGCTTGCGCCTGGACCCCCAGCCGCCGATGCCGACGGTCATCCCGCTCTCCAGGCGGGCGACCACCTGATCCGGCGTCATGATCTTGTCGCTCAACGTTCCTCCCCCTTGGCCTCGCCGGTCACGAAGGCGTCCCGGTGGCGGTCGGCCACCCCGCTCAGGTTGGCCTCGAAGGTGAACCCCTGCTCGAAGCGGTAGCTCCGGCGGACGTCCACCGGATCGATCCCGTTGATCGCCGCCTTGGCGAGGCGGATCAGGTAGCCGTCCTTGGCGGCGATCTCCCGGGCCAGCTCCAGCGCGGAGGCCGCCAGCTCGTCGCGCGGCACGACCTGCCACACCGAGCCGTGCCGGTGCAGCTCCTCGGCGCTGACGGTGCGTGAGGTGTAGTACAGGGTGCGCATCAGGTGCTGCGGGACCAGCCGGGCGAGGTGGGTGGCCGCGCCGAGCGCGCCGCGGTCCAGCTCCGGCAGGCCGAAGACGGCGTCCTCGCTGGCCACGATCGCGTCCGCGTTGCCCACCAGGCCGATGCCGCCGCCCAGGCAGAAGCCCTGGACGGCGGCGACCACCGGCACCTCGCACTCGTAGACGGCGGCGAACGCCTCGTAGCAGCCGCGGTTGGCACCGATCAGCGCGTCGTGACCGGCGGAGCGCTGCATCTCCTTGATGTCGACGCCCGCGTTGAAGCCGCGCCCGGCGGCGGCCAGGACGACGCAGCGCACCTCCTGGTCCGCGCCCGCGGCCCGCACGGCGGCGGCGAGGTCGTACCAGCCCTGCACCGGAAGGGCGTTGACGGGTGGGAAATCGACCGTGACGACGGCCACGCCCTTGTCGGGCGTCGAGGTGGAGACAGCCATGAGACGACCAGCTACCTTTCAACCAAACATTTGTTAGGTGTGAAGGTACGGGAGCGGACGGCTGCCCGCAACGGATCTGCCCGAACGAGTGATGCCCGTCATCGGCGGGGCCGGAGGAGTGGGCACGGGCATCGCCCCGGGGTCTTCGGCGGAGTGTCGCGCCTGTCGCCATTGCCTTGGCTGGAAGCCTCGGTGTGCGTCGGCGTGCATGTACCTTGACGGGTACGTACCCAAGTGGGTACGTTGGCTGCCATGGACGCTGTGCTGCACGCGCTGTCCGACGAGAGTCGGCGGACGGTACTGGAAGTGTTGCGGGATCACCCGGCCACCGTGAACGAACTGGCCTCCGTGCTGCCGATCGCCCGGCCCGGCGTCTCCCGGCACCTGCGGGTGCTGCGGGAGGCGGGCCTGGTGGAGGTGCGCCAGGAAGCGCAGTGGCGGGTCTACAGCCTGCGCCTGGAGCCGCTGGCCGAGCTCGACGAGTGGCTAGGCCGCTATCGCGCCTTGTGGGAACGGCGCATGGGTGATCTCCACACGGAAATCGCACGTGGAAAACAAGAGCGAAAGGCCAAACAATGACCAGTGCCACCGGGCGCGACCCCCGCATCATCGGCAGCCTGCGGCGTCTCGACGACGGCAGGGGCGCGGTGACGATGGAAGACTTCTACGACACCGACATCGACGACCTGTGGTCGGCGGTGACCGACCCCGACCGACTGGCACGCTGGCTCGCCGTGGTCGACGGGGAGCTGCGCCTCGGTGGTCGTATCCATGCGAAGTTCACCAGCGACAACGAGGGCCCCGGACGCATCGACGTGTGCGACGCCCCCCGGCGCCTGCGGGTTACCTTCGAACCGGGCACGCCCAACGAAACCATCGTGGAAGCGAACCTCACGTCCGTCGGCAGTCGAACCCGACTGATCATCGAGGAACGCGGCCTCCCGCTCGAATACGTCCCCGCCTACGGTGCCGGGTGGCAGACACACGCCGAAGACCTGGCCGCCTACCTGGCCGGACGCGAACGAGGCGAGTGGCTGGAGCGGGTGCTGGAACTCAAGCCCGTCTACCAGGCGATTGCCGAGGACCGGGCGTGAGTGGGTAGCGGCGGGACCGCCGGACTGACCGTCAACCAGGTGCTGGTCAGGGAGGACTGACGAGGAGTCACCGAATGGTCGGGAAGCTCTCGGCGGTCAGCAGGGCGAGGGCGGAGTCGACCAGGTCCGCCACCAGCAGGCTCTGGCTGGGGAGTTTCCTGCGCGTGGTGCCGCTCCTGCCGGCACAGGTGTCGAGGAGTCGCTCGCGCTGGGCCAGGGTGTGCAGCACGAGCCCGACGAAGAACTCCCACCGGTTGGCCCGGACCCGTGGGGAGAGCGAGAGCGCGGACATACCCTGCTCGATGCGTGCCCGGATCAGCGCAATACCGTGCGTCCACTCCTGGGCGGCCAGGTCGTACGGCGCTATCTCCTCCACGTAGAGGGCGTTGACGACGAAGCGCAGGAACCGGCTGGGCCGCTCGGGGCTGTCCAGCCGCTCGGCCATGGAGTGCACGAGCAGTTCGACCAGCGCGCGCAGGTCCTTGCCCCGCCCTTCTGCGTCGAGCTGTTCCAGCTGCCGCAGTTGCCGTTCGCTCGTCGGTGCCATGCGGTGCTGGTAGACGGCCTCGACCAGGGCCTGCTTGGTGCCGAAGTGGTAGGCCACGGCCGAGGTGTTGCGCTGGCCGGCGGCCGACGCGATCTCGCGCAGGGACACGGCATGGATGCCGCGCTCGGCGAAGAGCTGCTCGGCCACCTCGATCAGGCGCACGCGGGTGTCGGATGCGGGAGTCACACGGGCCAGTGTGGAGCATCTTGCACGATTAACGCAGTCGCGTTAGAACTGACGGTGCGTCAACGTTGCTCTCGCGACCGCGTCAGGAGCTCACGCGTGAAGAAGCCCAACATCCTCCTGGTCGTCTCCGACCAGGAGCGGCAACGCGGCTGGATCCCGCCCACGGTGCGGCTGCCCTGGCGCGAGCGACTGCTCGCCGAAGGATTGGAGTTCACCAACTACTGGACCCACTCGTCCCCGTGCTCGCCGTCGCGCGCCACCATGATGACCGGCCAGTACGTCACCCAGCACCAGGTCGCGGAGAACGTGATCCTTCCCTGGCAGCCGCAGCTGGACCCGGGCGTCCCGACCATCGGCAGCGCCCTGCGGAAAGCCGGCTACCGCACCTCCTACCTCGGCAAGTGGCACCTGTCCGCCTCGGCACACCCGAACATGGAGGCCTACGGATACGGCGACTGGGACGGCAACGACCACCACTTCATGGGCATGGCCGGCACCGGCGTGCACTTCGACCCGATCATCGCCCGCAACGCCGCGCACTGGCTGCGACAGAACGCCGACGCGCCGGACCCGTGGTTCCTCACCGTCGCGCTGGTCAACCCGCACGACGTCATGTGGTACCCGATCGACCAGCCGGAGTACCAGCGCGCGAACCCGGCGATGCTGGACTTCGTGCGCCAGTTCCTCGACGGCGGCGACTGGGGCGGGGGACAGGCCGTCCCGCCCTACGAGCAGCCCTACGAGCGGGTGTTCAGCGACCTTCCCGCCAACTTCGAGGACGACCTGCACACCAAGCCCGACACCCAGCGGCAGTGGCGGTACGACCAGCAGCACAGCCTGTGGGGCCGGATCGACCCCGCCGACAAGCGCGCCTGGCTGCGCCAACTCGACTACTACGTCCAACTGCACCGCCTCGCTGACGAGAGCCTCGGCACGGTGCTCGGCGCGCTGGAGGCCTCAGGGGGCTGGGACGACACCGTCGTCGTCTTCACCTCCGACCACGGCGACATGTGCGGCTCGCACGGGCTGCGCTCCAAGGGGCCGTTCGTCTATGACGAGATCATGCGCGTGCCCTGCTACGTGAAGATCCCCGGTGTCACCCGGGCCGGCACCGTGACGAACGCCCTGGCCTCGCACGTCGACCTGGCCACGACGATCTGCTCGCTCGCCGGCGCGCGACCGGAGGCCTCGTTCCGGGGGACCGATCTCTCCCCGCTGTTCCGCGACCCGGCCGCCTCGGTCCGCGACTACGTGCTCTTCGCCCATGACGCCGTGCACACCCGGCAGATCCAGCAGACGCGGTACGCGATCCGCGGCATGTTCGACGGGCGCTACAAGTACGCACGCTACTTCGGCGTGGGCGGAGGCATGCCCGCCGACGGTCCCCAGCAGCTCGTGCCGTCACAGATGCGCTTCGGCCCCGACGCCGACTTCGACGACAACGACCACGAACTCTACGACCTCCAGGAGGACCCCCACGAACTCGTGAACCTCGCCATGGACCGCGGGCGGCGGGCGCAGGTCCGCGAGCACTTCGCGCAGTTGAGAGCACTGGAGCGCACCGACCTCACGCCGCTGGAGTAGCGGAATCCACTCGGGTGGTGCCCGGGCCCCATGCCTCGCACCGGTGCGGTCCGGTGTGGTCCGGACTGCCCGGACCGCACCGGAGGGTTCACTACCGGGACGGGAGGTAGTAGGGGCGGTTGTGGGCCGCGACGGGCGCGGACTGGTACGTCCAGGCGCCGACCGCCGCGGCGTCCCCGAGAAGCAGCTGAAGATCGGCGCCGGCCGGGTGGTCGGGGGCGGTGACGGTCAGTCGGACGCGGTCGGCCGTGGCGGTGTCGAGCGGGTGGTAGCGGTAAGGGTGGTAGACGTTCATCGGTCCGGCGAGCAGGCGCTGTTCGGCGTCGGTGCCGTAGCCGGTGACGGGGGCGCTGTTGACGGGCTCCCCGTCGAGTCCGGCGAGGTCGGCGTCGAGAGTCAGCAGCGGAGCGCCCTCGGGGGTCTTGCAGATGATGGACCACGCGTGGTGGTCGGTCGGGCCGTTGAGGGACGGCATGACGGTCTCGAACGAGCCCGGGTGCTTGGGTTCCGCGTACAACAGGCGTCCCGCGTCGATGGCGAGCGGGTTGTCGCACAGGACGTGGAGCCGGGCGATGCCGAGCAGTTTGGTCTGGTCGATCCCGCGGGCGTAGTCCTGGTAGCCGATCGCGGCGACACGGTGTTCCTCGCCCGCGGGGTGTGCGATCAGGTTGATCTCGATCTCCTGGGTGATGCCCCCGCCGTTGGGATACTGCGCGAAGTAGAGCTGGTAGTTGACCGACACGCAGGCCCGTCCACCGAAGTCGGCCGCGGCCAGGGCCGGGTGTCGCTGGGCGAGGAGTTTGCGGGCCGGCTCGGCGTCGGTCAGGAAGTCGACACCGATGTTGTGCAGCGCGCCGTAGTGGAACGGAAGCTGGAACGGTGCGGCGACGGGCGGCAGCGGCAGCGGGCGGCGGTCGTTCACGACGCGAGGTCTCCTTCGATCGGGTGCGCGCCCGCGGTGACGACGCGGCGGCGTGAGCTCAGGTCCAGGTGGATCCGCTCGGCGCTGCGGAGCGCGAGGGCGGCCATGGTCAGGGAGGGGTTCGAGGTGGCGACGGTCGGCATGGAGCCGCAGCCGACCGCGTAGAGCCCGGGGTGGTCCCAGCACCGTTGCCACTGGTCGACCACGGACGAGGAGGGCGAGTCGCCCATGATGTGGGTGCCCGCGCCGTGGCCTGCGGCGCGGTAGCCGTAGCCGCGGCCCTCGTGTTCGAAGTAGCCGGGCCACGCGGGGCCGGGCTCGAAGCGGGTGTGGTCCTCCGCTCCCAGCAGGGTGAACAGTCGGTCGGAGACGTGCTTCGCGGCGGCGACGCCGCGCCGCACCCACCCGGAGAGATCGTAGTGAATGACCGGTCGGGGGATCCCGAGGCGGTCGCGGTGGCGGGGATCGATAGCGACGCGGTTGGCGGGGTCGGCGTCCTGCTCCATCTCGAACTGGAAGGCGAACTCGCGGCCGACCCGGTCGGCGAGCGCATCACGCAACTCCCTGCCGAGCAGGCCGCGGCGGTGCGGGCCGCCGGAGCGGAGCAGCTCGGCGACCCGGCCCTCGGGCGGGCCGAGGGCCCAGGTCCAGCCCCAGTTCCCGATCTCGACGCGGAACGGCGCCCGGTGCGCGCGAGCCCGGCCGAAGCGGAACCCCTCCAGACCGGAGGTCGATCCCGGTCCTCGGTAGGCGCCGACCTGCTGGGGCATCAATCCCCAGGTCAGCAGGACCGGGTGGTCCATCAGGTTCCGGCCGACCAGTCCGCTGCTGTCGGCGGCCCCGGACAGCAGGAGCACCTTGGCGTTCTCGATGGCGTGTGCGGCCAGGACGACGAGCTCCGCGAGGACGTGGTGCGGCCGGGCGCTCGGGGCGGCGCCTTGGGTTCCGGCGCCTTGGGTTCCGGCGCCTTCGGGTCCGGCGCCGTCATAGGTGAGGTAGTCCACGCCCCGTGCGCGCCCGTCGCTGTCCAGGCGTACCCGGGTGACGACGCTGCGGGTGCGCAGCGTGACGTTGGCCGGCCAGCGGGACTGCGTGCGCAGGGGCGTGTACTTTGCGCCGGACGGGCAGACGGGCACGCAACTGGCGTGCCCGGAGCACGGCGCGCCGTATCCGGGGTCGGGCTCGTCCGGGTGGGGCAGGCCGTTGCGGGCGTGCGGCGTGGTGGTCACGCGCAGCGCCACGGGTCGGCCGGTGCCGGGGTCGCGAACGTGGTGGCCGTCGAGGGCAGCAGCCATGACCTGGTCGAGGTGGCTGCGCGGGATCGCCCGCATCGGGTACCGGTAGCCGTCCGGGAACGGCAGCCCGACGGCGGCGCGCTGTTCGTCGGCGTCTCCGGAGATGCCCAGCTCGCGTTCGGCCGCCCGATAGTACGGTTCCAGGTCGCCGTAGCCGATCGGCCAGTTGCGGCCGTGGCCGAAGTCGCCGGAGCGGAAGTCCTCCGGGTGCATGCGCGGGGTCAGCCCGGTCCAGGCCAGCCCGGTGCCGCCGTTGGCGCGCAGGTAGCCGCTGGCGTAGGGGAGCGGGCCGCGCTGCTCGAGGTAGCCGTGTGCGCGGAACCCGCCACCGGTCAGTCCCTCCAACTCCGTCACGTCCGGTGACGGTGCGAACCGACTTGTCTCATAGGGGGAGTTGGGTGTTTTCCACAGCGCCGCCCCGAAGCGCTCGACGGCCGCCGACCGGACCTCCGCCTCCGCACCGGCCGGGCCTCCAGGACCGGCCTCCAGGACCAGCACCCGCCAGCCCTGTTCGCCGAGCCGCTTCGCCACCAGGCTTCCGGCGAAGCCCGCGCCGACGACGACCACGTCCCACCGCTGCGCATCCAGGTCGCTCACCGGGACCCCGCAGGAATGCCCCGGCCGACGGGACGCGGGGGAGACGACCAGCTCCCGTGCCCCGGTCCGGCCGTCCCGGGAGGCACCGCGCCGAAACTGCGCCAGACCAGGCCCTGCGAGTAGCCCTGCGGCGAGGCCAGGGACGGCTGGCCGAGGCCGGACGGTGGGGACCAGACACCCGTGAACCAGAGGTGCGCCACGGCGCGGGCCAGCACCGCGAGTTCCGGGTCACGCTCCGCGGCGGCCAGGAGCAGGGAGAGGTCCGGCGCGGCGGCGACGGTCTCGACCAGACCCTGTAACGGCTGGTCGCCGACGCTTCCGGCGATCAGCAGGAGATACGACCCGACCAGTCCGGTCTTCTGTAACTCCTCCTCGCGGAAGCCCGTCAGCGTCGCGGACGCTGCAAGGAACGCGTCTACGGTCGTCATTCCATCCCCCGTTGTTTTCATGCTCATGACGACTACTTTGCCAGGAGCCTTCCTCATCCGGGTCTTGTTCATGCGCATGCGCACGACGTCTCTCACGGCGGCTCCCACGACGCAGGCCGGTCGGGGAGGCGCCCCCCTCCAACTGCGGGTAGGTGTCCTGCGGCTGGACGCCGTACATCGACATCTCCTGCCGCGTCGCGCCCCGGCCCGCCCCGAGGTCGACCCGCCCTACGGACCGTCAGGGCTGCCCTGAGAAATGATCTTGCGGACCTTCGGGAAGCGGCGGCGCGCCGGTAAGGATGGGGCGCTGGTCGTACGCGGGTTCGAAGGGAACGTCATGCACGCGCGGGGAAAGCCGAACCGGTCATCGAACGAGCGGGACGCCGGTCACAGAGCGACCCGGACCGGTGCGGGTGCCGGTGCCGGCGCGCCGGCACCGGTCCAACGGATGCTGGACCTTCAGCAAGCGGCGGGGAACGACGCGGTGGCCCGCGTGGTCGAGCAGGAACGGCACCAGCACGGGCCGGGATGCGAGCACGCGGACCCAGCCGTTCAGCGTGCGGAGGCTGCAGAGCGCGGCCACGCGCACGGGGGCGCCGAGGACACCGAACCGACCAGCCGTCGCAGCCTCATCGACGCCGCGATGGCGACGCCGAGCAGCCCGCTCCCCGGACCCTTCCTCTCCAAGGCGAAGGCGTTCTACCGCAACGACGGCCTCTCCGCGGGCCGCGTGCACGACAACGCGACCGCCCAACGCGCCACCGCGGCGCTCGGCGCGCACGCCATGACGATCGGCAGCCACATCTTCCTCGGCCCGTCGGCCGCCGGGAACACCGAGATCCTGGCCCACGAGGCCAGCCACCTCGACAAGAACCTCCGGGGGATCCGCGAGACGGGCAACGACAGCGGCGCCGGTGTCACGGTGACCGACCCGGGGCAGGGCTCGGAGCGCGCGGCTGCCGCCGACGGCGCCGCGTTCGCGTCGGGAGCGGCCACCGCGCCGTCCGTCGTCGCGCAGCGCACGGCCGGCGTTCGCGCCGACGCGACCCACGGGGGTCCGGCGGTCCAGCGCACGGTCTGGGAGTTCAGTCAGGGCGCCAACTTCAGCGACCCCCGCTCGGGCCGGGAGACCCGCTGGGTCAACAGGGACGACCGGGCTGAGGTCCGCACCTCCACTCAGCTGGGCATCGACGGCCATGGCGCACCACGGCACGGGGACGTCTACGACGACGCGACCGGGCAGGTGCACAGCAGCGGGAACGCGAAGTTCGGCAAGAGCGGCGTCATTCCCGAGCGCGAGTACCCGCAGCGCGAGTCGCAGACCCGAGGGGCCCTGGTCGAGGCCAAGCAGGCCATCGCGACGGCCCTGACGCTGCTGGCGGCGGCGGGGAACGACCCGGGCGGCCAGCTGCTGACGGGGCTTCAGTCGGGCTTCCCGGTGTTCCGGTCCGCGACGCCCGAGCAGATCGCCACCTTCCTGCCGCGCATCACCGAGGTCGTACGGCGTATCCAGACCGGGCTCAACGCCCACGGGGCGGAGTTCACCCTGGTCGGCAACGGGAAGGTGCCGCGCGGAGTCGCGGGCTGGGTCGGTTCCAGCTGGCAGGACCTGTACACCCGGGCGACCAACCCGAACCAGCAGAAGAGCGAGGACCTGCCGCCCCTGGACACGGGCCGCAGCGGCCCGATCAACCTCACGGAGGAGGGCCAGGTCGCCTGGTACGTCATCCATGAGGCGACGCACCGGTTCGCGGGCACGCTGGACTACCAGTACAGCGCCCACGACTCGGAGTTGCAGGAGGAGGAGTACCTCGCCGGCCTGGCCGCCACCATGCCCGAGGCGGCGGCGGAGACCGAGCGGAACATGATCGGCAAGCGCGCCCTGCGGGACCCCTCCAAGTACAGCGGTGAGAACAAGGAGTCCGGTCGGCAGGCGAACTGGTACGCCATGGGTCAGCGGGCACTGATGAACGCCGACTCGTACGCCCAGTTCATCCTGATCGCGGCGGGGGCTCGGGCTCCTCGGTTCTGATCCGCCGGACAGGCGTACGGGAATCCCCTCCCCATGGGGCACCTCCTCCATGCCGGTGCGCCTGTCACCTGAGCGGCCCCCTCGCGCTGCCCACTGAGCGCTGTGCCCCGAGCCTGGGGAGGGACACGGCACACGGGAGGCTCGGATGGCGGCGGGGCGCACGACAGCGGGGCGCACGACAAGTGATCGCATGGACGCGCTGGTGATCTTCGGTGCGACCGGGGACCTGGCCAAGCTGGAGACCTTCCCGGCGCTGGTCGGGCTGGTGGAACGCGGTGTGCTGGACGTCCCCGTGGTCGGGGTGGCCAAGAGCGGCTGGGGGCTGGACCAGTTCCGGGACTACGCTGCGGCCTCGCTCCGGCTCAACGGCCTGGATCCCGACTCCGATGCGGCCCGCACGATGCTCGGCCTGCTGCGCTACGTGGACGGGGACCTGGGCGACGACGCGACCTACCACGCGATGTCCGAGGCCATGGGCCCGGCATCCGGAGGTGCGCTGTTCTACCTGGAGGTGCCGCCGCCGCTGTTCGCCCGGATCGCGCAGGGCATCGCCACCGCCGGGCGGGCCGAGGGTGCCCGGGTGATGGTCGAGAAGCCGTTCGGGACCGACCTGGACAGCGCCCGCGCCCTCGACACGACGCTGCACCGCTTCTTCCCCGAGGACGCGATCTACCGCGTGGACCACTGGCTGGGCCTGGACCCGGTGGAGAACATCCTCTTCGCGCGGTTCGCCAACGCGGTCTTCGAGCCGCTGCTCAACCGCACCTATGTCGAGAGCGTCCAGATCACCATGGCCGAGGCCTTCGACGTCGCCGACCGCGGCGCCTTCTACGACCGCACCGGCGCGATCCGTGACGTGGTGCAGAACCACCTGCTCCAGGTCCTCGCCACCGCGCTGGCTGACCCGCCGTCCGGCACCGGCCTGGACTCGTGGCGGGACGCGAAGGCCGCGGTCGTCAACTCGATCCGTCCGCTGACGCCCGACCATGTGGTGCGCGGTCAGTACGCCGGCTACCGGGACGTCGCCGGGGTGGCCCCGCAGTCGACGACGGAGACGTACGCCGCTGTCCGGCTGGCCGCGGAGTCGTGGCGCTGGGCGGGCGTGCCGATCGTGATCCGCGCGGGCAAGTGCCTGCCGGTGACCGCGACGGAGGTCAGCTTCGTCTTCCGGGCCGCGCCCCACGACCTCTTCGGGATCCGGCCCGGACCCGTCAGCAACCGGCTGCGGTTCCGCGTCTGGCCGGAGACGCAGGTCGGGCTGGCGTTGGCGGGCAAGCAGCCGGGCGGCGGGTGGCACGCCAAGCACGAGGAGCTGATCTTCGCCGAGCAGCCCGGCTCGGACATGCGCCCCTACGACCGGCTCATCGGCGCGGCCCTGGACGGGGACCGCTGGCTCTTCGCCCGGCAGGACACGGTCGAGTCCGCCTGGCAGATCGTCGACCCCGTCCTCGGCGACGCGGTGCCGGTCCACCCCTACGAACGTGGCAGCTGGGGCCCGAAGGAGGCCGACGCACTCCTGCCCCGCGGCGACCTCTGGCACGACCCGGTCGCCTGAGCCGCAGTTGCGAGGGTGCCGGCGGCTACGCGTAGCGTTCGAGGAGGGCTTGCAGGTACTGCTCGAGCCTGCTCGTCAGCAGGGCGGCAGTGAGGTCGTGGCGGCCGAGTGCCCGCCAGGGGACGGCGACCTTCTCGGCGTCGGGGGCGAAGGCGAGGGCGTCGAGCAGGCGCCAGTACAGGTGCGCCGCGTTGTCGTCGGTGAGCTCTCCTCCTGCGGCGAGGTACCGGTCGGCGAAGCTCATTCCCGTGGGAACGCCGTGGAGCAGGGCGAGCGCGGTCGAGCAGTGCGCGACGTCCAGGTCGGCCGGGCCCCATGAGGTCTCCACCCAGTCGACGACGCCGCTGATGCGGACGTCATCGCTGCTGCCGTCGAACAGGACGTTGCCGGGGTGGTAGTCGCGGTGCAGGAAGCAGGACCGGTGGGCGGGAGGCTCCTGCCGGATCACGTCGACGGCCTGTCGCCACAGGTCCGGACGCGTGGTCTGCTCGGGCAGCCGCACCCGCTCCGGGGAGGTCCAAGGCTGCCAGGTCCGCGGCCTCGTCCGCGAAGTGACGCCGACTCGGTGGATGCGCACCAGCTGGGCGGCCAGGAGGTCGGCGCGGTGCCGGGCGCCGTGGTCGTCCAGGCGGACGGTGCCGGGCAGCAGGGACATCAGCAGGGACGGGTGGTCGCAGGCGGTCGCTGTCGGGTCGGCGTCGACGAGGGTGGCGGCGGGGATGTCCGTGTCGGCGAGCAGGCGCAGGATCGCGGCCTCGCGGGTCAGCAGGCCGTCGGCGTGGCGGCGGTAGAAGGGTGTGACGAACGAACGCAGCACCAGCGCGCGCCCACCCCCGTCCGCTCCGACGATGTCCAGTCGTCGCATCTCGGACGTCCAGCCGCCGCGCAGGCGCGTGACGTCGGCTATCCGCTCCCCGGCGGCGAACCGCCGCTCCACCCACGCGCGGGTGGCGGCCCAGCCCTGGTCCTCACTGGTGATCACGAGGGGAGAGTATCGGGTCTACTTCGCCTCAACGGGTGCGGGGCAGGGCTGGGCGGCGCAGGGCAGGTCCTGGCTTTCTCGGCGCGCTACACCGGCAGGCTCAGTGCCTTCGACATGGCCTCCGCAAGTGCGGGATTGCGGTGGACGTCCTCGTCGCGCCGGAGCGCGTTGACGACGTTCTGGGCTGTTTCGTGCGGCTTGTCCTGGCTGAGCTTGGCCTTGGCCACCACGCGGCTCGGGGTGAGCCGGAACCCCGTGGTCCCGGGGGCGATGCGCCGTGCGTACTCCTCGACCTCGGGCAGGCGCCAGGGAGTTGGCCGCGCGGCCTCGAAGTGGTCGACCGTCCTGTCCAGCACCTCGTAGGTCTCGTCGGGGCTGAGGATTTCGGGGGTGCCGTGCAGGTGCGCGACGACGAAGTTCCAGGTGGGCACGTAGGGGCCGCTCTCGTAGAAGCTCGGCGAGATGTACCCGTTGGGGCCTTCGAAGACCAGGACCGTGCGGTGTCGGCCCAGCTCGTGCAGTTCCGCGTCTTCACGGGCGAGGTGGCCGAGCACGGTGGCGTCGTCCCGATCGGGGTCGAGGATGACGGGCACGTGCGACACCACCGGGGCGCCGTCGGGAACGGCGCTGACCAGCGTGGCCCATCCCCGGCCGGCGATGAGCGAGCGGAGCTCGTCGGGATCGGTGAGTGCGTAGAGGGGCTGTTCGAGCACTGGACGTCCTCACAGGAGAAGCAGAATTTCCCAACCGTGCTAGAACACTTCTTCAAGTGTCATGGAACACTAATCCGGGTCTGGGGATGACCGCAAGCGGTCAGGGCCGGGATCTCGGTGTCCGCTCCCGCCTATCGGTGCACGGGCGGTGTACTAGTACACTTGCGGCCGTGGATCTTGTACGTATCGAAGGCCGGACCTCACGCGAGGTGGTCGACAGCGTGGAACGCGCCGTCCGCGACGGGCAGGCGGCGCCCGGCGACGTGCTGCCCTCCGTGCGGGCGCTCGCTGCCCACCTGCAGATCAGCCCCGCCACCGTGGCCGCCGCCTATCGGGATCTGCGCATCCGCGGCGTGCTGACCAGCGAGGTCGGCCGGAACACCCGGATCAGCGCCCGACCACCGTTGATCAGCCGCGTGCCGGGAGCGGTCCCCGCCGGGGCCAGGGACCTGAGCGACGGCAATCCCGATCCCGAGCTGATGCCGTCGGTAACCCGCGCCGCCCACGTCGTGAACTTCGGCCACGACGGCTACAGCTCGCCCACGATGCTGCCCGCGCTGGCCGGGCGGGCATCCCTCCAGTTCGCCGAACTCGGCATCGGCGAGGAGCAGTTGTGCCTGGCAAGCGGGGCAATGGACGGGGTCGAGCGGGTGCTGTCCGCGTGGCTGCGCCCCGCCGACCAGGTCCTGGTCGAGGACCCCTGCTACACGGGCGTGCTGGACCTGGTGCGGGCGTGCGGCCTGACCGCGGTGCCGGTCGCGGTCGACGAGCGCGGCCTCGTGCCCGACGCCCTGAAGGCGGCCCTGACGGGGAAGACTGCGGCGCTGGTCCTCACCCCCCGGGCCCAGAACCCGACCGGAGCCGCCCTCGACGCTGTCCGCGCGGCCGAACTGTGCGCGGTGCTGGAGCGCCACCAGGAGGTCCTGGTCGTGGAGAACGACCACATGGGCCCGACGGCCGGGACTGACTTCTTCACACTCACGACCGGACGCCGACGCTGGGCGGTGATCCGCTCGGTCAGCAAGTCCCTGGGGCCGGACCTGCGTCTGGCGTACGTCGCCGGCGACCCGATGACGGTCAGTCGGGTCGAGGGCCGCCAACGGCTCGGCAGCGGCTGGGTCAGCCACATCCTGCAGCAGATCGTCCTGGAACTCTCCACCGACCCTGCCGTGCAGGACATGATCCGGCTGGCCGAGCGGACCTACCGGACGCGCCGCGAGGCGCTGCTCGGCGAGCTGGCGGCACGCGGGGTGGCCGCGTCGGGGCGCTCGGGGCTGAACGTGATGATCCCCGTGCTGGAGGAGGCGACGACGCTCCGGTCGCTGCAGGAGCGCGGCTGGCTGCTGCGTGCCGGTGAGCCGCACCGCCTCGCCAGTCCGCCGTTCGTCCGGGCCACCACGGCGACCCTCGCACCGGAGGAGGCCGCCGAACTCGCCGACGCCGTCGCGGAGTCCGTCCAGCCCCAGCGCCGCACGCGCTCGGTCTGACATGCGTGGGTGGCGGCGTCCAACTGCGGGGTTCCCCGGACAGATTCCACCTGACTTCCAAGAGGGGGACGGTATGTGACTTGATGTCGTATCTGTCGTTATTGGTGCGTCGCCCGTGCCGTGAGGTGGACCGGGCAGACACCCACCGACAGCGACAGAGAGAACGGCAACGTGACGCAGGTGAGGGAGCTCTACCTGAGTGTGGCGGACACAGCGGCGAACCTGTTGGCCGCACCGGAAGTGGCAGAGGCTTGGCTCCAGCCCTCCGCGCTGGCGAAGCTCAGCGTCCAGGGGCTGGCGGGTCACCTGGCCGGGCAGGTCTTCCTGATCCCCACCGTGCTCGCAGAGCCAGTACCTACCGAGCCCGTCATCTCGATCCACGAGTACTACGCGCGAGTCAGCTGGATCGGCTCAGACCTCGACACGCCGTTCAACCAGGCCATCCGATCCGGCGGTGAGGAAGACGCAGCCGAGGGTCCGGCCGCCCTGGCCACGCGAGTCGCCGCGTGCGTCGAGGAACTGCGCGGCAGCCTGCCCGCCAGACTGAATCGCCGGGTTCGACGCCCCACCTGGGGGCCGTGGTCGATCGGTCTCGACGACTTCATCACCAGCCGGCTCCTGGAACTCGTCGTCCACTCCGACGACCTTGCGTACAGCGTCGGGTTGCCGACGCCGGAGTTCCCGGTCCCTGCCGTCGAAACCGTCGTGGACCTGCTCACCCGGATCGCCCTGCGGCGGCACGGCGCGACCAATGTCCTGCGTGCACTGAGCCGCAGCGAACGCGCACCTGTTTCCATCTCGGCGCTCTAGCGCAAGCGCCACCCGAGCGGCGAGGGTTGGGGATGGTCGAGTGCTCGGCCGAGGTCGGGGAAAATGCCGTGCAGGTGACTTGGCGAGGTTTCAGACTGCGGGCATGAATGAAGATGCCTTCCCCTCCGGTGCTCCGAGGCCGTCCGTTCAGTCCACCGAGGAACTCGGATTTCCTCCGGATTCCCGACTGTTGATCGTCAACTGCGATGACTTCGGGATGTATCCGGCGATCAACGCCGCGGTGGTTGAGTCGATCGAGCAGGGGATCGCCAGTTCTTGCAGCGTGATGCCCTCGTGTCCGGCGGCGTCGGATGCCATGCAGCGTCTGCGCCGGCGACCGGGGATCGGGTTCGGGATCCATCTCACGCTGGTGTGCGAGATGCCTCGGCTGCGATGGGGCCCGCTCGCCGGCGAGGAGAAAGTGCCGTCACTGCTGGACGACAAGGGTCAGCTGTTCGCGCCAACATCGGCTGGACGGGCGGCTCTGCTGGGTCAGGCGCGACTCGACGAGGTCGAGCTGGAGTTCCGCGCGCAGATCGACGCCGTCGCCGATGTGGGGCTCACTCCGACCCATCTGGACTTCCACTGCCTGGCCGACGGAGGACGCGACGACATCTTCGACCTGACGTTGGCGCTGGCCGGCGAGTATGGCCTCGCGGTCCGGACCTGGCTGAAGCTGGGGCGAGACGTGGTCCGGCGACGAGGACTGGTGGCCGTCGACAACGACTTCCTGGACAGCTTCTCCCTGGACAGCGCGGGGAAAGCGGCCCAGTATGCTCGGCTGCTACGTGATCTTCCCAGTGGTCTGAACGAGTGGGCTGTCCATCCCAGCCTGGCCGATGAGGTCTCGCGGGCCGTTGACGACGGCTGGCTCGTCCGACGCACTGACTACGAGTTCCTGACATCACCTCAAGCCCGGGAAGTCCTGCGCCAGGAGGGCATCGTGGTGATCGACTACAAACTGATCCAGCGAGTCTGGACAGAGAAGTTCAGTTCGCGTTGAAGCCGGCGAAGCGCTCGGCGTTCGTTCAGTGTTCGTCGAGTACGGCGAGCGTGAGTTGACCAAGGTGTGCGGGGTCGGCGATGACGTTGTAGGCGGCGATCCGGTCACCCACGATGGTGAACCTGATGACCATGGCCAGGCGGCCGTGCGGGGCCACGACCGCGCCGACGGTGCCGTCGACCATTGCGGGGGCGGCGTGGCGGGCGCGGCGGCCGAAGGCCAGGATCCCGTCCGCGACGTCGCGGACGCCGCGGGCCTCGGTGGCCGCGCCGGGTGGGAGGGCGATCGGGTCGGTGTGACGGACCACGTCGGTGGTGAGCAGGTGCAGCAGGGCGGCGAGGTCGCCGGTGCGTGAGGCGGTGAGGAACGCCTCGACCACGCGGCGCTGCCGGGCCACCTGCGTTGGGGGCGCTGCCGGGGCCGCGTGCACGCGGCGGCGGGCGCGGCTGGCGAGCTTCTTGGTGGTAGCGGGGGAGCGGTCGACGATGGGCGCGATCTCGTCGAAGGGGACGGCGAACAGGTCGTGCAGCACGAACGCGACCCGCTCGGCCGGTGCGAGGGCGTCGAGGACGACCAGCATGGCCCGGCCGACGCTGTCGATGAGCACGGCTTCCTGCTCCGGGTCCGCTCCGTCACCGACCGCCTGAGGTTCCTCGCCGCCGAGTTGGGGCGCGCCGAGTTGATGCGCGCCTGGCTGCTCGGGGCGGGCGGCACGGGCGCGGAGCATGTCGAGGCAGACCCGGGAGGCGGCGGTGCGCAGCCAGGCGTCGAGGTTGCGGATCTCGTCGGCACCGGTGCGGTGGAGCTTGAGCCAGGTCTCCTGGACCGCGTCGTCCGCCTCGTTGACGGAGCCGAGCATGCGGAAGGCGAGTGCGCGCAGCGGCCGGCGCAGTGTCTCGAACCGCTCGGCCAGTTCGGCCGTCGCGGTCTGTGCGTCCTCACCCATGGGTCTCCGGTCTCCCCGTTCTCCGGTCACCTTTGCCGCGTGACTCGCGTCGATCGTATGAGACCCGCGAGAAACGCGGATGATCGGAAGGATCCCGGTGATGAGTACGACGACCATGACCACTGCCCTGACCCAACCGCTGTTGCGGCCGTTCGACCTGGGCGTCCTGCGCCTGCCCACCCGCGTGGTGGTGGCGCCGACAACGCGGGCACGCGCGGAGAACCCGGGGTTGGTGCCGACTGAACTGCACGTCGCCCACTACGCGCAGCGCGCGACGGCGGGCCTGGTCATCTGCGAGAGCTTGTTCGTGAGCGAGCGGGGGATCGGGCAGGTGAACGTCCCCGGGATCTACAGCCCGGAGCAGGTGGCGGGCTGGCGGCGGGTCACCGACGTCGTGCACGCGCTCGGTGGCCGAATCGTGGCCCAGCTGTGGCACGCGGGCGCGGTCTCCCACCCGGACCACCACGGCGGACGACTGCCCGCCGGCCCGTCGGCGGTGAACCCGGGTCAGACGGTGTTCACGCCGACGGGGCCCAAGCCGACCCGCACTCCGCGCGAGATGACCGTGGCCGAGATCGAACAGGCGGTGGCGGACTACGCGGCCGCGGCGGTGAACGCGCGGCGGGCCGGGTTCGACGGCGTGGAACTGCCCGCCCAGGGCGTGTATGTGATTCCTCAGTTCCTGAGTCCGAGGTTGAACCGGCGTACGGACGCCTACGGCGGGGACCGGGCGCGTCGGCGGCGCCTGCTGTTCGAGATCATCGACGCGGTGGCCGCGGCCTGGGGCGGTGAGCCGCGGGTCGGGGTGCGGTTGGGGCCGTACTGGAACACGGGCGGACAGTTCGCCTTCGACCCGGATCGGCTCACCGAGTACGACGAGTTGACGGCGGCTCTCAACGACCGTCCGGCCGTCGCCTACCTGCACCTCCTCGGTGCAGACCCGACCGGACCGGATGGCCCGGACCTCAGCCTGTTCGCCCGCTACCGTCGGCTGTTCGCCGGGCCGCTGATCGCGAACAACGGCTTCGACCGGGAGTCGGGGAACGCCGCGATCGAGGCCGGTGTCGCCGACGCGGTCTCCTTCGCCCGGCACTTCGTCGCCAACCCGGATCTCGTCACCCGCTTCGCGCTCGGCTGCAGGCTGGCTCAGGGGGATCCGAGTACCTACTACACCGGGGGAGTCCGCGGGTATCTCGACCACCCGGCCTGTGATTGCGGCGTGTGAACGGGCCCGGCGTGCGGCGCGCGCCGACAGCCCACTCCCCTCCGTCGAGAGGGCCGACGAGCGGGCCGACGGGCAGTCAGCCCGCTGCGACCCCACGGGGCATGCGCGCACGGACCGCGAAGGTCGCCAACCAGTGCGCGGTGGTGAAGTCGGTCGAAGCCAGGAACTCCTCCGCCACCACGAGATGTGCCTGAGCCGCCTCGCCGGCCCCGGCCATGAACGGTGCCAGGCCGCGCAGCGCCGCCGCCCGGGAGAAGCACAGCCCGATGAGATGGCCGATCTGCGGATCCGCCCGATCGGAGATCCGGGGCGGCGTCAGCAAGGGCCCGGCCTCCGGGAGGAAGCGCGCGAGCCACTCCGTGAACCGGTCCTGGGGGAGCACCCGCCGCATCGCCTCTGCCTCGCACAGCGTGGGTGAGAGGAAGTCCTGCCCGGACGGCTCCCAGTGCACCGGGGCGGCGCGGTCCTGCTCGAACCACCGCAGCAGCGTCGCCCGCACCGGGCGCTCCAGTTCCGGATGGCCGGCCGGGGCCGCAGCGTCCAGCACCAGCCCCAGCGCGAACGCACTGTTGCTGTGCACGCCGTGCCGCACCGGATAGGTGGCCTTCTCCAGCCAGGCCGGCAACAGCGCCGCGACCGCTTCCGCCGCGGGCGCCAGTGCCTGGGCCCAGCGGGTGTCCGCGCACTCCGCGGCGAGCGTGAGCAGCCAGGCCCAGCCGTAGGGGCGTTCGAAGCCGGGATGGTCGAGCAGGTAGCGGGCCTCCTGCCGGACGGCCGGCAGCGTCAACTGCGTGTCCAGCAGCGCCTCGACCGCCTCAGCGCCGAGCTCCGCGCCGAGCTCCGCGTCGAGCTGTGCACGGGTGGTGCGCAGCAGGTGGACCAGCAGCCAGTGCATGTGCACCGAGGAGTGCCAGTCGTAGGAGCCGAAGAAGACCGGGTGCCGCTCCCGCGGTGGGACGAGGTCCTCCGGGCCGCGCAGCAGCTGCGCGGGGGCGTACGGATAGGCGCGGGTGATGTTCTCCATCGCGAGGCGGGCGAATCCGGCGTTCGACGCGGAGGCGTCCCACGAGGAGCGGTTCGACGCGGCGGCGTCCCGCGCAAGGGCGTTCAATGCAGTGCACCTCCCACCTCGGTGATCTCCTGGCCGTTCAACGCGGTGGAGACGATCGCGCGCAGTCCCTCGGCCACCGCCGGGATCGCAAGCGAGGGGCGTTGCCCGTCCAGGACCTGTTCCGGAGCGAACGGAATGTGCACGAAGCCGCCGCGCAGCCCTGGCCGCTCGGTGGCGATCAGGTGCGCCAGCCCGTAGGCGACGTGGTTGCAGACGAAGGTGCCGGCGCTGTGCGAGACCGAAGCGGGCAGCCCGGTCCCGCGGGCCGCCGCGACGCAGGCCTTGACCGGGAGGGAGGAGAAGTACGCGGCAGGGCCGTCCGGCACGATCGGCCGGTCGATCGGCTGCTGACCGGCGTTGTCCGGGATGCGCGCGTCGTCCAGGTTGATCGCGACGCGCTCGACGGTGAGGTCCGTGCGCCCGCCGGCTTGCCCGACGCAGACCACCAGCGTCGGATCGGTGCGCTCGACCGCCGCGCGCAGCTCGTCCAGGGCGGTGCCGAAGACGCAACTGAGCCGGACGGTCGAGACGTCGGGCTCGGAGGCGAGCAGCCGGACCGCCTCCCAGGAGGGGTTGACCGATTCGCCTCCGAAGGGTTCGAAGCCGGTGAGCAGCACGCGAGGCATGGAGACCTTTCCGAACTCAGAACGCGCAGAGCGACATGATGGCGACGCAGCAGACGAAGAGGCCGCCGGCGGTGGGCAGTTGGGCCTTGATCGGGCCGTACTGGTCCTTGAGCTCCAGCAGCGCGGCCGGGACCAGGTTGAAATTGGCCGCCATAGGGGTGCACAGGGTTCCGCAGAACCCGGCGAGCATGCCGACGGCCAGTACGCAGGGCGCGTTGCCGTGCATCTGCTGGATCAGGATCGGCCAGCCCACGGCGGCTGTCATCACCGGGAAGGCGGCGAAGGCGTTGCCCATCACCGCGGTGAACAGGGCCATCCCCAGGCAGTAGACCAGCACGGCGAGGAAGGTCTGCCGGTGCGGCAGCACGTAGTTGACGATCGTGCCCACCTGGGTGCCGACGCCGGCGGCCTGGAAGATCGCGCCCAGGATGGCGAGCAACTGGGGCAGCAGCAGCGCCCAGCCCATGGACTCCAGCATGCCGCGCCCGGCGTGCAGTGGGACGGCCGGGTTGCGCTCGCGCACGATCACCATCGCCACCAGCAGCGCCACGATCGCGCCGATCCCCAGGCCCAGGACGGTCTCCGCACCGCTCTCCAGAACAGGCTTGCCGTCGATGCGCCAGGCCTTGACCAGGGTGGAGCAGATCACCGCGACCACCGGGATGACCAGGGCGGGGATGAAGATCTTGTTGCCCAGCCGGGCGGCGCGCTGCTCGCGCTCGGCGGGGGAGGTGGTGCGCGGGTTGCCGCGGCCGGTGAGGTTGAAGCCGCCCAGGCAGATCGTCACCAGCACGGCCAGGCCCAGCGGTTGGGTCGGGGCCTGGTGGTTCAGCACCCAGGTGCTGTAGATGAAGCCCGTGCCCAGCAGGCCCCAGAAGGCCGAGGTGCCGAAGCGCTTCGGGTTGCTGCGGTCGAAGAGCATCTGCCCGGCCATGGCCAGGAAGATCGCTCCGATCAGCCAGTAGAACCACTCGGACTTGATCATTCGGCTGCCTCACGGACCTTCTCGGCGGTCGGCGCCAGGGTGCTGAGACTGCGGTCCAGGCGCAGCATCCGGAAGCCGTGGATGACGAAGGCGCAGGCCGCGACCGGGATCGCCCACGCCGCGAGCTGCACCGGTTGCAGGCTGACGTGGTAGGCGGCGTTCACGGTGCTGGTGATCAGGAGGATGGAGCCGACCGCAAGGAAGCAGTCCTCGCCGAAGAACAAGCCCACGGTGTCGGCGCTGGCGGCGTAGGAGCGGACCTTCTCCCGGACCGCCTCCGGCAGGGGCCCGCCGATCCGGCGCTCGACCGCTCCCTCGGCCATCGGCGCGACCATCGGCCGTACGGTCTGCGCCGGGCCGCCGATGCTGGACAGGCCGACGGCCGCGGTGAGTTGGCGGAGGAGCAGGTACAGAACGAGGAAGCGTCCGGCGGTCAGCTTCCCGAGCCTGCCGATCAGATTGCGGGCCTGGGCCTGAAGTCCGTTGCGCTCGAGCAGGCCGATCACCGGCAGCGTGATGGCGAAGACGGTCACTGCGCGGCTGGAGGCGAAGCCCTGCCCGAAGGCGGCGAGGATGCCGGAGAGGGAGAGCTTTCCCAGCAGCCCGGTGACGATCCCCGCCACGCCGACGACCAGGAGCGGATTGCGTTTGGTCGCGAACCCGAGGACCACCACGAGCACGCCAAGCAGAACGATCATGAGGCGTCCTTCCGTGTTCCGTGCTTCTGTTGCGGAGGACGCTATGGATTGTTCAACAATCAGGCAAGGGGTGCTGCGGGAGAAATTTTCCGGGACGGACAGGGCCTAAGGCAGTCGGGAGTACGCCTCGACCAACTGGCGTCGGGAGTCCTCCAGGTAGAAGGCCAGGTCCTGGGCCGCCTGCTCCGCCTCGCCGGCCTCCAGGGTGGTCAGGAGCTGCCGGTTGCGGCCCAGATAGGGCTCGTGGAACCGGCGGGGATCCCCCATCGCGTGGAAGGCCAGCCGCAGTTCGGCCAGCACGCGGACCATCAGCCGGTCGACGTGCGGGCTCTCCGCCAGCCCGGCCAGGGCCTGGTGGAAGCGGATGTCCGCAGTGCCGCAGTCGTTCCAGCGGCCCTCCAGAGCGGCCTGCTCCCCGGCCCGCACAGCCTCCCGCACCGCGGCCAGCGGGTAGTCGCCGCCGCGCAGTTCGCGCAGCGCCCCGCACTCGATCAGCCGCCGGACCTGGTAGAGGTCGGCCAGGTCCGCGCTGGTCAGGCGGCGTACCCGGACCCCCTTGTTGGGCTCGTGGGTGAGCAGGCCCTCCTGGGTGAGCAGCCGGAACGCCTCCCGCAGGGTGTTGCGTGAGACCCCGAGCCCGGCCGCGAGCTCAGCCTCCACCAGTCGGGACCCGGGCACCAGGACACCCTCGGTGATCCGCTCCCGCAAGCTCTCCGCCGCTCGCTGCGCGGTGCCTGTTCCCATCGGTGCTCCTCCCTGCCCGCGTGCCGTGATCAGTCAATCCCAGCGGCCGGTTTTGTTCAACGTTTCTGCTGGATTGTTGAACAATATCGAGATGGTGGGCGACCCGGCGACCCGGCGACCCGGCGACCCGGCGTCGCTGGAGGCGGCGGCACGGGCCGCACCGGGTGCACTCGTGCGCTTCCGGCCGGCGCGGTGCCACTGACACGCCGCACGGCGGACGGTCGGGCGGCCTCGGCTCCGCAGCCTCGTACGCTGGTCGGCAAGGGAGGTCGTGATGGCACATCAGAACACGTCGAGTGCTGACCTGCTGGTCGAGCTGTGGCACTCCTGGGCGGAGCGCGGGGCTGCGCTGGCGCCGACCGAATGGACTCGGCCGACAAGACTGCCCGGATGGTCGGTGCGGGCGTTGTATGCCCATGTGGCGCTGGACCCGACGATGCTCGCCGGGCTGCGCGAAGCGGTGCTGGAGGAGCCGCCGAAGGTCACCAGCGGGGCCGAGATCCTCCGGATCTTCAACCGGCCCGGCGGTGTGGCGCACAGCGCGGCGGACCTGGTCGCCGCGCAGGCCCGGGAGACGGCCGACAGCATGACGCCGGAGGAACTGATCAGGCGCTTCGCGGAGTTGGGCCCCGCGGCTGTCGCGGAGCTCGCCGCCCTCCCGCCCGACACACCCGTCGCGCATCGGGCGGGCACGGTCACACTGGGGGCGCTGCGCGAGATCGCGGTGACGGAGGCGACCGTCCACCTGCTGGACCTGATCGACGCCGTCGGCGGCCCTCCACCGCCTGCCGCAGCAGTGCGGGCCACCCGGGACCTGCTGGTGGACGTGGTCGATCCGACGGTCTTCATCGAGGCGGCGGCCGGCCGGACCACGGATGCCGTGCTCCTGGTGATGAGGTAGGAACCGGACTGACCGGTCCTGTCGCCCTGTCAGAACTAGAGTGACCTCATGGAATATCGATCGCTGGGCAACAGTGGGCTCCTCGTCTCGGTGGTCGGACTGGGTTGCAACAACTTCGGCGTACGCCTCGACGCAGCGCAGACGCGCGAGGTGGTCGACGCGGCACTGGATGCCGGGGTGACCCTCTTCGACACCGCCGACATCTACGGTGGTGGAGGCGGCTCCGAGACGCTGCTCGGTCGGGCGTTGAAGGGGCGGCGTGACGAGGTCGTGCTGGCCACGAAGTTCGGCCATCGGAGCGGCGATCTTGGGTACGGGCCCGCCGCGGGGGCGAAGGGCGGCCGGGCCTACATCCGGCGCGCGGTCGAGGAGTCGCTGAGGCGCCTGCAGACGGACCACATCGACCTCTACCAACTGCACACGCCCGACCCGTCCACGCCGATCGCCGAGACGCTCGCCGCGCTCAGCGAGCTGGTACGCGAGGGCAAGGTCCGCTACATCGGGCACTCCAACTTCGCCGGTTGGCAGATCGCCGAGGCCGCGCACGTGGCTCGGGAGACCGGGGCAGTCCCGTTCGTCTCGGCCCAGAACGAGTGGTCGCTGCTCGCACGCGGCGCGGAGCGGGAGGTGGTACCGGCGGCGTTGCACTACGGCCTGGGTGTGCTGCCGTATTTCCCGCTCGCCAACGGCCTGCTGACCGGCAAGGTGCGCCGCGCGACGGGTGTGCCCGCAGGCTCACGCCTGGCGTCGCGGCCCGAGCGGGTGACCGAGGCCGGTCTCGACGCGGTCGAACGCCTCGCGGCCTGGGGCGAGGCCCACGGACGGAGCATCCTGGAGATCGGCGTGGGCGCGCTCGCCGCGCGGCCCGGCTGCGGCTCGGTCATCGCCGGGGCGACCAGCGCCGAGCAGGTGCGCGCCAATGCCGCTGCGGGGCAGTGGGCGCCGACGCCCGAGGAACTGGCGGAGATCGACGCGGCCCTCGATGCGGAGTCCGGCACTGCCTGAGAGCTCGGCGGGCGAGGGGTGGCGGCATCGTGGCCACGGCCGTTCGTCTCACCCAGCCCGCCGTGATCAGTTGAGGCAGACAAGTCCCAGCAGGCAGATGGTGGGCGGATTCGTGGAGCTGGTGGCGGGCGAGGATGCGCTGGAGCTCGGCGGCGTGGCGCCGGTCGTGGGCGCCGAGGTCGGCGTGGCCCCGGTGGTGGGAGTGGCCGCCGTTGTGGGCGCGGCGGCGGGGGTGGTGCGCGGAGCGGCGGAGTGGCCCGAGGCCTGCCGAGTGCTGGCTTGAGTGCGCGCCGGGGTGACGACCTGCGTCATCGGGGCCGCGGTGGGCTGCACCGGCACCGCTGAGTGGGTGTTCGAGACAGCCTGCGTGGAGGCAGGCGCCGACGGCTGCGGCGTCGTGGTGGCGACCGGCTGCGCCGGCGGGGTACTGGCGACCGCTGTAGGAGTGTTGACCTGAATTCCTGCCTGGGGCGCCATGGCCGCGTTCGCATCCGCTGGCTTGGCGGACGCACCGTCAGGCAGCGCCGCGAGCGACAGACCTCCACCGAAGACAGCGAAGACCGCCGCGGTGGCGGCCCTGCGCTTGTGCTTCTTCAACCGCGCCAGCTGCCGTCGCCGCGCTGCGCGCCCGCCCGCGGCCACCGCGACCAGCGCCGACTCATCGGGTATCGCGGTCGTGGGTTCGGCGTTCTCGACGGACGGGGAGTCGGTCAGAAAGTAGGTGCCGCAACCAGGACACGACAGGGCCCCGTTGACGTGCCGACGGCACGAGGCGCAGTAATCCACGAGCGGCATCCAGGGGTCTCGAACGGAATCTTGTACTGGCTCACGGTATGCGCTTCCGAAGAGGACAATGTGGGGGCCTGGTGAGGCTCTTGGAGAGATTGGTTTGCTGAGGCGACGCCATAGCGCCACGCCGGCTCGGGCAACGTGTCCTGTGAGTGCGCGCGCGGCCGGTCTTGCGGTGAGCACCGGCCCGGACCAAAGCGGTGCGGTGATCCGTGGAGTGCGCTCGAATATGAGCTGATCAGGCTCCAGCCCCTGGCGGACCGGGCAGACGAACGTGAACGAGACCTGGCCGCGGCCCGCACCAGTCTGCGACAGATGATTCGAGGCTGGGGACGGCGACACCAGGGTGAGTACACCCTGGTTGGCTGCGCGGACACCGGCGATCGTGGAGATCACGACGGGGTGCCAGAGACCCGGCCGCGACGGCAGTGAAGTCGTCTGCGCGGTCGCCGACCGGGTCCGCGCAGAATGCTTCCGCTGCATCCGGCTGGAGGAACTGCTCACCACAGGCGGCTCCCTGCAACACCCCGCACTACACCGACATTACGTCACGAGAGGAACGCACCATGCCGTTCGCCAACTTCAAGGTCCCGGAGAAGACCCTCGACGAGAAGCAGAAGGAGCAGATCGTCACCGAGACCACCGAGCTGTACGTCCGGATCTTCGGAGAGCGCGCCCGTGCCAGCACAATGGTCCTGGTCGAGGAGGTCGCCGTCGGGGGCTGGGGCATCGGCGGCGATGTCCTGACCCTGGCCAAGCTGGCCGCCGGACCGCAGACCTGACCCGCTTCGCACCCGGCACGCAGCCAGGGGACGCCATCCCCTGGCTGCACCCCTGCAACTGGAAGAGACTCGAAGACATGGATCTGTCGGAACTCGGGACCTTCCTGAAGTCGCGGCGGGACCGGATCACCCCGGCCGAGGCCGGGCTGCCGGCCGGCACCCGCCGCCGCGTACCGGGCCTGCGCCGCGACGAGGTCGCCCAACTGGCCAGCGCCTCGGTGGAGTACTACACCGAACTGGAGCAGGGGCGCGGCTCCCAACCCACCGTCCAGATGCTCACCGGCCTGGCCCGGGCGCTGCGCCTGGACACTGACGAACGCGACCACTTGTTCTTGCTGGCCGGGCGCCCGGTCACTGCTGCCGCACACGGCACTGCGGCGTACGTGCAGCCGGCGATGCTGACCCTGCTGGACCGGCTGGACACCACGCCGGCTCTCATCATTACCGACCTGCATGAGACGCTGGCCCAGAACCGACTGGCCACCGCACTGCTGGGCCCGCCGGTAACCGGTGCCGGCCCGCAGGCCAGCTTCGTCCACCGCTGGTTCACCGACCCCGGCTCGCGCGGTGTCTACCCGGTCGAGGACCACCCGCACCACTCGCGCGTCCTGGTGTCCGACCTGCGCGCCGGCGTGGCCCGCCGGGACCATGACCCCGTGACACGGCAGCTGGTCGGCCGACTGCGACGGTCGAGCGCCGAATTCGCGCAGCTCTGGGCCACCGGCGACGTCGCCGTCCGACGCGGCGAGCGCAAGCGAATCATCCACCCGACGCTCGGCGTCGTGGAGATCAACTGCCAGAACCTGTTCAGCGAGGACGGCCGGCAGCGGCTCCAGTTCTACACCGCCCCGCCCGGCGGCCCGGCGGTCGAGCAACTGCGGCTGCTCGGCGTCATAGGAACCCAAGACCTCACTGGCGGGCCGGACATCACCGTGCCGCAAGTCCGTTCAGCCGGTTAGCCCCAATCCCGCGTCACCAATCCCGACGACTTCTGGACGGAAGGCACCGTGGAGTCCGGACAGCGGGTGTTCATGCACTGGCGCGAGGAGCAACGGCTGCGGGACGCGGGCGAAGATCCGTGGTCCCAGCTCATCTGAAGAACGATGCCGACCAAGCAGCCGAGTAGCAAAGCCCGTTGCGTTAACGATCTGCGGTGCCAGGATTGGGCGTGTGGCCAGCGAAGAGGAATGGATCCAGACCCGTGCAGGGCTGCGGCTCGGGCAGCGGTTCCGGGGGCGCGTGACCGCGGTCCCGAACCCGGGTGCGACCGGAGTCTTCGTCGATATCGGTCTGCCGGTTGGCGGTTTCGTCGACGTGTTGTTGTTGCCGACCTTCGCTGAGCTCTGGCCGAGCGTGGGGACCGAGGCCGACTTCGAGGTCTGGTGGGCCGATCAGCGACACCAGGTGCGCCTCAAGCCAGTGGATCGCCGCTTCTTGCGGGACGACTTTGACGTCTGGCGGGCGAATTGGCGGCCCGGCTGGCCGGAGGACGTGCCGGTGGACCAGGCCTGGGTCGCCGCGACCGCGACCGCGAAGCGGGACACCGGCGTGGTCGAGCAGACCATGCGGGAGGCCGGATGGCACCCGGGACGGTCAGTCCCCGTCAAGGGTTGGCGCGAGACGCTGGAGAGAAGCGGCCTGGTCCGCATGCATGACGCGGCCGAACGGTTCTTGACCGAGTTCGGCGGCCTGGAGGTGCAGATCAGCGGGCCGGGCATCACCTGCGCGAAGACGCCGTTCCACTTCAAACCGGACTGCTGCATGGGCGAGGAGGACCGCTTCGCTGACTGGGGCGAAACGCTGGGCCGGGACCTCTTTCCGATCGGCGAGCTCGACGAGGGGAGGTTCTTCCTCGGCATCGACGAGACCAGCGAGGTCTACCTCATCGAGACTTGGGCCGCGACGTTCGGAACTGCCCAGGAGGCGTTGGAGAAGCTCGTCTTGGGTATCGCTCCGACCAGGGTTGCGAGCGCTGTCTGAGCAGGGTCGCAGTCTCCGTCAGCACCTTGAGTTCAGCGAGCGTGTCAGTTCCCGGTTGGCGGCGCGAGCCGCTTCAAGCTCGGAGGTGCGCGCTCACCCGCGGTCGACCGGTCGACCGGTCGGCATCGGCCGCTCCGGCCCCTCCCGGGCCAACTCCAGCTTCTCAGACAGCTCGGCGACCTCGGCTTCCAGTTCCTCCACCCGAAGCCGGACGGCTGCCTCGCGCACTTCCAAACCCAATGTAGTTCTCGGCCTCGAGTCGGCCGCTGCAGGCCAGTAGGGCGTCGGCGACCCAGGCGTCTGGCCCGTCAGCGATGCGGGAGACCGCAGAGGGTTGTCACGGGCAGCTGGGGGAGTGGCACCATGAGCTGGTGCTCACGGTGGGGATCGACTTGTCAGCGGACCGTTCCAAGACGGCGGTGGCGGTGGTGGATTGGCGCCACGGGGCAGCCTTCGTCGAAACCCCAAGGCTGCGGTGCACCGATGAGGAACTGGTCGACCTGATCGCGGACCTGAGCTCCGACGACCGAGTCGGGATCGACACGCCGTTCGGATGGCCCGCCGAGTTCGTACGCGCGGTGAGCGCGCATCTGGCAGGCAGTCAATGGCCGGGCCGTGGCCAGGACAGCGAGCGCTACCGCAAGGATCACCTGCGGTACCGGCTTACCGACCAGCTCACCTGGGAGCGGCTGCGCCCGCTGAGCCCGCCGCTGCCCGCGCCGTTCGACCGGATTGGTGCGATGGTCGCTCGCTGGGCTCACCTGGAGGACGCCCTGCGTGCGCGGGGCTGCCGGATCGACCGGGCTGGAACAGGGCGCGTCTGCGAGGTCTACCCGAAGGCCTCACGTCACCAGTGGCAGCTCTCCAAAGAACGCAGCATGGGCGATCTCGTGGCCGCGGCACCGTGGGTGCGGTGCGATTCGGCGGCACGAGCGGCCTACGACGCGAGTGAGCACGCCTTCGACGCTCTGGTGTGCGCCTTGACCGCCCGCGCCGTTGCTCTCAAGCTGACACTCGCTCCCACCGGCACACAGCTAGAGGCGGCACGGGCGGAAGGCTGGATCCACATGCCGAACCCGGGATCGTTTCCCCAACTCCCCGAATAGATGCGGCTCGCGCCCAGCAGGTCGATGAGGGCCCGAAGGGCACGCAGGCCGCGAACGTCGTCCCCGACTGACCCGAGTAACGCAGATGGCCCCGGCCACCCGTCAGGGTGCCCAGGGCCATCCGCATACTCCCGTCCCTCACCTCAGATGAAGTGCAGCTCGACCTCACGGACTGCGCAGAAGCGCAGGACGATGGCCAGTCGGCGGGCGTCCTCGACGTGCTGGTTGGCAAGCGCGTCTTGGCCCTCCTCCTGCCATTGGTCGGTGATCGCTTCGAGGCAGGGCGTCATCGCAGCGCATTGGGTGGGTGTGAGGTCTGAGCCGCCGTCATCCGGGTGATCGAGAAGCGGGGCGAGGGGGGTGGAGACGCTGGTCCAGGGCCGATCCCCGCCGTGGCCGTGCAGGTCCGAGAGAACGAAGCCCTCTGCCTGTGCCAGACGTTCCCGGAAGGCGGGATCACTGCGGGAGACGTGGTCGTGATGGTCGTCGCGGGCTTGGTCGCTCGTGAACTGCTACGAGCCATAGGGGCCCTGACCGCGGGCCTGTCCCGGTAGCGGTTGCTGCGCGCGACGACGACTGTGGTTGCTGGAGGCACGGTTCGTCAAGGGGCTCCGGGGTCAGCGGGCAAACCCGCGTTCGATACGGGCGAGGACGGCGGAGGGGCCGTCCTCTGCTGCGATTCGGTGGGCGATGTCGGCCGCACGGCGGCGGACGGGCTCGGTCCTGGCGGCTGTGATCGCGGCTGCGAGGTTCCCGGCGGTGAGATCCTGGAACGGCAGCGGCGCAGGGGCGACCGCGAGCCGGTGCAGGCGTTCCGCCCAGAACGGCTGGTCGGCCATGACGGGGACGGGCACCGTGGGGACTCCGGCCCGCAGTCCGACTCCGGTGGTTCCCGCTCCGGCGTGGTGGACAACGACCTCCGTGCGGGGGAACAGCCAGTCATGGGGCAGGTCGCCGACGGCCATGATGTCGTCTCCCGCTGCGCTCATCCCGGCCCATCCCGTCTGCACAACCGCGCGCACACCCGCGCGCCGCACCGCCGCAGCCACCAGTTCGCTGAGGCGCTGGCCCTGCCCAGGGGCCATGCTGCCGAATCCGATGAAGACCGGGGGCGGCCCGGCCTGGAGGAAGTCGACGAGTTCGGCAGGAGGCTGCCAGCCCTGCGGTCGGGCAGGCCACCAGTAGGCCGCCACGTCGACCCCGGACGGCCAGTCCTCCGGGCGCGGCACCACCAGCGGGCTGAAGCCGTGGAGGACCGGCCCGCCGTGTCCGACCGGCACCCTGCGCGTTGCGTCGGGCAGAGCGAGGCGAGCGCGCATCCGCTCTGCCGCGCCCGCGAAGACCTTGTCCGCGCGGCGGAGCACCGCTTGTCCGGCGGCGAGGTTCCCATCCGGTCCGAGGTCGTCGTGTGCCGGGGAGCCGGGCAGCGGGAAGAGCCGGGTGGCGAAGGCGGGTGCGAGGTAGGTCCCGAGGACGGGAAGGTCGAACGCTTCCCCTGCCGCTCGGCTGAGTGCCGAAGGGCCGAAGGCGGTGAGCAGCAGGTCAGCCCCGGCGGCCACGGCTTGCACCACTCCGTCAGCGAGCCCGTCCAGAAACGTCGTCATCACCGTCCGGGCTTCCTCGGGTGTGGCCGCCCGGCCCCTGGAGCGGTTGAGTTCCTGCGGGTCTCCCGGGAGCGGGCTGCACTGGAGGCCGCACGCCTCGACGAGGGGTGCGAACGGAGGATGGGCAGCGACGGTGACCTGGTGTCCGGCATCGAGCAGGTGCCGACCCAGACCCGTGAACGGCGCGACGTCGCCTCGTGATCCGGCGGTGATGATCAGAATCCGCAAACAGCGATTCTCCCCAGAAGGCGCCCCCTCCTCCGGGTCGCTCTGCTGCCGTGCGCGCGGTGCAGAACGGGACGCGCTTCGGGCGGATGTAGTAGTGGGTCGCCACCCACCAGGCGATCAGTGTCGCGTTCTGCGCCCGGGCACGCTGGACTTCGTCGGCGCTGGGAGTCCACCGCTGTCGGGAGCGAAGGGTCCGAACGTCTGTGATCCGTTTCGGGTTGAACGGGTCCCGGATGTCCCGGACGCCCGGTATCTGCCAGTCGACACCCTCCAGCACGTCCACTCGGCCGGTGTGCAGGCTCAGCGATCCCTCGTGGAAGCCCGCCGGATCCGCCATCGCCGACTCCATGAGGGACAGTTGCGCGCCTTCGGAGATGCTCAGCTCCCGAGCGGTTCCGAGGCGGATCTTGTCCTTGAGGTCACCGATCCCGACCCGGTCAATGATCGCGGGCACCAGCTCGTCGTACGGCACAGGACTCGAGAAGAAGCCTGTGACCAGGAGCCGGCACACCAGCGCCTCCTGGTGGTAGTCGGGCTGGAGGGTGAGCCGAGACGGTCGCCAGGCGGAGTCGATCTCCTGCAGTCCGAGCTGCTCCAGCGAGAACATCGAGGCCACTTCGTCCAGGCGTCCAAGGAGCCGCTGCCTGGCACGGGACCGCCGCTGCCGCACACCCGGCAAGGCCATGACCAGGCGCAGGCGCGGGTTCGACGGGATGCCCGACCACAGGGCGGCCCTCAAGGGAACGCTCGCCATGACCAGGCCGAAGCCGAGGAACCGCGCCATGTTCCTGCCAACCGACACAGGACCCCCGATCGCCATGAGCAAAGCACCGCTTGGCCGCAGCGTAACCGGTCGTGCCGTTGTGCAGGCGCGGAACAGGCCTCCCGCGGGTGACCGGATCGGGGCGGACCAAGCCCGGGCGGTACTGCTGACTGCACCCCTGTCCACTGGATGGAATTGCGCCCGCCGCGGACGGTGCGCGCGGCACCGTGGTCGGCATGAACGTGAAACCGGAGACAGACGACCTCGCCGCCTACCTCGCGGCGGACGAGGTGATCGACCATCAGCACCGGGAGCTGCGGCGGCTGGCCGCCGAGCTGGCCACCCCGGAGGCGGCGTTCCACCACGTCCGGGACCAGGTGGCGCACTCCGCTGACGCGGGCGCGTACAGCGGGGCGTTCCGCGCGTCCGAGGTGCTGGCCGCGCGCAACGCGATCTGCCACGGCAAGTCCCACCTGCTGGCCGCGCTGCTGCGGGCGCAGGGCGTGCCGACCGGGCTGTGTTACCAGCGGCTGGAGGACGGCGAGGGCGGCTTCGCGCTGCACGCTCTCAACGCCGTGTACCTGGACGGCCGCTGGTCCCGTCTGGACGCCCGGGGCAACCGGGAGGGCGTGGGCACGCAGTACGACCTGCAACGGGAGCGGCTGGCCTGGCCGGTCCGGCCGGAGCTGGGCGAGTGCGACTACCCCGTGGTCTTCGCCGCGCCGCCGGATCTGCTGGTCCGGGCGCTCGCCCAGGCGGTGCCGGGCCGATCCGGCTACGGCTACCTGCCGGGTGAGCTTCCTGATGAGGAGCTGATCATCGGATCCTAGAGCCGGTGCCCCGCACCGCGGTCGGATTCAGCCGTAGAACACGGCCGTCTGCGTCGGCCCGAGGGCGTCGGACGCCGGGGCCGGGGGCTGGTGACGGAGGTCCCGGCCGAGGTCGAAGAGGGTGACGTCGTGGTGGGTCAGGTCGTAGCCGTGCAGGTGGCGGCCGTGGATCCGGGGGTCGGTGAGCGGCAGTGTGGTGTGGGCCAGGCCGAGCGGGCGCAGGATCCGGTCGGTGATCTCCTGGCCCGCGCTGCACCTGGTGACCCCCTCGATCACGAGTTTCGCCTACTTCACCGCCTCGCCATCAAGCGGCGCGGACCTCGCCCCTGGCCTCGCGACCCGTCGGTCTCAAGCTCACGGCCACAAGGGCCAGACCAGCAGCAGGTAGCCGCCGAACAGGGCGGACATCACGGTCCCGGATGCCAGTACCGCGCCGGCAACCCTGCGACGCGCCCGCGCCAGGGCGCTCGCCGCAGGGAAGAGCAGCGGGAAAGCGGGGAGGAGGAACCGCCCCATGCACATGAAGTAGCCGTGATCGCCGAGCGCGATCGCCATCAACCCCGCGCTGTAGACGGCAAGCAGGACGTGTTGGCGTCCGCTGACGGCGACGACGAGGAGCAGGAGCGCGGCAAGGACGACGCCGGCGACCACTACCGTTTCGAGAGGCAGGGCGCGGGCCGACCCGAAAATCGTCTGGAACTCGCGGAAAGTGCCATCTCCCCCGTCCCACACTGAGCCCCAGTGTTCTTGGACGGTGAGGTAGCCCCCGGTGAGGTCGTGCACGCGGAGGCCGACCCAGGCCACGTACCCGGACCAGCCTGCGGAGGCGATTCCCGCTCCCGCCAACGGGCGCCACCAGCGCACCGTCGGCGCAGGACGCACGCAACGGCGTGCCCGGACCACACGCGCCGACTCCACGAGCGCGGCTGCTCCGAGCGCCGCCACCACGGCCACGCCGCTGGGACGGGTCAGCCCGGCAAGGCAGCCCAGCAGCCCGGCCCGAATCCAATGATCGGCAAGAGCGCAGTACAGGGCCCATGCGCACAAGGCGGTGAACTCGGACTCCGAGTAGGCCATGTTCTCCACAACAGCTATGGGCAGCATCCCCCAGAGCATCGCGGCGATCACGCCGGCCCGATGCCCGTGGCACACGAGCGCGGTGCGGTAGACGCCCCACGCCGCAGCGAACGCCGCAACGCAGCTCAGCGAGAGTCCGGCCTCGCGAAGGGAGAGCGGCGAACTCAGGTGAACAAACCTCATCATGTACGGAAAGGCGGGAAAGAACGCCAGGTCACTGTGCATGGTGTGCAACGGACTCGTGGCCAAGCCGCCCTGGTCGTAACCGCGCTCGGCGATGAAGAGGTACCAGCCGGAGTCCCAGTTGAAGAGGCGACCGGCCAGCGTAAGTCCGCGGCGGTGCGCCTCCAGCGCCAGCACGACCAGTCCCACTGTCCGCACCCCGGCGTAGCCCAGCAAGGCCTGACCGGCACCGCGCAGGACCGGCCTCTTCGGATCCCAGGACTCCGTCTCCGCTGACGTCTGTTCGTCACCATGCCCGGCACGTGGTCCCACAAGCGGTACTGCGGACACGGAGCGCATCCTCGACCTCTTCCTACGAAACCCCGCAAGGCCATGATGAGCAAGCACCGGCCGCAGACCACGACACCGAGCCGCATGAGTAGCTCGAATGAACCACGACCGCACCCTCTGAAAAGCCTCAGGGTCTTGCGGTTCGCGATATTGGTCGGTGGAGGTGTCCAGCGTGCGCGTCGGCACGGGACATGTCGGTCGACACCGCTTGGCGGCCTGGCTAGGGTCGCAGGCGTGACGATCATGTTGAACGATGCCGCCCGCAGGCTTCTTGACGATGTGAATCCCGCGGTGCTGGCCACCGTGAACCCCGACGGCAGCCCGCAGACCTCGGTGGTCTGGGTCGCCCGGGACGGCGACGAGTTGCTGCTCTCTTCGGCAGCCGGCCGCCGCAAGGTCACCAACGTGGAGCGCGACGCGCGGGTCAGCCTGACCGTTTACGACCGGGCCGACCCGCTGCGATACCTGGAGGTACGCGGTACCGCGACGGTCGCCGAGGACCTGGGCCGGAAGCTGGCCGTCGCACTGGCCGAGCAGTACGAGGGGCCCGGCGCGGGCGAGGAGTACCTGGAACTGCCGCCGGAGGTGGTGCGGGTGGTCGTCAGGATCACCCCGCAGCGGCTGGTCGGCACCTTCGCCGACTGAATGCTCGTTTCAAGGCGGGTTGAGCCCCCGATATCGCAACTCCTGCTCGTCGGGGTCGGATTCCGCTTGTCCACAGAGCCTCCTGAGGCCCCCTGCACGGGGATTGAGTACGGGGGGCGTGCCGGTCGTCCCGGTCGTGCCGGGGGAGCGATGCTCATGGTGCCGGTGTCAGCTCCGGCGTGAAGACGCGGTCGATGTGGTGACTCAGGACCCCCCAGGCGGCGTCCACGCTGCGCTGTCCGACGAGGACGCTGGTCCCGAGCCCCGCGGACATCGCGAGCAGGCCGACCACCTCGGCGCGCAGGTCGATGTCCCGTGGCGTCTGCCCGGCCTCCCGTGCGGCAGCCAGCTGCGCGAGCAGCAGGTCCTCCATGGCGTCGGGGTCGCGCAGAAGCGGCTGGGTGGCGAGAGCCGGATCGGTCAGCGCAAGGGTGGCGTACGAGGTGTAGACGAGGTGGAAGGTGCGGCTCTCGTCGTCCGTGGGCAGGGCCTCGGCCAGGATGGCTTCGATGACGGTGCGTGGGGTCGGTGACGTGCCGTCGGCCCGAACGCGCTTGCGCACCCGCTCGCCCATCCGTTGGGCGAGGTAGCCCAGCGCGAAATGGAGCAACTGCTCCTTGGTCTTGAAGTAGTACTGGATCAAGGGGACTGAGATCCCCGCCTCATCCGCGACGTCGCGCATGGCGACCGCATGCAGGCCCCTGGTGCCGGCGCGCCGCAGGAGGGCTTCGGCGATCTGGTGGCGTCGTTCCTCGTGGTCGACCCGCTTCGGCATGATTTTACTATACGCTCATATGGTGAAAGCTGGTCGGCTCATCGCTGAACCGAACCGAACCGACGAAGGGGGAGCCGGTCATGGCCAAGAACAAGGCCGTCAAAGGGGTCAAAGGGGTAGGGCGGTTCACCAGCGAGCGGGCCAGGGAAACGTTCCTGGCCGCGTACGACGACGCCATGGGGCTGTGGCCCTGCCCCAGGCAGGAACTGCGCGTCGAGACGACCCACGCGACCACCCACGTCCACCGCTGCGGCCCGGACGACGGCGAGCCGATCGTGCTGCTGCACGGTGCCGGCGGCAGTTCGACGATGTGGTTCCCCAATGTCGCCGCCCTCAGCGCGGACCACCCCGTCTATGCGATCGACACCCCCGGTGACCCGGGACGCAGCGTCCAGCGCGGTCCCATTTTCGAACCGGAAGCAAGCGCCCTGTGGCTGGACGAAGTCCTCGACGGACTCGGGCTCGCCAAGGTCCATCTGGTCGGATCCTCTTACGGCGGCTGGCTCGCGCTGAACCAGACGCTCCGTTCGCCCAGCCGGATCGCCACCTCGACGCTGCTCGACCCGGGCGGCCTGGAGAAGGTCGGTGCCCGCTTCTACACCTGGATGGTGGTCAACCTCCTGGCGGGGCTCCTCCCGCGCCGCCTGTTCCCGCACCTGTCCACCAAGCTCTCCAATCCCGTTCTCGACCACCCCGAACTGAAGCGCTCCCTCATCCTCGGCGCCCGCACCTACCGGGCGGGCCGACCTGCCCCACTTCCCTTGACCGACGACGAACTCGGTGCGATCCGCACTCCCACGCTCCTCCTGATCGGCGACCGCAGCCCGCTGATCCATGCCGTGCCGACGCGCGACCGCGTCCGACGCCTGATGCCGAACACGGAAGTCGAACTCGTCACCGACACCCGACACGGCCCGTCGATCGAACGCCCCGAGTACGTCAACGAACGCATCCTGGGTTTCCTGAGGACAGCCCAGCGGGCCTGATCGATGCGGCTGAGCTGCCTCGCTGGCTCTGACCGAACACCCGCAGTCTGCCCGCCCCGCCCCGCCGTGCGTCGCCCGGCCGTGCGTCGCCCCACCCTGCGTCGCCCCGCCCCGCCTCGCGTCGCGCGGTCCGGCTGGACGGATCGCGTGGCACGCTGGGCTCATGTGCGGTCGTTACGCGTCGTCCCGTAAGCCCGAGGACCTGGTGGAGCTGTTCCAGGTCGACCGATGGAGTCCGACCGAGGCGCTCGCACCGTCGTGGAACGTGGCTCCTACCGACGACGTCTGGGCGGTGCTGGACCGGGCCGACCGGGAGACCGGCGAGCTGGGGCGGGAGCTGCGGCCGCTGCGGTGGGGGTTGGTGCCGTCGTGGGCCAAGGATCCCTCGGTCGGTGCGAGGATGATCAACGCCCGGGTGGAGACCGTCCACGAGAAGCCCGCCTTCCGCAAGGCGTTCGCGAAGCGCCGGTGCCTGCTGCCCGCCGACGGCTTCTACGAGTGGACCGCCGTACCGGCGAGTGAGGGTCGGAAGGCGTACAAGCAGCCGTGGTTCATCGCCCCGGAGGACGGGGCGCCGATGGCGATGGCGGGCCTGTACGAGTGGTGGCGCGACAAGACCCGGGACGAGGACGACCCGCTCGCGTGGTGGGCCACCTGCACGATCATCACGACCGATGCCACCGACGCCGCCGGTCGGGTCCACCCCCGCATGCCCCTGGCCGTCGCGCCTGCCAGCTTCGAGGCCTGGCTCGACCCCGCCCACCAGGACCCCGACGAGCTCCGCGCCCTGCTGACCGAACCCGCCGCCGGACACCTCGGCGCCCGCGAGGTCTCACTGGCCGTGAACAACGTCCGCAACGACGGACCCCACCTGCTCGACCCGCCCGATCAGTCGGCGCGCGGCGAGGAGTCGACAAGTCCGTCGACTTAGAAGCGAGGCGGGTTGCGACGGTGGTGGCTCACCCGGCCGTGATCGGGCCGAGGTAGGTGCCGCCGGAGGCGTCGATGATCTGGCCGGTGACCCAGCGGCCCTGAGGACCCGCCAGGAAGCCCACCACATCTGCGATGTCCTCCGGCTCGCCGATCCGTCCCAGCGCCGTGATCGACTCAAGTCCGGCCATCGCCTCGGGGACACCGGTCCACCCGGCGGTCATGTCGGTCGACACCACCCCGGGTTCGACGGTGTTCACGGTGATCCCGCGCCCACCCAGCTCGTTGGCGAGCGACGGGCTGAGAGCAGCCAGCGCCGCTTTCGTGACGGTGTAGCCGATCTGGAGGGGATTCGCGATCCGGGTCGCCGCCGAGCCCACGTTGATGATCCGTCCGCCATCCCGCAGCGTCGGCAGCGCCCGCTGAACCACGAAGATCGGTGTGCTCAGGTTGACCGCCAGCAGCCGCTCGAACTCGATCTCCGTGAGCTGCCCGATCGTACTGACCGAGTGGATGCCCGCATTGTTGACAAGGATGTCCAGGCCGTCCGCGTCATGGTCCGCCAGCCCAGCAGCCAGCCCCTCGAACACCCGGTCCACCGCACCGCTCTCGCCGAACCGGGCCTGCACCGCGAACGCCCGCCCGCCGGCCTTGCCGATCAGCGCTACGGTCTCTGCGGCAGCCGCGTCGTTGCTGCCGTAGTGGACCGCGACCAGAGCCCCCTGGGCGGCGAGCCGCAAGGCGACCGCGCGTCCGATCCCGCGCGATCCACCCGTTACCAGTGCCGTCTTGCCGTCCAGTTCCCCCACGAGCGACTCTCCCCTCCGTGGCGCCCTGGTCGAAGCCAGGACCGATCCCGAGTGAATCCGAAGTTCCGCGCCGCCGAAGCGACGAAGGTGTTCCGGATCAGTGTGTGACGACCGATCAGAACACCCTTTTGCTGCACTGTACGTGAAGATCGAGCACCAGATCGGGCGAACGCGTCGGCTTGGTCGGCCCTCTCTGCTCAGTGACCGCGCGGCCCGTGCCGGGGCGTTGGGGATGACGGTCCGTGGCCCGCCTGCCGAACCTTCGGTGGGTCGCGTCAGCCCAGTGCGCGGTCGAGGTTGAAGGCGGCGCTGATCAGCGAGAGATGCGTGAACGCCTGGGGGAAGTTGCCGAGTTGCTCGCCGGTCGGGCCGATCTCCTCGGCGTACAGGCCGAGGTGGTTGGCGTAGGTGAGCATCTTCTCGAAGGCGAGCCGGGCCTCCTCCAGTCGGCCTGCGCGGGTCAGCGCCTCCACGTACCAGAACGAGCAGATCGAGAAGGTGCCCTCCGGGCCGTGCAGACCGTCCGGGGTGCTGGTCGGGTCGTAGCGGTAGACCAGCGAGTCGGAGACCAGGTCCGTGCTCAGGGCGTCCAGCGTGGAGAGCCACTTGGGGTCGGTGGGCGAGACGAACTTGGCCATCGGCATCATCAGCAACGAGGCGTCCAGCTCACTGCCGTCCAGCGACTGGACGAACGCCCTGCGCCCGGTCGACCAGCCGCGCTGCATGATCTGCCGGTAGATCGCGTCGCGCGACTGCCGCCAGCGGGGCAGGTCCGCCGGCAGACCGCGGCGGTTCGCCATCCGGATCGCCCGCTCCAGCGCCACCCAGCACATCAGCCGCGAGTACACGAAGTTCCTGCGGCCCGCACGGGTCTCCCAGATTCCCTCGTCGGGCTGGTCCCAGTGGTCGCAGAGCCAGTCCGCGACCGCGCCGACCTTCTCCCAGCCGTCGCTGCTGATCGGCTGCCCCCACTTGTCGTACAGGTAGATGGAGTCGATCATGGCTCCGTAGATGTCCAGCTGGAGCTGGCCGGTGGCGGCGTTTCCGACCCGGACCGGTCCGGAGCCGAGATAGCCCTCCAGGTGCGGCAGCTCGTACTCCGGCAGCTCGCTGCGTCCGTCTATCCCGTACATGATCTGCAACGGGCCGGCCGCGGAACCAACCCTCATGCGGTCGCAGAGAAATCCGATGAACGCCTCGGCCTCCGAGCTGAACCCGAGGCGCTGCAGCGCGTAGACGCAGAAGGCGGCGTCGCGGACCCACACGTACCGGTAGTCCCAGTTGCGTTCCCCGCCGAGCTGTTCGGGCAGGCTGGTGGTCGGTGCGGCGACGATTGCTCCGGTCGGCGCGTAGGTGAGGAGCTTGAGGACCAGCGCCGAGCGGTGCACCATCTCGCGCCACCGTCCCTGGTACCGCGACCGGGCCAGCCAATGGCGCCAGAACCGGACGGTCACCTCGGCCTGCTCCTGCGCCTCGGCGCGCGGACAGGACCGGGTCGGGACGTCGTCGCCGATCTGGTCGAGCGCGAACACGTGGGACTCGCCCTCGAGAAGCTTGAACCGCGACCACACGTCCACCCCGTCGCCCTCCAGGGGTGTGGTGGCGGTGAGCGCCAGCGTCAGCGACGGGGAGCGGAACACCGCGACGTGGCCGTCGAGGTGCAGGGTGTGCTTCTCGGCGCCGTAGCCGAAGCGCGGAGCGATCCGCGCCCGGAACGGAAGGGTTCCCCGGACGCAGACCACCCGCCGGATCAGGCGGTGCCGGGCCGCCTCGACCGCTCCGGCCGACTCGTCGGTCACCGGCATGAAGTCCTGGATCTCCGCCACGCCGTCGGCGGCGAAGAACCGCGTGATCAGCACGTTCGTGTCCGGGAAGTAGAACTGCCGGGTGCGCGTCGGGACGTCTGCGGCCAGCTGGAACGACCCGCCGCGCTCGGCGTCGAGGATGGAGCCGAAGACGCTGGGTGCGTCGAAGCGCGGGGAGCAGTACCAGTCGATGGTGCCGTCCGTACCCACCAGCGCGGCCGTACGGAGATCGCCGATCAGGCCGTGCTCGGCGATCGGCGTGTAGCGGCCGTCGTCCGCCTGTGCGAAACCACTCGTGTCGAACGCCATGCCGACCTCCCAGCCACGGTGGCGTGGGCCCGGAGACGAAGCCTCAGCCTTCATGGTAGGTCGCCACCCGAGGCTGTGGCCCGGCGGAGCCGTACGGACCGGACTCGGCCGGGCCACAGCCTCGTCTCCCCGGGGTCACCGGGTGAGGTGTGCGTGGTCGATGACGTCGTCGATCAGTACCACGTCGCGCCCTGCGGCGGCGAGCAGTGAGGCGCCGATGGCGGCGCGGAATCCGCTGCGGCAGTGGATCCAGTACTCCGCCTCCGGGAGGTCGGCGATCGCGTCGGGCAGCTCGGGAAGGTGCACATGGCGGGCGTCCGGGAGATGGCCCGAGTGCCACTCCCGGTCGCCGCGCACGTCCAGGACTTGGACCGGCCGGTCGGCACGCGCTGCGGCCAGCGCCGTGAAGTCGACGCGAGGGTAGAACGTCAGCCGGCGCGGGCCCGCCCAGGTGGCGGGGGAGCCGACCGCGACGGCGGCCGGGCGGTCGATCCCGATCCGTAGCAACTCCCGCCGTGCAGCGGCGAGTTGCTCCTCGTCCTCGGCCAGCAGCACCAGCGCGGTGTCGGCCGGGAGTAGCCAGCCGAGGTAGGTGGCCAGAGCGCCGCGCACGTCGAAGTTGAGCGTGCCGCGCAGATGGGTGTGGGCGAAGTCGGCGCGGGGCCGCACGTCCACCACCCACGCTCCCGACGCGATCCACTCGGCCAGCTCCGGCAGCCCGGCGCTCGGCGGCAGCGGCAGACCCGCGGTCGGCGCCGGACCGGCGGCGTTGGTCGGAGCCATGCGCGGGTAGTACGCGGGAGGGGGCTCGAGGCCGGCCAAGGCCTGGGTCACGAACTCCGGCTCCGGTTGCCGGAAGACGGCGTTGGCCGAGCGCTCCCGGCCGATGGTCGACCGGTCGACGGCGCTGGCGGGCGACGCGGCGCAGAAGCTGCCGAAGCCGTGCGTGGGCAGCACCTCGGTGTCGTCCGGGAGCATCTCGGCCAGCCGGAGCACGGACCGGTACTGGCGGTGGGCCAGCGGCTCGGCCAGCTCCGCGCCCATCAGGTCGGTGCGGCCCGTGGTCCCGTAGAGCAGCGAACCGCCCGTGCAGACCACCCGCGGCGCGCCGCCCCGAGGCGCGAAGGCGTAGGCGACATGGTGGTCGGTGTGGCCGGGTGTCGCGATCACGCGGATGTCCAGCTCGCCGAAGGCGCAGTCCTCGCCGTCGGCGACCCGGACCGCGTCGAAGCCCAGCCGTGGGCCCGCAGGCACGAGGTAGTCCGCCTCGCACTCACGGGCGAGTTCCAGGCCGCCGGTGACGTAGTCGTTGTGCAGGTGCGTCTCCAGGACCGCGCCCAGTCGCAGGCCGCGCCCGTCCAGCACGGTGGTGATGCGTTCGAGATCCCGCTCCGGGTCGACCGCCACGGCGGTGCTGCCGTCGGAGATCAGATAGCTGCGGTTGCCGAGGCTGAGCGTGGCGATCTGGACGACCTCCAACTGACCGGGCCACTGGGCGGAGAGCGGGATGTGCACCTGCTCGACCCGGCCGGGCTGCACCTCGACGGGCAGTTCCGCGCTGCCGCGCGGCGACAGCACCCGCAGCACCCACGGTCCCGGGGTGAGATGGAAGCGGAAGGCGCCGGCGGAGGAGGTGACCACCTCCCCGACGAACTCGCCGGCCGGGTCCAGCAGCCGCACCCAGGCGCCCTCCACCGGGCGGCCGTCGCTCTCCACGGTCCCGGCGATCTCGGTACCCGCGGTCGCCGCAGGCACCGCGGCTGCCTGCCGACGGCGTCCGGGGGCGACCGGCCCAGTCATCTCCAGCCCTCGTTTCCGGGCCCGTGTCCCTGGGCCCGCGCCGTTGAGCCCGCTACTTCTCGATCGGGACGCCGACCATCGAGCCCCACTCGGTCCACGAGCCGTCGTAGTTCTTGACGTCCGGGTGGTCGAGCAGTTCGTGGAAGACGAACCAGGTGTGCGCGCTGCGTTCGCCGATCCGGCAGTAGGCGATCGTCTCGCGGTCGAAGTCCACCCCGGCCTTCTGGTACAGCGCCCGCAGATCCTCGTCCGACCGGAAGGTGCCGTCGTCGTTGGCCGCCCTTGACCAAGGGACGTTGCGGGCGGTGGGGATGTGCCCGCCGCGCTGGGCCTGCTCCTGCGGCAGGTGGGCCGGGGCGAGCAGCTCGCCGGAGAACTCCTGCGGCGACCGGACGTCGATCAGGTTCTTGCGGCCGATCGCACCCTGCACCTCCTGCCGCAAGGCCCGGATGGAGCTGTCCGCCTCGCTCGCGGCGTAACCGGTCCGCGGCCGGTTCGGCACCTCGTCGCTCAGGGGGCGCGACTGGAGTTCCCAGAGCTTGCGACCGCCGTCGAGCAGGCGGACCTGCTCGTGGCCGTAGACCTTGAAGTACCAGTAGGCGTAGGCGGCGAACCAGTTGTTGTTGCCCCCGTAGAGCACCACGGTGTGCTCGGGGGTGATGCCGCGGTCCGCCAGCAGTTGCTCGAAGTGCTCGCGGTCGACGAAGTCACGTCGCACGGGATCCTGGAGGTCGCCCTTCCAGTCGAGCTTCACCGCGCCGGGGATGTGGCCTTTGTCGTACGCGGTGACGTCCTCGTCCACCTCCGCGACCACGACCTGCGGATCGTCCAGGTGTCGCAGCACCCACTCGACGTCCACCAGAGACTGCGTCCTGCTCACCGTCGGCTCCCTTCCGCCGACCGGACAGCTCCGTTGGGCCTGACCAGGCCTGCGGCGCCCGCGCTGTCCTGCGGACGGTGGCCCTTCCAGCAGACCCCCGTCAACCGCTCGCGTCAAACGCCGACATCCTGATGCTGCATCGTCAGCGGGTGAACGTTCCCAGGCCGGTGGTGTCGAGGTTCTCGACGGTGACGGAGTCGACGGCGCCGTTGGCGCCGGTGTGGAAGGTGACGCCGGACAGGCCGACGGCGTTCTCGCCGCGGGTGCGGTAGCTGAACGTGTCTCCGGTGTGGTGCGTCAGTGGGAAGGTCTCCTTGTTCGGACCGAGCACCAGGTCCAGCTGCCCGTTTCCGGCGACGGTGAAGGTGGCGGCCCCGTAGTAGTCGTTCTTGTAACTACCGGTGTAGGCGCTGCTCGCCTTGGGGGGCTGGGGGGACGCGGGTGGCTTGGCGTAGTCGGTCGGGGAGTGGCCCTCGTTGTTCAGTGCCTGGAAGAGCCCGAGGTAGAAGCTGAGCCAGTCGACGGTCTGACCGCCGTTCTGGGCGATGTCGAAGAAGGCGGCGGCGATCGCCTCGGGAACTCCGATCGGCTGTCCGTTGGTGAGCACGACGATGCCCAGTTGCTCGGTGGGCAGCAGGGTGACGGTGGTGGCCGCGCCCAGATCGAAGGCCCCGGAGTGGTTGAGCCGGAGCCGGCCGAGCTGGTCGTAGTTGACGTTCCAGCCCAGACCGTAGAAGCCGGGTTCACCGCCGGGGGCCCGCGGCTGACTGGCGATGTTGTGGGGGATCCGGGTCTGGTCCAGGGCGGCGGGGTCGACGATCTGCTTGCCGTTGTAGGAGCCGTTGTCCAGCTGCAGGCGCATCCATGTGTCCAGGTCGTCGACGGTCGAGCTGGCCCCGCCGGCCGGGGCCTGGGAGTCGGCGTTCTCGGTGGTGGACGGCTGCCAGTGCCCGTCGACCTGGACATGGGCGGCCGCCTTGTCGGCGGCCTGGTCGTAGTCCGAGCGCCGGTAGCTGGTGTGGTTCATGCCGAGGGGCTGGAACAGGTTGGTGGCGGCCAGGTCGGGCCAGGTGGTCTTCGCCGCGTCCGCGACGGCATTGCCCGCCTCGGTCAGGCCGTAGTTGGTGTAGGCGTAACTGGCGCGGAACGGGGACAGCGGCTCCATGCGCAGGTGCGAGATGATGTAGTCCCCGTTGTACCCCAGGTCCTCGAGGAGATCGCCCGGGTGGTCGGGCAGTCCGCTGCGGTGCGAGAACAGATCGGCGATCGTCACATGGGCGGTCACATAGGGATCCTTGAGCACGAAGCCGGGATCGTGGGCCACTACGGGGTCGTCCCAGCCGACGACCTTCCGCCCGACCGCCTGCGCCACCACGGTGGACGCCAGTGGTTTGGACATCGAGGCCAGTTGGAACACCGTGCCCGGATCGACCCGGTCAGTCTTGCCCACCTCGCGGACGCCGAAGCCCTTCGCGTACACGGTCTTGTCCTGGTAGACGACTCCGACGGCGACACCCGGCACTCCGGTGTGCTGCATCGCGTCCTGGACCACACCGTCCAGTTGCCCCAGCGCACCGGAGACCTGAGCCTGCGACAGCTGCGGCGGCTGTTGGGAGGGCGGCGCGGGGGCGGGGGAGGTCGTGCCCTGCTGAGGTGCCGCGACGTCGCGCGATCCGTAGAGAACGCCGGGGACGGCCAGTGCCGTGACGGCGCCGGCGGAGACAAGAAGTCGTGAGAGTCGCATCCCCGAGCTCCGGATCAGGGGCGCGTACCGTCGGCCCGCATGGATCGACGGTGCATTCCCTCGTCGTCCGCCGCCACCGCAGCCGAGCAGGCCATCACGCCATGTGATCGATGGGCGACGGGCGATGGCGCGCGCCGGGCCGTCGACCCGGTGGTGTTGCGGGCGGCGGGCGCATGCCCCCATATGGGTGGTGGGCTCGGGGCGGCGTCAGGGGCCGCCGTCAGCGTGTCCGCCGACCAGGACCACGGGAGGTGCGGATGTCCCGGCGCGTGCCGCAGCAGCAGCCGGGGTCGCGGCTGACGGGATGGTTGCGCGCGCACGACCCTGGGCTCGTGGCGACCCGGCGGGCCGGGCGGACCGCGGTCGTGATGCCGGGGCTGTTCGCGCTCTGTACCCAGGTGCTGCACTCGCCGACGATGGCGAGCTTCGCCGCCTTCGGGTCCTTCTCGATGCTGCTGCTGGTCGACTTCTCCGGCCCGATGGTGGAGCGGCTGCGCGCGCAGGCGGGACTGGCCGTGGCCTGGGTGGTCCTCATCTGCCTCGGCACGCTGGTCGCGCACCGGATCTGGCTCGCCGTCCTCACCACCGTCGTGGTCGCCTTCGCGGTGCTCTTCTCCGGTGTGGTCAGCTCGGTGCTGGCCGGGAGCGCGACGGCCCTGCTGCTGGGGTTCGTGCTGCCGGTGGCGACACCCGTACCGCTGTCCCAACTGCCGGACCGGCTCGCGGGCGCGGGGCTGGCGGCAGCGGCGGCGCTGCCGGCGGTCGCCCTGCTGTGGCCGCGTCCCGTGGTCGATCCGCTCAGCGGGCCCGCCGCCCGCGTCTGCCGGGCCGCTGCCGAACGGCTGCGCACCGACGCCGCCCGCCTGGGCACGCCCGCGTCCCGGCCGGGCGCCGACCGGTGCCACGCCGTGGCCGACCGCGCCGCCCGGGCCAGCGCCGACCTGCGCAGGGCCTTCGACGCGACCCCCTACCGACCCACCGGACTGTCCACCAGCTCGCGCACACTGGTCCGCCTGGTCGACGAGCTCACCTGGCTCAGCACGGTCCTCGCGGACCGCCCCGCCTACACCGACGAGTCCCCGGCCTGTGATCCGGCCGCGCTGAGCGTGCGCCTGGCCGCCGCCGAGGTCCTCGACAGTGCCGCCGACCTGCTCACCGACCCACGTGGCGACGTCGGCCGGCTCCGCGACGGGATGAAGGAGCTGCGGGTCGTCATGGGTGCGATGGAGGACAGCTCCACGGTCCGGCTGCCCGTCGAGCGCCCGGTCGGCGAGGGCGCCGCGGAGGTCTACCGATTCATCGCCACGCTCGACTTCTCCTTCCGCGCCCACGAGCTCGGTTATGCCGTGCTGCAGATCGCGGGCAACGTCGACCTGGCCGCCACCGCCTGGCAGCGCGGCTGGCCCGACCGGCTGCTGGGCCGCGAGCCGCACGCGCTGACCGCTCCGCTGGCCGCGGCCCGCGAGCGGGCGTCCGCACATCTCGGGTGGGGCTCGGTCTGGCTGCACAACAGCATGCGCGGCGCGGCGGGGCTCGGCATCGCGGTCCTGCTGGCCGACCTGACCAGCGTTCAGCACTCGTTCTGGGTGCTGCTCGGCACCCTGTCCGTGCTGCGCTCCAACGCTCTGAACACCGGCCAGAACGCGATGCGCGCGGTACTCGGCACGGTGATCGGCTCGATCGTCGGCGCGGGGCTGCTGCAGCTGATCGGGCATCACGGCACGGTGCTGTGGTTCCTGTTGCCGGTGGCCATCCTGGTCGCGGGCATCGCGCCCGCCGCGATCTCGTTCGTCGCCGGGCAGGCGGCGTTCACCGTCACCCTGGTGATCCTGTTCAACATCGGCCAGAACCCCGACTGGCACATCGTCCTGCTCCGCGTCCAGGACATCGCCCTGGGCTGCGCGGTCAGCATCGTCGTCGCCCTGTTCTTCTGGCCGCGCGGCGCCGCGGCCGCCGTGGACCGGGCGCTCGCGCAGGCCTACCGCGACAGCGCCCGCTACCTCTCCGGAGCCGTCGCCTACGCGCTGGGCCACTACGAGACCTCACCCGCCACGCCCGCACCCGGAGAGCCGACGCAGCAGAGCCGTGACGCGGCGGCCTCCGCGCGACGTCTGGACGACGCCTTCCGCAGCTACCTGGCCGAGCGAGGAGCCAAGCCGCTGTCGCTGGCCGACATGACCACCCTCGTCACCGGCGTCGTCGGGCTACGGCTGGCCGCGGACGCGGTCGTCTCGCTCTGGCGGGACTGCCGTCGGGTCCGCACCAAGGCCCATCAGACCGGGGCCGACCAGACCGAGGCCCACCGGGCGATCCTCGGCACGGCCACCCGCGTCACCGGCTGGTACGACGGTCTCGCGGCCAGCCTGGACGGGTTCACACCGGTGCCTGCTGCGGTCCCGCTGGGTCCCGAGTCCGCCGCCCGGCTCGTCGAGTCCGTCCGCACCGACCTGGTCGACCGTGAGGGCCAGGCCACCGCGACCGCCGTCCGGGTCATCTGGACCGGCGACCACGTCGACGTCGCCCGCCGCCTCCAGCCCGGCCTCGCCGCCGCGGCGCAGCAGAGACCGCCCGCGTGACCCGGACCGGTCCGGTCCGTGGCCGGTGCGCCGTGTGCTATCCGTCGAGGTGGTCCCGTACCACCCGCTCGGCAGCCTCGTCCTCCGCCGCCACCGGGGACACCTCGTCGAGCGTGTCCAGATCGGTGTCCTCGACCAGTTCCCGTTCCCAGGCCTCGGCCAGTTCACGCTGTCGCGCGCTGGGCTGCGTACGGACCTTCGCGCGGCTGGCCGGGCTGAGAGCGGCGAGGAAGCGGGTGAGTTCGTCGTCGGGCATCGGGATCCTTCCGGGAGCGTGGCAGGGGTCCACCGACAGGTGTTCCAGGCCGAGGGACGCGGCATCCCGGATGGCGCGGGGGTCACCCGAACAGCTCTCGGCAGGCCCCGCTCCGGGGGGACCGGGCCGCGGAGCCGATCGGACCGGTCGGCTCCGCCACAGGGCGCAGGAACATGGCGTGCCACCGCGGGAGGCTGGAGGCTCCCGCGGTGGCACCCGTCCTACTGGCCTCTCTCGTTGTCCTCAGGTCAGTTGTTGAAGATCTGGAACTCGGAGAGCTGACCGGCGGACCAGCCGGTGTTGGCGGTGATGTCGACCCGCCAGTACCGCTCGGTGGTCGCCGGGAAGGTGATGGTCACCGTGTTGCTGTTGACGTTCGGGTCGAAGGTGTAGGTGGCCGAGGCGACGACGGTGGTGAAGTTGGTGCCGTCGCTGCTGCCCAGCAGCGACAGCGTCTGGTTGCGCGCGGCCCACGCCGTGCTGTTCGGCAGCTCCAGGACGACGCGGCTGACGCTCTGCGCCGAGCCGAGGTCGGCCTGTACCCACTGCGGGAAGCTGCCGTTGGCGCTTTCCCAGTAGGTGGCCTGGTTGCCGTCGGTGACGTTGGACGAGACGTAGTTCTGCGTGTTGCTCGACTCGCTCGTCGCCGTGTTGAGCGCGAGGTTGGTCGGGGCGGTGCTGGTGCCCGTCCCGGTCAGGGCGATCGTCAGCGGGCTGTCGGACGCGTTGCCGGTAACGCCGACGCTGCCGGTACGGGTGCCCGCCGCGGTCGGGGTGAAGGTGACGCTGACGGTGCAGGAGGCGTTCGCGGCGAGGGAACTGCCGCAGGTGTTCTTCTGCGCGAAGTCCCCGCTGGTGGTGACCGAGGAGATCGACGCGGCGGCCGAACCGGTGTTGGTGACGGTGACCGACTGCGCCGCGCTGGTCGAGTTGACGGCCTGTCCGGCGAAGCTCAGCGAGGTCGGGGCCGCCGAGAGCGTTGCGGTCGAGGAGCCGCCGCCCGCGCTCGGGTAGACCGCGAAGTCGGAGAGCTGTCCCGCCGCCCAGCCGGTGTTCGCGGTGATGTCGACCCGCACGTACCGGGCGGTGGTCGCCGAGAACGGGATGGTGACGGTGTTGTTGTCGGCGTTCGGGTCGAAGTTGTAGCCCGCCGAGCCGACGATGGTGGAGAAGTTGGTGCCGTCGGTCGAGCCGAGCACGGAAAGCGTCTCGGTGCGCGCGCCCCAGGCCGTGGAGGGCGGCAGCCGCAGCACGATCTTGCCGACGCTCCAGTTCTGGCCGAGGTCGACCTGCGCCCACTGCGGGAAGGAGCCGTTGGCGCTCTCCCAGTAGGTGTTCGGGTCGGCGTCGGTCAGGTTGGCCGGGACGTAGGAGCCGTTGCTGGAGCTGGCCGACGCCGGCTGCCCGGCGGCGATGTCGGTGGTGCTGTCGGCGGCCGTCCCACTGAGGGCCACGGTCGTGGGGGAGTTGTTGGCGTTGCTCGTCACGGTCAAGGTGCCGGTGCGGGTGCCCGCCGCGGTCGGCGCGAAGCCGACGTTCACCGTGCAGGAGGCGCCGACGGCGATGGTGCCGCAGTTGTTTGTCTGCGTGAAGTCACCGCTGACCGACACCCCGGACACCGAGGCCGAGGTCGTCCCGGAGTTGGTGATCGTCACCGCCTTCGCCGAGGCGGTGGCGCCGACGGCGGTATCGCCGAAGGTCAGTCCGGCCGGGCTCGCCCCGAGCACCGGCCCGGGGGCGGTTCCGGTACCGGACAGCGCGACCGTGTTGGTGACCCCTCCCGCGTCGACGGTGAGACTGCCGGTGCGGCTTCCGGTCGCCGTCGGCGAGAAGGTGACGCTGACGGTGCAGGAGCCGTCCGCCGCGATGGAGCCGCCGCAGGTGTTGGTCTGGGCGAAGTCGCCCGTGGCCGCGATCGACGACACCGACGCGGCGCCGGAGGTCGGGTTGGTCACCGTCACCGTCTGCGCGGTGCTGGTGCTCCCGGTCGCCTGGGAGCCGAAGCCGAGCGCGCTTGGGGAGGCGGTGACGCCGGTCGGGGGATAGGGCGGGTAGACCGGGGTCGGCCAGCCGTTGCACTGGGTCGGGCTGATCCCGGAGCTGCCGCCGTTGTCGGTGATCGCGAAGGCCGTGCCCTCGCAGTTGTAGCTCGGCGCGTTGCCCGCGTTGGTCTGCGCGACCCCGGTGGCGGTGACGTTCTGGAAGGTGGCCGCGCCGCCGGTCTGCTCCTGCAGCGCGAAGGTGCCGGTCCCGTTGATGGTCACGGTGTTGAGGTTGACGCCGCTGATCGTGCCCTCGACCCACTGCACGGCCTCGAACGGGCTCTGCTCGATCAGGTCGTTGGTCACGTTGACCGGGCCGGTGATAGCGCCCTGGCTGCCGTCGAACCAGAGCGCGCCGACGCCGAACTGCCAGTTCGGGTCGAGGTCGCCGTCACGGATCAGCGTGTTGTTCGAAATGGTCGTGGTGCCGACCGGGGTGGAGGTGAACCGCTGGCCGACCTGGATGCCGCCGCCCTGGGTGACCCCGGTGTCCTCGACCAGGTTGCCGGTGACGGTGTTGTCGTGGCCGCCGTAGATGGCGATGCCGTTGGCCAGCATCTGCAGCTGGACCGTGTTGTTCGAGATGGTGTCGTTGGCGTCCGCGCCGATGCCGGAGTCGGCCCAGGTGGCGATGCCGTCGTCACCGGTGTTGCGGATGTCGCTGTTGGTCACCTTGGAGTTGGTGACCCCGCCGTGGAAGTTGATGCCGTCGGCGGTGGTGTCGCGAATCCGCATGCCACTGAAGGTCAGCGAGTCCATCGGGCCGTCCATCCAGGCGCCGACCTTCATGTGCTCGATCCACAGGTTTGACACCGTCGAGTTCGACATCGCGCCGCCGATGCCGTTGACCTGGCAACTGTCGCAGCGTTCCTGGACGTTGCCGAGGATGGCGAAGTTCTGCAGGTGCACGCCGGTGCTCGGGTTCGGCGCCGAGTTGCCGTAGAAGCCGGGCGCCGTGCCGGTGACCGTCGAGTACCACATGCCGGCGCCCGCGACGGTGACGTTGTTGACGCTGATGTGGCCCGGGATGTCGTAGGTCCCCGGCGGGATCCACACCGCGCCGCCGGCTCCGGCCGCGGTGATGGCGGCGTTGAAGGCGCTTGTGGAGTCGGTCGCGCCGGTCGGGTCAGCGCCCTCGCTGGTGACCGAGACCGAGCCCGCGGGCTGGGTCAGGGCCGGGCCGACGTTCTCGAAGTCGGCGAAGTCGAGGCTGTAGGAGGAGGCCGTGTCCTCGGAGTCCACCTGGAGCGTGAAGGTGGTGCCCTGCGGATAGGTGGTGTTGAAGAGCCGGTGCACCTCGTCGAAGAAGTGGTGCGGGTTCCCGCTGCTCGGCGTGTTGGTGAACGGGTAGCTGCCGTAGTACCAGCTGTAGGCGTTCGTGAGCGTGAAGTCGCTCTGCTTGACGCCGTTGACGTAGAGCGAGAGCGGCGCGGTGTAGACCGAGCCGTCCGAGCTGTCCGGGATCGAGTAGCGGAAGTCGATCGAGTTGGTGGCCACCGGCGTGGTGAAACTGACGTACTGTCCGCTGCCGTTGCCGGCCAGCGTCACCGCCTTGCGGCCCGAGGCCTCGTCGGCGAGCTGCCCCTGGGTGTAGCTGGGGCCGATGACCGTGCCGTTGGTGGGCGAGCTCTCCGCCTGCACCTCCGCGTAGGGCAGACTCGCGCCGCTCCCGCCGGTCGCGACCGGCGTGGCGGCGAACGCGTGCGGCGTTGTCATCGGCGCAAGAGCGAAGGCGCCCGTCAGGAGCGCCGTACTGGCGACCCCTGCCGCAGCGCGTCTCAGCGTGCGTATCAGCTTGGACAAAAGGTGCTCCTTGGAACCGGAAGGGGTGGTCGTCCGGCACGTCCTGGGTGGGAACGTGCCAGGCGCGGAGCGGCCGGAGCGATGCCGTGCAACGGACACCAGGCAGTACGGGCATGACGCAGAAACGGGCATGACGCCGTACGGGGTGATGCGGAAACGGGCATGACAAGGTCCGGCAGGGGGAGCAGGTGGGACGGTTGCGCGGCTGGAACCGTAATCCCCACGACACCTCTGCGCAATATCTCTCGCTGTAATTGCCAGTTTTTTGCGGCGATATGAAAAGCCATGAGGTAGGCGGTGGGGCCGGAACCACTGCGGCGCTCGCGACGTGTTCCCTGGTCGAGCCCTGTGGCTGGGGTCCCGTGCGCCACGCTTGAGCCGGTGTCGGGCATGAATTGACGGCCGCATCGTTTGCTGCAAGCAGTGCCGGAATCTTGCTCTATCCGCGCAAGCCGTTTACGTGGGCACGTGAGTGGCATCCGGGCCCGGTCGAGTGCAAGGGCCGCCCGCCCGGGAGGCTCGGACCGCGCGCGGACTGTGCGCGGACTGTGTGGGTATGCCTGGGCCGAGAGAAGTGAGGTGGCCGCGTGGTCGGGTGGATTGTGCTGGGGCTGGTGCTGGCGCCGGTTGTGCTGTTCTTCGCGCTGATGATCGCCCTGGCGCTCCGCCGCCCGGAACCGCGCCCGGCGCCCCCGCCGACGTACCGTCCGACCGCATCGGCCGCTCCGCCGGCACCGGCACCTACGCCCACGGGCACGGGCACGCCGGATTCGTCCCCCGAGTTCACCGCCTGGCTCGCGGCGTACCGACGCGCGCACCCCAACTCCACCCATGCGATGGAGATTGCCGCCGTGCGCGAGTGGCGCGAGGACAGGACGACGTACCGCGGCATGTCGCCGGGAATGGCGGCCGCGCGCAAGGCGGCGAAGGAGCAGCGCCGCGGGACCGGCTGGGACGGCGACTGGGCCCGGTGAGGGTGCCCGGCCCGTGCGGTCGGAGCCGTCACTTACGCGTGCGGTGTGAGCTCGGACATCTGGAACCTCCACTGGTTGGGTCTCACACCGTTCCTCTTCAGTGTGCAGGAGTGGGTCTTGGACCCATTGCTGTTCACTGCGCGCGTCCCGAACGGTTTTGGGTGCGCTGGTCGCCCGCGCTCGCAACCCCCGGGGCTGGCGCAGGTGTGGCGGCTACAACGGGGTGGAGGCCAGGATGTCGATGCGGTCGATGTGCGGCGGGGTGGCGAGCAGGGAGGGCGCGGCGTCGCCCAAGGCTGCGGCGATGGGGCCGCTCAGGTGGTCGTCGCGGCCCTGCTCGTCGGCGAAGGTGTCGAAGATGCCGAAGGCCGCGGGTCCGAGTCTGAAGGCGAACCAGGTCACGGTGCCGCTCTCCTGGCGTGCCAGGTCCACGGCGTCGGTGAGCAACTGCTCGACTTTGTCGGCGTGTTCGGGGCGTGCGTCGATGCGGGCCAGCAGGCCCAGCCGTGAGGTCATACATGCGCTCCATCGGCGTCGGCAGCTGCCCGGCGGTATCGGGCCCGGGCTGCTTGCCGACGGTACGCCGCGCGGCAGGCTTGGACGGTGCGCCGCGCTCTGCGGCGGGGCTGGTCCGCCGGATCGGACCAACAGCGGCCCGCCAACGAGGTCGGAACGGCACCGGTGGGACTCCGGTCCCTGCCCGCGGTACCCGTTCGGGTGACTTCCGGGCCGCTCGATCCGCGCCGGATCGAGCTGGACATACGCTGGCGCGACCGGCCTGGGGGTGTGCTCAGCGAATACCGCAAGGCCGCCTGAACTGCACGGTCGGCCTGCGGACGCCCACGAGACGCGCAAGGGCACCGCTTCGTGACAGGAGCTTCAACTAGCTTGCGGCACAGTCCAGTTTGGCATCCTATTGGAAGTGACGCCGCGTCACACCCCGTATGGCCCAAGCATATGGATCTGGCACTTGCCTCCCGATTCGCCACTATGCTGCTGGGCGGCCCGAGATGGTGTCAGCGCTCTCGGTGGCCCACTGGGACGTACGCCCAGTGCGTACGGGGGATCCGCTGACTCATGCCCCGATGCCTGTGTGCCGTCTGCGGATCGCAGTGACGGGTGCATGACCATGCCGTTCCTCGATTCCCAAGGACCCCCATGGTTCGTGCTGGTTCCTCGCCCGGCGATGGACACTCCCTGACCGCCCCCTCCCCAAACCCCTGGTTCCTGTCCGCCGTTGCGGTCGCACTCGCTTCGTTGGGCTCGTCGGCCTTCGTGCCGGGAGACGGGAGGTGGGTGGTCCTCGGCTGCGGGCTCTTCTCGACCCTGGTGGTCGCGGCCCTGTCGGCCGAGGTCGCCCGGCGTCGGCGGGACCTGGCCGAACTCGGCAGAAGGCAGCTGGCGGGGGAGGAACTGTCACGCCGCCGACTGGAAGCGCAGGAGGCTCAACTCCTCTATCTGGCGGAAGGACTGCTCCCCAGGGCCGTCGAACGCATCCAGCGTGGCGACTTCATCGACGACATCCTGAAGGACTCCGCCGCTCCCGAAGGTACGGTCACCCCGGAGTTCCAGGCTGCCGCGCAGGTCGCGCTGCGGACGGTGCTGGAGGCCGTCGACGCCGAGGAGGCGCTGCGCGAGTCCGCGCAGCGAGCCTTCGTCAACATCGCCCGGCGCGTCCAGGCCGTCGTGCACAGGCAGGCCCAGGACCTGCGGGCCATGGAGGACCGGCACGGCGAGGACCCCGCCGTCTTCGACGACCTGCTGCGGCTCGACCACGGCAACGCGCTGGTCGGGCGGCTCGCCGACTCCATCGCCGTCCTTGGCGGCGCGCGGCCGGGACGGCAGTGGGGCAGGGCGGTGCCGCTCTACAGCGTTCTGCGTGGCGCGATGTCGCGGATCCTGGACTACCAACGGGTCGAGTTGCACCCCGTCTCCGAGGTGGCCGTCATCGGCCCCGCCGTCGAGCCGCTGATCCACGCGCTGGCGGAGCTGCTCGACAATGCGACCCGGTACTCGCCGCCCCACACCCGCGTCCATCTGACGGCGGCGGAGGTGCAGAGCGGCATCGCCGTGGAGATCGAGGACGGGGGGCTCAGCCTCAGCGAGGAAGGGCGCGCCCGGGCCGAGCGGATGCTGCGGGAGGCGCAGGCCGGCATCGACCTCAACGACCTCGGAGAGACGCCGCGGCTGGGGCTGGCCGTGGTCGGCCGGCTCGCGCAGGCCAACGGGTTCCAGGTGTCACTGCGCCCCTCCGCCTACGGCGGCGTGCGGGCGGTGCTGATCGTTCCCGAGGGTCAGATCACCAGCGCGCCGGGCACCGGCGTGGCGCACGGCATCGGTGCGGCCTCCGGCTCGCGCCCCGGCTGGGACGGGCCGTCGCTGCCTGAGCGCGAACGTTCTGTCGCGCCGTCACTCCGGTCCGCCGGGGCTCCGCGGCCCGAACCCGCGCCACTCGGCTCGGTGCGTACCGACGGTGTGCCCGCCCAGGCGCGGATCGCCGGTGCGGAGGCCCTCGGCCTCGGAGCCCCCGCTCCCGACTCCCTGTCGGCCCAGGCGCTACCCGCCGGGGAGTCTTCGCCGGTGCCTGCGACCGGCCTGCCACAGCGGCGGCGCCGCGCGCTCCGTGCCGACCTGACCGGCAGCCCCGCCCCGGTGACCGGTGCGGCGGGCCGAGCCCGACACGCGGCTGCGCCGGAGCAGTCGGAACAGCGGGAACAGCCGGAACAGCGGGAACAGCCGGAACAGCGGGAAGGCGTCCAGCCGGGACTGTGGCTGTCCGCCTTCCAAGGCGGCGTCAGCGATCAACCGGGGCACAGCCCGGGCGCCGGAGCCGGGCCGCGACCCGGCGCCAGCGGAGGTGACAGCGAGGACAACACAGGTGCGCGCGAACGGGGTGACCTCGGATGATTTCTCAGCGATCGAACATGGACTGGTTGCTCCGCGACCTCGCTGAGAGCGTCCCGCAGACCCGGCACGTGGTGGTGCTCTCCGCCGACGGACTGCGGATGGCCCAGTACGGCACCGACGACGACACCGCCGACCGCCTCGCGGCCGCGTGCGCCGGACTGCAGAGCCTCGCCCGGGCCGTCGCTGACGAACTCCCGCAGGGCGACGGCAGGATGCGCATGGTGGTCATCGAGATGACCGGCGGCTTCTTCTACCTGATGGCGGCCGGAGAACGGGCCTACCTCGCGGTGCTCGCGGAGGAGGGCGTCGACGCCGGCCTGATGGGTCAGCGGATGCGCGACCTGGTCGCCCGCATCGGCGAGCACCTCACGACACCGCCGCGCGTCGACGGGTCGGCTGGATGACCGACCAGCACCACGGCGGGCCGCCCGGCCCCGACCTGTGGGACGAGGAGACCCCGGAGCGGCTCTACGTGATCACCGGGGGCCGGTCGGCGTCGACGGGCCACAGGTCGATCGAACTGGTCTCACTCGTCGTCACCCAGGCCGGGCCGGACCCGATGACCCCGCCGGAGCAGGCGGCGATTCTGCGCCTGTGCACCACCCCCCTGTCCGTCGCGGAGATCTCCGCCTACCTGCACCTTCCGGTGAGCGTCATCACTGTGCTGCTGGCGGAGCTGCAGGGCCGCGGCGGCGTCCAGGTGCGTGGGCCGGTTCCGATTGCCGTCCTACCCGACCGCGAATTGCTCGAGGCAGTGATCAATGGACTACAGAGGCTCTGAGCCCGAGGGCTTCGGGCACGAGAGTGCTCAGGAAACCGGTGGGCCCCGCCGTGAGGACCTGCTGCCGCACACGGCCGCCGCCGCCGTGAAGGTCGTCGTCGTCGGCGGCTTCGGCGTCGGCAAGACCACGTTCGTCGGAGCGGTCAGCGAGATCCGGCCGTTGACCACCGAGGAGACGATGACCCAGGCCGGTGCCGGGGTCGACGACCCCAGCGGGGTGCGCACCAAGACCCGGACCACCGTGGCCATGGACTTCGGCCGCATCAGCATCGACGAACGGCTGGTGCTCTACCTGTTCGGCACGCCCGGCCAGGAGCGGTTCTGGTTCCTGTGGGGCGGCCTGTTCGAGGGGGCGTTGGGCGCGGTGGTCCTGGTCGACACCCGGCGGCTCGAAGTCAGCTTCGACGTGCTGGGGCGCCTGGAGGAACGCGGCGTGCCGTTCGTCGTCGCCGTCAACGCCTTCCCGGAGTCCCCCCGCTACGACGTCGAGGACCTGCGCGCCGCACTGGACCTGCCTCCGGCCGTCCCGATCGTCACCTGCGACGCGCGCGCCCAGGACTCCGGGCGCGACGTACTGCTCGCACTCATGCACTACCTCCACTCGCTCACGACCGCTCTGGAGCTCACGTGACTCTCTCCGCTGCCGACGGGGCCGTCCCCGACGCCCACCCGAGCGGCCCGGCGCCGACCGCGCCGCCCTCCGGGGCAGCATCCGGTGGCTGCCCGGTCGCCGGGCTGACGCCGGACGCGCTGCGCCTACTGTTCGGGCCCGAGGCCGAGACCGACCCGATGGGTCTGTACGAGAAGCTGCGCGCCGAGCACGGCCCGGTCGCGCCCGTCCTGGTCGCGGACGGGCTGCCTGCCTGGCTCGTGCTGGGGCACCGGGAGAACCTGGACGTGGCCCGTACTCCGTCCCGCTTCTCCCGCGACTCCCGTCGCTGGCACGCCTTCCAGGAGGGGCTGTTGGGCCCCGAGCACCCGCTCACCCCGATCGCGGCCTGGCAGCCCCTGTGCAACTTCGCCGACGGCGCCGAGCACAAGCGGCTGCGGTCCGCGGTCACCGACAGCCTGGCCCGGTTCGACCGGCGCGGTGTCCGGCGGCACGTCACCCGGTTCGCCGACCAGCTCATCGACGCCTTCGGCGACGGCGGCACGGCGGAGCTGGTGGGCCAGTTCGCCGAGCCGCTGCCGATGCTGGTGCTGACCCAGTTGCTGGGGATGCCCGACGAGTTCGGCCCGCGCATCGTCACCGCCGCCCGGGACATGATCCAGGGCACCGAGACGGCCGTGGCCAGCTACCAGTACGTCGCAGCCGCGCTGGAGCAGCTCGTGGACCGGAAGCGGCAGACCCCGGGCCCCGACTTCGCCTCCTGGCTGATCGCTCACCCCGCCGGGCTCGACACCGACGAACTCGTGCAGCACCTGCGGCTGGTTCTGATCGCGGCGTTCGAGACCACCGCCAACCTCATTACCAACACCCTGCGGCTGACCCTGACCGACCAGCGTTTCCGTGCCAGCCTGACCGGCGGCCAGATGACCCTGCCGGACGCGTTGGAGCAGGTGCTGTGGGACGAGCCGCCGTTCACCACCATCCTGGGCCGGTGGGCGACAGGCCCGACGGAGCTGGGCGGCCAGCAGATCGCCCAGGGCGACATGCTGCTGCTCGGCCTGGCCGCCGGGAACATGGATCCGGCGGTGCGACCCGACCCCACCACACCGGTCCACGGCAACCGCTCCCACCTGGCGTTCGGTGGCGGCCCGCACGAGTGTCCAGGTCAGGACATGGCGCGAGCCATCGCGGACACCGGCATCGACACGCTGATGTCCAGGCTGCCCGACCTTCAGCTCGCGGTCCCGGAGGCGGAGCTGCGCTGGCGTTCGTCCCTGATGTCACGTCATCTCACGGCGCTTCCGGTGGAGTTCTCCCTCCCGTCGATGGTGCGCTCGACTCGGACTCCCGAACCCGCGCCGGCCTGGGGGGTCGGCCAGGGAGACGCCGCGCCCACGGTCACGCCCGACCTGGGCGGCGGCGCCGGGCAGGTGCATCAGGCATCCGCACCGAGGCCGGGCGTGGACGCCGCGCCGACCGGGGAGAATCCGGCACGCCGGCCGGGACGGCTCCGCGCGCTGTTGATCCGGCTGCTCAGTCGATGATCACCCATGCGATCACGCATGTGATCACGCATCCGATCACGCAGCGCTGACCCAGGTCACCTGAGGTCTGCCGCCGACATCCCGTCCCCGTTCGAACCCCCGGTCCGTCGCTCAGCTCGCGCCGTCGCCCACCACCAGGCCATCGCGCGCAGCGGCGGCGGCTCGGGGGAGGGGTCGCTGGGCCCGCTGCTCCAGCGGATGCCCCAGGTCACCCCCGCGACGGGGACAGGGTTGCGGTTGCGCGGACTGGCGTACCTCGGGGCCTCGTTCATCCAGCCGATGCTGCCGACGACGTAGTGGCCGAGTGCGTCGAGATACCGCCCGAGTGCCGGGCTCGCGTCCGCGGCCACGTGCGCGCGCAGCCGCAGGAACAGGCCCATCACCCGGTCCCGGAGCGCCCGGGCGTCGGCCACCGCGAGCCGCGGGGGACACCCGCGTGCGTGCGCCAGGACGTTCACCAGGTTCTGCTCGGGCCGGTCCTGGCCGTCGTCCTTGGCGTAGGAGAACATGTCGTTGTCGCAGCTGACCACGAATCCCGCGACGTCCGTCAGCGTCTGCACCCGGTCGTCGTACAGCTCGAGCGGCCCCACGGGAATCCGCTGGGCCAGGACGCTCCACGCCAGCGAGAACCGCGTCCCGTTGACCGACGGACGCATCGCGACGTAGTCCTCCAGATCCGGCATGACGGCCCGCTCGGTGTTGCCGGCCTGCCAGGCCGCGCCGAAGAGCCAGTCCCGCAGCCCCTCGCGCACCAGCTGGAACTCCCAGGGGTCGAGGGCCGCGCGGGTGCGCCGCACCAGGTCCTCGAACGCCTCGGACAGCGGCCCCGGGGAGACCCCACCCGCGCCGGGCGTCTCCAGCCCGCGCGCGACACGGGAGTTGAACGCTGTGACGGCGGCTGCCCGGGTGGTGGCCTCCCCGGTGTCGTGCACGAGGTCGTCCAGGGCGAACGCCCAGTGGTTCCAGAGGATGAACAGCAGCAGCCGCTCCTCGTCCGCGTAGGGGATGATCCGGCAGCTGAAGTCGGTGCTGTGGGTGGCCTGTCCCCAAGCCCGCTCGACCTGGTCCGGGTACAGGCCGTGCGCGTCCGCCCAGGCCATCGCCCGCGCTTCGAGACCGGTCGTGTCGCGGAACCTGGCAGGCGTGAGGGGACACCAGAACGGCGGCAGCTCCCACCCGATCGCAGGGACCCGGCCGCCGCGTCCCGGACGCTCCACGGCGGGCCGCGCCTCCTGCCTCGCTTCCTGCCCCAGGAGTCGACGCCACGCCACGTCAGGCCGCCCGGAGGCGGAACTGAAGAATGCGGGTCTCGATGCCCCGGTCCCGCCACAGCCGGTAGAACGTGCCGTGGGTGAGCGCGGACTCGGTCAGTCGCTCCTCGGCCACGGGGCCGCCCGAGCTCCCGCGCACACGATCCAGCTCGAGCGTCGACCAGGCCATGCTCTGCAGCCAGAACTCCGCGACCCGATCCGTGACTTCCTCGTCCTGCTCGAGTTCGAAGCCCGCCTCGCGGGCGGCGGTGATGTACTCGGTGAGCGTGCCGAGCCGGGTGTGGTAGTAGCCGTCGATGAAGCCGGTCCACTCCGGTCGCCGGACGAAGTGCTCCTGCACGCCGAACCAGCCGCCGGGGCGCAGGGCCTGTGCCATCACCCGGAACAGGCGTGCGCGGTCCATGTAGCCGGAGCTCTCGAAGGCGACGGCGGCGTCGTAGCACCGCACGTCGCGCAGTTCGTGAACGTCCGCGAGCCGGGGCTGCACCAGGTGGCCCACTTGTGCGGCGTCAGCGAACCGGTGGATGAGAGGTACGTGCTCACCGGCCACCGTCAGCGCGGTCACGGTGGCCCCGTAGCGCTGCGCCCACAGGATCGCCCCGCCGCCAAGTCCGCAGCCGACGTCCAGGATCGTCTCGGGGGTTCGGTCCGCCACGTCCCACAGCCAGGCCGCCCGCTCGACCATGGCCTCCTGTGATCGCACCAGGCGTCTTCGGATCACATCCTGCGCCACGGAGGTGTTCGGTGTCTCGCCTCTCTCGAAGAGGCCCACGTGGAAGTGGATCCGTGGACCCGGACCGTACTTGTGGATGATGGCCTGCGTCTTGGACGCGTAGTAGAGGGGCACCTGCGCGGCGTCGAACTCGAGGGTCGCACCGCCGAAGTCCTCCAGAGTCTCCAAGGCACCAGAACCACGAGTGAACCCGTTGTCCACGAAAACCACCCCTGAACTGAGCCATGCGGAACGAGTTGTTGCACAAACCTGCACCAGGGCTGTGCTGCCCCGGTCATATTCGGACAGCACTTGGCCGTTAACCGACCGGATTTGGCGCAAAGGCCCCCGCGCGAAACCGGGAGTCGCGCCTTCACCCCCTCCGGTGGGAGCCGCCACCCAGATGCTGAGCTGCCGCGACTGCGGGCGAGTGCTGAGAAAGCTGGGACTCTCATGCGCGCGTCACGATTTGGCCGATTTGGCGATCGTCGGACGGACCGCAGTGCGGGCCAGCTAGCGTGCGAAGCGTGAAGACCTACCGCCCCTTGGCCGCCTGCCTGTTGCTCGCCGCGCTGAGCGGTTGCTCGCTGCTCTCGTCGACGTCCACGTCCACGCCGGCCGACGACCCGCACACCGTGGCGGTCTTCGCGCCACAGGAGCCGCTGAGCCCCACGCAGGAGCAGCAGTTGGCGCAGATGCTGCAGAAGCGGGCGGTCGCGCTCGGCATGGCCGAGGTGCACGCGCAGGTGGTGGCGGACGGCGTGTCCGTAACGATGCGCGGCGACCAGCGCGGGCGCCTCGCTGCGCTGGGGCGGAGCGGGACGCTCTACCTGAGGCCGGTCCTGGCAGTCCGCACGGTCGGGGCCGGCCAGGCGGCGCAGCAGGGCGCGGCGCCCGCCGACATCGCGTCCGCCTACGCCGCACTGTCCTGCCCGGCGGCTTCGCCCACCTCCGCGAGCCACATGGAGGCCGGCCCGGCGGCCGACGCCGCCGTCTGCGGCACCGGGGGTTCTGGCGGTACTGCCGGCACCGGCGGCACCGGCGGCACCGGCGGTACCCTCGCGTCCTCGGCCTTCGCGCTGGGCCCGGCGGCAGTGACCGGGGCCTTGATCAGCCGAGCGAGCGCCGCCTCCTCGCCCCAGACGGGCGGCTGGATGGTGAACCTCAGCATGGACAGCCAGGGCGCCACGGCCTTCACCCAGGTGACCAGTGAGTTGGCCACCAAGACCACCCCACAGAACGAGCTCGCCGTCGAACTGGACGGCGCCGTCGTCTCGGCGCCGTCCATCTCCGTGGCGATCACCGGCGGCCAGGCGCAGATCTCCGGCTCGTTCACCCGGCAGGACGCCCAGGATCTCGCGGCGGCGCTGAACTCCGGCAGCATCCCGGCCGTCACGCTGAAGCAGAGCAGCTACACGCCTTGACTTCCAGCTCCCTGCCCTAACGGGGCGGGGATTCCTGCCACGGTCGTCCGACGGACTCAGCGGCTTCCCGCTTCACGTCGCTGCGCCGGTACAGGTACGGGTACCGGCTGTCTGTAACGACCGCCGGCGGCCCCACGCGGCTCTGGTACAGCGGCCTGGGCCTGTTCGCGTGGGAATGCGCCCCTCCGCCGACGGCTTGGACTGGACCACCACCGCTGTCCCGACTCGTCGCGGAGATCGCTCAACTCTGCGAGGCCCGGCCGCAACAGTGGGACTGCCGGCGGCAGACCCGGTCGGCCGTCAGGACTCGTATCCCTCCACCTCGGCGGCCGGGCGAACCCGTGCGTCGCCCGGGTCCTCGCCGAACTCCACCCGGGCCCGGCGCTGGCGCAGCAGGTCCCAGCACTGGTCCAGCTGCACCTCCAGCGCAGCCAACTCCTTTCGGGCGGCGTCGCTGTCCGCGCTGCCGTCGGCAATCCGGGCGCGGAGCTGCTTCTCGGTGTCGATCAGTCGGTCGATCGAGCCGAGGATGTCAGTGTTCTGCTCGCCAGCCATCGGGCCTCCCTGGTGCGCTGCGGTGGACACCACTCATCCTCGGCCCGCACCGGTCCCGGCGCATGCCGGAAACACCCGGTGGGCCGAGCAGCTGCGCGACCGTTCTGGACCCCCGGGTTTGTGCCGAGTCCCGGCCGCCGACGCCAACGACCCGGCCGAGTAGGCGATTCCGCTCGTTGATGGCCGCGCTACCGGCCGTCCGGACGACAGCCCAGTCCTCCCGAAGCTGCCCGTGTCCGCCATGGCCGGGCGCTCGTTGACCCGGCGGAGCCCACCCTCCCCTGGGCGACTCCCCGGGGCGGCGCACCGAAGGTGTCGCGCGCCGCCCCGGCCCCTTGGTAGCGCTGGTCACGAGCGGCAGCGACCATTGATCCCGGGAGACGGCGGGGCCGTGTCGGGTCTGCCGTGACCCGGTGCTGTCAGATGGTTCCGCGGAGCTTGGCCAGTGCCTCGTTGAGGAGGATCTCGCCTTCCTCCTGGCTACGGCGCTGGCGGACGTAGCCCATGTGCGTCATGTACGGGGCGTTGCTCTCCGCGGTGGGGGTGTTGTCGGGGTCCTGGCCGGCGGGCAGACCGCACTTGGGGCAGTCCCAGACATCCGGGACCACTGCCTCGATCGCGAAGCTGGGCCTGCTGTGGTGGCCGTTGCTGCACCAGAACGACGCCGTCGTGCGGGGGGCGAGGTCTCCGCGCTCCGGCTCCCCGAGCGGCCCCGACCCGATGCGCGCGCCCCTGATGCCTGTCCGTCCCTGTGCCACGCTCTACTCTCCTCGGCCTCGATGTCCACGCCACGGATGAGCATGGAAAGGGTCAGCGTACGGCCATCCGCCGTCGACCTGGTCCACGGGCCCCGGACCGAACAGTGAACCGGGCCCCCGCCGGATACGCGGCGAGGGCGGGACCGACGCCCGAGGACGCCCGCGTGACGCTGCTGCCCCCGGACGCCCGAACTCCGCGGATGCCCGGCCCCGGCCGCGAGCGTAAGCCCTTCCGGCTGACGTCGGGGCCGGTCCGAAATCTCTTGGACGGCGCGGGGGCCGGCTTGCTGAAATGGGAGACGGCCGCTGTCGGAGTCGAAGGGATGCGGCGATGACCGAGATCAGGCTGCACCTGTCGGTGCGCGGCCTCGCCGACGCGGACCTGCCGTCCTGCGGCTGGGCCGGTTCCTCCAAGCACGTGCGCGAGCTCGTCCACCAGATCCGCCGCGCCGAGGCGGGCGAGATCGACTACCTGGCGGTGTGCACGCCGGTCGGGCTCCCTGTGGCGGTCGGCGGCATCGACTACACGGTCAAGCCCGGCGCCGGCACGCTCTGGCAACTCGGCGTCCACCCGGCCCTCCAGTCCTGCGGGATCGGCACGCTGCTGATCCGTTCCGCCGAGCAGCGGATCGGCGCCCGGGGCCTGACCCGCGCCGAACTCGGAGTCGAGGAGAGCAACCCGCGCGCCCGCGCCCTCTACGAACGCCTGGGCTACCGGGCCTTCGGTCGCGAGCTCGATTCCTGGGACGTGGAGGCCGAGGACGGCTCACTCCAGCGGTACGAGACGATGTGCACGCTGATGCGCAAGAACCTGGCGTGACGCTGGATTTCGCGGCGTTCGCCGCCGAGGCGACGGCCGACCCGGCCGCCGTCGGGCTCGTCCTCCAGGGCTCCACGGGCCGGGCCCACGAGGGCATGGCCACCCGTCACTCCGACCACGACGTCTACGTCATCCTCGAGGACGTGCTCCTCGGCAAGGTACTCGTCCACGGCGCTCCTCAGGTTCGGCCGACGGCGAGAACGGTCCGCTGTCCGCCGTCGGCCGGCGGAGGGAGGACCTCGACGTGGACGTTGTGGAGACCGTGGCTGCGAAGCGTGAACTCCCAGGTCGCTCGGGTGAAGTCGAACCGCGTGACCGCCGCCTTGGGCCCGAGCGGAGGCACGTCCTCGGCTGCGGTGTTCGAGAACGCGTACACACCACCTGCGCTGAGGCGCTTTCGGACGAGCGGGAGGAGCATGTCGGGGTTGGTGAACCAGTGCGCGCCGAACACCGAGTACACGACGTCGAAGGTCTCGTCGGTGGCGGTGAGGAACTCCAGGGCCTCGCCGGTGATGAACGCGAGGCCGGGCATGTGGCCCCAGCGTTCGCGGGCCTTGGCGTTCTGGGTGGGGGAGACGTCCATGCCGGTGCAGTGGGCGCCTCGGGTCGTGAGGTGGGCGAGGTTGCAGCCGGTCCCAGAGCCGAGCTCAAGCACGCTGCGATCCGTGAGCGGGCCGAGGATCGTCTCGTCGGGGCCGTAGTCCTGGTGGGAGGTCCAGTTGAACCAGGTGGCCTGTCCGGCGGCGTTCACGTCGCGGCGTGGGGTGCGCCCGCTGGTGGCGTAGCGCTCCCAGGCTTGCTCGATCGTGGCCGACTCCATCGTGGCTCCTTCCCGACGGGCTGCGCCCGATCCCTTCAACGGTAGGGACCGGGCGCAGGTTGCGGGGCGGTGTTGGTCAGTGGGAGGGGCTGTCGGAGCACCCGGCGTGGCACTGATGGCAGCGGGAGTCACAGTCGGCGTTCATGGTCAGGTCGTCACCGAGCGGGCCCCAGAGCTCGCTGTCGATGGTGAAGCCGTTGGCGCGCAGGGCGTTGATCGCGGCTGAGAGCGGGACGCCGGGGCCGTCACCAGTGTCGGGCTCGTGGTGGATGAACCGGCCCGCGACGCGGTCGCAGAACGCGGTGTAGTCGCGGGTGTGGAGCAGGAACGTGTGCCAGCCAATGTCGACCAGGGCGCTGGGGCCGATCGGCTGGGTGGCGACCGCAGCGGTCGCGAGGAACGCGATCGCCTGATCGAGGATCCGCTCGGCCGTCGCCTGGTCGAGCTCGGGTGGTCCTTGGTGATGCGCTGGGTGAGCTTGTCGAAGAGGGGCGCGTCGATCAGGGCGCGGCCGGTGAGCGGTGCCAGGGCGGTCGTCACTGGTTGCCTCCAAGAGGTTTCCGGGTGCACCTGATAGTGCATATTCCCTGCTCGCCCGCACTGGCCCAGCGGCTCCGTCCGGGGCCTGCGCGCGCGAGGGGGCGTCACCGTCGACCTCCACTGGGAGCGCGGCGCCCTGACCGAAGCCAGGATCACGACATCCCAGCCCGACACCGTGGTCGCAGTCGTGTGCCCGAGCACGGCAGGGCCCCTGTGGTTCGACCGTGAAGACGGATCGGCGATCACGCCGGATACGGGCTGCGCCGTGGAGAGCGGCGGTGAGCCCATCCGGGTCTGCATGCCCACACCGGGGAACTACCGCCTTGGCCCAGGGTCTGACGCACAGTCAGGTGCCACGACCACAGCGTTCGACGTCGCCGTGCACACCCATTGACGGCGTGCAGACAGTGCCCTTATGTTCAGAACTGATTGATTCTGCGTAGTTGAGCCGTGGAGTCGATCAATTCTCAACAGGGCTGGCGAGGGTTGTCCGACGCGCCGGACCCTGTTCCTCATCTCTCACCGTCCCCTGGGAGTCCTTGTGAGCGTCTTGAGATCACCGCGTCGACGATCAGGTCGGCGCGCATCCTTACTGGGCCTGCTCGTTCTGCTCCTCGCGATGACGCCCGCGTCCGCTGTGTCCGCTGTGTCCGCGGCGACCGCCGGGTCCGCGGCGTCCGCCGTATCTGCGGCGACCAACCTGTCCGCGGCGACCGCCGCGATTGCGACCAGCATCACGATCAACGGCGCCGACAGCGGCCGTAGCTTCGACGGCGTCGGCGCGATCAGCGGCGGCGGAGGCAACTCCCGGCTGCTGATCGACTATCCCGAACCCCAGCGCAGCCAACTGCTCGACTACCTGTTCAAGCCCGGCTACGGTGCCTCCCTGCAGATCCTCAAGACGGAGATCGGAGGGGACACCAACTCCACCGACGGAGCCGAACCCAGCATCGAGCACACCAAGGGCACGGTCGACTGCAACCAGGGCTACGAGTGGTGGCTCATGGAGCAGGCCAAGCAGCGCAACCCCGCCATCAAGCTCTACGGACTCGCCTGGGGTGCACCGGGCTGGATCGACGGCGGCTCGGGCAACTTCTGGTCCAGCGACACCATCAACTACCTGCTGTCATGGCTCGGTTGCGCCAAATCCCACGGACTGACCATGGACTACCTGGGCGGCTGGAACGAGCGTGGCTACAACGCCACCTGGTACGAGAACCTCAAGACCGCCCTGGTCACTGCCGGTTACGGGTCCGTCAAGGTCGTGGCCGCCGACTCGGACTGGTCCGTGGCCGACAGCATGACCACCGACTCCGCCTTCAGGAGCGCCGTGGACATCGTCGGCGTCCACTACCCCTGCGGCTACTTGGGCAGCTACACCTCCTGCCCGAGCACCGCCAACGCCCAGGCACTCGGCCAGCCGCTGTGGGCGAGCGAGAACGGCTCCGAGGACGCCGACTCCGGAGCAGGGGCCGTGGCCCGCGCCATCAACCGCGACTACATCGACGGGAAGATGACCGCCTACATCAACTGGCCGGTCATCGCCGCGCTCTATCCCAACCTGTACTTCTCCACCGACGGCATGGACATCGCGAACCAGCCCTGGAGCGGCAACTACACGATCGGCGAGACCACCTGGGTGACCGCGCACACCACGCAGTTCGCCCGGCCCGGCTGGCAGTACCTCGACTCCGCCAGCGGCTACCTCGGCGGCAACCGCAACAACGGCAGCTACGTCACGCTCAAGTCGCCGAACAACTCCGACTACAGCACCGTCGTGGAAACCATGGACGCCACCTCCGCCCAGACCGCGGACTTCACCGTGAGCGGATCCTTGTCCACCGGCCAGGTCCACGTCTGGGCGACCGACGTCAACTCCACCGACCCGTCCACCTGGTTCGTCCACCAGCAGGACATCACCCCGGTCTCAGGCAAGTACTCGCTCACGCTGCAGCCCGGCTACGTCTACACCGTGACCACGACCACCGGCCAGGGCAAGGGCGCCGCCACCCCGCCGGCCGCGGCCCCGCTGGCACTTCCCTACGCGGACGACTTCGAGACTCCCGCAGCCAGCACCTCCCCGAAGTACTTCACCGACATGAACGGCGCGTTCGCGACCGTGCCCTGCGGCGGCGGCCGCAGCGGTACCTGCCTGCGCCAGATGGCAGCGACTACCCCGATCCGGTGGACCAACGAACCCTACGACGCTCCCTACACGTTCATGGGGGACGGAAGCTGGAGCAACTACACCGTCACCAGCGACGTGATGTTCGAACAGTCCAGCAGCATCGAACTGCTCGGCCGCATCAACCAGCAGGGCCGCAACAACAACGGCCTGAACGCCTACCACCTGCGCGTCAGTGACACCGGCGCCTGGTCCATCGACAAGAGCGACACCAGCTGGAACTTCACCACCCTCGCCGCCGGCACCACCACCGCGCTGGGCACGGACCGATGGCACACCGTCGCCCTGACCCTGCAGGGTTCGACTCTCACCGCCAGCGTCGACGGCACGACCCTGGGCAGCGCCACCGACAGCAGCTACGCCTACGGCCGGGCCGGTCTCGGCGTCACCGGCTACCAGACCGACCAGTTCGACAACTTCCGGCTGAGCCCGGGCACGCCCACCACCCACACCGGACCGGTCACCTCGGGCATCACCGGCAAGTGCCTCGACGACAACCAGGCCTCCACGGCCGACGGCACCCAGGTGGTGCTCTGGGATTGCAACGGCACCGCGGCACAGCAGTGGACCTGGACCGGCAACACCCTCACCTTCGGCGGCAAATGCCTTGACGCAACCGGGCAGGGAACTGCCAACGGAACCCTCGTCGAACTGTGGACCTGCAACGGCGGCTCCAACCAGCAATGGACGTCACAGGGCAACGGCAGCCTGATCGGCACCCAGTCCGGCCGCTGCCTGGACGACCCCGGCTTCACCACCACCAACGGCACCCAACTGGATATCTGGGACTGCAACGGCGGCACCAACCAGAACTGGACCCTGCCCTGACGATCACACCCCGGGCCCGGCGACACTTCGCCGCCGGGCCCGGCCACCCACTCCTTCGGCCCTCATGACCCTGGGGCCCCACCGGACTTGATCCACGATCGTCCGTAGGGCGGATTCGGGGAGGTGCGCCGAGGCTTCTGGCAGGCCCCGCCAGGGTCCGGCAGGTCGGAGTGGGCCTCTGAGGCCGCTCTTGGCGGCCACTCCTGCAACGCTTTGTGGCAAGCACTCCGGCGTGTGTCACGAGGCGCCGCTATCGTTCGGCGGTGACAGGTTCCGTGGAACGCCCGCTGCTCTTCCTTGACGTTGATGGACCGCTCATCCCGTTTGGGGCAGTCGGACATCCGACTTACCCAACCAACAATGAGCCTTCGGGCAGCGCCTCGAACCCGCTTCTGGCAAGGATCAACCCCGGGCTCGGTCCCAGGTTGTCGGCGCTTCCGTGCGAGCTGGTCTGGGCAACGACCTGGATGTCCGATGTGAACGAGTGCATCGCGCCGCGCCTCGGGCTGCCGGAACTGCCCGTGGTGATCTGGCCGGAGCCGTCCGAGAACGATCAACGAGATGAGCGGGCCGGACTGCACTGGAAGACCCGCGCACTCGTCGATTGGGCCGCCGGGAGGGCATTCGCCTGGGCCGACGATGAGATCACCGCGAGGGATCGGGCCTGGGTGTCCGCCCACCACGGTGAACGAGCGCTGCTCCACCGCGTCGACCCCCGCCGCGGCCTGGCCGACACGGACTTCGTTCTCCTCAGCGACTGGTTTGACCGGCTGTGAGTCGTTCCTGACCGCAGGTTCGTGGTGGCGTGGATGATGACGCAGTGACGGACATCAGCGCGGACCGTGTGAAGGTCCACTTCCGGATGGACGTGGACGAGGACGGCTGCCCGCCGGTGAGCGTCGAGAGCCTGTGGGCGGTTGACCTCGGCGACGGGACGATGCGGCTCGACAACACCCCGCTCGGTCCGAACGCGGCCCTTTGGTTTGTCTGCGGCTGCGCCCTGCTCTCTGCGGCGACGCTGCGCCTGGGGCTCGGCAACCGTCCGCCCCGGCAGGCCGACGGCACCTCGGCCGGCGCCCCGCTGGGAGGCGCCTGGTGGGGCTCACGGCGCAGGCACTGCAGCCGTCAGCGGCGATAGCCCTCGCGGCCGCGGCCTCGCTGAGCCGCGACCACTGCCCCTGCCTGGCCTCCACCGCCCTGCTCGACACCCGGCTGCTGGCCAAGCCGTGCACCCGGAGCTGCCGTTCAGGACTGCCTGTGGGCGGCCTGCTCCGCCCCGGCCCGGAACGCGGACGAACGCCTGCGGGCCTGGGCCGCACCTCTGAACACTTCCCCAAGGCCCGGCAGTCCAGGGAAGCAGGATGCTCGTCCGGTCCGGCGCACACGGCAATTGGTCTGTACCAGTCTGTGCGAATGGTCTTGACCAATAAGTTCCCCGCACGTAGAAAGTGGTCACCTTGCCGGTCCACCGGCTGAGCGAGGTGCGCAATCGCCACAGCGTCTCTCCCCTTTGGAGGGTTCATGCGGGTCGGAAGACGGATTCTTCGCACAGCACTCACAGTCGGCTCGGCGTTCGGGCTGGCAGTCGGCGGGTCGGTCCTCGCGGTGGCCTCGGCGCCCGCCGCACAGGCGGCCACCACGTGCGCCACGGCGTGGAGTTCGGCCACCGTCTACACCGCCGGACAGCAGGCCAGCGAGAACGGGATCAACTACACCGCCAACTACTGGACCCAGGGCAACGACCCGGCGACCAGCAACGGCGGAAGCGGATCCGGACAACCGTGGACGTCCAACGGTGCGTGTACCGGCGGATCGTCAGGGGGAGGGGGAGGCGGAGGAGGGACCGGATCCGGAACGGGTTCGGTGAACGGCCTGCTCTTCAGCCCGTACAAAGACGTCACCATCAACATGAACTGGAACACCTACCAGATGCAGTCGGCCGTGACCGGGTCCGCCCTGCCGGTGGTGGGTTCCGGGAGCCTGGTGTCGCAGTACATCCCGAAGCTGCCCGCGCTCACGCTCGCGTTCGCCACCGGCTCCTGCGGCAGCGAGACCTGGGGAGGTGTCTCCGGTGCCAACTGGGCAGCCGAGAACGTGCCCCAACTCCAGGCCGCCAACCTGAATTACGTCGTGTCGACCGGCGGTGCGGCTGGAACCTTCACCTGCGACTCGACGGCCGGCATGGAGTCCTTCATCGCCCGCTACGCCAGCCCGAATCTGGTCGGCATCGACTTCGACATCGAAGGCGGCCAGAGCCAGTCGGACATTCAGAACCTGGTCGCCGCAGCGGCGGGAGCACAGGCGCAGTACCCGAACCTGCAGTTCTCGTTCACGCTCGCCACGCTGGGCGCGTCCGACGGCAGCTACGGCGGAGTGAACTCCCTCGGCAACGAGGTCGTCCAGGCGGTGCTCGGCTCCAGCCTGAACAAGTACGTCATCAACCTGATGACCATGGACTACGGCAACGCGTCCAGCAGCGTGTGCGTCGTTTCCTCCGGCAGTTGCGAGATGGCGCAGTCGGCGATCCAGGCGGTGCAGAACCTCGAGCACACCTATGGAATCCCGGCGAGCAAGATCGCCGTCACGCCGATGATCGGCATGAACGACGCCACCAGTGAGAACTTCACCACCGCGGACGTGGGCACGCTGACGTCGTACGCGGTCAGCAACGGCCTGGCCGGGCTGCACTACTGGTCGCTGGACCGGGACACGCCCTGCTCCGACACGTACGCGTCTCCCACCTGCAACTCTGTATCCAGCACGACACCGCTGGAATACACCGACCAGTTCTTGAGCGACCTCGGGGACTGACGAAGAACCCAGAGCGGGCCGCGCACCGAACTACCGGGCGCGGCCCGCCTGTTCAACGGGGGACGTGCTCGGCCCCAGCCGGTAAAGGTCTCTTCGCCGAGCGGGTGGCGAATGCCGGCAGTGTGGCCGGCGCCGCCGGCGGTACGGAGCGGGGGGCCGACGCACGACCCGTTCGGTGACGGCGAGTTTCTCCAGCTCGTCGCGCACCTGTTCAAGCTGCTGGCCCAACTCAGCGCCGTGGGCGCGCGCTGGACTGCCCGATCTCTGACGCTCAGACATCGCCGTCCCCGCACAGGCGGGGCGGCGACCGCCGGAATGACCTTGAAGCCGCCTTCCAGAGGCCTCATCTCCCGAATCGATGACCAGATCGAGCGCAGCCTGCCGTGGACGACGTTCTCGGCGTGCGGGCCCTGTGGGGCCGCGGAACGGCCGGGCCGTCCGGGTGGTGTGCGGGACGCGGACGCACGCCTCGGGTACGTGTGCGAGCGGCACCCCGCGTCGACGGGGGCAAGAGACCGGCAAGAGACCCATCGCACCCTGGAGAGCCTGTGCCCACTGCCCGTACCAGCATCGGCGCCACCGCCCTGACGCTCACCCTCGCCTGCGGCACCCTTGCCGTGCCGGCCACAGCCGCCACCCCCACCGCCCAGACCACGGCGACTTGCCCCATTGGGGCGAACGACATCTACGGCGCCCTGCTCGCCCAGGCCAGAGCCCGCGCCCACAGCGCCGCCGCACGCGCGGCGGCCGTCCCAAGAAGCCGCACCACGCACAGGGTCAACGCCTACGTCAAAGACGCAGCATTCCAGGCCGCACGCGCCGATGGGACCATCAGTGTGCAGGTTGCTGACGACGCGGCTTTCCTTGCCGCCCACGCCGCTTTCATGGCGGTGCTCTTCGGATTTGACAGCATTTTCGCCAACCCCGTGTACCCCACAGCGTTCAAAGCCGAGCTTTCGGCCCGACGGGCCAACGAAAAGCCTGACGACGTGGTGTTGGCCAACGCGGCTGCAAGCGCCGAGAACGAGGCGGTCGTGGTCAGCAACAGAGCCCTCGGCGCCCCGCCCGTCACCGTCATCCCTCCGGTCGTGCCGTAGCGGCCGGGCACGGGTCAGCAAGATCCGACGCGGGTTCCCTTGGGCTCCGGGCAGGAGGCGCGCTTCCTGGAACGCCGACACCAGCGGCGTCTACATCCACTACTCCGACCCCGACGCGTGGCGCGGTCGGGCTGGCGGTCACCCGCCATCGTGAGGGTCGGAGAGGTGCAGCGACTCGGGGAAGGAGTGCTCGACCAGGCGTTGCAGCAGCGTGTGCACGGTGACCTGTTCCTCGGCCGAGAGGACCGCGAACATCTCCCGCTGGACGTCGTCGACCACCTGCTGGGCGCGGGCGGCGAGCGTGCGGCCGGTGTCGGTGATCCGGAGTTCGAGGACGCGGCGGTTGGTCGGATGCGGGCCGCGTTCGATCAGTCCACGGGAGATGAGGGCGTTCACCGCCGCGCCCATGGACTGGGCGGTGAGCCCGGACCGGCGGGCGATCTCGGCGCTGGAGATGCCAGGGGTCAGGGCCACCTGTACCAGGGACCGCAGCTGGGCCAGATTGAGGTCGAGCGGTCGCAGCGCGCGTTCCAGCCGCTGGGCAGTGGCCTGACCGAACTGCCAGGCCAGGTACCCGGTGCGGGTGGACGGGTCGTAGATCACCGGCGAGACTCCACTCTCGGGAATGTAAGGCACCTGATAATATGTTTGCTACATTATCAGGAACCTTACATTATCTGGAGAGGGCTGCCTGCCGTGTCCCCTGTCTCGCCCGCCGAGTCGGCCCTGCGTTCCGAGCACGCGCAGTACCCCGCGTACGCCGAGTACCCCGAGTACGCCGGGCAACCGGAGCACGCCGAGGGCGCACCGCGCCGGCACCGCGCCCACGCCATCGATGCCGCCCCGCGGGAACCCCGCGCCACCGGCGCGAAAGGGGTCCTGCTTCCGGCGCTGATCGTGCTGGTCATCGGCTCGATCTTCGTCGGCGTCTACCTCGCCGCCTTCCACGCACCCCAGCCGCACCGCTTGCCGGTGGCCGTCGTCGGCTCCTCCCAGACTCAAGGCCAAGTCGAGTCCGCACTGGACGCGGCGCAACCCGGTGGCTTCGACGTCCAGGGCTATCCGGACCCGGCGGACGCCCGCGCCGCGCTCGCCCACCGCGCCGTGTACGCCGCCTACATAACCACCGGCGCCACCCCGGAGCTGCTGTACGCGGGCGCCAACGGCACGGGCGTGACCGCCACAGTGACCGGCGCCTTCGGGGCGGTGGCCAAGGCGGGCGGGCAGCAGCTGACCGCCCGGGACGTCCTGTCCTCCTCCTCCGGCGACACCCGCGGCCTGTCCGTGTTCTACGCGGCCTTCGGCGTGATCCTGGCCGGCTTCATGTTCGGCACGACGACGTATCAGCTGGCGCCGCGCCTGGAGTACCGCTGGCGGATGCTCAGTCTGCTGATCTTCGGGGCTCTCGGCGGAGTGATGGTCGCCCTGGTCGCGGGGCGTGCCTTCCACGCGCTGCCCGGTCCGTTCGCCGGTATCGCCGGCGTGGTCGCGCTGATGGCGATTGCCGCAGGCGGCGCCACCATGGCGCTGATCCGCCTGCTCGGCCCGGCCGGAGTGAGTCTGAGCTCCGTCGTGCTGCTGATCCTCGGCAACGCCAGCAGCGGCGGCATCCTGCCGGCCGACTACCTGCCGGGCTGGCTGTACCCGTTGCACGCGATCCTGCCGGTCGGTGTCGGAGTCCGGACCATCCAGGGGCTCGCGTACTTCGGTCACGACGGGCTCGCACTCGGCATCACCGTCCTGAGCGTCTGGATCGTCGTCTGCGCGGTGGTGCTCTACCTGCGCGACGTGTGGTCGGTACAGGCCCGCAGGTCCTGAGCTCCTTTTGACGACGCCTCATGCCGAGAACGACGGATGAGGCGCGGGGGGCCGGACCGCAGCCGACCTCCGCTTCCGCGCGATCCCGTCCCCTCGCACCCGGGGCGGCATTCCGGGGAGATGATGCAACGTCAAGTCCTTTCCGGATGCGCTACAGAGGCCGCGTTGCACCTCTCACCTGGGCGAAACCTGCTCTGTTCAGGGGCATCAGGGGCGCGCGGCAGGTTCCACCGGTCAATGGATCTGGCGCGCTTCATCGCACTGCGTCCGTCTGGTGGCCGGCCGGGGGCTCGAACGGGTGGTGATGTGGGGGGCGGGCGGCGGGTGTCCCCTTTCATCCGCTACGGATTCCTACGCTGCTCTCTGGGCCGGTTTGGTGCTGTCGGGTTTCGCCGGGCTGGGCCGGCGCCGGGCCGGGGCGCGGCGCGACCTCGTGGTTCGTTTTTCATCCGCTTTTGGAGGTTGTGGTGCTCAGACATCGCCGGCGGGCAGGGGCGCCGACTCTGAAGGAGCTTGTTCCGGTGCGGGGGCAGGGTGGGTCGGTGGCGCGGGCCGTCCAGTGCGTGGTCCTGGCAGCGGCGGGGACGCTCGGCCTTTCGTCGACCGGTCAGGCGGCCGCTGCGGGTCATTCCCGCGCGGCCCAGGACAGCGCAGCCGCGATGGTCTGGAACCAGGGTGTGCACGCGCGGGCGACGAATCCCTCTGGCCAGTTCGCCTACGTCACCAACAGTGACTCGAACTCGGTGTCGGTGATCGATACCCGCACGAACACGGTCACCGCCACCATCGGCGTCGGCCGCACCCCGGTGGGGGTGGCGGTGGCGCCTGACGGTGCCCACGCCTACGTCGTCGACCAGGGCTCGCGCGAGGTGTCGGTGATCGACACCCGCACGAACTCGGTCACCGCCGCCATCGGCGTCCGCAGCGCCCCGGGCTGGGTGGCCTTTGCTCCGGACGGTGCCCACGCCTACGTCACCAATCAGCTCTCGACCTCGGTGTCGGTGATCGATACCCGCACCAACACGGTCACCGCCAACATCGACGTCCCCGACGGGCCCTCGGCCGGGGTGGCCGTGGCGCCGGACGGCGCCCACGTGTACGTCACCAATTTCACGGGCCGGCAGGGCTCGGTGTCGGTGATCGACACCCGTACCAACACGGTCACCGCCACCATCGGCGTCGGAGACCGCCCGATCGCGGTGGCCGTGGCGCCGGACGATGCCCACCTCTACGTCACCAACGAGTTCTCGAACTCGGTTTCGGTGATCGACACCCGCACGAACACGGTCACCGCCACCGTCGGCGTCGGCCTCAGCCCCGTCGGGGTGGCGGTGGCGCCGGACGGCCTGCATGCCTACGTCACCAGTCCCGCGCGTGCAGGCTTGGTGTACGTGATCGACACCCGTACCAACACGGTCACCGCCACCATTGACGTGGGCTACCGGCCGTACGGAATCGCGGTAGCGCCGGACGGCACCCACGCCTACGTCACCAGCCGCAGCATGGACTCGGTGTCCGTGATCGACACCCGCACCAACACGGTCACCGCCACCACCAGCGTCGGCCGCAGCCCGTACGGGGTGGCCGTAACACCGAACCCACCCTCAACAACCTGCCCACCGGCCTGACCGACAACGACAACCCCGTCCCCGCACAGATCATCACCCTCACCGACGGGGCCAGGCCCCCTGGCCCCGTGCACTTCCCCCACGTTGCAGCACCCGCAGACCCGGGCTCACGGGGTGCGCAGTGGGGCCGTGAGCACTCATCTGCGGACTGGCGCTCCAGGCAACGCTGGAGCTGACCCGCCGCGTTCGTGATCCGCTCGTGTTCGGCGATGAACTCCTTGGTGAGCGGGAGTTCGCGGCACCCGCAGTAGTGACACACCTGTCGTCTCCGGCTTCTCGGCGCCTTTCAGCGGGTCTCTGCGGTGGCGGGTGGTGGGGTGTCTGCCGCGGCGGGGGTCGGGGTGTCGGCGGGGCGGATGTTCCGCATCCGGCCGATGGCGTAGACGGCTCCGGCCAGGGCCAGGTCGGACAGGAGCATGAAGCCGATCGAGTAGGAGCCCTTGGCGCTGTAGATGGACCCCATGACCAGCGGCGGGACGAAGCCGCCGAGACCTCCGACGGCGCCGACGATGCCGGTGACGCTGCCTCCTGGTCGCCTTGGGCACCTGGCGGATCGGAACCCGTGACCACTGACCCCGCCACCGCCCGGCCACCCGCAACACACCCCGGAACGGGACGCAGAGCACGGGCACGGGCCCCGCAGCAGCGGGAAGCGGTCTGTTACCGGCGGCCCGCCAGGTAGTCCTTGGCCGCCTGCGGGGCCTTGGCCCACGAACCGGAGTCGAAGGGCGGCTGCGGGTCGTACTCGATGGCCAGTTGGAAGGCCTCGGCGGCGATGCGTCCGGCGATCAGCTCGGTCAGCGTGAGTGCCATGTCGATGCCGGAGGAGACTCCGGCTGCGGTGACCGTCGTGCCCTGCACCACGACGCGCTCGGGGGTGTAGGAGGCGCCGTAGGACTCCAGTAGTTCGACGGCACTCCAGTGGGTGGTGGCCGCCAGACCCTTGAGCAGGCCGGCAGCGCCGAGCAGCAGCGAGCCGGTGCACACCGAGGTAGTCCAGCCGGTGGTCGCGTCGATGCGGCGGATCCAGGCGAGCAGGGCTTCGTCGGTGACGCTGCGTCGCGCCCCGGGGCCGCCTGGCGCGAGCAGGATGTCGGCGGAGTCGACATCGTCGAAGGAGGCGCCCGCAGTGAGAGTGAGCAGCCCGGCACCGTCCACGACCGGTCCGGCCGCGGATGCCGCGAACACCACCTCGGCCTGCGGCAGCATGCGCAGGACTTCATAGGGACCGATGGCGTCCAGGGCAGTGAAGCCGTCGAACAGCGGGATGACGATGCGCACGATGTGTCCTTCTGGTCAGTTGGTGCCGGTGGAGTGGGAGGATGAGAATCGCTGCCGGTATTCGGCCGGGGTGGACCGGATGGCTCGTTTGAAGCTGCGGTGCAGGGTCTCGACGGTGCCGAAGCCGCAGGTGCGGGCGATGGCCTCGACGGTGGCGCCGGTGGTCTCCAGGAGCCGGCGGGACGCTTCGATGCGCGCGCTCTCCACGTAGGCGGCCGGGGTCCTGCCGGTCTGGGCCTGGAAGAGCCGAGCGAAGTTGCGCTCGCTCATCGCGGCACGCGCGGCCAGGGCCGACACGGTCAGGTCGGCGTCCAGGTGATCCCCGATCCAGTCCTGGAGGTCGCGCAGCGTTGCCCGGGAGGGACGCTGCGCGGCGAGCTGCGTACTGAACTGGCGCTGTCCACCGGGGCGTTGGACGTACATGACGAGTCGGCGGGCGATGCTGCGGGAGAGCTCCGACCCGTGGTCGGCCTCGGCCATGGCGAGGGCCAGGTCCAGGCCGGCGGTGACGCCGGCCGAGGTCCAGACGTCGCCGTCGCGGATGAAGATCGGATCCGGGTCGACCGTGACCTGCGGGTACCGCTGCGCGAGACTCTCGCAGCGGCCCCAGTGGGTGACCGCACGGCGACCGTCCAGCAGGCCGGCCTCGGCGAGCAGGAACGCTCCGCTGCAGACCGACGCCGTACGCCGGGCCCGTTGGGCGGCCTGCCCGAACCAGGCGACCAGGCGGGCGTCCTCGCAGGCCCGGAGGACCCCCGGACCGCCCACGGCGACGAGGGTGTCGATCGGCCCGGTGGCCTGCTCGATCGTCGTCGTCGGGGTGACCGTGATCCCGCCGCTGGAGGCGACGGGCCCGGGGTCGGCGGCGACGATCTCCAGTGCCATGCCCTCGATGTGCCGCCCGACCTGGGTGAACACCTCGTGCGGGCCGGTGAGGTCGAGGATCTGGAAGTCCGGGAAGACAGCGAAGACGATGCGCCGACTGGTCATGACTCCATCGTCGTCGCCCGGATTGATGGCGGCAATGACACGGGTATGACGATTTCTGCCAGTCCGGCGGTAACTCAGCAACGACTTCGCTGCCGACGCAGTCCTCGTCTCCAAGCACCCTGACGGTCAGCAGGCCATCGATCCGCAGGAGGCCACGTCCGCTGCCTAACGCCTGTTCAACTCGGCCACCCGGGCAGCGAGCGAGGCGTGCTCCTGCTCGGCTTCCCGACGCAGGCCCGGGAGCTTGTCACGCTCGGCGATGAAGGCCGCGATCGCCTGCTGTGCCCTCTCGTGGTTGGCCGACTTGCGCCCGTCGGCTGCCTCCACCGCCTCGGCGGCAAGCTTGCGGGCGGTGAGCCAGTTGCCCTGCTCGGGCTGGTGGCGCTGGTCCACCAGGGCGTCCAGCTGGGAGAGTTGGGGGGCGAGCGGCTGATCGACGAGCAGGGTGAGCGGCTGTCCGTCGATCTTCGCCTCGACCCGGTCCGGGGGCGCGGGGCGGGCCTCGGCGAGCAGCCGGTCGGCGAGTGGGCCGACGCCGCCGGACAGCGCGTGCTGGGCGATGGTACGCAGCGGCGAGCTGCCCCGGAGGTCCGCCAGCAGCAGGGTCAGCACGTCGTCGGCCGGGTCGTCCCAGTGCGGTTCCGGCTCGGTCTGCTCGCCGGAGCGCAAGCGGCGCACCTCGGCGGTAAGTTGCCTGGCGCGCAGCAGCAAGGCCTCCTCCTCGGGGGCGCCTTCGCCGATCAGGGAGTCCAGCAGGGCTGCCGAGGGCACGGGGCGGGACTGGTCGGTGGGTGCGGCGGCTTGGAAGAGTCGGCCGAGCTCAGCGAGCTCCCGCACGGCTGCCTTGGCCTGGAAGGTGCGCGCCGGGTCGTACTCGGCCTCCGAGCCGCGCGGACGTGGGCGCAGCGTGGTGTGCAGTCGCTCCACGGCCTCCGCGTCCTGCGTAGGGGCGAGCCAACGCACCACGACATCCCAGCCCGTGTCTCCGTACACGCCGGCCCCGGCCAGCATCCACACCTCCCGTACCGCGACAGTCAGTTGGCCGCCGTCCTGGCCCGCCGGGCCGAGCGCCCGCGCCAACCACGGCACCGCGAGCCCGGGCACCCCGGCGAGCGGCAGGGCCAGCGCCAGGAACAGTCCGGTGCGCTGGGGGTCCGCCCCGGCTGCCTCCTCCAGCGCGGGTCGGGCCGCCTCTCCCTCGCCACGCACCAGAGCGGCGAGCCCGTTCACCGCCTGGGGCAGCCAGTACCCCTGGACCGTCTCGGCCCGCGCCGCGGCGCGCTGCCCCTGCACAAGAGCGCCCAGCAGCGCCCGCGCCCGCTCGCGCGCGGCCGCCGCGGGCGCGTACCCGGCGAGCGCACCCCGCACCTCGGTCAGCTCGACAAAGGTATCGAAGGCCGCGCCCAGCCTGGCCACCTGCCGCTCCAGCGCCTCCTTCTGCGCGGTGACCCGGTGCAACTGGTCCTGCACCCGCGCATCAGCGTCGGCGGCCCGCCCCTCCGCGACCCGCCGCTGCCGGCGGACGTACATGTCCTCGTCCTCGTACCACTTGCGCCTGTTGACCCACCCGTCGGTGTACCAGTCCACGGTCGCCCCGCCCCGCCGCTCGATGTTCGAATCAGGAGCCCGACGCTACCGAACTTGATTGTGCGACGGCGGTGCCGTTGGCGAGTCAGCTGGATCCTTCGACCGTATGAGGCCAGCTCGATCGACTCGGTGTTGATCTGCGGCAGTTGCGGGGTCGGGACGGCGTCTCTCTCCTGTAAGGCGGTGGCCAGAGACGGGGGAGTCCCATCTCCGGCCACCGTTCGCGTCTGCGGTTGCGAACGCAGCGGAGCGGAACCTCTCAAGAGGCTGCTACAGATAGGCCTGGGCCGGCTCCTTCTCAGCAGCGGCTGCGCCGTCGGTGGGAGCGCTGTTCGAGGCGGCCAGGTAGAACACGCTGTTTCCCTGGCGCTGCCTCTCCGCGGTTCCGCGCTGCACCAGTGCTTCGGCTGCGGCCCGTACCTGGTTCATGTGGGACGGTGTGGCTTCCGTCCCGAACAGGGCGTGCGCGATCTCGTTGGTCTTCTGCGGGGCGGTGTTCGCCGTCAGGAACCCGATGACGCG